>CAYNYK010000074.1:0-26753 GCA_964401335.1 uncultured Planctomycetales bacterium
TGAAAAAACGGGACATTCTTCGGTCGATTCACCATGCAATATAACGTATCTCCGATAGGCTGGCACGACCTCGCTGAGGTCGGGCGGTAAACAGTTATGCCTTTCTTCGGATACACCCGCGGCGCCGAGCCATCGACTGGTCGTTCGCCATTCGTCGCCACTTGGGGTATATTCTAACCGCGGCAAGGAACTTTGGTTGACCTAACAAAGGAGACCAGGATCATGAGATGTTCGGTGTTGGGGTGGTTTGGACTGGCGGGCATGTTGTTTTCCTGTAGCGCGGCCGTCGGCCAGGAAAAATCGTTACCCAAGGCGGTGTATATCGATAAATGCAAGGGGGCCTGGGCCGGCCAGATGATCGGGGTCTGCTACGGGGCACCCTACGAGTTCCGCGCCGTTGGTAACACCATCGAGGGACCGTTGCACGAATGGAAGCCCGAGATGGTCGAGGGGGCCATCGGACAGGACGATTGCTATGTGGAAATGACCTTCCTGATGACCCTGGAGAAATACGGCTTGGACATCACCTACGAACAGGCCGGCCGGGAATTCGCCGACTCCAAGTACGGCCTGGCTCACGCCAACCACCATGGGCGGGAAAACTGCCGACATGGCATCATGCCCCCGTGGTCCGGGCATCCCCTGTACAACCGCCATGCCGACGATATCGATTTCCAGATCGAGGCGGATTTGTTCGGCATCATCTGTCCGGGGCTGCCAAGGGAATCCAATCGGTTGGGCAACGTTTTCGGGCATGTCATGAATTACGGGGACGGAGTGTATGGCGGGTTGTTTGTGGCGGGCATGTATGCGGCCGCCTATTTCGAGAACCACGACGTGGAGAAGGTGGTGCGGGCGGGTCTGGCGTGCATTCCGTCGGAATCGCGCTACGCGCAATGCATCGAGGACGTGCTCCGCGCGTACCGGCGGAATCCCAAAGACTGGCGGGCTACCTGGCGGCTGATCGAGGACCGCTGGAACGACGATGAGGATTGCGAGCAGGGTTCGGCCCTGAGTATCGACGCCCATCTCAACGGGGCATACGTCGCCATCGGGCTACTGTACGGCGAGGGCGATTTTTTCAAAACCATGGAAATCGCCACCCGTTGCGGTCAGGACGCTGACTGCAACGCCTCCAGCGCGGCCGGGATTCTCGGGTGTATGATCGGTTACGACGCCATCGATGCCGAGTATACCAAAGGGATCGCAAAGATTGCCGACACCAAGTTTTCCTATACCGATTACTCGTTTAATTCGCTGATCCCCGCCTGTCAGCGGATGAGCGAGAAGATCATCCAACGGGCCGCCGGTTCGGTGAGCGGGGACAATTACAACATTCCCCTGCAAACCCCACAGGCCGCTCCCCTGGAACAATGGACCAATCAGCAGGTGCAACTGGAGAACGGTATCCAGGCCCATCATGTGCAATGGTGGAACCCGGCATGGCATGTACTGGTATGCGGGCATTCGATGTGCCCCGGCTTTTTCAGTGAACATCACGGGCGCAAGAACGTGCTCCAATTGCACTCGGTAAGCTTGACGGAGCCGACGATTCTCGCGGCTTACCTCAAAGTACCGGACCGGCCGGCCGTGAACCTTTCGATCGACGTATCCTCCAGTCAAGGTGGGGCCAACCGCATGAAAGTATACGCCGATAACAAGCTGCTTAAGGAGGTGGACGTCGAAACCGACGGGAAGTTTGTCACCGAAACCGTGGACTTGAGCGCTTATGCCGGACGCACCATCGAGGTCCGCATCGAAGCGGTGGCCAAACACCGGCTGGGCGAATATATCGTGTTCGATAAGATCGCGATTAAGACTGCGTCCTAAAACCGGTGTGGCACCGGCGTCTCGCCGGTGCTGCTCGGCCCGGCAGGGTCGACGTTATCGGGTTTTACCACGCAGACCCGCTTGGTCGGGCCTCCGTGGTGAACAATCCGAGCTGAATTTTTCGTGACGGTGGCCGTTCTCCACGCCGGTGAACACGATATAATGACCGGCCGCAATGGATACGACCCTATGGCACGCTGACCGACGACGGCCAGGCACTCAGACGCGAGGGAAACAGATGAATCGATCGATAGCGGGTAAAGCCTATGTTCTGGGCGACAACATCGATACGGACCAGATTATCCCAGCCCATTATCTGATGTATAACCCGGCCATCCCCGAGGAGCGCAAGCAGTTCGGCCGCTATGCTTTGATCGGCGTGCCGCCGGCCCAGGCGGGTTTGCCCAAGGGGAATATTCCCTTCGTGGATCAATCCGATGAGGCCAACACCACCAGCGTGTTTCGTATCGTGATCGGCGGGAAAAACTTCGGTTGCGGCAGCTCGCGGGAACATGCTCCGCTGGCCCTGGCGGAAGCGGGGGTGCAAGCGGTGGTGGCCGAATCCTACGCCCGGATTTTCTACCGCAACTCGGTCAACGGCGGGTACCTGATCCCGTTTGAATGGGCATCGGGCGCTCCTGCGGAAATCGCCACCGGCGAGGAAGTTGAAATCCTGCCGGCGGAAAACGCGCTACGGGTCCGCGGTTCCGGCAAGACCTACGCCCTGCGGCCGCTCGGCGACGTGGCCCCGATCATCGAAGCGGGCGGCATCTTCAACTACGCCAAACAGGTCGGCATGTTGTAAGCCGGCCGCCGACAACAAAGACTTTTTGTCGATCAACCTTCAGGTTGGTTTTCCTGCATTTAGTTGTCCGGTGAGCTGCGAACCCCGGCGGGTGGACAAGATGGGCGAGAATGCTTAAAAAGGTGGGGTTTGAGCCGGCGGGGGTCCGTCGGCTCGGTTTATTGGGGTCGGGATATAGGAGAAGCCGGCCTTGGCAGAGGAAATTTCGACACCAGCGGCGGGTAATGCATCGACCCCGCCGGTCGCGGCCACCGAGCCCGGCGCCGGCCGGGTGGATGTACCCAAGGGACTCTGGACCCAATGCCCCAAGTGCGGAGCGACGGTCTATCAGAAGGCGGTGGAGGAGGCCCTCCACGTCTGCCCCGAATGCGACTATCACCACCGAATCCCCGCCCGAACCCGAATCAAGCAACTGGCCGACGAGGGCACCTTCGAGGAGTTTCTGGCGGACCTGGTTACCACCGACCCGCTGAAATTCGAGGAACGGCTCAAATACAAGGAACGGATTCGCCAGGTTCAGCAGGCGACCGGGGAATATGAGGCCGTGGTGGTCGGTAAGGCGTTTATTCGCGGGCGACCGGTTATCCTAGCCGTCATGGACCCGTTCTTTATCATGGCCTCTATGGGCGCTGTCGTGGGTGAAAAAGTCACCGCCGCCATCGAGCGGGCGGCCGACGAAAATATACCCATGGTGATGGTGACCGCCTCGGGCGGGGCCCGCATGCAGGAAGGGATGGTTTCCCTCGTCCAGATGGCCAAAACCTCGGCCGCCGTCGCCCGGCTGGACGAGGCGGGGGGCTTGTATATCGTGGTCATGACCGACCCGACGACCGCCGGAGTGGCTGCCAGTTTCGCCTCATTGGGCGATATTCATCTGGCCGAGCCGGGGGCGATGGTGGGTTTTGCCGGCCCGCGGGTCATCGAAAACACGATCAAGGCCAAGTTGCCCGAGGGATTTCAGTCGGCCGAGTTCATGCTCGAACACGGGTTTATCGATCGCATCGTCCATCGCCGAAACCTCCGAACCGAAATCGCCCGGATCATCGATTACGCGGGGAAATAATCAGGCTGGAGCACCCCTGCACCGTAAAACCTCTTCATCCTTCGCGGGCAAAGGGATTATTGCCCCTTGCATTTCCGCCCTCCGCCGTCAAGCGGGTTTATAAGTTCATTCACTCCCCGCCTCTGCCGATAGGTAATTAAGCTATGTCCCGGAGAGAATTTTTGGTCTGATAAAAACCCGTGCCGAGGTGGAAACTTATGTCTTCCGTTGAGTCAACTCCGATCATCAGTCAATACGGTTGCGATCCTGAAATGGCTGAGTTGGTGGAAGAGTTCGTGAATGCATTGCAGGAACGGGTTCATTCCATCGAAAAATGTGTCAGCACCGGCGACCTTACCGAGTTGACGCGCATTGCCCATCAATTGAAGGGCTCCTGCGGCGGCTATGGTTTCGATGTGATCGGGCATGCGGCCGCCGCTCTTGAAACCTCGGCGAAAGCGGCGCAATCCATCGAGCAGGTCAACCAGGAAGTGAACGAACTCATCCAGATGTGTCTGCGGGCCAAGGCGGGGACGGCCTGATTGCGGTCAAGGCCAACTCACATGCACGTCGGTTGATTTTGAACCCGGGGGATTGACTTCCACATCCACCGCTCCCTTGAAAACATCAACACGGACGGTTTGATCCCGGTGCCGATAGACCTCTTGGCGCTGGTCCTGACAACCGACAAGTAAGGCGAGCCACAAGGCAAGGATTACGCGGGCGATCATCTTTTGTCTCCCGATTCCAGAGACAACGGTGGTACTTACCCTTCTTGGTTTGGTCCACAAGTAAAATCGGTTGAACCGATTGGCCGGGATGAGAAAATTATCGCATCAGACAGGGGTACCAGGGAGTTTTCGTGGGGCGCATGGAAACCCAGGGGAACCAACCGGGAGACCCAACGGTTACCAGGTGAAATGGCTGGACAAACCGCCGCGCAGCGGGCGTTTCTTTTGGGGTTTCTTTTTAGTCTCCGAAGCGGTTTTTTCGGTGGCGGGCCGCGGGGCCGGTGCCGGTCTCAGGGACAGGCCGATCCGCTGACTTTCCGTATCCACTTTAACCACACGCACTTCCACTTCCTGGCCTTCCTGAACAACATCACTGACGGCCTTGACCCGTTTCTCGGAAAGCTCGGAAATGTGGATCAGTCCTTCAATACCGGGAACCAATTCGACAAAAGCGCCGAACTCGGCCAGCTTGGCCACCTTGCCTTTGTGCATGGAATTGATCGGGAACCGTTCGGAGGCGCTGGCCCAGGGATTTTCGGTCAATTGCTTCAGGCCGACGGAAATACGTTTCTTGGCCGCATCCACTTTCAGCACGACGACTTCGGGGGTATCCCCCACTTTCACGACCTGGGAGGGATGATTCACATGCTTGGACCAACTCATTTCGCTGAGCGGCAACAAGGCGTCGATCCCCGGCTCCAATTCAAGAAAGGCACCGAAGTCGGTCATACGGTCGATGCGGGCCCGGAGCTTGTGCCCTTCCGGATATTTCTGCTCGACATTCTCCCATGGATCGGGTTGAAGCTGCTTGAGGCCGAGAGATATTTTTCCGGTCTGGCGATTGATTTTCAAAACCTTGACGTCGACCGTCTGGCCCGGCTGGAGCAGCTCCTTGGGATCCTTCACGTGCCCCCAGCTCATATCCGTGACATGGATCAGGCCGTCGAGACCACCAAGATCCACAAAGGCGCCGAATTCAGTGACGTTGGAGACGGTACCGGAGCGGGTTTCGCCGATGACCAAGGCGTTGAGCATCTCGGCCCTTTTGCGTTTTTGCTCTTTGTGCAGATACTTGCGACGGCTGAGTACCAGATCGCGGGTGGCCCGATCGACCTGGGTGACCACGCCGCGCACGTGTTCGCCGATCAGCACGGAAATATCGTGCAGGCGTTTGATGTCGACATGGGAAGCGGGCATGAATACGCGGGCCCCGCCGATGTCCACATCCAATCCGCCCTTGTTCATTCCGGTGACCACGCCTTCCAGCTCGTCGCCGGGTTTGACCGACTCCCAGAAAGTCATTTCGTCGGCCTGGCGTTTACTGAGGACGAACAGGCCGGTCTCGGGATCCTGTCGCTCGATCAGCACCGAGATTTTTTCGCCTTCAGTCGGGAGCGGCTGACCGGCAAATTCGATAAGCGGAATGGCCCCCTGGGTTTGATCACCCAGATCCAGAAAGACATACTCGGCGGTTAGTCGAACGACCGTGCCTTCCCGGATATTGGTTTTTTCGCTTATCGCCGGTTCGTTGGCCATGCCTGCGACGGTTTCCATTTCTTCAGGACTCTGGGTTGGGGTAACGGCGGCCTCGCTTACGTCATTGGTATGGCCATCCGCGCTGCAGGGTGCATCGGCCTGCGGGGCGGGGTTGCTTTCCTGCGACGGGGAATCCACCGGGTAATCAGAATTCATGTAGCCTTCCTTCAAGCCATCGGCCGACCGCCTCGTACCGGCGACCGGGTCCGGGAGGAAGGGTTCATCGGTGGCCGGTGGAACCAAACGCGGCTGTACGGGATCGTTGGGAAAATCGGTCATGCCCACTCTCGTCCGTGATTACTACAAAAGTTTATCAAAACCGTCATTATACCGTATGACCGGCCGCCACCCCAAGGTGCCGACCGGTCCGGCGTTCGGCTAAAGCCTAACATCTTGGCGAAGAAAGCACGGCCGGTCAACCCCGCCGCTTGGTCGTCACCGCCAGTGGAATCTGTGAGTGAGTTGGTGGATTGAGCAAGGCTGTTGCGGACGAGTGACCTTTTCAGGGACCTCCGTGGTGAATTATCGGAATAAACCGCTTGGGAGAATCGCTGCCGCGGGGTACTGGACAACCGCTGATCCCTCCCTTGGTCCTGGCGGGGCCATTCTCTACGGGATGAGTGATGGCCTCCACTCCCGCCGTCGTCTGAAGTGAGCCTACGGTAATGCTTTGGACTTCATGCGGTTGGTGGAGTGCCCCCCAAAAAACAACCCTTGCCCGCCGACCGGCGAGGCCCTGCTTGGCCGATATCGTGGTGCTTAAATCGACCGCCCCTGAAGCGGGCTTGATGGGAGGCCATGGAAAAGAAATGAAATAGTTTACCCCAGACCAATCGTAAAACTATTGATTTATCCGCCCTTCGGGAAAGGCCGGTGAATTTGTCTCCTGAACTGGACTTTTGCAAAGTAGCATTTCGTTGATGATTCATGGGCATTTTGACGATGACAATTGACGGCAGGACGCCTTTTCGGGTCACGGCGGATCCCATCATGCCGGCCATCGTCGAGTTCCCTACCCTCGTCAAGGAAGCCCTTGCCCAGTTCGGGCGCCTGTTCGCCAACGAGCCCGAACGGGTGCACTTCGCCGAGTACCTCACCGGTCTGCTGGTCGCCGACCGCAAGAATGTCTCGGCTATCAACCGGGAGTTCGCGGTGACCACGGACCAATCTTGCCTGAACCGCTGGCTGACCGAGGTGGCGTGGGACGTTGAAGAACTGAACCGGCAACGGCTCCGCTGGATGCAGAAGGAGCCCTCCACCCGTTACAGTGCCCAAAGCGGCATTGCTCGGGACAACGTGCTGGTCGATCACAACGGCAAGCTGATCGAGGACGCCGGCTACTTCTGGGACCATGCCGAGGAGCGGTACAAGATCGCCCACGACTACCTGATCGTCAACTACGTCTGTACCAGCGGCAAACACTACCCCCTGAAGTTTCGCCGGTTCATCAAGCGGGAGCAATGTGCGGAGCAACAAGCGCCTTTTCGCGACCACAAGGTGCTGTTCCGGGAACTGATCGATTGGACTCTTCACGAGCATATTCCCGGCGATTTCACGTTCGACAGCTGGTTCACGCACGCTGCCAACCTGAACCACATCCACAGTCGGGAGTGGGGCTATGTGGGCGATCTCAAGTTCAACCGGAAGGTCCTCTTCCGCGGCGAGCTGCTCAAGGCCGAAGAAGTCGCGGCCCGGATCCGCTCCGAAGACCGCAAGCCCGTGGACATCGGCGACGACCGGCAATGGTACTTCACCAAGAGCATCCGCATCCCCGAGGTCAACCACCCCGTCCGAATCGTGATCTTGTAGAAACGCCGCAACAGCAGTCAGGCCAGCAAGATCCTGGTCAGCAACAAAACGTACGGGGAGATCCGTCGAATCCTTCGCGTGTACCGCCGTCGTTGGCGCGGGACCGAGTGCTTCCATCGGGACGGCAAGCAGCATCTGGGCATGGGCGATAGCCAGCTCAGGAATGGCCGGGGGCAGACCCGCCGCCTGTACATGGTTTTCCTGGCGCACAGCGTTCTCATGCGACAGTTGCGGCAGGGTCGTGCGCGGGAGTGGGCACTCGAACGCCTGACGACCATTGGGCAAGCCTGCGGGGCGGTCCTGCGCGAGACGTTGAGTCAGACGATCGGCTGGGTGGTCGATCGCCTCGAAAACGGCTGGAATTATGGGAGAATCAAAACACAATTGGCATTACCCTGAGTTTGTGCGAAGAATCCCCTATTCATCAGGGCTGTCTGCTCCCAAGGCAAGCAAGAATGATTATTATGCGTATGTAATAACTCTACCGAAACCGAAAAACAACCCAATTACGTTTTAGATTCAAAATCTCGTCCTGTGGTAAACAGCTTGTTATATAAAGCAATATTTATAACAAATATAATTAATTTTGCTTTTATTCGTGTGTGGCCCGTGATGTTGGCCGTCCTTGGGTACGAACGGAAATGGGAGAAACTTACCAGCTGGAGTTTTGCAAAGTCGTCCTAAAACCGCCTCCTTGGGGGTGTTGACCCCCGCTGACGGGGGTAAAAACGAGGGTCAGGATATCCACCGAGGGCATTTTGCAAAACTCCAGTTACCAGGAAATCATCGTGACCCGTTTCATCAGAAGCAATCGCGAATAACAAATGACTTGCGGGTATCGAAGAAAACCATATGGGGCAAGGATTTGGGCCTCTTTCCCCGGCCGACCACGGGCATTCCTCGGGGCCGGCCGGCCGGCTTTCCAGTCTCGATTTTGAAGTTATTTTGTTTTTAAGCAAATGGGTATATATAAATTGAGCAGCAGATCGGCGGAGAAGGGTCAGAGGCACTTCCCTCACTCTACATCATTCCCTCTGCAAACGTCGAAATAGCATTTCTGTAAAAAGTCATCTTTTTGGAGGAAGAACCATGAAAAGTCTACTCATGCTTGTATCTCTCATGTTGGCGGTTGCGGCCACGTCCGCCTGGGCGGATTGGGCCCCTGGTGACGGGTATAAAATGCACTTCCCGCAATTACCGGATGAGGACGGGTGGGACGTTAACGCGACCCGGCCGAAAATCCTGGCGGACGATTTCACCTGCACGTGGACCGGCCCGATCACGGACATTCACTTCTGGGGTTCGTGGAAAGGCGGCGTGACCGGCATGATCACCAATGTGCATCTGAGCATCCACAGCAATATCGCGAACGGTCCCAATGGTTATAGCGTTCCCGGGGGCGTGCTTTGGTATCGGGACCTCGAACCCCAGATAAGGCCTATTGATCCGCAAACCATGGAAGGGTGGTTTGACCCCAACACGGGGCTGTACAACGAAGATGACCACCGGAACTACTTCCAGTACAACATGTTTATCCCGGAGTCGCAAGCTTTCCACCAGATTGAGGGTACCGTCTACTGGTTGGACATCCAGGTCACCGTGGCCGATCCGGTAAACACCCACTGGGGTTGGAAGAACGCGGACGTGGACAAGTATCCCGCGCCTTTTACCGGAAAACACTATATGGATGACGCGGTCTGGGCGGATTGGACCGGTACCGGACCATTGCCTAATCCTTCGCAGTGGCACGAGCTGATTGACCCGCTCAGCGGCGAGTCGTTGGATCTGGCCTTCGTGATTACGCCCGAGCCCGCCGCCTTTGTGTTACTGGTCCTGGGTAGCTTGGCGTTGTTACGACGGCGATAGCCAAATCAAGAAACAAGGGCAACATCATCCCCCTTGATATCCTTTATCGAGGGGGATGTTTAGGGGGCAGACCCTTTCTGCTCCGTGCCCGGTTTCTCACCGGTATAATGCGTCCTGTGCGGGATAACTCAGCACCCGTGCGTAAACCACGCGCCGTGCAAGAGCGACGCGAAGGGCAGGCGGGGCGTTTATCGCTATGGGTTGTTGGTTTGTGGTTCCAAGGCCGTGGTGATTGCGTTGTCGATTATCGATTCCAGGATGGTCAGGGGATCGATGGCGGCATTGGTCGAGACCTCGGGTAGACCGAGAGATGCGCGTAGATCGCTGAAGAATTCATGAAGGAGGTCCGCCAGCACTTGGGCCAGAGTGCCGCGGAGTTCCTGCCGGATAGTTTGACCGAGATCGGGGACCGCTTGGCTTGACGTATCCGTGGCCGCTTCGCCAATGGCGGAGATATCCGTAAAGTCCAGTTCGCTACTCTGCCCCCGGGCTGCGGGGACGATCGCGAATACCGTCAGGCACAAGATGGAACAGGCATGTCGTTTCATCGTAAGTCTCCTCCATTCCGCTTCCGACCCGCGGCGACGCCCCCGCCCGCGGCGCAGGTCGCTCTTATTATACGCGTCAACCGGTGTCGATATCCGCAAGGCCTTACGGCCTGATCGCAACCTCGTGAAGCCCCGAATGGTCCGTATAACATAAATACCCCTCCGATTGGCTCTTGCACCCGCTTTCGTCTACAATCCCCGCCATGCTATCCAGACTACAAAGTATCGCTTTAGTCGGAATGGATGCCATTCATCACGCGTTTAGGGACTGCGTCCATCACATGGAAATCGAATGGGCTTTCTTGGAAAATCTTATGGTGCAAGGGTTTGAATATCTTGAAAATGGCGATACCGCATGGTAATGTAAGGAATATGTTAGGACGCCTTGAGGTGCTCTATGGCTCAGAGTTCATCCATTGAGTGGACGGAGTCGACCTGGAATCCCGTCACCGGATGTACCAAAATCAGTCCCGGGTGCAAAAACTGTTACGCCGAGCGTATGGCCAACAGACTCCAGGCCATGGGCGTCGATCAATACCGCAACGGGTTCAAAGTAACCGTTCATCCAAAGGCGTTAAATGTTCCTATCGAGTGGAAAAAGCCGCGAATCGTTTTCGTGAACTCCATGAGCGACCTCTTTCATGAGGGCGTACCCCTCGCGTTTATCAAACAAGTGTTTCAAGTTATGGAGGCGACCCCCCGACACACCTACCAGGTTTTAACAAAAAGACCTGAGCTGGCCTTGCAATATGCGTCATGTCTCACTTGGCCGGACAACGTATGGATGGGAATCAGTGTCGAAAGCGGCTTGTACGTCAATCGAATCGGATACCTGAGACAGATTCCGGCCAGGATTCGGTTTCTTTCCCTGGAACCGCTGCTCGGCCCCATACCACGGTTGCCGTTAAAAGGGATTGACTGGGTCATTGTCGGCGGCGAATCCGGCCCCAAAGCCAGACCTATGCAGGAGTCATGGGTATTGAAAATACGTGATCGTTGCCGAGCGCAGGGTGTACCGTTCTTCTTCAAACAATGGGGCGGGGTAAACAAGAAAAAAGCCGGCCGGCTCCTGGAGGGGCGAACGTGGGATGCGCTGCCTTCTTTGGTATTACGCGGGGAAGCAAAGTATGTTCAAGTTGCCGCCACCTGAAAATGATGGGTTGTACATCACAGAGGTTGGAGAATGGTCACGAGACAAACACCATTTTCTGCTCAGATATGTCGACGCATTCACCACTTCAATGAAGGAGAAGGAATGGTCCGGTTTGCATTATGTGGACTTGTTCGCCGGGGCAGGTATTGAACGATTGCAGGTGTCAGGACGGCTGGAATGGGGGTCTCCTCTCATTGCCGCTCAGGCGCCATTTGCTTTCACAAACCTTCATCTTTGCGATAATGATGAGCAAAAATATCATGCTCTTCGGATGCGGATGAGCCGTTTTAGAGCAGATGCCCAAATACTTCACGGCGACGCCAATGAAATGGTTCATGAAGTGGTGAAAGCTATCCCGGAAAAGGCTCTTTCACTTGCTTTTCTCGATCCCTATGGTCTTCATTTACACTACGAAACCTTGAAAATTCTTGCCTGCAAAAGAATGGATTTGGTTATCTTCTTTCCCGATCATCTTGATGCATTGAGGAACTGTCAATATGTATACAAAGACAACCCGAATTCTAATCTCGACTTGGTCCTGGGGCATGGTAGCAACTGGCGATCGCAATTGGAAAAATATCCAAATGACAGATGGGCCCAGATTCTGCGTGATGTATACGTTGAACGCCTAAAATTGCTCGGGTATAAGGAGTTCGAATACGAGCGAATATGCATAAAGCAGCGACAACCTCTTTATCAGCTCATATTTTGCACGAAGCATCATAAGGGGGCGAAAATATGGCGCGGTGTTGCGAGGAAAAAACCTGACGGTCAAAATACTTTTGATTTCGGGCCTCACGACGATTGAATATTCCGCGGATCAAAACATGGATTGCGATATCGGGCATTCCCTCGAAACTAAGTGTTGTTTCATTGGAGGCAGGCGCGCAGACAATCTTTCGTTGAGAAAATGTCATAAACGCTGTTTTGCGAGATTCCCATGCTATCCAGACTACAAAGTATCGCTTTAGTCGGAATTGACGCCATTGCCTGCGAGGTTGAGGTGGATGTGGCCTCGCGGGGGATGACCGGGCCGGTGATCGTCGGGCTGCCGGACACAGCGGTCAAAGAGAGCCTCGAGCGTGTCCGCAGCGCTTTGGGCAACTCCGGTTACAACTGGCCTAAGTACAAGACCGTGGTCAACCTCGCCCCGGCCGACGTCAAAAAGGAAGGCCCCGCCTTCGATCTGCCCATCGCTCTTGGCGTCATCTTCGCCGACGGGCAAGGCACACCGGAAACCGCCGGCGAATACCTCATCGCCGGCGAGCTGGCCCTCGACGGCCGCGTCCGCCCGATCAAAGGCGCTCTGTCCATGGCCATGTTGGCTAAACAGCGTGGGCTGACCGGCCTGATCCTGCCCCGCGATAACGCCCCCGAGGCGGCCGTCGTACAGGATGTGGAAGTCATCGGCATCGGCACCCTGGCCGAGGCGGTCGGTTTTCTCGCCGGCCAGTTACCGCTCGAACCCACCGTGATCGATCTGGACGCCGTCTTTCAGGAAGCCTCGCGCTACGAGGAGGATTTCAGCGACGTTCGCGGCCAGGAGGCCGTCAAACGCGCTTTGATCATCGCCGCGGCCGGCGGGCATAACATCCTGCTGATCGGGCCGCCGGGCACCGGCAAGACCATGCTCAGTAAGCGCCTGCCGACTATCCTTCCGCCGCTGAGTATGGCCGAGTCGCTCGAAACCACGCGTATCTACTCGGCCGCCGGCAAGCTGAATCACGGCCAACCCCTCATGGCCCGTCGGCCCGTCCGCCAGCCGCACCACTCGGCCAGCGCCCCGGCCCTCGTCGGCGGCGGGACCATACCCCAGGCCGGCGAAGTCTCTCTCGCTCATCACGGCATCCTGTTCCTCGACGAGTTCCCCGAATTCGCCCGCACGATTCTCGAAACTCTCCGCCAGCCGCTGGAGGACGGCGTGGTCACCATTGCCCGGGCCCACAGTTCGATATGCTTTCCCGCCCGGTTCATGCTTGTGGCGGCCATGAACCCCTGCCCTTGCGGCTACTTCACCGACCCACGCAAGCCCTGCAAATGCTCGCCCACCCAGATCGACAAGTACCTCTCGCGGATCAGCGGCCCGCTTATCGACCGCATCGACATCCATATCGAAGTTCCGCCGGTGCCTTACCGTGAGCTTCGCGCCGCCCGCGACGGCAGCGACAGCGCCGCCCTGCGCGCCCAGGTGCTCAAGGCCCGGCAGGTCCAGCGCGAGCGTTTCGGCCGCGACAGCACGATCCTCAACGCGCGGATGAGCTCCAAGCAGTTGCGCAAGCACTGCCGGCTGGACGAGGCCGGCGAGCAGATGCTCAAGCAGGCCCTCACCGAGCTCGGCCTGTCCGCCCGGGCTCACGACAAGATCCTCCGCGTCGCCCGGACCATCGCCGACCTGGCCGGCGAACCCGACCTCCGCGCCGAGCACGTCAGCGAGGCCATCATGTACCGGAGACTGGATCGGCAGCTTTGACGGAAGGAAACCGGGGCGATGCTGTTGATCACTGTTTACGAGGCGGATGAATTATGAGCTACAACTACGATAAATGCCACGTATGCGGCGGGGTGATGGAGGAAAAGGTGACCGAGCAGACCCTTCACGACGGGCAGGAGTGGGTACTTGTTCGATCCGTGCCGACCGGGGTATGTACGAAATGCGGGGAGCAGGTTTTTCGATGGCAGGTCACCGAACGGCTGGAGGAAATCCTGAAAGAGCGAACCAGCACGACGCCAGACGTAAAGATCGAGATGCAGGTGTACGCCTTTTAATAATCAGCATGAAAAAGGCCCGCAAGAAATATTCGGAAATGAAGACGGATGAACTGGCCGAGGCGACCCGTGAGCATGATCGGGATTTCGCCTTTCTCAAGAGCCGCCCCCTGACGGTGAGCGAGAAGAAACAACACGCCCGGGCTCGCAAACGTGGACGCCCGCGCGTGGGCCGGGGCGCAGAGAAAATCCGCGTATCCGAAGAGCGAGGCTTGCTCGCGTAATCCGAAGCGTTTGCCCAAAAGTACCGGCTGAACCGGTCGGAAATGATCGCCCGCGGTTTACGGGCGGTCTTGGCCGCCGGGGAAACGTGACTATTCCTCCCTTGTCAACCACGCCGAGTCGAACCCGACGTCCGGCCCGATCACTGAGCACCGATGGACGCTCGCCGCGCGTTTCGCGACCCGGACGACGGGAGGGAGTCGTAGGAGGCCACGATCGACTCCTGACGAGGGTTCGATTCGGCCGGGGTAGTACGCAAATCGAGCACCGTTTCCAGCATGGGCGAGGAAAACAGACCGATCTTTTCATTGCCGACGATGACGGCCTCGTTGTTCATATTGATGCGGCCGACCGCGCAGCCGATGTACATCACCAGGCCGTTATTGGGGAAGTCCTTGATCCGGATTCGCTCGGCCAGCGGTTGCCCAACGGCGCGAAAGCAGTGGTCGATCATCTCGGTGCAATAGAAGCGGTCATCGTCCGGTACGAATTTATCGTCATAGGGCACGTCCTTGGCGATGAGCTTGTCCGCCTCGGCCAGCACCTTCGGGACCAGATATTGGTATTCGGGACGAAGCCGCCGGACCACGAAGTTGTAGGTGCCGTCCCGATACCAGTCGCTGAAGTAGCGCCGCGAGATCCCCACCGGCGAAACATCGACCAGAATGGTGCCCTCGTCAGTTACCCGGTAAACAATCGCGGCATGCGAGAGGTCGCTTTCGGTCGCGTCGGCGATGGTCTTGCTGAAATTCACCAGGCCGCCCGCCAACAGGGTAGTGCTTAACCGGAAGAGAATGTCCCCTTCTTTAAGCGAAGGCTCGACTATGGGAACGTCCCGCTTGGCCTGCGCCCGCCACTTTTCGATGGAGGCGGGGATCGGCGTCATCTGGCAACCGGCGGTGAGCAGGATTGACGCCAGCAAAAGGTATCTGGTCATATAGTCATCCCTCGTAGACGTAGGCAACGAAGCTCGTCCCCCCCGGTGTCCGGCAACTTACAAGGGAGGTATGATACCACAAACGGTCCGGAATTTCCCCCCCCGGCGAGGCCGAGATAGAGCGCAACCCGTCGTATGGGGTACGCGATAGTCGAGGCGGCGCTGGAGATACCGAAGAGTGCCCTATGGAATGCGGCGGCGATGAAATCCGTTATCCTTCGATAAGGATCTGTTTATGGTGTTAAATACTCTGGAAACGCAAGTTATCCTCTGTCTTAACGCCGGGTCTTCCTCGCTCAAATGCTCACTTTTCCAGATCAATCGGGAGCATGAGACACTCCTGGCCGTCGGACGGGTCGAACGTATCGGCCTCGAAGCAGGCGATTTATGGTGGGAGGATGCCGGTCAACGGCGTCTGATCACCGTCAGGCAGGTCTTTCCCGACCATATCAAAGCGGCCCAGGCGATTCTGGATACTCTCGATCAGCTGAACCTTGCAAAACCGGCGGCGGTCGGGCACCGAATCGTACATGGCGGCTCCCGGTACAACGCCCCACGCCTGGTCACCCCCGAACTTATCGACTATCTGCGGGAGATTACGAACCTGGCCCCGCTACATATCCCCGGCGGACTGCACGGCATCGAAGCGTCCATGAATCACTTCCCGGGGCTGCCGCAAGTCGCCTGTTTCGACACCGCGTTCCACCACGCTATCCCGGAAGTGGCTCAGCGTTTTCCTCTGCCGGACGATCTCTGGCACGCGGGCGTGCGGCGGTACGGGTTTCACGGCCTATCGTACGAGTACATCGTCGAGAAACTGGGGCCGCAGGCGAAGGGGCGGGTCATCATCGCGCATCTGGGCAACGGGGCGAGTCTCGCGGCCCTCCGGGACGGGACGCCCGTGGATACGACGATGGGGTTCACGCCGATCGGCGGGATCATTATGGGTACAAGATGCGGAGACCTTGATCCCGGCGTGCTGCTGCACCTGATCACCGAAAGAGGGATGCCGGCGGCCGAGGTCGAAACCATGGTGAACCGTCGCTCCGGGCTACTGGGAATATCGGGTTTGTGTTCGGATATGAAGACGCTTCTGGACCGGCGGGACCGTCATGCCGGCGCCGCCCGGGCGGTGGCGATGTTCTGCTACTGTCTACGCAAGAATATCGGCGCGCTGGCGGCGGCGCTCGGTGGCCTGGATACGCTGGTGTTCACCGGCGGAATCGGTGAACGGGCGGCGGCCGTAAGGTCGGAAACCTGCGAGGGCCTGGAACATCTGGGAATCGTCCTCGACGAGGAAAAGAACCGTCTCCACGCCGAGACGATCAACTCGCTCGCCGGCCCCTGTTCCGTGAAGGTAATCCCCACCAGCGAGGATCTCATGATCGCGCGGCATACAAGCCGGGTCATGCTTGCCCGCCCGGAATGACAGGAAGTCCCGAGAGAAGAAACTCGATTCGGTGGGGCTCTTAAAGGAATTACGCGATCTTCACCATCGATCACAAGCCATCGACCCAGTCCTGCACGTCGTTTTCCGCCGTTACGGTAGGGCATGGGGACTGATCCGTGATACACATGTCCTCATAGGAAAAATTGAATTCTCTGGCGGCTTGTCGAAAAGCAGCGTCCACTTCGGGCGGCATCGCGGCATTGGACGGTTCGGGTACACGGGTCATGACATTCACCCCGGCGTACTCGCCGACCGGAGTTGAGCCGCAATAGTTGTACATGATCCAATCCGGATCAGGTCTGGAAAGGATGTACCAGCGTTCATGCTGAGGTTGAAGGGGTGGGTTGACGTAGAAGACTTCCAGCAGGCCCGGTTCCTGGTCGCTCAGCCTGGGCTCCGCGATCAAGTGAACAGTTCCCTTTTCGTTGCAACTCCCGTCTCCCGAGGCCGCACAGAAGGACGTGTGATACCACCACTGTTGCGCATAGTAGACCCAGGAACTCGATCTGCAGGGGAGGGCATCGTAGCCGCCTTCCCAATTCGACCCGGGTACCCCACAGTTCAGGCCTCGTATCTCCCGCCATGTGCCCTCGATCTCGTCAAGGCTCTCGAGAACATATACCTTGTGAATGTTCTCGCGGGTAACCAGACATTGGCCATCCGTGCCCTCGGGTAAGGTTGGTAAACAACCGTTGTCGGCAAAGCATTGAACCAATGAACTGTATATCTCACTCTCTTCTCCCAGACCGAGTTGACAGACCAGGTGGCAGGCTTGTTGCTGACTCCGTGCTCCCGCTGAACCACACTGCGAGTTGCATGTGAGGGTTTCACGGCAAGCAGGTTCCAACACGCACAGGATCATGGGTAACGGGCATTTTGTCAGGCCGCATAGCAGCAGTTCGAGGTCGGAGTCCGTGGTATTGTCGGTGTTAGGCAACAAGGCGCAACCTTGACTCAAAACCAGTATGAGAAGAACGAAGGTGGCAAGATGTATTGTATATCCACGCATATGTCAGAATTCAGGCTCAGGGGGAAACAGTGCATCTCGATTCGTCATGAGTTCCTCACAGGTGTCCAGGTCATCAGAAATGGGGATAAGGATGATCGGATTCAGACCGGGGTCGTCCCACTGGTCCGGATTGTTGGGCGTGTTCAGGATGGAAAGCGATACCCCAATCACCAACTGCTCCGAATTGTCGATCACGGTACCCCGCAAACTGCCGTCGGAGTAGAGGGTCATGTCGTTCTGGAAGATCTCGCGGCGCGCAATATAGATTTCACCCTGTATCAGGCCGAACAGCTTCACGAACACGGTTACGCCGGGCTTGCCATCGTTATCGGCATCGTTGATCAGGGGATCGTTGGGGTCCATGGACAGCGGAACATCGGGATCGCCGTCGATACCAAGCAACGCGGGCGTCGAGGGGCGCCATATCTTCCATGATCCATTCTCTTCATAAACCTCGACGATCGCACGCCGGGGTAGAATGGCCTGGGTAGCCTCATCCGGGAAGGTGGTGACGAAATTCTGATTGGCTTTTTGCTCGGCGTGGCAAAAGCGGTCGTACTCGACAAGTTCCCCGTCCTCGATGACCAGGTCCGTAAAACCATAGGAAACGACAAATGTAGACAGAGGTCCATTGGGCGTCTCGCCCTGGTAGGCAACCACATCGTAATGGGCATAATGCCCCGCCATGGCCTCCATGGCTTCCTCCTTGCTGGCGGGCGCCTCCCAATTCGGATCGTTGTTTGGCGTTTCATACAGCGGGCTTTCCGGCCAGGGTTTCGGACTCGGACATCCCGCGAGAAAGAGACAACCGACAACTACCACGGCAAGCGTCAATACATTAGAAGATGACGCGAACATTTAAAACTCCCTCTCTGGGGCAATCGGGTTGTGAGCCTCGATCGATTATTATAGGCGCGTGGCCGGAAACCGGATTCGCGGCGCGGCCTTGGCCGCGCGTTTGCACGGGATTACGTCCGGTCTTCATGGATGGTCCGACGGAGCGGCCGCATCGCCGGCAATGCTATCCTGTAAATGGGCCAGCATGCTGCGGATATCCGCGAAACCCTTGACTGCCACATACAGGGTCACGAACAAATACCAGCTTATGCAGGTCGTCGTTAGCAGCAGCCAGAACCAGTGGGTATACCAGGAAGTATTCATCGGAAGCCTTACCTTTCCACCCTGTCGGTTTGGAACAGAGGCTTGAGTAGTGATCCACCAATCATGGCCAACGCGGCCATCCCAAAAGCGGCGATGCCGGAATAGTTGGTACCAATGGTTGTAGCCAACTCCTTCGTGGCCGGCAACTGTTGCATCACCAGGAAAGCCACCGGAATCGCCGCTCCGAAAAAGATGGCCCCGGCCGCCCCCCAGTTGTTCGACTTTTTCCAGTAACAGCAGGCGATCAGCAGCACGGACATGCTCGATAGATAGATCGTTCCCGTGATGACCAGATAATCCCAAAGGGCGCCTTTCAGCGGGTACCATAAACCATAAAACAGGAGGAATATACCGATCATAGCAATAATAAAACGGTTGATCAGGATGCCGCGTTTCTCGGTCCATTGTCCCCTGTGGAACGGCCGTAAAATATCATTGTAGATCACGCTGCCCCAAGTGAGCATATAGGCGGAATCGGTGGACATGTCGGCCGCCAGCATGGCCGCCACCAGGATACCCATCAGGCCGATCGGCACGTGTGTGCTCAGAAACTGGGGCATGGCCAGTTGAGTTTTATCGCCCACGATATCCGGGCCGATGACCGTAAGAGCGGCGATACCCCAGATACCGGGTAACAGAAAACGGCAAATGAAAAAGAAGCTCGTGCCCGTGTACACCTTGCGCCCGGTTCGGGAATCACGGGTAGCGAGCAAACGTTGCACGATCGCCTGCCAAGTCAGGACCGCGGCGAAAGCTGCCAGAAAATTGAACACGACCCAGTCCCAACCCATATCCGGATGAATAAACGGATTAAAACCGCCCGCGCCGTAATGTTTTTCCACCGTCTTGACCAGGGTACTCCACCCGACCTGAAACAGAATCAGGATCGTTACGGCGATCAGTCCGGCGCTCATGACCACAAACTGGAGAAAGTCCGTGACCAGCACGGAGAGCATTCCCCCCAAGATCGTATAAACCGCCACCATCAGTAGTAATACGGTCATGGCGATTTCGAGATAATAGCTGCCTTCCTTGACCGTTGCCCCCGTCACATGGATCAGGAACTCTCCTCCCGTGCGCAGGAATATGCCCATATTCAACAATCCGCCAAGTACGATGACCACCCCGGACAACCAGCGGATGCGCGGACCGAAGCGCCGATCGAAAAGCTCGGGAATCGTCATCACCCCCGCCTCGCGCAGGGGTTTGATACAGAATCCCGTGACGCCGACGATCAGCATGGCCAGGCCGTAAAGAATGCCTGGCGTTGCCCCGGCAAATCCCTTGTCATAACCGTTCTGGGCGGCGTACATGCAGGTGACCACCCCGAATTCGGTGGCCGCCAGCGAGGCGATGCCCAGGTAAACATTTACCTCCCGACCGGCAACAATAAAATGCTCCACCTTGCCCACGTATTTACGGACCATGATCCCCGCGATCATGGTGGCCAGCAGATAAACGCCGACAATACCGCCATCCAAAAGGGAAAAATGACTCATCATGCAATTTCCTGACTCACTCAGCCCACCCTTGTAATCTGGACATTACGCAGAACCATAGCAGATTGATCCCAATCTGCAAACGCCGCCCCCGATCATTTTCAAGGGTCGTATGGGTAAATTAATAATGCAAATTACTTTATCGTGATTGTCTTGCCGCGGTTATTCTCGGGAAACAACTAAAAACCGGTGAACCCGAGGAAATCCACCCAAAGAAGCCATCGGAACCGGCCGATAACAAAGTACTTAGAGCAAAAACGCCCCGACTCTTGGGAATATCATGAACTACGCCTGACTCCTTTTTGCTATAGGCTTTTGCTTTTAATGGATAAATTGAGCGAATCCATGGTGTGTTTTACAGGCCGATTGTTATAAGTTATAATCAGGGATGGGAGGAATTGGCCCATGTCAAAAAAGACGCCCGTTCTCTTCATTCTTGTTATGTTCCCTATGCATATTTTTTGTTTGTTTGCCGTCGAGGCGGCCGGTCCGGCTTTGACCTGGACGCAGATGGGCGATAGTTACCACTCCGGCTCGGACGCCAATTGGGGTTTTATTCCCCTCGAATTCAACGGCTCGTTATTCGCGCCGATGGGCGATTATGGGGCGTGTGTGGTCAAGCGCTGGACGGGCAGCAACTGGGCCGACGACTTCCTTGATGACAACTGGGGGACCGGCCGGGATTTTGAAAACCTCACTTTCCTGAAGGTCTACAACAACAAGATGTACATGACCTGCGAGACGAATAGCGGGGGAATATATCATCACGGCGTGATGGTGCGGGACACGTCCGGCAACTGGTCGGTTTCGCTACCCTATACGATGTCACCCGAGGGCTATTATGAGTTCGGCTCGTTCGGCATGGCCATTTATAACAACAAGCTTTATACCGGTGTCGTACCCTACGAGGCCAATACCACGCTGACCATCTACGAACACAACGGAACAACTTGGACCGGGATCAAGACCTACAAGACCGGCGAACAGTTGCGGGTCTGGTCGATGGGTTCGGACGGTACCTATTTGTACGCGGGCATTGGGCGGCGGGCTCGGGTGAACGCCACCACCCTGGGTATTGAACGCTACGATGGTTCCACCTGGACTTCCGAGCTGGCCAGCACGGCCATCCACTCGTTCGCTTACTACAAGGGGAGCATGTATGCCGGAGGCAATGGGCCGATTTACAAGCGTAGCCCCTCCGGCACCTGGAACCAGGTATTCAGCACCGGACAGGCGTTCGTGATTTCCCTGACGGTGATCGACTACGGCGGGGGAACGGAAATTTTGTACGCCGGTACGGAAAATCGCCCGCGGTTGTACGCCACCGCCGACGGCACGAGCTGGGACCTGATGCACGAGTTCGACACCACCGCGGCCGGCGCTTATACCGGGCAATTCGAGAACACTCCCGTGACCTCCGTTACCTATTTTGATGGCAGTACTCCCCGGGTGGTTAAAGTCTGGCGGGGTACACCGCAAAATGTGCCTCCAATTATCACGGAAGTAACCCCGGACCCGGACGCCGCCTTCGTGGGCGCGGCGTACACACGGCAACTAACCTTGACACAAGGCAACCCGGTATCGTCCTGGTCGGTGATTGCCGGACCGACGGGCATTCAGGTCAGCAGCAGCGGATATGTCTCCGGCTGGACTCCCACCGCCGCGCAATCTGGCAACCTGTTCACGATTACCATCCGGGCTACTAATGCTTACGGTTATGATGATGAGTCTTGGCAGGTGATGGTACGTTACGAGATGGATTTTGACGTGGATGGCGACGTGGACTTGACCGACTTCGGTTATCTGCAACGGTGTTACAGCGGTAGTGGCGTGGCCCCGGCAAGTGGCTGCGAGGATGCCGATCTCGACGGCGATAACGATGTGGATCAGACTGATTTTGGCCAGTTCAAGAATTGCTTTGGCGGAGCAAACCGCTCCCCCGGCTGCTAGCCCTTAATGGAGAATTGAAGGCATGCGTCTTCGAAATTTATTGTTTATCGTGACGGCGGCATTTTCCTTTGCGACATCATTTCACGCCGTCGAGGCGGCCGGTCCGGCCTTGAGTTGGTCGCAGATGGGCGATAGTTATTCGTCCGGCGCTGACGCCAACTGGGGATTTATCCCCCTCGAATTCAACGGAACGCTGTTTGCGCCGATGGGTGATTACGGGGCCTGCGTGGTCAAGCGCTGGACGGGCAGCAACTGGGCCGACGACTTCCTCGATGACAACTGGGGCACCGGCCGGGATTTCGAGAACCTCACCTTCCTGAAAGTCTACAACAACAAGATGTACATGACCTGCGAGACGAATAGCGGGGGCACGTATCATCATGGCGTGATGGTGCGGGATACGGCCGGTAACTGGTCGGTTTCGTTGCCCTATACGATGTCACCCGAGGGCTATTATGAGTTCGGCTCGTTCGGCATGGCCGTCTGCAACAACAAGCTCTACACCGGTGTCGTGCCCTATGAGGCCAATACCACACTGACGATTTATGAATACAATGGCACGACCTGGACCGGAATCAAGACCTACAAGACCGGCGAGCAACTTCGCGTCTGGTCGATGGGTTCGGACGGGACGAATCTGTACGCGGGCATTGGGCGGCGGGCCCGGGTGAATGCCACCACCCTGGGCATCGAAAGGTATAACGGTTCCACCTGGACCTCCGAGCTGGCCAGCAAGGCCATCCACTCCTTCGCTTACTTTAAGGGGAGTATGTACGCCGGGGGTAATGGTCCGATCTACAAACGCAGTTCGTCCGGCACCTGGAGTCAGGTATTCAGCACCGGACAGGCGTTTGTTATTTCGTTGACCGTGATCGACTACGGGGGGGGCAATGAGATTCTGTACGCCGGTACCGAGAATCGGCCGCGACTGTACGCCACCGCCGACGGTACGAGCTGGGACCTGATGCACGAGTTCGACACCACCGCGGCCGGCGCTTATACCGGGCAATACCAAAACACTCCCGTGACCTCGGTCACTTATTTTGATGGCAGCACTCCCCGGGTGGTCAAAGTCTGGCGGGGGACGCCGTTGGATCCGAGTATTCTGGCCTCCTATCAGGGCGGCAGTGGTTTCAGCCACTTATGTGGCTCGTTGCTCTCGAACGACGATTGGCGGGTGACGACCGCATCGAGCAACTGTTTCATGGCTTACGGCCCGTATACGACCACGTTGTCGGCCGGCGCGCTTCGGGCTAAGTTTTATCTGCGGGTGGACAACAACACGGCCGACAATGCCAGTATCTGCCAAATCGATGTTTATGACGCCACCGCCGGGCAATACCTGGTCAGTCCGTATCTTATTCGCCGAGGCGATTTCACCGCGGCCAACACCTATCAAGCGTTTGATCTGAATTTCAACAACCCGGGCGGGCATCAATTGGAATTCCGCACTTATTATATCGGGGGCGCCCAGTTGGATCTGGACCGGGTGGATATCGTGGTCGGCGGCAACACCGCGCCGGTTATCGCGGAAGTCTCACCCGACCCGGATAGCGTCTCCGTGGGCTCGCCGTACACTCGGCAATTGTCCCTGTTGCAGGGTTATCCCGCCCCGACCTGGAGCGTGATCCAGGGACCGGCGGGGCTGCAGGTCAGCAGCGGCGGCTACGTTTCCGGCTGGACGCCGACGCAGGCCGGCACCCATACGATCACCATCCGGGCAACGAACAGCCAAGGCTACGACGACGAGACCTGGACCGTCAATGCGGTGAGTTGCAGCATCGACTGGGTCTTCGAGGATTGCCTGACCAACAACAGCAAGATTGCCGGATCGTGGGGCAGCGGCACATTCTCTTCCGCGGGTTATACGCTGACCCACTCCGGCGGTTACTGTTGCGAGACGGGTACTCCGCGTAGCCAGGATTATGTCTGGTATGACCTGCCCAAGAGCAGCTACGGCGGATCCTGGGCTCAGGGTACCATTGAGTTCGATCTGGTCGGGCTCTATCCGGGCATTGGCTTGGACAAGACCGAGTTGTTCGCCACCTGTGACAGCACCGGACTGAATCCGGCCACCACCTTTGGTGACTTTTACAACAGTCCCTATTACGCCCTCTTCCGCAAGGCCAACGATAATTACGGTAATCAGGACAACACGAAGAGCACGGTTAAGGGTGGTAGCGGCATCGTCGAAGAATGGTCCAACGTGTTGACCTGGAGCGGGACCACGGTTTACCGATTCCGCTATACGTGGGATGGATCGGTTTCGCGATGGTATCGTGGCTTGCCCGGCCAGACGTTGACCGAGATCAGTCCGCCGTCTCCGATGAGCGCGGGTACTTGGTCGCCGAACATTCTGCATATCCAGATCGGATCGACCTTCCGGGCCGGGCCGCGGAACATCTGTTCGTGCGGCGGCTATCCCGGAACGGTGTACAAGCTCCTGCGGGTCTACAACGTGAACAAGGGTAACGCGGCTACGCCGGCCGCCTGCCCGGGTTGCAATCCGAGTCCGGTGGCCCCACTCATCGCGGAGGTTTCGCCCGATCCGGACACGGCCTCGGTGGGAACCCCATACACCAAACAATTGAGCCTCACCCAAGGCACCACACCGATCACGTGGTCGGTAGTCAGCGGACCAAGCGGCGTGCAGGTCAGCAGCAGTGGATATGTCTCCGGCTGGACGCCGACGGCAACCGGAACGTTTACTATCGTGGTGCGGGCTACGAACTCCGTCGGTAGCGACGACGAATCCTGGCAGGTCCAGGTCGTCTCTTCGCCCACGGAGACCATCGCCACTTTCCCCTTCACCTCCGACGCCCAAAACTGGGCGTTCGCGGGATGGAGCGCCGGCACTTATGACAACGGCGCGATGGTCTGGGATTCGACCTCCGGTAATCCGACCGGCAATCTCAAAGCCTATGGCAATGGCGCTTCAAACAGCAATGACAGTTGTACCCGCGAAGGCGCATCCGCTACCCGAGTGATCTCCACGGTTTCGTACACCAACATCCAGGTCGAGTACGACGTGATCGCCACCCTCAACAGTGCCCCGGCCAGTGGATGCATTGGAACGTGTACCGGCACTGTTCTGGAAGGAAGCTGCGAGGACAAACTGGTCGTTTACTACAGCACCACCGGGACCGGCGGGCCGTGGACCAAGGTTCAGGAATTGAACGAAGGCGACGATCTGCCCACGTCCTGGACGCATAAAACCATCAGCCTGGCCGGCGTGTCCGCGGCCAACAACAACGCCAACTTCGCCCTGCAATTCAAATGGCAGTTCAACACGGCGACGGATACCGGGCGCATCGATAACATTACCGTCAAGGGCAGCGGCGGGCCGACCAACACGGCCCCGCAGGTCAACGCGGGTCCGGACCAGACCATTACCCTGCCGAGCAGCGCCAATCTGGACGGAACGGTTACCGACGACGGCCTACCCAATCCCCCGGGAGCGGTCACTGTCACCTGGAGCAAAACCAGCGGGCCGGGCACGGTCACTTTCGGCAACGCCAATGACGTGGATACCACGGCCTCGTTCAGCACGTCGGGCACTTACGTCCTGCGCTTGACGGCCAGCGACTCGGCGTTGAGCGCCTATGATGAGGTAACGATCACGGTTAATCCGGCACCCTTGCCGGGCAAGGCGACCAATCCGACTCCGGCCAACGGCGCCACGGGAGTAAGCACGTCGGCCACCCTGAGCTGGACGGCCGGCAGTGGAGCCACCTCGCACAAGGTCCACTTCGGGACCGTCAGTCCGCCGCCGTACCTTACCACCCAGGTAACGACCACCTATAATCCGGGCAGTCTGGACCGCTCGACCACGTATTACTGGCGAATCGACGAGGTCAATGCCAACGGCACGACCACCGGAGATGTGTGGAGTTTCGTGACCATCGGAATCACCGGAGATTTCGATTCCGACGGCGACGTGGATTTGACTGACTTCGGTTATCTGCAACGCTGTTATAGCGGCAGCGGCGTGGCTCCGGCCACCGAGTGCGAGGCCGCCGATCTTGACGTTGATAATGACGTGGATCAGACCGATTTCGAGGAGTTTAAGAACTGCCTCGGCGGCGCGGATCGTCCGCCGGGATGTTGAAACAAGGAAAGGCAGTCCGTATCTGGCGACAGGCCCGACACGGTGTGATATTTTTAATGTTTTCTTGGGCTTGAGTTGTCCTATTTAAGCCCGGTGTTCGGATTTGTTTTTGGTTTTCGAGAAGGCACGATGCGGACAGAGGTGCTCGTAGGGGCAAACTCCCAAATGAGCGGGAAAAGAAACCAGTTCTTTCAAGCAAGGGTCAAGGCCATGCGGAACAGTCATTTATTCATCATCGTAACCGTAGTTCTGGGGTATGCGGGGAGCATCTTCGCGCTCGACGTGGGGCGTTATGACACGTTCGAGACGAACGTGATGAATTACACCTCGT
>CAYNYK010000075.1:0-26690 GCA_964401335.1 uncultured Planctomycetales bacterium
AAACGAAAAGAGTTTTTCCGCCGCGGAGCCGGCGGAAAGACTTCGTTGAACGGTCGGTCGCGTGTGCGTTTGGGGTTTTAGTGTGGCCTTGGAATATTTGGGAGGCAGAGGAACGGCTCGGGTCGTGTTGATGGATCATCCGGGAAGGGGGGCGGAGCGAGGTCGAGTCCGGTTGGGTCGGCGGAGCCAGCGTATACGGTGGCGGTAAGGAAGGATGACGGCCCACCGGCGCGTACGGACCGTGGGTAGCCCGGTCGAGCTATTGAAAAAAGAGCACAGAGCATGGTGAGTCGATCCCCTCGGCTCATGGGGGGGCCCTTCCGTAACGAGGCAGACGGCCTATGCGGATCAAGATACCCTGCCCGCAACTGGGGCAGACCCGGCCGGGGGGCGGAGCCGTTGCCGAGCCGGTTGGGGTTTCGCCCCAAGGGCCAGGCGGTCGGGCCGCGTCCGGGGCAGGCGGAGCGGGAGTTCCCAGCAGAAGTTGGAGTTGGCGGAGTTGAGGGCGATGTCCAGGGGCCCAGAGGCCATAGTAGCGGACCTTGTGAAAGCCTTGGGGCAGGACATGCTGCAAGTAGCGGCGGATGAATTCCTCCGCCGAAAGGGTCATGACTTTCCCTTGCCCATCCCGTAGATCCTGGTAACGGAAGCGAACCAGACCGTCGTCGGCGGACAGGATCCGATCATTGCTGATGGCGATACGGTGGACATAGCGGCCTAGATAGCCCAAAATCCGACCGGGGCTGCCCCGGACGGGCTCGCAGAAAACCACCCACGGAACCCGCCAGGTTGCGGCAGGAACATGGAGGGTCTGGCTGATGGCCTCTGCCCGTTCTCGGAACCGGCGTCGGAAGAGGACCGACAAGGCCCGGACCGGAACCAGGTAGTCGCCTCGTGAACTCCGCCACTCCCGGGTCTTCGTGTCCAGGCCGCCACCGGTCACCAGGCAGTGGACATGCGGGTGATAGCTCAGCGTTCGGCCCCAGGTGTGCAGGACCGCCAGCACCCCGACCTGGCCACCGACGTAACGGGGATCGCCGGCCAGTTCGATCAGGGCTTGGGCGGCGGCCTGCATCAGCACGTTGTAGAGTTCGATTTGCCGGCTCCGCAGGCTCGCGTGCAGGGCCTCCGGTACGGTGAACACGACGTGGAAGTAAGGAGTGTTCAGAAGTTCGCTTCGGCGTTGTTCGAGCCAATCTCGGCTCTGCGTTTCGTGGCATTGCGGGCAGCTTCGGTTGCGGCAGGAGTGGTAAACGTAGTGGTGGCTACCACAGTGAGGGCAACGGTAGACCTGTCCACCCATCTGTTCCGTGCGACAATGGAGAACGTCGGTCAGGGCACGGCGATGGCTGGGCAGCAGGGCCGGGCCGTACCGATCCAGGTACGCCGGCCCGTAACGAGCGAATACCTCCGCCAGGTCGGTCATGACTGGGATCCCTGACGGTTAGAGCGGAGCCATCAGTTGATCGACGGTGGTGGTCAGTCCCGCCAGCACCTTGGGGGTCAGGTGCGTATAGATCGCCGTGGTCTGAGGGCTCTGATGACCGAGGATCTCCTGAATCACCCGCAGGTCTACCCCGGCTTCCAGGAGATGGGTCGCATAGGAATGGCGCAGGGTGTGGACATTCACCTTCTTGAGAATACCACTGGCCCGCAGGGCCCCCTTCAGCACCTTGTAAGCCCGATGTCGGTCCATGGGTTCTTGGGGACGATCCCGGTTAGGGAAAAGCCAGGTTCGCGGACGCTCCAGAACCCAATAGGCCCGAAGCAGTTCGAGCGTGCGTTGCGGTAGCGGCACATAACGGTCCTTGCCGCCCTTGCCGTTGCGGACGTGAATCACCCGCCGTCGGCCGTCGACCTCACTGACCCGCAGATGTGTCCCCTCGCTCAGCCGTAATCCGCACGAATAGATTACGGTCAGGCACATCCGCGGGCCCGGCCGGCGAATCATCGCCAACAGTTCCCGCACCTCCGAGCGGCTCAGGACCACCGGAAGCCGACGCCGCTTCTTCCGCTGCACCAGATCGAAGATCGGCAACGGCCGCTGCAGGGTGGTGGAATAGAAAAACTGAATCCCGCCCCGATAGGTCCGCAGAGTCCCCTCCGCCAGCCGCTTCCGGTTGATCAGGTGCAGAAAATATTGTCGGACTTGCTCTTCGGTCAGCGTATCGGGGGACTGATGGTAGTGCATGGCCAAGGCCTGCACGGCATGGATATACACCTGCTGGGTGCCACGGCACAACCCCCGCAACTGCATATCTTCCCGCATCCGACGTCGTAATTCGGTCATGACCATCTCCTTTCGAGAAAAACCACACGCTCTCCACACGAGAGCTCTCGAAAGAAAACTTATCCGGTCAAGCCATCTACGGCGTCATGATCAACCCGGAACCGTTAGCACGCCCACGATTTTTACCGCAGAGCGGTTTAGTTCAACGAACGATCGAGAGCGAATGGACCGCGGTTCGCGCATGGTTGCGCCGCGAGTTACAGGAAAAAACCTCTTCATGACTCCGGAGCGTCATCAACAGATCAAGCAATTGTTCCTGGCGGCCTCTCAAGTGGACGAGAGCCGGCGTTCCGCCTTTTTGGAACAGGCCTGCGGGGAAGACCGGGAACTCCGGGCGGAGGTGGAATCCCTGCTGGCCCATCATAATTCCGCCACGTTGCTCGAACCGGAGACGGCCACCAACCTGCCAACGGAAGTGGCCGAGCAGTTTGAGCAGCGGCTGGGCAACCTTCGCTCCGATATTCCGGCGGAGGCCGTGGTTGCGGACCATGAGCGTTTCCCGCCCGGCACCCTAATCCTGAATCGATATCGCATTGTTCATCGGTTGGGGCGGGGTGGAATGGGCGAGGTCTATCGGGCGGACGATCTCAAGCTTGGTCAGACGGTTGCGTTGAAATTCATCGCTCCGGGCCGTACCCATGATGCGAAATGGCTGGCCCGTTTCTACAATGAAGCCCGTCTGGCCCGGACGATAACCCATCCGAATATCTGCCGAGTGTACGATGTGGGCGAAGTGGCTGGGGAAGCCTTCATTTCCATGGAGTACATCGATGGGGAGGATATGGCCTCTCTCCTCCGGCGTATCGGACGCCCCCATGCGGACAAAGCGGTGCAAATTGCCCGTCAGCTTTGTGCGGCCCTGGCGGCCGCTCATGCCCGGGGAGTTTTGCATCGCGACCTCAAACCGGCCAATGTCATGATTGACGGTGGGGGAAACGTGCGGGTCACTGATTTCGGGATCGCCGCTCTGGCGTCCGACAGGCCGGCCGTGGCGGTCGTGGCGGGCACCCCGGACTATATGGCCCCCGAGGTCCTGGCCGGCCAACCCGCTTCAACGAGCAGCGATCTTTATGCCCTCGGATTAGTCCTTTGGGAATTGTTCACCGGCGTGCGGACCGCGAAAAGGGATGTTCGTGAAAGACAGCGAACTCCCACCACCGTTATGGCTTTGCCCACGACGGCCGAGGCGATGGATTCCGCTATCGAAAGAATCATCCAGCAGTGTCTGGACGAAGATCCCGCTCACCGGCCTGCCTCGGCTTATGCGGTCGCCGCGGCTTTACCCGGTGGCGATCCGCTGGCGGCAGCTTTGGAAGCCGGACAGACTCCCTCGCCGGAGTTGGTGGCCGCCGCAGGTGTGAACAGGATTCATGCTGGATGGATGATCGCCGGTTTTGCGGGTCTTATTCTCGGCTTACTGGCCGTCATCTTCTTGGCGGATCGCACCCTTCTTATAGCGCAGGCCGGTTTACCCAAGCCGCCGGCCGTTCTCGAAGAAAAAGCCCAGACCATCATGAATACTTTCGGGACAAAGCCGGTATCAGGGAAACCCTACGGGTTTTTTGTGGATCTGCCCGGTCTGGAAGACTTGCGCAAACATCCACCAAGCGCTCTTCCCCTGAAAGATCTTCTTCGTCAAGCTTACCCTTCCCCCGTTTTTTTTGAATATCGTCAGGGAGAAACGGTAGAGTATTCCCCTCGTCTGCTATGGGGGGTGCAAAAGCGTGTGGTTGCACCATCGCTGACGGATAACGTTTTGATCCGGATCGATCCGACCGGGCGGCTCCTGGAATATGGCTTGACCGGCCCCCGCGCCACACCCGTCACGGACGCTGCAGCTCCACCGTGGGCCAAGGTTTTTGAGCTCGCGGGGCTGGATATGTCTTTATTCCAACCCGTCGAACGGCTAAGCGAACCACCGGTTTATGCGAACACGTATCAAAGCTGGCAGGGGCCGGTGGAGGTGGATGGAGCCGCCCTGAATGGGCGTATTGTGTATTTCAAAGTTTCGCCTTCATTGCCGGAAAGACCCGAGGATGCGGGTCGTAGCCCTCAAGCATCCGGCATCGATCGCGCAGCGCTGGTCAGATATTTCCTGTTTCTGAGTATCCTGGTGGGGGCAATCGTTCTTGCGCGACGAAACCTGCGATTGGGCTGCAGCGACCGCAGCGGCGCTTATCGGCTGATGATCTTTATTTTGGTTGTTGGCATGCTGCGCTGGGTCGTGCAAAATCAGCACGTCCCGCATTTCGCCGCCGAAGTCGGCCTGCTGGTCATGGGACTGCATTATGTTCTGTTTATCGGTGTGTTCGTCTGGCTTTCCTATTTGGCCCTTGAGCCGTATGTCCGGCGCTTGTGGCCGCAGGCGATGATTTCCTGGAGTCGGTTGCTCATGGGGCAGGCTCGCGATCCGCTTATCGGCCGGGATGTTCTCCTGGGGAGCCTGATCGGTATCGGAATGACCCTTTTGCAGCAATTAGCCATTCTTGTTCGGTCCTGGGTCCAAGATCCACGGACGTTGCCCCTCTTGCCGATGACCGGCGAAGAACTGGGCTTGCTGTTCGGGCCGCGGTACACCCTGGGTATTCTGGCCGACGCCCTGATCGCGGCGGTGTGTATGGGCTTATTCTTTTTGCTGCTTATGCTCCTCTTGCGAATCCTGCTGCGGCGTTCCTGGTTGGCCAATGTTTTTTTCATTGTGATTGCCACCGGTGGATTCAGCTTAGCCTCGGGATCCGCCACCGGCTTCCCGTGGATCACCCATGCGGTCATCTCCGCCGGGCTGGCCCTTGTTCTAGCCCGTATTGGTCTGCTTTCCGCCATCGTCGGCCTGTGGGTCAGCTATATGCTCCGGAACAGCCCGCTGACCACAGATATATATGCTTGGTATGCTTCCGCGGCGGGGGTTATTCTGTTCATATTGGTTCTCATCTGGGGCTACGCGCTAAGGCAGACGCTCAAACGCGGATGGACCGCTTGATGCACATCAACATGTCTGGATTAAAGGCTTATCTCCTTGATTAGCAGGGGGTTACGCCGTTTTTGCCGATCCTGATTCCTCTTAACCGGCAGCTCTTGATATTTCCCGTTGCGGCTCCGCCATCCTTTTAACGCGTACACCATAGAACTTCCTCGTGGTGTGCAGGTTTGGACACCACCTGTTCGCATCGTTGGCTTGAGGTGAGCGTATGGCCGATGACGGCCGCATCCGGGAATACCGGGATTCAAGGCGGAGATGAATTGTGATGTTTACGGAAGGCATACTTGCGTCCCTGGGGCAAAGAATGGCCTTGATCGAAAAGGCCGCCGCCTATAAGGGGCGCACTCGTGAAAGAATACTGGCCTTAGTTGAGGCCGAGTGCGTTTATTTTTGCCTTTATCCGCGGTACTACCGGGTGATACAGGCCGTACGCATGGCTGAGCAGTTGAGCGGTGTTCATCCGTATGGGGAAGGGTTGTTTCAGGCCGGCGACAACCGACTCTCGAGTATGCTAATGAAGCTTGTCGTGGATGCTCTTTACGACGGCGATCTTAATCTTCGGGAGGATCAGCGGCCTTCGGAAATCGCTTTTGCGATATGTAATTTCACCTTCGGAACGCGGGCCATGATGAATTGTCAGACGGTCATGCGATCCTCGATGACGCCGGAATTTTCCCCGGCGATTCAGGATACGACCGCTTTGTTTCTGGATAACCTTGGCTGGAAGCCGCTGAGCGGTGAATGGAATTATGCTCATACGCGATTACGGATTCGACGCGATCTGTTTGCTCGGGAATGGGAACAGATCCGCGCTATGACGGTGCGGAAGACGGGATAACCGTCCTGCCGTGGGCGTGGGGAGGCTGGTGGGCATGGACGATCATCATGAAACCTTGATGGGAGAAGGATGATCGCGCGTCCTGGCCGATAACTGGCCTGTGTCGGTCGGATTCTCCATGCCTAACCAAGAGCCACCCACGGCAGGACACCCAAGGAATGAAACGACCTGGCCGGGTCGAACGAAAAAAAGATTCCTCGGCGGAAACGGTCGGATTTATGGTGGCGACGGATCAGACAGGGCCTTGAAAACGTTGTGAGCGTGAGTGTTATAAAACCACAAACCTTTTCAAAGGAGAGATAACATGATTCTTGAAAATCAAGATTTTTGGCAGAGCATCTGGATGGGCTTGCAGACGAATCTGGCGGCCGCCATCGTTGACTATGTGTCGACCTTGTTTGGCAGCATCCTGTTCGGATTCCTACCCGTAGCCTGACCGGAACGGGTTCCTGGCGCATGTTTGCATAATCTGCCGTCCGCGGGTCGTACCTCCTTATGTTCCCGCGGACGGTTTGCTTATGTAGGGCAATTCCGGGATATCGTCCGCGATCTGGTTCCCGGCGGCTTTTTTCAGGGGTCTTTCCAGATTATAGTGATGACTCAATCGTCGGTGGTGGAGACAACCTGCAACAACATCTTGCGGAGGTTCCACGGCCTCTTCCCCGGGAGGGTCATCTTTGGTCGGGTTCAGAAAACTCCTGTTCAGAGGCGGACTCTACCTGTTCCTGCTATCGGTTATGATAACAGCCGTTTTGCTCATAATGGGACAGAGCCATCGGACCGGCACCGTGGCCGTATTGGGCTTTATTCTATTGGCCCTGGGTTTCATGGGACATCGTTCTTTGCGAAGCTTCGCATTTACCCTCTGGGTGTTCGCCTTTGTCACCGCCTCGATGTACTATCCCAACGCTTTCGGTTTCTGGTTCGGTTTTGATCTTCAGATACTGATCGTTCCCCTTATTCAGATCATCATGTTCGGCATGGGTACCACCTTGAATCTGCGGGATTTCAGCCGGGTATTGACCATGCCGCGGCCTGTTCTGATCGGCCTGCTCTTGCAGTTTTCGATCATGCCCCTGGCGGGATACTGCATGGCAACGGCTTTTGGATTCGAGGCCGAGGTAGCCGCGGGCCTGATTCTTGTCGGTTCCTGCCCCGGCGGTGTGGCTTCCAATCTGATGACCTATCTGGCCCGGGGCGACGTAGCTCTTTCCGTCACCATGACCTCCTGCTCCACGCTGGTCTCGCCGGTGATGACCCCGCTGATGATGAAACTTCTGGCGGGTTGCTTGGTTCCCATCAACTTCTGGGAAATGATGATTTCCATCCTGAATATGATCATTGTGCCTATTCTGGCGGGCTTGGCGGCTCATTCTATTTTGTATGGACGCCGGCGCTGGGCCAACCGGGCCGGCCCCCTGGCGATGACGGCTCTGACAGGTGTACTCGTGTCCGCATTCATGCTTCTTGATGGCACGCGGATCTTTGAAATCGTGTTCCCGTCCGCGCTGGCCGGTGTCCTGTTGACGCTTCGGAGTGGAACGATCATCGGATGCGGACTGATCGGCCTGGTGGCCCTGTCCAAGCTGGTGGTCAGCGTTTTACTTGCCGGGCCGGAGAACTGGATGGACCGCGTCCTGCCGGCTCTGGCGATGGCCGGGATCTGTTTTATTATCGCCATCATCACCGCACGCTCACGTGATAAGCTTCTAAGCGTCGGTCCGATGCTGATCATGGCCGCGGCCGGTCACAACCTGATCGGATACACGCTGGGTTATCTTTTTGCCTGGCTGACCGGGCTGAGTCAGACGGCGCGGCGCACCGTGGCCATTGAAGTGGGCCTGCAGAACGGAGGCATGGCTTCGGGCCTGGCCATGAGTGTGCTCAACAGCGCCCATACTGCGTTGGCTCCGGCCATTTTCGGCCCGTGGATGAATATCTCCGGGTCGGTGTTGGCCACTTGGTGGCATCGAAGACCCGTGACCGACGAAGCACCTTCTTCCAAGCCGCTTGCGGAGAAAGGATCGGTATCATGAAATCCTCTTTTCACCGATTGACCACCGGTACGCGTCTGCTGGTCTTGGGCCTGTTGGTCATCACTGCCGACATTCGGGCCGCGGAGGAGGTGGTGGCCGCCGCGACTTTGAAAACCATCGAAATCAAAACACCCGCCGTGCCACCGGACTGGGCTTATCGTCAGCGTCATCTTCTGGATCAGCTTTCGCCGGCGGCCGTCGAATTTGTTCGCCTGTATACCCGCGAGGACGGTACCCTCATTTGGCGCGACGAGTGGCCGGGCATGGACGGCTCGGACGACGGTTATGAGAGTTTCTACAATTTTCCGCTTTACTACGCCTTGGGCGGGCCGGAAGAAATTCACCAACTGTCCCGCACGCTCTGGGATGCGGTCACCCGCCAGTTCACCGCGTACGGGCAGGTTTATCGGGAGTTTGATGCCTACTACGACTGGATGCACCACGGAGAAGGCTACACCTATTTCTACTTTTTCGGTCTGGCCAACCCGACGGTGGAGAAGGATCGGCAGCGCGCCCTGCGCTTTGCCGGCTTTTATATCGGCGAAGATGCCGAAGCCGCCAACTACGATCCCGTACATAAGCTCATTCGCTCACCGATCACCGGCAGCAAAGGCCCCCGTTTCGTGAACACCGCCGAGGACTGGGAAACCCATCGGGAAGTGTTGGCCGGCTATCCCCTGCCCTATGACGATATTCCTAATGTCACCAGCAGCGACGCGTGGGTGGACGATGCCCGGTTTCCCTACATTCTCGAAACCATGAACCGGCGAATGATGCGCGGAGACGTGCCCCTTAACCTGACCGCGACCAGCATGGTGCTCAACGCCTACATGTATACCGGTGACGAGAAGTACGCGCGATGGATCAGGGAGTATGTTGAGGCCTGGATGGATCGCCTGCGCCGCAATAACGGAATCCTTCCCGATAACGTCGGTTTGAATGACAAGATCGGCGAGTACATGGACGGCAAATGGTGGGGCGGTTACTACGGCTGGCGCTGGCCGCACGGCCTGCCCAATCAGATCGAGGGGGCCCTGATTGGAGCATCCAACGCATATATGGTCAGCGGCAAGGCCGACTACCTCGAACTCCCCCGTTCGGTGCTCGATTTGATGATCGCCAAGGCCCGCGTGGAGAACGGCCGGATCCTGGTTCCCCACCGGCACGGCAATGACGGGTGGTATGATTACCGGGAAATCGATCCCACGTTCCCGATCTATCTGTGGTACATCTCCCGCGACCCGCGGGATTATGAGCGGATCAAAAAACTGTGTACGATCACGGACTGGGAGACCCTGCACTACCGCAAAGGCAAGGGGGATGCAGGCAACATCGGCTCGTGGTTCGCGTATATCAAAGGGCGGAATCCCGATTACCCCGGACAGATTCTCGCGGCCACTTACGAAGAGAGCCTTCGCCGACTGGAGTTGGCCCGCAACGACAATTCCGATCCCGCCGGGCGGAATGTTCACCATTGGCAAAGGCACAACCCTATCATACTGGAGGGGTTGGTCCAACTGATGCTGGGGGCGCCCAACCATATCTATCACGGCGGATTGCTGCATTGCAGCGTGTTCTATTTTGATCCGGCCCGGAAGCGCCCGGGGGTTCCGCCTGACGTGGCCGCTCTCGTGGATCGCCTCACTCCGGAGGGTTTCTCTTTGCATCTGGTTAATCTGCATCCAAGCGAGTCGCGGGAGGTGATGCTCAAGGCGGGGGCGTTCGGCGAGCATCAATTTACCGAGATCCATCAGGCCGGTGCGACCGTACGAGTGAATGATCGTTTTCTCCGTTTTCGTATAGGCCCCGGAGCGGTCGGGCAGCTCAAGGTGGGTTTGAAGCGTTATGTAAACCGGCCATCCTATGACCGTCCTTGGTCATGTACGCAGACCACCGGGCATTGATCTGTTATTGAAACCCCGCCAAGGACGAAGGCCGCCATCTGGAACTCAGCCCCCGGTTATCCAGGCGTACACAAGCAATACCGATCGGTTTTGAATTCGCCTGGGTACAGGGTTTTTGAATATACCTGACAAATAACGAACGGTTGACGCAATTCCGAAACGTCGGTCAAATGCACATCGTTATTTGTTGCGCATTTTGTGGGTTGAAGCCGCCTTTGACCGGACTTTGGTCCTGCTGCTGAGCATCAAGGGTATGTAGGCGTTCGGATCGACAGGAAACAGGGAGCAGTGGGAATGGGCCAGCGAATTCATTTATTAATCGGTTGCACGGCCAGTGGCAAAAGCCGGGTCGGCTTGGAAATCGCCCGGCGGCTGGGCACCGAGATCATTTCCATCGATTCGATGAAGGTCTACCAGCGGATGGATATCGGGACGGCCAAGCCGTCGGCCGAGATTCGGCGGGAGGTTCCGCACCATCTGATCGATGTAATTGAGCCGAGCGATGCGTTCAGCGTGGCCCGTTACCTTGAATTAGCGGACAAGGCCATCCGTGACATCGCGGCCCGTGACCTTCCAGTGCTGGCTGTTGGCGGCACGATGCTGTATGTACGCGGGCTGACCGCGGGGGTATTCGAAGGGCCGGGAGCGGACCCGGAGCTTCGTTCCGCCATCCGTCGTCGCGCTGAGCAGGAAGGGATGGCCGCGCTCCATGCCGAATTGGCGAAGATCGATCCAGTGTCGGCCGAACGTATTCATCCGAACGACCTGCGCAGAATCGAACGAGCCTTGGAGGTCTACCATCTGACCGGTACCCCTATCAGTTGTTTGCAAACCCAGTGGGCCGGCGATGAAAGTCCTTACGATTGTCGACTTGTGGCCCTGCGTCGGCCGAAGGAGGAGGAAAATCGGCGGATCAATGCGCGGGTCAAGCGGATGATCGATGCCGGATTGGTCGAGGAGGTTCGCGGGCTGTTGGCCGAACCCGCCGGCATCGGGGATCAGGCCGCCCAGGCCGTTGGCTATGCTGAAATCATCGCCCATTTACGCGGCGAAATGGCGTTCGAGGAGGCCGTGGAGAAGATCAAGATCAATTCGCGCCGGTTGGCCAAGAGTCAGCGCACGTGGATGAAACGGATGCCGAACATCCAATGGGTAGATGTGGCCGACGATGACCGTCCCGAACAGGTAGCCGAGCGAGTCTTAGCCGGTTTTGGTCTTTAACGTTTAATCCCGATGGGGCGCGGGGGCTCATCCTCCTGGCGAGGGATTTTAACCCATTCCTGTTTACGCGGATCGAGGCCGCCGGTGACCATCAGGCGCCAGGTTTCACCTGTTTGGTTATCGAGCAGGATCGAGCAATTATCGCTCACCCCGATGCTGTAACGCCATGGTCGCCCGACAACAGTAGCGCCGGGGGCGGTTTCGGATTGGGCCTCGGATCTGGATACCGACCCTAGAAAAAGTCCAATCGCGATACCGATCCCCAGCAAGAGCAGAGCAGTGCCACTCATCGTACGTTTTTCCATGATTTCTACCTCCCTTGATGGATTCATTTGACATGACTATATCTCTTTTAGTTCCATATCAGCCAGCGGTTGAGAGTAAATTGTGTTGAAAAATACGCGTATTGTTGGTTATATATATTCAACGATTCATGATATATTGATATGTTATGAAAATCGTTGTGTTCGATTATGGCTATCAGATAAGCCATTATACATATCCCCAAAAGATACATACAGTATGGGTTCTATTGTAAATATATGAATTAAAACAATTTAAGATTATTTAGTCAAACCTTTGAAGACCTTTCTCAGGCAAAATGGGGTATTTGGTCGATATTTTACGGGACGTTCCTGATACCTATTAGGAGTAGCGTGGCATGGAATACGCGTCTCTTACGTTTTGGATGGCGGTCATTGTTTTCACCGCCCTTGGGGTGCATAAGATATGGAGTTCGCTCATGCAGCCCAAGGTAGTCAACTCGATTTTGTTGCCAGGAACGCTGGTAGCCCAGCTTGGCTATGTCCTTGGATTACTGATTACCGGTGGAACGATTAATAACACGGCCTTGATTAAGGATGACGATTCGGGTGAGCCGCAAACCGGGCAGGATCCCAAACCGCGGGTGCCGATCGTGGGAACGATCGTGATCGCGTTATTACCCATGGTGGGTTGCGCGGTGGCGATCTATATAGTCAGCCGCTATTGGGGAACGGGAATCTTGGCGGAAATGGCACCTCCGCCGGATAAGCAATTGGGATTACCCAGCAGTTTGGCCCTTTTTTTTGCCATGCTGCATGGGTGTGTTGATCTGGTCCAGAACCTGCTGGATGTTCTGAGGAGAAGCAATTTAAGCGATTGGCGGACCGTATTGTTTTTGTATTTGGTGGTCTGCCTGACGGTACGGATGGCCCCCTTGACGGGTAATATCCGGGGGGCCTTGGGGGCCCTGTTGATTTTCGGGGTTCTGGCATTTCTTTTTGATCAAATCAGCCCTGGGACGACCGATTCACTGGCCGGCGCCTGGCCGCTAATTACCTTTTGTGTGGCCGTCCTGCTCTTTTTGCTCCTGTTGAGCCTGCTGTTGAAGGGTGCGGTCAGTTTGATCCGTATCCTTTCCAGCCAAGGGTAACCCCGCGCGTAAAAACTCACAGCCTGCCTTCTTGGCGTGTTCCCGCCTTTTTGCATTGCCCGTTCGGCATTTTATAATAGCTGGGTACAGTTTCTCTATGGGCATGAGGCCTCTCGCCCGGGTGCGTGGTCACGTGTCGGGAAGGGAAGTCCGATGAGACGCATAGCCGTTATCAATCAAAAAGGCGGAGTGGGCAAAACCACCACGACGGTCAATGTCGGAGTTGCTCTGGCGCGGGCGGGTCATCGTGTGCTGTTGATCGACCTCGATCCCCAGGCGCATCTGACCTTGCATCTGGGACAGGATCCCGGCGCGGGACGGCTCGGCACTTATGAGCTGCTGACGGGGTCGGCCTCGTTCGCCAAGGCCCGACGCAAAGTGGGGCAGAACCTCTGGCTGGTGGGTTCGAGTATCGACTTGGCGGGGGCCGAGGTGGAGCTGGTGAGCGTCGTGGGTCGCGAGGTCATTCTGCGCGATTTGCTCGATCAGCACGTCGGTGCAGGGAAGGATCACCATCGGACTCAGTATGATTACGTGTTGATCGATTGCCCGCCATCGCTGGGGGTGTTGACGCTCAACGGGCTGTGCGCGGCCGGCGAGGTTTTTATTCCCTTGCAGCCTCATTATCTGGCCTTGCAGGGGTTGGGTAAGCTCCTGGAAACGATTGCCCTGGTCAACAAGCGAATCAATCCGGGCCTGTTGGTCAGCGGGGTGGTGTTGTGCATGTATGACGCGGGAACCAAACTGGCCGGCGAAGTGGTGCAGGATGTGCGCTCGTTTTTCGGGGAGGCCAAGGATCAGGACCTGCCGTGGCGGTCGACCCGGATATTCGACACGGTGATTCGGCGGAACATCAAGCTGGCGGAGGCGCCGAGTTACGGACAAAGCATTTTCGACTATGCCCCGGACAGCAACGGAGCGAAAGATTATGCCCGGCTGGCCGCCGAGATCCATGAGCCACTATCGGTATCCAGGCCGGAGGCGATGACCACGACCGCGGCAGCGGAGGGGGCACCCGTTCCCGGCGCGGCGGTCGACGCGGTTCCGTTGGTGGTTCCCAAGCGTCCGGAACAGGCCCCGCCGCCGGTGACCGCGTCGGTCAGTGCCACCGCGTAAGGCCGTCGGCTCAATTCGAGGGTTTACTCTCGCCAGGCTTACGTTCATCCAAGGCCTTGCGAATCGCCGTGGCCAGCTTCACGATGGAGAACGGTTTTTGCAGGAAGTCCACCGCGCCTTGCTGCCGCAGCGTTTCCACGATATCGGGCTTATCAAAACCACTGACCAGAATGACCGGGGCGTGCGGGCAGCGTTGAGCGATCCGCTGGTACATTTCAGCTCCGGAACATTTGGGCATGTTCAAATCCAAAAGGACCAACTCGATATCCTCGCTGTTGGAGTTCATGAATGCGGTGGCTTCGTCCGTATCGGTATGGGTAATCACGATGTAACCAAGCGGGGAGAGGATACGTTCGACGGTTTTGGCGACGGCGGGATCGTCGTCGATGAAGAGGACGGTTTCCGTGCCGCGGGGCGCCTGCATGGTTCCGATCTCGGCGGCGAGGGAGGTCGGCGCCTGAGGCGGCTGCTGCGCGGCGGGCAGCCAGACGGTCATGATCGTGCCGCGACCCGGCTGGGTATCCACCTCGATGTGCCCCTGATGGCTTTCCACGATACCGTGAGCGGCGGCCAATCCCATCCCGCGTCCGCTGCTTTTAGTGGTAAAGAACGGTTCAAAGATGCGTTGGGCGGTTGCCGGATCCATCCCGCAGCCGTGGTCTTCGACTTGAAGACAGACATACAATCCAGGATCTCGCTTCCAGGCTGCCGCTCGCGACTCGTCGAGTTGCGCGGCGAACGTACGAATTTCGATCACGCTGGGCGTCGAACTGGCCTGGACGGCGTTGAGGCAAAGGTTCATGGTCACTTGTTCAATCTGGATGGGGTCGGCGACGATGGCCGGCAGGTCCGTGTCCAGCTGGCGAACCAGATCGATCTGCGGCGGCGTCGCCCGACGAAAGATCTGCAAGACGGATTTGACCACCTGATTAAGATCGGTAGGTACGGGTTTCTGCAGCCCGCCTCGAGCATACGCCAGAAGCTGGTGGGTCAGGCTGGCCCCGCGTTCGGCGGCCTCCACGATATCGTCCAGGGCCGCGCGGACTTTCGCGGGCAGGGACGACCGACGGCCGAGCACCGAGGCATTACCGATGATGACCGCCAGGAGGTTGTTGAAATCGTGGGCGATACCGCCGGCCAGCGTGCCGATGCTTTCGAGTTTCTGCGCCTGTAAGAGCTGCTGTTGGAGCCGCTTGGTTTCGGTGATGTCCAGGATGGCTCCTTCGATGTAGCCTTTTTCGGGGAAAATACAGGCGGACATCGAGGTATCGATTTCACGCCCATCTTTTCGACGCAGGCGAATTTCATGGCCACTGACGGACCCGTGCTTATGCAACAGGTTGAGCAATTCCTGTCGCCGTTCGGCGGGGTAGATATCCAGTGTGGAAACTTTATCGACCACCTCCCGCGGATCGGAATAGCCGATCAGCGTAGCCATCGTCCGGTTGCATTTGATGAACAGGCCGTTATCGATTCGCGTCCGCCAAAGTCCCACAATGGCCGTCTCGTAAAGGGTACGATACTGTTCCTCACTTTCGCGCAAGGCATTTTCCGCCCGAAGGCGGACGCACAAGTGCCCCAGAACGCTGGCATACAAGGCCAGAAGTTCGCCATCGTGCTCGGTCAGCGCTCGCTGGGTAAGCAGATTGTCGCCGGACAAATAACCAATGGTTTTCTGTCCATCCCAGATGGCCGCACTGATCCGGATACCCTCGCCGACGACCCGGCCCTCAAGATCGTGGAGCGGCCCTTCCGTACGGAAGGCGATGGGTCGGGTACTGTCGAGACAGGCCTGCACGTCTTCCCGTTGCTGGATGCGACGAACGTGACGTTCATCGCGTAATCGCCCCTTTTCGTCAATGGCGTACGAGCCGACCATGACCATCGGCTCGTCCGTGGTGAACCAGATGCCCAGCCGGTCAAAGGCGAGTTGACGATTACCGAGTTCGACCGCTTTACGACAGAGATCATCGATCTGTTCGACTTGAGACAGAGCGATGCTGATTTCCAACAGGGCGGTCAATTGGGCCTGGAACCGGCGCTCGGCCTCCTCGCTACGGCGCAAGGCCTGCTCGATTTTTTCCCGTTCGGCAATCTCCTGGCGCAGTTTTTCATTGGTTTCGCGCAGCTCGGCAGTGCGTTCGGCCACGCGCCGTTCCAGTTCCTCATGGGCTCTGCGCATGGTCTCCTCGGCCCTTTTACGCTCCGTGATATTCAGGTTCATACCGATCAAACCGGCGACATTTCCCTGACTGTCGTGAAACGGGACCTTGGTAATGGAGATCCAGCGTCCGTCCCAGGTCTCGGTTTCCAGCCCGACCAACGGTCGGCCGGTCCGCATCAGGGTCTGCTCGTCGACATACAGTTGGCTGGCCAAGGAATGTTCGGCGAAATCGAAGTCGGTTTTACCGAGGAGATCAGCTTCTTTCTCGACCTTGAGCAGTCGGGCGGTTTCCTGATTGGCCAGGATGAAACGGCTTTGGGTATCCTTGACATAAATCGGGTAAGGCAGGGCGTCGATCAAGGCCCGAAGCAGATTGCGTTCCTCGATCAACCGCCTTTCGGCGTTTTTATGCTCGGTGATTTCATGGTTCATTCCCACCAGTCCGAGGAGATGACCTTTGTCATCTCGCCACGGAATCTTTGTACTGAGATACCAGCGCATGCACCCCGACAAATCAGGGGCCTGGTTTTCACGATTGATCATGGGGCGAACATGATCCAATATTTCTTTTTCCTCATCGGCGTAGCGCTGCGCCAGGGAATGGTCCATGATATCGAAATCGGTTTTGCCATACATATCTTCTTTTCCGGCGAGATGGTAATAATCCACGACGGCCTGGTTAACAAACACGAAACGCCCTTGCGTGTCCTTGGCAAAGATGTACTCCGGAAGATTGTCGACGACCGTCTCGAGCAGCTTGCGTTCGGCGGCCAAGGCCTCTTCCGCTCGTTTATGTTCGGTTATATCGATGGCGAAAACGGCGATACGGGTGACTTGTCCCCGGCGGTTGAATACCGGATAAAAATGGCTGTCGAAACATCGGCCGGCCCTTTGGTCCACAAGCCGTAGCGGCCGGCCGGTGTCGAGGACTTTCTGTACCTGAGCCTTGCGGGTGGCGGCCAATTCGGGCGGAAGAAGAGCAAAAATGTTGGTGCCAATGAGATCATCGACGGAGCCCCCCAGTCGCTCGGCCGCGGTTTGATTCAAAGTGACGATGGTTCCGTCTGCCTCCAGTAACAGGGCGGACTCGGTGGTGGCGTTGAGCAGGGCGCGGGCCATCTCGGTGCTTTCCTGTCGGGCCTGTTCGGCCTGTTCGCGGTCTCTGATTTCCTGCTGGAGACGGCGATTCACTTCCGTTAACTCGGCGGTACGCTGTCGGATACGTGCTTCCTGCTCATCCCGCACCTTCTGGAGCGAGGCTTCGCTCTGTTTTTGAGTGGTGATGTCGCGCACGAAAAGGATGATATTCATCGGCTGACCGCTCTCGTCATATAAGAGAGAACAACGCATGGCAGCAGTAAACGGCGTTCCGTCGCGGCGAAGGTGCTCGATTTCCGTACTGTAGGAACCGGTTTCCTTGAGCCGACGGATGGCGTCCTCGACGACGGGCATCTGTCGGTCATGGTACAAAACGGAAAAATGTCGGCCGAGCCATTCCTCGCCCTTGGTTCCATACATGTCGGCGAATGCCGGGTTCAACATTTGCAGACGGCCTTCCATGTCCACGAGCGCGATGCCCTCGGCGCACCCCTCGAAGGCGGCGGTTAAATATTTCAGCCGTTGATGCTCCGCCTCCAGGTTTTGCACGCGTTCGCGCAGGACTTCGATTTCGGCGAGAAGTTCCGCTTGTGTACGGTTCATAATGATCTCCTCATGCCTTGAACGGTCTTTGCCGAATGGCCGGGGTAAGGGGCCGGTGCGCTTCGTCGAAAGCGAATGATTGCGTTTCGGAACAACGGGCAAACGGCCCCCGCTTTCCAGAAGTCAATATACCTAAAAAGGCTCGTCGACGTCGAGGTTGTCGAGACGGGATAGGAGATTGGGCGTCCAGCGTTATCCGCGATTTGCTAAACCCGCGATTTACATTATGATTCTTTTCCGAGGTTCGGGCTGTCGGTCGAAACGCCGGTTGGCAAACCGTGGAGCGGTCGGCGCGGGCCGATCACACACGCCCCGCCGCCGGGTCTTCCCGCATGTGTGCGAGGCCATGTCGGAGACATTGTCGTGAGTCACGTCCAACCGAGTTACGAGGAGCTTGTGCGTCGCTGCCGCGAGGCTGAAGCGATGCTTGAGGCCGTTCGCTCCGGCCGGAACCAGGCCATCACGGGTGAAGAGGGGACGGTTCTCGGGCGTCTGGCCGAGGCCGAGCAGCGGGCCGCCCATATCAAGCAAATCTTGCGGGCGATTCGCAACGTCAATCAACTCATCGTGCGGGAAAACGATCCGCAACGGCTGATCGGGAAGGCCTGCAGGCTGTTGACCGAGACGATGGGGTATTTCAATGCCTGGATCGCTCTGCTGGACGAGGCGGGTAAGGCGGTATGTTCCACGGCTTCCGCCGGCTTCGATGGCGGGTTCAAAATTTTGCGCGGAGGGCTGGAAGGTGGTGAGTTTCCTCCCTGCATGACCCGGGCCTTGAACCAGGATGCTCCGGTGGTCATCGAGAATCCGCCAGATGGCTGCGCCGGCTGCCCGCTGGCGGGGGAATATGGCGGCCGCGCGGGGTTGGCTCATCGTTTGGCCTTTGGCGACCGGATCTTTGGCGTCCTGGTGGTCTCCGTGCCGGCCGCTTATGCCCATGATGATGAGGAGCAAAGTCTGTTCCAAGAGGTGGCCAACGACCTGGCCTTCGCCCTGCATAAGATCGATTCGGAGGCCCGACATCTGATCGAACACCGGCAAGCGGAGGGAAATCTGAGATCTGCCTACAGCAAACTCCAGGCAATCTGGAGCGTCGCCTCGCTTTCGGACGCGAGCGTCAAAAACATCGCCGACCACATTCTGGCCTCGATTGTCCGCATGACGGAAAGCCAATACGGGTTCTACGGTTTCGTCAACGACGACGAATCGGCCATGACCATCCATGCCTGGTCGGGCGAGGCGATGAAGAATTGTTCGCTCGTGGATAAGCCGCAGGTCTTCCCCGTCGATAAGGCCGGCATCTGGGCGGAGGCCATACGGCGGAGGGAACCCCTGATTTTGAACGATTACGCCGCCGTCCACGAGGCGAAAAAGGGATTTCCGCAAGGGCATGTGCCCCTGCACAATCTGCTGGTCGTACCCTTTTTTACTCATGGCAAGATCACGGCGGTAGCGGCGGTGGCGAATCGCCCGGCCGATTACACGACGGAGGACGCTGAACAGCTTACCTCGTTTTTGACAAGCGTTCAGGCTATCAGCGAGGGCAAGCGCGCGGAGGAGGCGCTGCGCGATCAAAACCGCCTGCTCGAAGCGATTCGAGTGGCCCAGACCCTTTCCCTGACCCACGATGACGAAAGAAAAACCTTCAAGCACCTGCTCGATACCCTGGTCAATTTGACGGGCAGCGAATACGGTTTTCTTGACGAAGTGTGCCGGGATCCGCATGGCGAGATGTATAAATTGAGTTTAGCCCTGTCGGACATATCCTGGGACGAGTCCTCGCGCCGGTTGTACGAGGGCCTGGTCGCGCGACAACTGGAGTTTCGCAATCTCAAGAACCTTGCCGGGATACCGGCGACCACCGGTCGTCTGGTCATCGCCAACGATCCCGGGCGGGATGATCGTTCCGGCAGGCTGCCGCCGGGACACCCGCCGTTAAGGGCCTTCATGGGTATTCCGCTTTTTTTCGGCAAAGAACTGGTGGGCGTGGCCGGCGTGGCCAACCGACCGGGCGGATACGACGAGAATATCGCCGTCTTTCTGGAGCCCTTCGTCAACGCCTGCGCCGCGATCATTCATGCCAAGCGGGCCAACCACCATAAACAGAAACTGGCCGAAGCTCTCCAGAAAAGCGAAACCAAATTCCGGAACCTGTTTGAGCATTCGCCGGTCGCCATCTGGGTGGAGGATTTCTCGGCGGGTATGGCCTACTTGAATGAATTGCGCGCCGCTGGGATACATGATTTTCGGTCCTATCTGACGGAACATCCCGATGAGTTGGAATACCTGGCCCAACGGGCGACCTTGCGGGAGGCTAATCAGGAGAGCGTGGTGGTTTTCAAGGTCCGATCCATTGAGGACCTGAAGATCCCTTTGTCATCCATTTTTCTGGAAGATTCTTGGGCCGCGTTCCGCGAAATCGTCATCGCCTTGGCGGAAGGCCAAAGCTTTTTTGAAATCGAAATGCCCGTTCGGAATATGGCTGACGAGCGTGTTGAATTACATGTCCGGCTGTCGGTGGCCCCCGGCCATGAGGACACGCTTTCGCGGTTGTTCGTCAGCTTCGTCAACATCACCGAGCGCAAGCAGGCCGAGGAGGCCCTGCGTCGTAGCGAGCGGGTGCTGCGCTCCATGATCGACGCGATTACCGAATCGGCGTTTCTCATGGACCCGCGGGGTATCATCCTGGCCTGCAACAAGACCACCGCGGATCGGCTCGGCCTGCGTCCGGCGGACCTGATCGGGAAGAATATTTATGAGTTTCTTCCCCCGGAGGTAGCGGTCAGAAGGCGAGTCCACGTGGAGACCGTCATCGCCTCGGGCCGTCCAATGCGGTTCAAGGACGAACGCGAAGGACGCTCATTTCACCACTCGGTTTATCCGGTTCTGGATGATGAGGGTCAGGTCAGCGCCTTGGCGGTTATCGGCATGGACATGACCGAGCAGAAGCAAGCGGAGGAGGCTTTGCTCGAGTCTTCCCGAAAGCTGCAGGAGGCGATTCGGGCCGGTAACGTCGGTCTGTGGGACTGGGACCTGGCCACCAATCGGGTTCGTTACTCCGCCGAATGGAAACGGCAGATCGGTTACGAAGAGCATGAGATCAGGGACGAATTAGAGGAATGGGAAACCCGCGTTCATCCCGAAGATATGCCCTCGACGCTCGAAAGGATTCGGCAAGCGATCGCCGATACCCTTGAAAATTATTGTGTTGAGTTTCGTCTTCGCCACAAGGACGGCTCTTACCGGTGGATAATGGCCCAGGCCTCCATCTTTTGCGACAAGTCGGGGAAACCATTTCGCGTTGTGGGTTCACATATTGACATCACCGAGCGCAAGCAAGTGGAAGAGGCGTTACGCGCATCCGAATATAAGTTTCGAAATATTCTCATCAATACGCCACAGATCGGCATATCCCTGGACCCGCAAGCACGTATCGTGTTCGCCAACAGGCATTTTCTGGAACTGACCGGCTGGGAGGCCGAGGAGGTGATTGGTCGGAACTGGTTTGATCTTTTTATTCCCGAGGAGGGACGGGAGGAGGTTCGAGATCTATTTTACACGGTGATGCATGAACGGGACACCCATGGCTTTTCAAGTCATGAAAACGATATCCTGACCAGGACAGGGGAGCGGCGCAATATAGCCTGGTCGAATGTGCTAACGAAAGATGCACAGGGGGAGATAATCGATGTTACCTGCCTGGGGGTCGACTTGACCGAGCGAAAGCGAGCTGAGCGGGCTTTGACCGATTCGGTCCGGCAGTGGCAGCGGACCTTCGACGCCGTCAGCGACAGCGTCTGGTTGCTGGATCGGGAAAGCCGGATCATTCGTTGCAATAAGGCCGGCGGTTCGCTGATAAGCCGGGAAGTGGGTGAGATTCTCGGGCGCCATTGCTGGGAACTGGTGCATGGTACATCCGAGCCGATACCGGAATGCCCCGCCGTTCGTATGCGCGAGACTTTGCGACGCGAATCGGTGGAAATGCCTTTGGGCGACCGCTGGTACGAGGTGACCGTGGACCCGATCCTGGACGATGCCGGCACCCTGACCGGGGCCGTGCACGTGGTCAGCGACATCACCGAGCGCAAGCGGGCGGAGCTGGCCCTGCGGGAGAGCGAGGAACGCTATCGTCGGATCGTCAATACCGCTCAGGAAGGGATCTGGCTCATAGATGCCGAACGGCGGACCACTTTCGTGAATCCCCATATGGCGGCCATGCTGGGATATAGGTCCGAGGAAATGCTGGGCAGACCCTTTGAGTATTTCATGTTTGCGGAGGACCTGGGCGACCATGCCCAACGCATGCGCGAACGATATCAAGGCCGGCCCGACCGCTATGAACGCCGTTTCCGCGGCAAGGACGGACGCGAGATCTGGACTATCGTTTCCGCCGTTGCCCTGATGGATGATGCCGGCCGTTTTGCAGGATCCTTTGGCATGTTTACCGATATCACCGAACGCAAGGAAGCCGAAGCGGAGCGGATGAAGCTCACGGAACAGCTTCGTCAACTTCAGAAACTGGATATGGCCGGTCGGCTGGCGGCCGGTTTTGCCCATGATTTCAACAATCTTCTATGCGTTATTCAAAGTCAGCTCCAATTGGTTCACCTTGCTGGCGGTTTGGATGAATGTGCGCGCGAAAGTCTGGGCATGATCGAGCAGGCCGCGAACCAGGCTCTTGCCCTGACCCAGGCCTTGCGGACGTTTGGTCGCGGCTTGCCGACGCAGAAACAGGTTGTAAATCTGAGTACGGTGGTTCGGGAGGCGGAGCCATTCCTGCGGCATTGCCTTCCGGCGCGCGTGCAAGTGGAGGTGGTGATAAAGGATGAGGTCTGTCCGATTTTGGCGGATACCTCGCAGTTGCATCAGGTGCTGCTGAACCTGGCCCTTAATGCCCGCGATGCCATGCCCGACGGCGGACGCTTGCAGGTCACTGTCGGCAAAATGGATACCGCTGAGTTTGCCTTAGCCGATGAGGAAGGATCCGCCGTACCGGGTAGCGTCCGGCTGTCTGTTGCGGACACCGGCGTGGGAATGACGCCGGAAACGCTTGAACGCGTCTTCGAGCCATTCTTTTCCACCAAACCGCACGATCAGGGCACCGGGCTCGGTTTATTGATCGTTCAGGGCATTGTCAAAGATCACGAGGGAAGCATTCATATAGAGTCGCGCGTGAACCAGGGGACCACCGTACATATTTTGTTGCCCGTGGTATCCCCGGTGATCGCGAACGAAACGGCGTCTCCGCCGCGGGTAAGGGGGAACGGCGAAGGGATTTTCCTGGCCGGCGGGAATGCTTATTTGCGAGGAACTATCGCCGCTTATCTGGACAGCTTAAATTACCGTGCCATTTTAGGCGGTGATGAAGCTGAAATCGTCCGTACCTGGTTGTGCCATCGCTCGGAGGTTCGCTTAATAATTCTCAGTGCCGTCCTTCGATCCCGCGAAGCCGAGACTGGATTCAAGACTATCCGCGCAGAGGATCCGAGCATGCCGGTGATTATTCTGTGTTCCAGGGAAGGCGGCATTCAAGTGGCCGACGATGAGCGGACGATAATCCTTAAGGAACCGTATCGCATGACCGACCTCGCCGGAGCAGTGGTAAAGATTCTGACTGATCAAGCACAAGAAGGGTAACGAGCATGTCCGGGCAGATTCGTGTACTTATCGCGGACGACCATACGCTGGTTCGAGGGACTTTAGGCCATCGTTTGAATCGGGAATCGGATTTGGCCGTAATCGCTGCCGTCGGCGATGCGGACGAGGCCGTCACGGAAGCGGTCCGAAGGCAGCCGGACGTTATCCTTATGGATATCGATATGCCGGGCCTGTGCTGTTTCGATGCAGCCGGGATCATCAAGTCCCGTTGCCCGGACACCCGGATTATCTTTCTGAGCGCTTTCCACAACGATCATTATATTGAGCGGGCCCTGGCGGTCGGGGCGTGGGGTTACGTTATCAAGAATGAATCCGAGGTGGCCTTGATCGACGCCATTCGTAAGGTGAAACATGGATTGACCTATTTTTCCTCCGAAGTACAAGAGCGGCTGCTTTTCGATCAGGGGTGCCCCCAATTGCCGTCCAGCAAGGCTTCCCGCGTATCTTACCTTTCCGATCGGGAAATGGAGGTCCTTCGTTACATTGCCCGCGGCCTTTCCCAAAAACAGATAGCTGAAACCATGAAGATCAGCGAGCATACTGTTCATCGCCACAGCAACAGTCTGATGAAAAAGCTCGACATCCACAACCGGGTGGAACTATCCCGCTTCGCCATTCGCGAGGGGCTGGCCGAGGCGTGATAAAGTACTTTCAACTCTTCCGTTGCATTTTCTCGTTGGCTTGTTATTGACGGCGATAAAAGGTAAATGCCCTAGAGGCTTCTGCGCATTGGCTTTGGTGTACAGTCCGATCCACCCCTGATATCCCGGAAGGCGATTATAACTCATTGGCGAGCGATCATTTATCGCCGTCATTTCACACAATCCGATTCCATGCCTGCTTTGCACAAAACGGGTAAGGACGGCCGGGCGACCCTGTTCCCTTGCTTTTTGGAAAAATGACCTCATCAGGCCATTGAGCAGACCAGTTCATGCGTCGATGGAAGCTGTGTCGAAGCCTTGGTTCAACAGATACTGTCATATTTATCGCCGTTGGGTTTCCTGAATCTGGGCATTCGATATCATTTTCAAAAACTTCGGACTACTGATTCTCCAGCACGTGTTGGAGGATAGTACTACGCCGTTCAGCAGTAATCTGTTTGTCGTTGTCGGCGTGCCCTGTGGAAAAGTTCAAGGAGAGACACGATTATGTTCAAGAGTATGAAACTGGGTACAAAGATCGGTGTCGGTTTCGGTTTGTTGCTCATGATCGCTATGTTATTGGGAGGTCTGGCGGTTTGGAACATGCGCGACGTGCAAAAACTCGCCAACACCCTGGCCGACGCTAACGTGCCGGAAGTGGGGGTGGCCAATGAAGTGGAGCGCAGCTCATTGAGTACGATGTATGAGGCTCGCGGCTATGCTTATAGCGAGGAAAAGAGTTATCTCGACAAAGCCAAAACGAATCTGGAACAGGTCAAGAAGTTCCTGAAAGACGCCAAGGATCATGCGGCCAAGTATGAACTTGCTGTTCTGCAACAAAATGCTCAGCAGGCCGAGGCCAAGGCCTTGGAATACGAGAGTCTGCTGAACGATACGGTCGCCCGGACGGAGGCCATGGGCAAGGACAAGGCAGCCTCGCTGGATGCGGCCGACCGGTATATGAAGGCCTGCGCCAAGTTTCTCGAAGGGCAGCAGAAGAATATGGAGTCGGAAATTGCTCAGGCCCTTGCGGGTAAATCAAGTACCGCCCAGGCCGATACCAAATCGATCGGCGAAGCGGAGTTGCTTGAACGAGCCAAGAAGCTTGTTTTGTGTAATGATGTTGTCGATCTGGGCAATTTCATTCGCATCGGCACCTGGCAAGCGATTGCCATGCGGGATCCTGCCCTTTTCCAGGAAACCATGAAGAAATTCGATGACGTGAACCGAAAACTGGATGAATTGAAGACCATCACGCATCAAGAAGCTAATCTTAGGCAAATCGAGGATTGCCGGGCTGCGGGGAAAGCCTATTTGGATTGCATGACGAGCTTCCTGGCCAACTGGTTTGCCCGCGAGGAGCTTAATAAGAAACGGGGCGAGGTCGCCGATGCGGTCCTCGATGCGGCCAAGACGACCGCCATGGCGGGCATGAAAGATACCGCAGAGGCTTCCAAGTATGCCGCCGAGTCCTTAGGCACGGCCTCTACTATTATGATTACCGGACTGGCGATGGCGTTGGTGGTGGGTGTTTGTCTGGCGTTCTTCATTACCCGGAGCATCACCAAGCCGATCAATCGGATCATTGCCGGTCTGAACGAGGGTGCCGACCAGGTGAACGATGCGGCGGCCCAGGTATCCTCGGCGTCGCAGCAGTTGGCCGAGGGGGCCAGCGAGCAGGCCTCGTCGCTGGAGGAGACTTCCAGTGCGTTGGAGCAGATGGCGGCGATGACCCGGACTAATGCGGCCAACGCAAAGGAAGCCAACGAACTGGCCGACAAGTCCCGGCAGGCTGCCGAGGAGGGCGATAAGAGCATGGGCCAGCTCAACGAGGCCATGAACGGCATCAACGACTCGTCCGACAAGATCAGCAAGATCATCAAGGTGATCGAGGAGATCGCCTTCCAGACCAACCTCCTGGCCCTGAACGCGGCGGTGGAGGCTGCCCGGGCCGGGGAGCACGGCAAGGGGTTCGCCGTAGTGGCTGACGAGGTCCGTAATCTGGCTCAGCGGGCGGCGCAGGCGGCCAAGGAGACCACCGGTCTGATCGAGGACGCGGTGCATCGAGCCCAGCAGGGCACCCTGGTGGCCACGGAAGTGGGCAAGGCCCTCGGAGCGATTGTGGGTCAGGCCACCAAGGTGTCGGACCTGATCAACGGCATTGCCAAAGCGTCCGAAGAGCAGTCTCAGGGCGTGGACCAGGTGAACACGGCAGTCGCTCAAATGGATAAGGTGACCCAGCAGAACGCCTCCGGGGCCGAGGAGTCGGCCTCGGCCAGCGAGGAACTGGCCGCCCAAGCCGAAGCGGTCAAAGGCATGGTCAACGAGTTGATGGTGTTGGTGGGCGGCCAGCAGGCGAGCACCGCCGCCAAGTCAACGCCGTCGGTCGTGGAACGAAAACGAAAACCGTCGACCACTCCGACAAAAATCAAGATCGGCCATCAAGGCAAGAAAGACAATCGGCTGCAGACGGCCGGGGCCGCCGCGGCTACAAAATCAAATGATGAATTCCTGACCATGTCCGGTGAGGCAGATCATTTGAATCAGTTTTGACGGAACATCCTTTTTCGTGTTCAAGGCGAATGCCGGGTCTTTTCACCCCCCACCCGACTTCCGACCCCGACCCGGCATTCGCCTCCGTACTTATTTACGGAAACACGGAAGACCTATACGAACTAGTGCCGTTTTCGGTTCGCGAGTTTCGTGTTGGTAACTCTTTTTAAAATA
>CAYNYK010000076.1:0-25505 GCA_964401335.1 uncultured Planctomycetales bacterium
CTGTAAATGCTTGTATTATAGGACTTTACGAGGGCGCGCTTGGCGAGTTACGCCCTAATCATAAAACCTCCCTTCGACCGGCATTATACTGGATCAAGCGATAAGGTATGCGGTACGCGGGCGAATCCTTGCCAAATACTCATTAAAGAAGTATGTTGGGATTTTGTTTGATACGCTCAAAGGGCTTTGGGGAGCTGTTAATCATGGTCGTCCGATTCGAGTTCTTTCGAGGAACATGGTCCACATGAAAATCCTTGTTTGCGGAAGCGGCGGATTTCGCCACGAGCCTTGGTCCGGAACGGCTTATCTCCATTTCCCATTCCGAGGATAAAAGTGATGGTATCGTGACCGTCTGGTACTGGGATGATGGCGAGGATAAACCTGCCTCATCGGCAAGGAATATCACTTATCACTATGGTGAATCATCTGCGCTACGGGAAGTTCGTTATATCGTCCCCCGTGCCATACCGGCCGTCCTGGCCGGCGTACAATTAATCTCTGGCATAACCTTTCGCGTAATCCGCGCGGCAGCGTTGCTCGGTGCGGTCGGGGTCTTCGCCCAATTCCTCGACCATTTGCCGGTGCAGGCGTTCGATAGTCTGTTGATAGGCCGGATCTTTCGCCAGGTTCTTGAATTCGCCGGGGTCGGCCTTCAAATCGTAAAGTTCGCGTTCGGCCGGGTATCGCTCATCCGGCGGGGTGTGATACACATACTTGAGCGTCCCCTTGCGGAACATGACGAAACCCGAGGCGATGTTGTGCCCGTAGTATTCGCTGATCGCCTGATCCTTCCAGAGCGTACCGGCGTCATCCATCCATGCGCATAGGGAGTCGCCGTTCCAGTCCGCGGGTGTCTTCGCTCCGCCCAGTTCGGCGATGGTCTGCACGACATCCACCAGCGAACAGGCCCCGACCCTTTGTTGCGGTCCTTTCCAGCGCGCCGGCCAGTGAACGATCAACGGCACCCGCGCGGCGTGCTCGAACATGCAGTTCTTCCACCACAGCCCGTGCTCACCCATGTTCTCGCCGTGATCCGTGGTGTAAATCACCACGGTATCGTCAGCCAGACCGCTTTTCTCCAGTTGAGTCAATACCTGCCCGATCTGCTCGTCCAGCCACTCGGTCAGCCCGTAGTAAAGCTCGCGGCCTTTTTTCACGACGGCGGGGTCCACATCCGTGACCGCGAACCCGGCCCGCAGATGCCGGTAATTCAACGGCAGGGATTCCAGGTGTCCCGGCGGAATTTCCGGCATGGGTACCCGCCCTTCATAATTCCGCCAATACTTTTCAGGCACAATCAGGGGAAAATGCGGAGCCAGGTAACCGGCGATCATAAAAAACGGCTTATCGCCCGGCTTGCGCTCGGCCAGAAAATCCACCGTACCCTTGGTCACCCGTAGATCATGATCCAAAATGTTGGATTGTTCGCCGACATGAAAATCGTTAAACCGGCTTGATATCTTGCCATCCTGAATTTCCAGATAATTCGGCGGGCGGCGCGTGCCCCGACCATGCTTCACATGATTGTTCATGTTACCGCCCACCTCGGTAAATCCGTAACGGCGCGTGCGGTCGTAATGCATCTTGCCGCAGAGGATCGAATCGTAGCCCGCGGCGGTCATGACCCGGGCGATCGAAGGGTAATCCGCGCTGGGCAACCAGCAGGAATTGGCCCAAGCCCCCACACGGCTGACATACTTGCCGGAGGTGAAGGACAACCGGGAAGGTACGCACAGCGGGGAGTTGGTGTAGGCCGACTCGAAGAGAATCCCATGGGCGGCCAGCCGATCCAGGTTCGGCGTTCGGGCGATCCGGTTCCCGTAACAACCCAGCACGTTAGCGTTATGCTCGTCGGACATGATGACGAGGATATTGGGCCGGCGGGCCTGACTCGCGGCCGCGGCCTGACCCCGTACATCCGTCGGGACAAACCACGCGAGTATGGTTACAAGAAGCCCACCGAAAAACATTCGCAATACCGGGGATAAGATAGATCGTGACATGGATCAATTCCTTTGGAATAGGATAGTTTGTCGCACCTACCATGCTACACGAAAGTCAAAACGGTGTCAGGGGTCCGCGACTATATTCCAAAATCGCGGGTGTGGCCATAAGCCTCGGCACGATTGAAAAATGCACATCGACAGCGAAAGCGAACCGGGTGACACTTTCAAGCTTCGAACGCCTCAAGTATGCGTTTAGCAACCGATGGCGGTGCGGCCGAAGCGCGACGACCGTCGGTTGGCCCACATCTTCAGACGTGGGCCGACTTTTTTTGCTTTCGACACTATGGTGGAACGAGAACCCGTTTTCTTTCTTCTCGCTCCACGGGAATATATTTTCCGGCCCTTTCATGCGACAGGGATTCCCAGCTCAACCGGACCAGAATGGAAAACTCGGTCCGGCCCACTCCTTGTGTAAGACGGGCAAGAACATAAGTTTCATGTTGGTGTGTCTGAATAAATAACAGGTTATAATCGACCGCGTGGATAAGTCTTGTTTTAATGGAGGCTTCCATGAGCAAGCCGTCGGGAGACCTGGAGGCGATTCGCGCGTATTTCAACACCCATGACCAGTTGGGCCGGTTGCTGGGCATCGAGGTGGTCGAGGTGGCCCCCGGCCGGGCCCGGGCGCGGATGCGCCTGGAGCAAAAACATTACAACGGGGTCAACGTCGCTCACGGGGGCGCCATCTTTACCCTGGCGGACCTGGCCTTCGCCGCGGCCTCGAATACACATGGCAAGGTGGCCCTGGCCATCAACGCGAATATCTCCTATCTTAAGGCGGTAACGTCGGGCGTGTTGACCGCCGAGGCCGAGGAACTCAGCCTGACCCCGAAACTGGGCAGCTACAGTATCCGTATTCTCAACGAAGAGCAGGAAACCATCGCCGTTTTTCAGGGCACGGTGTATCGCAAGAACGAACCATTACCGGTGGAAAAGCTTTAACGCGTGCCGCCGGCCGGCCGCATGCCTTGGAGTGCGTCATAAAACCCGATGACGTCGGCCCCGCGGGGCGGTCCAGCACCGGCGAGACGGAGTTTACCCGCCGTGGCGGGGTGCCACACCGGTTTTTGGATGCAATCTTAGACAACGTAAAAATGAATAGGCCTGATTCATTATGGAGGCGATCATGAAAAAACTACATATCAGCCCATGGATCATAATCGGCCTGGCCGCCGGGTGCGCCGGGCCGCGTGACGTTGAGTTTCGGATGCACGTGATCAATGCCGACGTCAAGTTCGAGTCGGCCAGTGTGTTCGACGTCAATCGCGACAGCCGCTTGGACATTTTTAGCGGCGGTTTCTGGTACGAGGGACCGAACTGGCAACAGCACTTCGTGCGGGAAATCCAATACGAGCACGGCTATTACTACAACTTCAGCGACCTGCCGGTGGACGTGGACGGCGACGGATGGATCGATACGATCAGCTCCGCCTGGCACAACAAACGGCTGTCATGGATTCGTAACCCTGGTACCGCCGGTGGTACATGGGAGGAGATCGTCATCGACGAGCCGGGTAACCTGGAGACGGCCATCCTTGGCGACGTGAACCGCGACGGTCAACCGGACGTGATCACCTGCGTCTTTAACGGGCGACCGGCGTGGTACGAATTTCAGCGCGATCCAAACGCGCCCCACGGGGTCATCTGGCATAAGCATCCCTTGCCGGCCGAATTAGAGGGCGCAGGGCTGGGGACCGGAGACCTCAACGACGACGGGCGGGTGGATATCGTCGGCGGTAAGGGTTGGGCCGAGCAAACCAACGATTCGGCCAACCAATGGATCTGGCACGCCGAGTTTGACCTGGTCGATGCCAGTATTCCCGTGCTCGTCCACGATGTTGATGGCGACGGAGACATGGACCTGATCTACGGCCTCGGGCACAATTACGGACTATACTGGCTGGAGCAGGGGCGCAACGCCGTCGGGCAACGTATCTGGAGCCGGCATGAAATCGACCGCACCTGGTCGCAGGCCCACGTGGTCTTGCTCGGCGATCTGGACGGTGACGGCCGCCCGGAGCTGGTCACCGGAAAACGTTATTATGCGCACGAAGGACGCGACCCCGGCGGCAAGGATCCCCGCTGCCTCTATTATTATCGCTTCGATCCGAAGCGGCGCATCTGGAGCCGGCATATCATTCAAGAAAACGGGCCGGCGGGTTTCGGCATCTCAACGGAACTGGTGGATATCGACTGGGACGGAGATATCGATGTCCTCGCGCCGGGAAAAAGCGGATTATATCTGTTTGAGAACCTAACGAAGGGCCGCCGATGAAATCCGTAGAACAAGAGCTTTTTCAATACAAGGGTTTATTGGATTTTACCCGCCGGTAAAAATCGATTATGCTATCGGGCACGTTACTGTTAAACATATTTGCTTAATTCGGGAGCGTTAGGTTATGGCTTCACTTCCGACATTCAAGCACAGTAAACTGGCTATCATCAGCACCTATGTCCCGCGCCGTTGCGGCATCGCCGTCTTCTGCTCCGACCTGACCCGGGCCATGATGGAGGAACTGGGCAACCGTGGAGACTTATACATTCTGGCCATCGACGATATTCCCGAAGGGTATCGCTATCCCAACGAAGTGCGCTTCCAGATTCGCGGCAACGTACAGACGGATTATCGCCTGGCGGCCGACTTCATTCTGAGCAACCAGGCCAATGCGATCATCGTGCAACACGAATACGGCATCTTCGGTGGGCCGGCGGGGGCCCATATCCTTCGCCTGCTCCGCGAGGTGCATGTTCCGGTTATTACTACGCTGCACACGGTCCTGGCGGAACCTAATCCCGAACAACGCAAGGTCATGGACGAGTTGTGGCGGCTGAGCGATCGACTGGTGGTCATGAGCCAGCGAGCCATCGGCATGTTGCAGGAGATCTACGGCGTACCACCCGAGCGCATCGCCTACATCCCCCACGGCATCCCCGACGTGCCCTTCGTGGATCCCAATTACCACAAGGCCCAGTTTAAGGCGGAAGGCCGCCGGGTCATTCTGACCTTTGGCCTGTTGTCGCCCAATAAGGGTATTGAAAGCATGATCGAGGCCATGCCGGAAATCGTTCGGCGCTTCCCCGACGTGCTTTATATTGTTCTGGGGGCCACGCACCCACACTTGAAGAGGGTCCATGGCGAGGCCTATCGCACCAGTCTGCAACGCCGAGTGGTCGATCTGGGGCTGGTGGAAAACGTCCGCTTCCGCAACCAGTTCGTCGAACGGGATGAACTGCTGGAATATATCGGGGCGGCCGACCTGTACGTTACCCCTTATCTTAACGAGGCCCAGATCACCTCCGGAACGCTGGCCTACGCCGTGGGCTCGGGCAAGGCGGTGATCTCGACGCCTTACTGGCATGCTCAGGAATTACTGGCCGACGGCCGTGGCATCCTGGTTCCTTTCCGAGATCCGGCGGCGATGGCCGAGGCAGCCAACTACCTGTTCGAGAACGACATCGAGCGCAACCAGATGCGCATCCGAGCCTACCAATACTGCCGCAACATGATCTGGAAACAGGTGGCCCGCGACTATCTGCTGCTGGTGCAGGCGGCCCAGGAAGAGCGAATGGAACATCCCCGCCCTCTGCCGCGGCACCGCAAGCGCATCGGCCGCATCGAGGAGTTGCCCGAACTGGATCTGACCCACCTGCGAACGCTGACCGACGATACGGGCATTCTGCAGCATGCCCTGCACACCACGCCCGATCGCCAGCACGGATATTGCCTGGACGATTGCGGGCGGGCCCTGGTGGTCTGCGCCCTGCATGACCAGTTGTTTCAATCCAACGATCTCGACGCCTTGGCCACCGTCTATCTGGCCTACCTGACCCATGCGTTTACCCGAAAAACCCGCCGGTTTCACAACTTCATGTCTTATTCCCGGCAATGGTTGGACAACGAGGGCAGCGAGGACAGCCACGGGCGGGCTTTATGGGGGCTGGGCATGATGGCCGCCCACGCCACCAATGAAAACCTGCGAGCGGTGGGGGTTACGCTTTTCCAGCAGGCCGTCGGAGTCGTGGAGGAATTCTCCAGCCCGCGGGCCTGGGCTTATGCCCTGCTGGGCATTCACGCTTACCTGGAGCATTATGGCGGCGATGCGGGGGTGCGGCGAATACGCTCCCTGCTGGCCGAACGGCTTTTCGACCTGTTCCGCGAGCATGCGGATGAGGAATGGCCCTGGTTCGAATCGACGGCGACCTATTCCAATGCGACGATGCCACATGCCTTGATCCTGGCAGGCACCTGGATACCCGACGGGCAGATGCGCGAACAAGGCTTGCGCACCCTGCGTTGGCTGTGCGATGTGCAGCGCGCGGAGCGAGGCCACTTCTCCTTCATCGGGAACTCCGGCTGGTATCCGCGGGGGGGGGAAAAAGCCCGTTTCGATCAGCAGCCGATCGAGGCCGCCCAGCTTTGCTGTGCCTGTGCGGAGGCCTTCCGCGCCACGAGCGACGAGCAATGGCTGGCCGAGTCGCGCCGGGCGGTGGAATGGTTCCTCGGACGAAATGATCTGGACGTGCCGATTTATGATTTCGCTTCCGGCGGCTGCCGCGACGGGTTGAGCCCGGAAGGTCCGAACTTCAACCAAGGGGCCGAATCCACCCTGGCCTGGCTGATCAGCCTGTTGACCTTCCTCAACCAGGTCAGCCGTCAGACCCTGCAAGTCAAATCACCGGTGCTCGCCGAGGAGGATACCCCGGACCTGGCCGAAACGGCCGCCGCTCAAGCCGATCCACCTTCCTAGCCGACATTATGTTCGCCTGCTAGAATTTTGATGGGAGGGAACCTAACCCGGAGGTCTGAGTATTCAATGGCTGAACCGATTGTCCTGATTTCGAGTTATCCGCCGCGATTGTGCGGTATTGCCACCTTCTGCGAGGAGGCCCGCGAGTTCATCCAGAAGCATAACCCTGGCCGCGACGTTCTGGTGATCAGTCATACCGACGGCGAGGGGGAGGGGGTATTTCCCCTCATCGACATGAGCCGGCGCAAGTGGTGGAAGCCCGTGGCCGCCAAGCTGGACCAATTGCGTCCCTACGCGGTGCATATCGAGCACGAGTACGGCCTTTACGAATATTGCGACGACCGCGGTCAGGGTGACTACAACGAAGGCTTCATCGATCTGCTGGATTCCATCAGCGATTGGCCGACGATCGTGGAGCCCCATACCATTCACGGGCGCATGCGCGACGAGGAGATGGACTTCGTCTACAAAATGTGTCAGTCCGCCGACGTGGTGCTGTTCAAATGTCATTATCAGAAATGGCGGCTGGACTGGACCTTTCCGGGACACGGATGGAGGACCCCGAAAAACATCATGATCGTTCCCCACGGGGCCCGGCCCGACCGACGGTACGGGATGCACGAAGTACCCCAGCTCCGCCACGAGCTCGGACTGGACCAGGCCACGGGTAACGGCCATTTGGCGGACCACCTCGTCGGCTTGATCGGCTGGATTCAGAGCAACAAGCGCTGGGACATCCTGACCAGCATGTGGGAGGAGATCGCCGAGGAGATTCGACAGAAGACCGGCCAGGACTGGGACCTGCTGGCCGCCGGGACCATGCGCGATCCGAACCACCGGGCCGATTACGAGCGCTACCGCGAGGACGTGATGCGGCTCCAGAAAAAAGGGCTCGCTCATTACTACGAATTCATCCCCCGCGGCGACAATTACTACAAGATGATGGCTATCTGCGATTTCATCGTCCTGCCGAGCACGGACGAAACGCAGTCGGGCACCCTCGCCCGAATCATCGCCTTGAACAAACCGTACGTGACCACCGCTCCGCTGGAAGGCCTCACCGCCCAGACCATCGAAAGCGGCGGCGGGCTACTGTTTACCAACAAGAAGATGCTCCGCGAAGCGGTCGTACGCCTGGCCTGCGACGAGGATTTGCGCTTGGAATTGGGCACGCGGCTCGAACATTATCTCGACGAGGTAGTGAGCTGGGATGTGGTCGCCGAACAGTACAACCAGGCTTACGCCCTCGCCCGCGAAGCCAAACAAACCGGCCGCCCCGTCGAGCTGCCCAAGGAATTCTAACTCAGCCTACTCCGGCATCGGGGCGAGCTCCAGCGGCGGATAGGTTACCTCGGCCGCCTTGGCTTTCCATGCGGGGTCACCATAAACACCGGCCTTGCTGTAATCGAACGGCTTGAAGCCCAGGGCAATGGCCGGCGAATCCGGAGCCAGGCGAAAATCGCGGCCAGCCGGGTCGGCGAACCTCGGATCGGCGATGATCGAGCCTTCCTCGTGCCCCAGCTTTTGCCATTCCTCCAAGGTCTTGTCTAAAAACTTGACGGCCTCGCCCCCGGCGTGCCAGAAGCAATTCCTGCCACCCGCAAATTGAATTTGTTCCCAGCGGCCCGCCAACAGTTGACCGGAATCGTAATACACAATGTTGTGCTCGAACGTAAACGACAGGTGCTCCTCGACGCGCGAGGCCTGGATCTGGTGCTGCTGGCTGAAAGCGAGGATGTTGTTGCGGATAATGTTCTCGCGTCCGTAATGCTGATGGAAGCCGCCGGTCTTCACGTCATACACGAGGTTATTCTCGAAAAGGATGCCGGTACTGCCTTCGTCGGTGTACAGGCCCCAGCCGCCGTAGGAGTAGGAATACACATGGTGGAATACGTTGTCGCGCGCCACCGTACCCTCGGACGGCCCAAGCGTATAAATGCCACCCATGTCGCATAAAACGCCCCAGCCGATGTGGTGTACATGGTTGAAGGCGATCGTATTGCGCTTGGCGAGGCTCTCGTCATAACCCCAGCGCCAACCGACCGAAATGCCCGTGTAAAAGAAGTCGGCGATTTCGTTGTGGGTAACTTGGTTGTCGCCGCTTTGGCCGATCCATACGCCGACCGCGCTGGCGAAGATGCGGCCACCGTGCCGAATAATGTTGTTATCCACCGTAATACGGCCGGTCCGCTCGGACTCGTTTTTAGCGATACCGGTTTCGCCGATGCGCACCCCACCCGCTCCGAAATCGTGCAAATAAGATCGCTGCAGCAGACAATCGTGGCATCCCTTACGGAACCAGATCGCATAGCGACCCACGTGGCCGATCTCGCCATCGACGAAAGCGATATGTCGGGCACCGTCAACCATGACCGCCGCGTCGATGGGTGCGGCCGCTTGCATGGCCTCGAACCCCTCGGGCGGCATGACCCAGCGGGCATGGCGGAACGACAACCCCTCGAACCGCACGTGTTCAACATACTCACCGGCCGCCGCGTTGCCTTGAATAACCAGAAACCGGTCGATCACCGGCGCAATCACGACGGCCTTGGTCATGTCCTCGCCCGGCAGGGGGCGATAATACAACATGCCGTCGCGGGCCAGGAACCACTCACCGTCGGCATCGAGGGCCGCCAGGAAGTTCTCCAGATGGAAGCGCGTTTTCTTCTCCCACTTGTTATATGGTTTCAGGCCCTGCCCGTCAGTTATCAACTCCGAACGTTCCGGGTTGATGCCGTGAATGAACCGGCGGGTGACATCCCATTTGTGGTAGACGACCATGTTCACGTCGGCCAACTCTTCTTTGCTCAATCCCTTCAGAGTTTCCGCGAAATCCTCAGGGCGCATCGTTACCGTTTGGCGAGCCTTGGTCGCGGGTCGTTTCGGGTTCTGGGCAACTTCGACAACCTCTTCCTTTACATCCTGCATATAAAAATAGAACTTGTTGGGCGTACGGGCCCGGGTGGCCCGTCGGCCGTCGACGAAAAGCTCCTCGAAGTGCCACTTTCCGGCGGCCACCTCGGGCAGTTGGACCTGCCACAGGCCGTCCTTACCCGCTTGCCAGCCGCGAATCACCCGCCCGCCGCTGAATACCGGCCGTGCGCCGGGTGCCGCCTTGTACAGGATCGGGGCCTCCGACGTGCCGCTGTCTCGCGGCTCAAGCACCAGCGGTTCCGTCAGCGTGTAATCGCCCCCGGCCACATGCACCTGCACCGGTCCCCGCTCTTTTTGTGCGCGAATCGCGTCCCGCGCTCGAACCAGCGTGGCAAACGGCCGATCCGCCGTGCCGGGATGCGCATCGTTTCCGTTGGGAGCCACGTAATAATCGGCCGCCAAAGCCACCGACGCCGCACACAGAAGAGCATATACTGATGCGTATTTCATCTCGGTACTCCTGATTTCGAGAAAAAGCTGGCTTATATTCACGATTCTAAGCGCAACCCAGGACCATCCCCGCAAACGCCAAGGGCACCGTACCCCCCTTCCCACAAACCGTCAACCGGCTGAGTAAAATGATGCGAAACCGCGAAAGAAACTTTCAGAATGGTCCCGATTAAACAAAGCCGCTCTTTTTTACAAGAACCGTCTTTCAATAAAGAATTCTCTCCGTGCCTCCGGGTCTCCGTGGTAAAACCCGTTCACGCCTTGAAATATTTCGCCTGGGGATGGTGCGAAACAATGGCGGAGGTGGATTGCTCCGGCTCCAGTTGAAACTCCTCGGTCAAGTTGACGCCGATGCGCTGCGGATCGAGCAAAGGCCAGAGTTTTTTCTGGTCCTCCAGGCTCGGACAGGCGGGGTACCCGAAACTGAAACGGCTGCCCCGGTAGCCCTGCTGAAACAACTTGCGCAAGTCCGGATCGTCCTGATCGGCGATGCCCAACTCCTGCCGGATTCGCTTGTGCATATATTCGGCCAAAGCCTCGGCCGCCTCCACGCTCAGGCCGTGCAGGTGCAGATAGTCGCGGTACCGGTCGGCGGCGAACCATTCGCGGGCCACCTTGCTGGCTTGCGCCCCCACCGTCACGATAGACAAGGCCACCACATCGTATTCGCCGCTGGATTTAGGCCGCCAAAAATCGGCCAGACACCAGAAAGGCTCTTTTTTCTGACGCGGGAAATCGAAGCGCCCCACTCTTCGCTCGCGGTCCTCGGGATGATAGAGAATCAGCGCGTTCCCCTCGCTCTGGCAAGGCCAATAACCGTAAACCGCCTTGCACTCAAGGATTTTTTCCCGCCGGCAACGCTCGACCAATTCGCGATAGATCGGACGTACCTCGGATTCGATGTATTGTTCAAATTCCTCCTGCCGCCGACCTTTTTTCTTGTACTGCCATTGCATCTGAAAGAGCATCACCTCGTTGATAAAAGCCAAGGCCTCTTTCAGGGGGATATTCTCCAGCACGCGCGAACCCCAGAACGGCGGCGTAGGGATGGGCACGTCGGTGGCGATTTTTTCGCTGCGTTCGGTGCGCTCGATAACCGACACGGCGGCATCTTTCGGCCCGGCCGCCACCGTTTCCGCCGGTTGAACCGGCGCGGGTTTTTCGCCGGCCAGAATGCGGGCCATCAGGGCCAGGCCCTCGAAAGCATCTTTCGCGTAGAACAACGGCCCTTTGTACAACGGCCGCAAATCCTGTTCGACATATTTGCGGGTCAAGGCCGCCCCACCCAGAATCACCGGCGGGGTCAGGCCGCGCTCGTTCAGCGTGATCAGATTGTCGCGCATGACCAGCGTGCTCTTGACCAGCAGACCGGATAACCCGATCGCGTCGGCCTGATGCGCCTCCCAGGCGTCGACGATGTTGTTGATCGGCTGGCGGATCCCGAGGTTATGCACCGTATAACCGTTGTTGGTCAGCAGGATATCGACGAGGTTCTTGCCGATATCATGCACGTCACCCTTGACCGTGGCCAATACCATCGAACCCTTGCCGCGGTCATGCGTTTTTTCCATGTGCGGCTCAAGGCAGGCGACGGCCGCCTTCATAGTCTCGGCCGACTGCAATACAAAAGGAAGTTGCATCTCGCCCGAACCGAACAGATCGCCGACCACTTTCATGCCCGCCAGCAGGATATCGTTGATGATGGCCAGTGGCGGGTATTTTTTCATGGCCTCGGCCAGATCGTCTTCCAGTCCGGCTCGATCGCCATCGATGATCCGCTGGCGAAGTCGCTCTTCGACGGTCTTGGCACGCGGGGAGGCCGCCTCTTCGGCCTCCGATTCCTCGGCAAACTGTCGCAGCAGGTCCGTGAGCGGATCGTCCCCGCCTTCCCGCTCGTCGAAGATCAACTTGCGGGCGATCTCGCGCAGCTTCTCATCGATCCGATAAAGCGGCTCGATGCCGGCGGCGTGGACGATGGCCGCGTCCAAACCCGCCTCTCGGGCGTAATGCAGAAAAACGCTGTTCAAAACATGGCGAACGGCCGGCTTGAGCCCGAAACTGATATTGCTCACGCCAAGCACGATATGACTCGCGGGGAATCGTTGCTTGATTTCGCGGATGGCCTGCAGGGTCTCCAAACCCAACCGGCGGTCGTCCTCCTTGCCCGTACCAATGGTAAACGTCAGCGGATCAAAAAGCAGATCGCCGCAGGCCAGTCCGTATTTTTCCGTGGCCAGTCGATAAAGCCTTTCCGCGACGGCCACCTTGCGGGCGCAGGTCTTGGCCATCCCCTCCTCGTCGATGGTCAAAGCGACCACCGCCGCCCCGAACTTGCGGCAAAGCGGCAGGACTTCCGCGCAACGTTTTTCGCCGTCCTCCAGATTGACACTGTTGACAACGCATTTGCCGCCGGCCAGCTTGAGGGCGGATTCGATCACCGCCGTCTCCGTCGAGTCAATCATCAGGGGAACGGTCACTTCCGTGGCGAAACGGCTCATCAACCTTTCCATGTCCGCCCGCTCGTCGCGGCCGACGTAAGCGACGCAAACGTCGAGCATGTGACAGCCGGCCCGTACCTGATCCTTGGCCATGCGCACCATGCCGTCGATATCCTCGGCGGCCAGCAGCTCGCGAAACTTTTTCGAGCCGTTGGCGTTGGTCCGCTCGCCGATGATCAGGAAACTGTTATCCTGACGAATCGGGGTCGCCTGATAGAGCGAGGAAACACTTGCCTCGGTCACTGGCTGACGGGGTATCGGCGGGCGGCGACCGATAGCCTGGACTACCCGGGCCATGTGCGCCGGCGTCGTGCCGCAGCAGCCGCCGACGATATTCACCCCCGCCTGCTCGACAAATTCCAACAACCATCGGGCCAACCCGTCGGGACCCAAGGGATAGCGGGTTTGTCCGCCGACCACTTCCGGCAACCCCGCGTTCGGCATGACGCTGATTTTGCGCGTGCAATGCTCGGCCAGGTAAAGCAGATGCTCGCTCATTTGCTCCGGACCGGTGGCGCAGTTCAGACCGATCACCTCGATTTGTGGGTAAGCCTCCAATGCAACCAGTGCGGCCGCGATGTCGGTACCCACCAGCATCTTACCCGTGGTCTCCAGCGTGACCTGGACCATCAGCGGCACGCGCCGCCCGGCCTCGGCAAAAACGGTTTCCGCCCCGGCGATCGCCGCCTTGGCCTGCAAAATATCCTGACAGGTCTCGATCAACAGGGCGTCAACCCCGCCATCCAACAGCCCGCGCATCTGCTCGGCATAGCTGTCCGCCAAGGCGTCGAACGTGATCTGCCGCAAGGAAACAAGTTTGGTTCCTGGCCCGGCCGAGCCGACCACGAAACGCGGATGATCGGGCGAGTCGAATTTTTCGCAAGCCTCGCGGGCGATTTCCGCCGCCCGACGGTTCAGTTCCCGAACCCGCCCGGCGAGCCCGAACTCGGCCATCACCAGCTTGTTGGCCCCGAATGTGTTCGTCTCCACCGCGTCGCAGCCCACCTCAAGAAAACGGGTATGAATGTCGCGTATGGCGTCCGGCCGTGTCAGGGTGAGTATTTCCGTGCAGTTCTCCAGACCCTGGAAATCGGCAAGCGGCAAATCGAGCGCATGCACACTGGTGCCCATCGCCCCGTCAAAGACCAGCACGCGCCGGTCCAATGTTTCAGTAAAACGATTACTCATGCAGACTCCGAACTGTGTCCGGCTCATCCCCTAAGTTTATAGTAGTTTATCGGTTATCCCCCGGCAAACACTCCGCCGGGATCATAACAGACCGCACAAATTTCAGTTGCCGAACAGCCGGTGCATCCCTTATGCTAACGTCCAATAATCCTGCTTTGGTCCCTAAGGAGGCACTACCATGCGTAATTCGTTTGTTGATTCGATTCGTGGCGGCCGGTTGGTCCTGGCCGGCAGCGTTTTATTCTTTTTCACCCTCTCGACCGGCTGCCAGTCGACGGATGGATGGAAACCACTGTTCGACGGCAAGACCCTCGACGGCTGGCATGAGCACGGCACGCCCCGTGCCTGGCGGGTCGAGGACGGTACTATCGTCGGCGAACTGGTTGAGCCTTCGCAATATTCCTATCTGACCACCGACGAAAAATTCACCGACTTCGAGCTAAAACTCAAGATGATATTCGATTCAGAGTTGGGCAACAGCGGCGTCTTTTTCCGCAGCTCGTTCCCACCCCAGGTCCTTAACCCCGACATCGTGGCCTTCGACCTTCCGGAAGAGGCCAACGAACTCAAGGACCCCAAGACCGGAAAAACCATCGCGTCCCTGCCCTACCTGCAGCGCGTGCATATCCGGGGCGCGCAGGCCGAGTTCGCCATCCCCAAACAATGGACCGGCGGCATTTACGACGCCACCGTGGGCAAATGGGTTAATCGGGACCAGATCACCGACGAAATGCAGAAGGCCCACAAGTGGCACGAATGGAACGATCTGTATATCAAGGTCGTCGGCCGTAGCGCAATCGTGCGCTTGAATGACGTGCTGATCAGCGATGTTCGCGATTACCCGTTCGAGCCCACCGGCCGCATCGCCTTGCAGTTACACGCCGGCGGCCCCATGAAGGTACGATTCAAGGATATCCATATCCGCCCCCTGCGCCACCGCGGCGATTGACCGCCGGAATGAGTTGCCGGGCGCCAGGCTCGTCAAGACGCCACCCTCGATCGTGGGGCCGGGAATCGTCGGAAGCTTTGACAATATGAAAAGGAAAGCAAGGATGAACACATATCGGGAAAAAACAGGCATCTCCCGGCGTGGCTTTCTCGGCACGGCGGCGGCCTTTTCGATCATGGCGAAACGTACGGCGTTTGGCTCGGAAGCCAACTCCAGGATAACGGTGGGCATCATCGGTCTTGGCCAGCGCGGCCGCATGATTGCGGGCATGCTGCAAAAACACGGCGGCTATCAGATTACCGGCGTGGCGGACTACTTCCCGGAAGTTGCCCGGGAGGCCGGAGAGGCGCTGTCGGTTCCCCGGGACCGCTGTTATAGCGGCCTGCATGGCTACCAACGGCTTCTTGATCGGGGCGTTGACGCGGTGTTTCTCGAAACGCCCCCCTATTGTTTCCCCGAACATGTCCGGGCCGCGGTCGAGAAAGGTTGCCACGTGTTCATGGCCAAGCCCGTGGCTTGCGACGCACCCGGATGCCTGGCCGTGCTGGAAGCGGGCAAGAAGGCCGGCGCGAACCACAAGGTCTTTCTGGTCGATTTTCAGACCCGCACCGATCCTTTATTCATCGAAGGCATCAAGCGGGTGCACCGCGGCGACATCGGAAAGGTCGGAATGCTCGGCAGTATCTATACCGACGAAGGTTTTCTCGACCCGCCGCGGACGGCCACCATTGAAAGCCGCCTGCGCCAACTGATCTGGGTGAACGATGACGCCCTCGGCGGCGGTTATCTGGTCAACGCGGGTATTCACGCCATTGATGTGGCCTTATGGATCGCCGGGGACACGCCGGTCCGGGTCATGGGTTGCTCCCGCCTCGTGCGTAACGAACCCCATAGCGATTCTCATGACGTCTACTCGCTGACCTACCAGTTTAAGAACGGCCTGGTCCTTAACCATTGGGGCGAGCACCTGAAGAACCACCACTACTTCAAATGCGAATGCACCGCGTTTGGCCAGACCGGTTATCTCGAAGCCGGCTATTCCGGACAGGTCAAGATTCATGGCGGCACCAAGCCCTTGGAGGGCGGGCCGGTGGAGGATCTTTACCCGCGGGGCGCCATGCGCAACATCGAAACCTTCCATAAAAGCATTATCAACGGCGCGTACGACAACCCGACGCTCGAACCATCAGTCAACGCCGCCCTCGCCGTCATCCTGGGCCGGGAGGCCGCCGCGCGGAACACCTCCATGACCTGGGATGAAATACTTCGCGAGAATCGAAAACTGGAACCGGACACGACCGGATTGAAAAAATAAACACGGCCGTAGCCGGTTTTGGCGGTCATTAAGTCGTTTGATCGCGGTCCATCTGGTTATGGATAGGTGACACAATCCATGAGCCACGGGGCACTCGCCGTCGCGACATGAACCTCTGTTGCGTTGCGGGGCGTCACGCTCCTTGTCGTGGTCACCTCAATCTGGATTAAGCCCCGAGATTATCGCCTGTCCTTCACGGGTCGCCTCCACATCAGTGTATGGAGCACCAGATCGGCTCGACCATTGCCAACCCTTTTTTTGATCGCGCGTCCGCTCCAGGCTTTATCCATTAGGCGGTGATCCCCGTCGATCGCTCCGGCAAACCCGGCTTGCCCGTGTGGGGCATGGTCCACCCAAACTGACGCGTGTGGCACATAGACCGCAACGTATGCTTGTGGCACCCCGCCACGAAGGGTAAACTCCGTCTCGCCGGTGCAGCACGGGTAAGACATCCGTGCTACAAGTGCAGGCCGGCAACGTAACGTCGCTTCGGAAACACTACGCTGGTTTATGGAAAAGAAACCAGAAGGAGCTCGGCACATGACCATGCGCCGCCAGCCCGGTTTCACCTTGTCCCGTCGGGATATCCTGCTGGCGGGCGCGGCGGCGGCCGGCGGATGGGCCGTTCCGCGGGCGTTAACGGCGGTATCCGCTTCACGACCGACGCGACCGATTTTTGGCTGGACCACGTGCCTGACCTACGAGGCCGGACCGAAGCCTCTGGGTCAGGAGCACTTTCTACCCCTGATCGAGGAGATGAAAAGGCACGGCATGAGCCGGGTCATTGTCATGCCGTCTTCCGAAGGATATTTCGACCCCTTGCATCACGGCCTGGCCTGGCCGACGAGCCATCCGAAGTTGAAGACCATGATCGATCCTGCGGCCCTCAATGCTTCGGTCAAGACGGAATTCTTCAGTCGCTTCATCGAGGCCGCGCATGCCCATGCCCTCGAGGTCTTTATCGAGCTCAAATACCTTGGGCTGGCCGGCGTGGAAGAAGCCTACCCGGGCATCGAATTCGTGTGTGGTCCTGACGGCCAACGCATCGCGCACGCTCCCGAGGGCTCCGCGATCGAGGTCCGCCGGCGAATCGACACCCTGCATATCTGTTGCGACAGCGCACCAGCCCGGCAATTCATGCAGGATAAGATCGAGGATGTCCTGAGCCGATACCCGAAGCTGGACGGCATCGTCCTGGAACATCCCTCTTACGGGGCCAACACCTGCTATTGCCCGGCCACCCGTCAACAGGTCATGAAAGACCTCGGAAAGCCGATCGAGCAACTGGCCTTGAAAGAGTTCAACCGATGGAAAGGCGAGCGTATTCGCGACACCCTGATAGAAATCCGCGCGTTCGCCCGGTCCATCGTGCCTGATCTGAAGCTTGGTTTCTACACCGGTTTTTCGCCGCCGGACGGTAACATCGCCGCTTTCCAGGAATCCCGTGGACACGACATCAACACCCTCCGCCACATCGGCTGGGACTTCCTCATGCCTTACGGTGAAGGCCGCCACAAAGAACGCGAAACCGCCGAGCTCGAGCGCGTGATCGAATATCTCGCGCCCATGCCGATCTACCTGCACACGGTCGTTCGCCGGGAGTCGCCGCACAACTATCCCCTGCCCGTCAAGGATCCAGCCTACGTACACAATATCATCAAATGGGGTAAGCAAATGGCCAACCGCGAGCCTCGCTTTACGGGAATGTCCTTCTTCAACGAGGTCAAGATCCCCCCCGACAATCGCCGGGCCGTCTACGACGCATTGGCCGATGACTGATGTAAAATGTGCCCGGCCGGGTCTTCTTGCTGTGATCAGGACTGAGGATTTCGCCACTCGCCACGGTTTGATGCCAAGTTGATGGATTCGCTCGCTTCACGCAAACCAAACTCGACGCACACACGAAATGCTGAGTATACTGACTGCTATGAAATGGCCGAAGTTATTCAGGTTTGATCCACGCTGGTACAAATGGTATCCCGAGCTGCATTTCTTCGATTCGGACGAAGAACGAAAGCGAATGCTCGATGAATATGATAGCGGAAGAAAACGACGTTACCTTTATTATTGGTGTGCCTTGCTCTTCAGTGTGTTTGCCGGGGTTATTGTTAGTATTTTCATCGTCATACCTCCTTTCATCATGCTATTTATACCGCACTTGATTCGACCGTATATAAGACCAGCGCTGACGGGTGTAGTAACGGCAGGGGTATACATTATTTTCTACCATCTATGGAGGAATTCACGACGGAGATTACTTCGCAAGAAACTCGTCGAAAAAGGCGTGCCGATCTGTATTGAATGCGGCTATGATCTGCGCGGGCAAATCGAGCCCCGGCGTCCGGAGTGCGGAACGGGATTTGATCCTAAGCTGTTGAAAAATCCACCGAGCACCGACAATGAGTTGCCCGGATAACCCCAGCCCAAAACAATTTACCCGGTGCAATCCTCCCTCTCCCAACGGAACACCCCAGTGTATTGTTATGTAATGGGGAGCAACATCCCCTGCAGGGAGATAAGGATGGATTTAGCTCACCCGAAACAAAAAAGACCAAACGAAGCCAAAACGGGTAAAATGCAATATAACACATTGCCAGAAAAGACCTTACGCTGCGAGCTCGACGCTCGCCGGCTGGATGAGAATGGCCGTCCACGAACAACGCCTGCGCCGGCGAGGCCACCCCGAAGGCAACCGGCCTTTTTCGGTCATTCTTCAATCTCCCCATGTTCGGAATCCGATTCGGATGTTTTTGCCTCTTTTCCCGGCAGACCGGGTAGTTATGATACGCACATGCGATTTCTTGTGGATTTTTGTTATCTGCTGGCCGTCGTGGTTCTTTCTCCGGTGCTGCTGTATCGGATGATCGTCCACGGCAAATACCGCAACGGATGGGCCGAGCGGTTCGGGTACCTGCCCGACCTGCCCGAATCGTCCTCGATCTGGCCGCGGGTTTGGATCCACGCCGTTTCCGTCGGGGAGCTCAACGCCGTCCGAGGCCTGATCGAAAAATGGCATAAAGCCTCGCCGGAGACCACCTTCGTCATTTCCACCACGACAGACACCGGTTTCGCCCAGGCCAAAAAACTTTTTCCCGATCTGATCGTGGTTCGCTACCCGTTGGACCTGAGCCGGTTTGTCCGTCGGGCGTTGAATCGCATCTGTCCGCGGCTGATCGTGCTGGTGGAACTGGAGGTGTGGTACCAGTTCGTGACCCAGGCGGCCAAGCGAAAGATCCCCGTCGCGGTAATCAACGGGCGGCTCAGCGCCAACAGCATCAAATGGTTCGATCGTATCCGTCCACTCAGCCGGCGAATGTTCGGAGCTTTAAGTTGGGTGGGGGCACAGGATGAGGAATACGCCGAGCGTTTCCGACAGGTGGGCGTGCCGGCCGATCAGGTCGAAGTGATGGGCTCGCTGAAATGGGATACGGCCGAAGTCACCGACCACCTCGAAGGCACGGAAGAGTTGGCCAAGGCGATGGGGATCGGGCGCAATCGGCCGGTATGGGTTTGCGGCAGCACCGGGCCGGGCGAGGAAAAGGTGATTCTGCAGGCGTATCAGACGTTACATCGCCGGCACCCGACGTTGCAACTGGTCATCGTGCCGCGCAAACCCGAGCGCTTTGACGAGGTGGCGGAGTTGATCCGCCAGACCGGCTATCAGGTCATTCGGCGAAGCGAATCGCCGGACGGTACGACTCGTCCGCCGGTGGTCAAATCGGTGATGCTCGGCGATACGATGGGCGAGTTGCGGAAATTTTACCTGCTGGCCAGCGTCATTTTCGTCGGCCGCTCGCTGGCCGCCATGGGCGGGTCCGACATGATGGAGGCGGCCGCTTTAGCCAAGCCGATCGTGGTCGGCCCGCACAACGAAAATTTCGCCGATATCGTGGCCAAGTTTCAGAAACACCAGGCCATCCTCGTCCTCTCGAAAGACCTGGAAAGCCCGGACGTGGTCGAGAGTCTGACCAAGGCGGTGGCCCAACTCGTGGATAACCCCACGCCGGCCCAAAAGCTGGCCGAGAACGCCCGGGCGGTGGTCCAGGCCAACCGAGGCGCAACCGAACGAACCTTGAAACATTTGATGGAGATGGTCTGACGTGCCAAGCACCGTATTACGCAAGCAATTGATGGCCAACGTGCGCAACCTCGTGGTCAAGGTCGGGACCGCGGTCCTGACTGGTAACGACGGGCAACTCAACCGAGGGTTGATCGCCCATATCGCCCAGCAACTCGCCCGGCTCAACGAGCGCGGCGTCAAGGTGACGTTGGTAAGCAGCGGGGCGATCGGGGCGGGCATGCGCCGCGCGGGTCTGCCCTCGCGGCCGCGTTCCCTGCCCATGCTCCAGGCCACCGCGGCGGTCGGCCAGCCGCTTTTGATGAGCCTCTACCAGAAGACCCTGGCGAAATACAACCTGAACGTCGGGCAGATTCTGGTGACCCGGGCCGATTTCGAGCAGCGCTCCCGTTATGTGAAAATCTCCAATACCATCGCCGCTCTGCACCGGCTGCACGCCATTCCGATCATCAACGAGAACGACACGGTGGCCGTCGATGAGATCGACCGCTTCGCCGACAACGACACGATCGCGGCCATGGTGACCAATCTGCTCAAGGCCGACCTGATGGTGATTCTGACGGTGGTGGACGGCCTGCTCGACGGCGAGGGGCGGCTGGTCGATCTGGTGTCCAGCGTGGATCAGCAGGTGAAAGACATGGCCCGGGCGGAGAAATCCGCCCTCGGCAGCGGCGGAATGCGGAGCAAATTAAACGCGGTGAAAATGGTCACCGACTCCGGCGAAGGCGCGGTGATCGCCTGCGGGCGGGAGCACAATGTGCTGTTACGGCTGCTCGACGGCGAGCGGGTGGGGACGATTTTCGCGCCGTCGGGACGGCGGCTGTCGGCGCGGCAGCGCTGGATCGCCCAGGCAGTGAGGCCGGCCGGTCAACTGACCCTCGACGCCGGGGCCGCCGAAGCCGTTCGCAACGGCGGCAAATCGCTTTTGGCCCGGGGCATCATCGGTGTGGATGGAAAATTCGAACGCGGCGCGATCGTCCGGATCGCCGATCCACAGGGCCAGACCATCGCCCATGGCGTATCCAACTACAGCCGCGCCGAACTCGACAAGATCAAAGGTCTGAAATCCTCGGAAATCGCCGCCGCCCTTGGCCAGAAACCCTTCGACGAAGCGGTCCATCGCGATAATATGGTTCTCACGGTTGGATGAACAACGGGATTAAGCGCATGACGAGGTTGAGGCGTAGGTACTCTGTTCCGCCAGCCTTCACGTTGATTGAAGTGCTGGTGGTGGTGGCGATCATCGCCTTGCTGGTGTCGATCCTGCTGCCCTCGCTGGCCAAGGCCCGGGCCCAGGCCCGGCTGGCGGTGTGCGCGTCGAACCTGCACCAGTTGGGCGTGGGGGTGGCGGCCTATACCCAAAGCTATGGAGTCATTCCGCATGGCCCGGATGTGCAGCCTTTGATTCCCTATCTCGAAGGCAACGACGGAAAGTTGGCCACCAATCAGGTCTGGACCGGGCCGCAGCAACCAATGAAACAGCGGATGGGCTTGGGCCTGCTGCTCAGTCGGTCGGGAATCTTTCCGCAGATGTTGTTTTGCCCCGGCGACGACAGCGCCGACCCGGTGGAGGAACTGGACAAGATCGTCAACCAGAAAATCGCCCCGGCCTTCTGCTCGTACCTCTATCGTCAGTTACAGGAAACCAACGGCACCGGCCGCCTGGACCGGCTCGGGCACAACACCGCCGGCCGCAAGGTTGCCGCTCTGGCTCTGGATATGAATTCCCTGCTGACTTTCGATCCTTCTTACCGGCGGACCAATCACGGCGCCGCGCGAGTCAACATTCTTTTTCTGGACGGATCGGTGCGCGGTTTTAACAACGCTGATCACCACTTTTCGATCCGGGATAAAGACCCCGCGCTGCCGCCGGACCCGGAGGATCCAATGGGCCTGATTGCCGGCCGCGCCGCGATCCTGCGGAATGCGGATGGAAAGTACTGACAAGGGTTGGTATAATTCATACTGGTAAGAGTAATACTAGGAGGCCGACCATGAAAATCACCTCGAAAGGGCAGGTTACCATCCCCCAGGAACTTCGTGAAAAGGCGGGTATTGTCCCCGGCAGCGAGGTGGAGTTTGTCGAGGAAAAAGGGCGGCTTTATCTGCGGAAAATCGAAGGCGGCGGCCGGGGCCGAAAACTGGTCGCGCGCTTGCGGGGCCGGGGCGGGGTCGGCATGAGCACGGACGAGATTCTCGCCCTCACCCGGAGAGGCAAGTAATGGCCGTCCTGATCGACTCCTGCGTGCTGCTGGACGTATTCACCGAGGATCCGCATTGGTTTGAATGGTCGGCCGGTATCCTGGCGGAGCAGGCTGACCGGGGCACGCTGGTGATCAACCCGATCATTTACGCGGAGGTGTCGGTGCGCTTCCAAAAGATCGAGGAACTGGAATCGATCCTGACCCCGGACGTATTCGAATACCGGCCGATCCCCCGCGAAGCGGCCTTCCTGGCGGGCAAATGTTTTCTTCGCTATCGCCGTCACGGAGGGGCCAAGACTTTGCCCCTGCCGGACTTTCTGATCGGCGCGCATGCCGCCGTCGAACAATTACCGCTCGTCACCCGGGATTGCCAACGCTTTCGGAAGTACTTTCCCAGTGTTTCGTTGATTAATCCCTGAATGCAGGTTTCGTCTATTTTGTCGAAGGAGGTCGGGCCATGGATTCAGCGCAACCAACATCAACTCATCGGCCTTTCCTGAGCCGCCGCGAGGTGTTGGCCGGGGCGGTATCCTGTCTGGCGATGGGGGCGGTGTCGGCCGAAACGCCGAGATCGTCGAGCGAGGAATTGGACCAGATCAAGGCCCTGTTCAAGCGGCCGGAGCCGAACACTTGGGTGCTGACGGGCGATTCCATCACCCACGGAGCGCTGCACACCTGGGGACAGCGCAGTTATGTCGAGCATTTCGCCGAGCGGGTGCGCTACGAACTCGATCGGCCACGGGACATGGTGATCAATAGCGGCACCTGCGCGGATCGGGTGCCCGACCTGTTGAAAGACCTGCGGCATCGCGTGTTGCGTTTCGAGCCGACCGTAGTGTCGGTCATGTTGGGCATGAACGACGTTCGCGGCGGGCCGGATGGCCGTGAGCCTTTCCGCCAGGCGTACAACGAATTGATCGACCGGCTGCGGCAGGAGAGCAAGGCCCTGATCCTGCTGCAAACACCCAACCCGATAACCGAGGTCGACAAACGGCGCACCGACCTGCCGGCCTACGTGGACATTATCCGCGAGATCGCGGCCGAACGGGGCACGGCCTTGGTCGATCAGGACAAGATGTGGCGGGAGTATCTGAGCAAAGGCCGACGTCTCATGGCCCTGCTTAACGACGGGTCCATCCACCCCAACAGCTACGGGCATATCCTGATAGCCCGCAATATGTTCAAGGTCCTCGGCATCGATGATCCAAACGCCCCGACCGGCCGTTTCTTTGTGCCCTGACGGGGTGGACGGTACCCGGATTTTCCTTCCGCCAGTAGGAGCGTTACAACAAGACTGATTGTTCAGTGAGTCTGCATGTGAAATCAAGCATATACAGAATGTACGAATATGTCTTATAATCGATTGGAAATTGACTTAATTCTAGTATTTTCGGTTTTTTTAAGAAAACAAAAAATTTTTCGGCGTGATTCGTTACAAGAAAACAACTGAAAATAATGCCCCAAACAACCCCGTTTCGCCATATTGCCGGTTTCGTCGAGAGGGGTAACAATATAGGCAAGTTATATGCTCGTTTACCAATGCTTTAACTGACTAAACCAATATTTTTAATTTGACAGACCGATAAACGTGTGGTATAGTTCTACCACGATCTAAAACTTACACCTTGGTTCGTTGCCACTTCCGGCCGCATTGAAGAAGCCTCTATTGTTTTGTCTCGCGGCCGGAAATTCCGTTCGGAGAAACTTAGCCCTCGTGGTTCGGAAACAAGCGCGTTTCCGAAAGCAGAAAAGGTATGCGCCTTGGGAATTTGATCCGGTCCTGTTGTCTCAGGAGGTTCGCGGCATGTTAAAGAAAGCAAGAATCATCGGTGGGGCTTTGTTGGTGTCCGTGATTTTGTCGGCCCTGCTCGGCGTGGTTTATCTGGTGCTCGCCCAGGAGGGTGATCCGAACTTGCCGCCGGTTGTTGACTTATCTGCCGACTTTGCCTTGGCGGCCCAACTCGCCGAAACCAAGGATTATGCCCAGGCCGAGTCGATTTATCGCGAAATCATCGCCGACTATCCGGGCACGGACCACGCCTTTGCCGCCCAAAAGGGCTTGGCGTTGGCGGCCATGGCTCGAAAGGATTGGGACACGGCCGTCAGCCAAGCGGATGTGCTGATTGCACAATATCCGACGAATCCGCAATTGGCCCAGGCCCTGTATGGTATAGCCCGACAGTTTGACCGCGGCGGGAAGCAAAGAAAAGCGTTTCGCTACTATCAGGCCTGTCTTGAGCATAATCCCTCGGCGGAATTGGCCCTGGAGGTTAAGTCCAAGGCCGTCGTGTTCTATGCCGAGGCGATGGATTATGCCACGGCGAACAGCATGTTGTCGGATCTAAAAGCCGCTCTCCCGGCGGGTGAAGATCTGGGGAAAATCATTTGCAAGGTCGGCCGGGCGATTTCCATCAACGCGTACAATCATAAACATGCGAACGAGGAGGCGAATAACGATGCCCACCGGCTGGCCCTGGCCTATTTCCAGGAGGCCGAGCAGATGTTCCAAGAGTTCGTGCCTACTTGGCGTACGGAGTATCGGGCCATCGAATCCCGCTTTGGTATCATCAATTCCCTCTGGGCATTGGACCTGAAACGAGATTGCACCAAGGCGGAAAATGAATTAATGGCCGAATATGCCTGTGAGGAGGGGGGGCGTTCCTGGCCGAGGTACTCGGAGCTTTGGCGGATCGTTACCGCACGGTTCCCGACAATACCCGGGCTGTGCAACTGTATCAACATGCTCTGAGCCAATGTCCCGGCAGTACCGTGGAAATGGATTTGCTGGCCAATCTGGCCAGAGCCAATCTGGCCTTGGCTGATTATAACGCGGCCAAGCCGGTCGTGGCTCAGCTACAAGTAGGTTACAGTGGCCAGCCGGGTTTCGTCCAACGGATGAACGAGATTGCTTGGGACTACCACGCGGTCCGGAAGAATGAAGAGGCCGAGGCCATCTATCGATATATCATGGCGAACCTGGCTGGCGACGAGGAAGCGGTTTCCTCCCAGTGCGCCTTGGTAATGCTCAAGCACAGCACAGGTGATAAGGCTACGGCCGCCGCGGAGTTGGACATATTTATCAATCAATTCTCGGGGAACAGTAAGAAGCCGCAATTCTTGCGGAAATTGGCCTAT
>CAYNYK010000077.1:0-25303 GCA_964401335.1 uncultured Planctomycetales bacterium
AGGGGGAAAGGATTCCCCACGGCGAAACGAACGAGAAAGGATTCTCGTTCGAGCACATCTCGGTCCTGTTTTTCCGGGATTCCAATCCCCTTGTGATGAGGGGGAAAGGATTCCCCACGGCGAAACGAACGAGAAAGGATTCTCGTTCGAGCAAGATTCTCGTTCGAGCAAGCAAGACGGAGATTTATATTTCGATCCTGATAGTACTTCTGTGGGCGGGAAACACCCTCGTCATTCTATTGTGGAGGCCTCCTGTTTTCGGAGGGGGTCGTCGTGGCGATTGGATTAATCCGCTCATAATACGCTTTGTAGGCGTTGTAGTTGTCCAGGCTGTTTCCGACCTTGTCCTGGGGCATGACGGGGTTCCAGAATTCCCAACCCCAGGAAACGATGTTGGTGCCGAACCGCGAGGCCAGGTCGAGTTTCCAGGCGTTGCGCTGCATGTCGAACGACCAGGGTAGCTCGGTTTTGTTTTCGCGATGCTGTTTCAGAATGCGGGCGTATTCTTGCCAATCGCGGGCCCGGTGCTCGACGGTTTCCACGTTGCCCCACAGTTCGGCCTTATTGGCCTTGCAGGCCCGCTGCATGGCCGTGAAAAACGCGACCCGCGTCTCCTTGGGTACACATTCACAATGCACCGCCCCCGAATCCTGCAACATAACGATATCGATACCGGCCTGGCGGATGGTTTCCTCCCACCATTGGCCGTATTCCTCTGGCGTGGCATAGCGGAAATCTGCCCGAATCTTATCTTTGTCGGCCAGAAAGAAGGGGGAAATGGTCAGTTTGGCCTTAGGGGTGGCTTCCCGGGTCATGCGTCCGATCGCGTTGTACAAGTCGCGGATCTTGTCCGATTTTTCGTCCCATTCCATGTAGATTTCGTAGTTGATATACCACCCGAAAAAAGATGGATGATGGGCATAACGACGGGTCACGGTGCGGATTTGTTCCTCATTGATCTGCTTGAGCTTCTCGATGTCCCAGGGGCCGTACCATTGGTGAACGCAGGACGTTTCAATGATGACCTTCCAGCCACGCCGATCCGCCTGGGTGAAAATCCGTTCCAACGTGGAATCCTGCTCATCGTTGACCAGCGGCGTGGTGTGCAGGAGCCAGAGCAGATTCATCCCCACCGCATCCATGGCCTCGATCGTTTTATCCACGTTGGGCGGATCGCTCTTGTGGTTGAGCCACCACAATATGCCGCGAACCAAGGGCGGGCATTGTGGGTCGGGCAACGCCGCCGACTTAACGGCCGCGAAAGTTGCCGCCGTATTGAAAAGCAAAAGAAAACAAACTATGGTTACTATTCGTTTTGATTTCATCATGCGATCATATTATCAGATAGAAGGCCGGGCATCCATGAATGGACGAGCGCATACAGGAGGTAATTATGCAAAGACCAAGAAGGTTGAATCGTCGCGAGGCATTAAGGTTGGCCGGCGGGGTAATGCTGGGTAGCGGATTATTGCGCGGGCGACACGCACGGGCGGCCGAGGCGGTGTCGGGGGCCAACGAGCGTATACGTCTCGGCATGATCGGCACGGGGGGCATGGGTACACGTCATCTTGAGGCCCTGGCCGTCGATAAGCGGTGTTGCGTGGCGGCGGTGTGCGATTGTTTCAAACCCCGTTATGAAAACGCCGTGAACGTGGTTCAGAAATTGTCCGGAACCGCTCCCGACGGTTATCAGGATTTCCGCCGTGTGCTTGAGCGCAAGGACCTCGATGCGGTTTTCGTCGTGACGCCGGACCATTGGCATCCGCTTCTGACTATTCTGGCCTGTCAAGCGGGCAAGGATGTGTATGTCGAGAAACCCGCCAGCCCCACGGTGGCCGAAGGTCGGGCGATGATCGACGCCGCCCGGCGTTACGGCCGAATCGTTCAGCTTGGTACGCAGCAGCGGTCCATGCCCGTTTTCCAGGAGGCGATGAAGGTTGTGCATTCCGGCCGGCTCGGACGGATCACCTCGGCCTCGGCATGGATAGGGGTTAATGGATGGCCTGGTGTACGCACCGCCACGCCGGTGCCGGAGGGGCTGGATTGGGATATGTGGCTCGGCCCGGCGCCATGGGCGGAATATTCACCGCAACGGCATTACGGTTTCATGGGGTGCCATGATTATTGCCGGGGTGGGGAACTGACGAACTGGGGTGTGCATTTGATGGATATCGTCCAGTGGGGAATCCGTCAAGACCGGTGTTTGAGCGTTCAGGCGGTCGGGGGAAGCTATCGCGGTCAAACCGGATCAGATAACTATGAGACGATCGAGGCTATCTGGGAGTATCCCGGCTGCATGGTTACCTGGGAGCAGCGGCACCAGAATCGCCACGCCGGGCGGGCCGGGGGCATAAAGTTTCACGGCACGGAGGGCGCGCTTTTCGTGGATCGCGGCAGTTATGAAGTACATCCCGAAAACCTGGGTATTCCGAAATATGTTGGCGAACCGGAACGGAGTTGGGCCAATCCGGACCACCATCACAATTTCTTCGATTGCGTGATTTCGCGTCGCCGCCCGGCCGCCGAGATAGAGCAAGGAGTGCGCTCGACGAACGCGGTCCTGCTGGCGGGCATCGCCCTCAAGGTGGGGCGCAAACTCCATTGGGACGGTGAGACGGAAACCTTTATTCGTGATGAGCAGGCCAATCGTTATCTGCAACGGGCCTACCGTTCGCCGTGGCATTTATGATCGGATGGACCATCATTCCGAGGGTTGAATTCATGAAATATTTTCCGCGATTTCCGGCTATATGTAGTGTTGTTCTTTTAAGCTTGTGTGTTTCAGTCTCCGCGGCCCGGATCGACGATCTGGTGGCCGCCGTTGCCGGCGATGATGAACAGGCTCGTGCCTTGGCGCGACAGGCTTTACCACGGGAAAGCGTCGAGGTCGTACCCAAGCTCACCGCGCTGCTCGCCGACGAAAAGGAGGTCGTTCGGCTTACGACATTCAATGTGCTGGCCGATTTCGCGGCCCAGGTCAGCGTACCCGGACGTGAGGACGATCGGCGTGTGGTTACGGCCGACTTTCTTAAACTTCTTAGCGATGAACAATCACCGCGCGTACGGGAATTTGGTCTACGTTTGTTGCCTCTGGTGCTTCCAGAGGGGGTGGACGTAAGCCCGATCGCCGCCTTGCTCAACGACGCGACCTGGCAGGAGAAGGCCCGCGCGGCGTTGGTCGAGGCCGGAACTCGCGAGGCGCGGGCGGCGCTACGTCACCATCTGGAGAAGGCTGAGCCTCGGATGCAGGTTGCTTTGTTGAATAGCCTGGGGCAACTTAAGGACGCGGAAAGCCTCGACACGATTCTCACCTTCACCAAGAGCAGTGAACCCCCGGTATGTGCGGCCGCGGCCCGGGCTTTAGCCTGGACCGGCGATCCGGCCTATCTGGGGGTGATTAAGAGCCTGATGAACGATGATGGCGCCCTTGACCGGAACGAAATGATCGACGTGTGGTTACGGTTGGTGGCGGCCATGGAACGAACAAATGACCATCGGCAATTGGCGGTCAGTGAATATCGGCTCATGCTGAAAACGGATAATCCGACCCTGCATATCGCGGGGCTGGCGGGACTCGGGCGTATGGACGACGGTTCCAGCGTCAAGGCCATGCTGGCGGTCATGGGCGACGTTCAATCCCGTGCGTGGGCCGCCGGTCTTGAGGCTTTTCGCCAAATGCATGACGAAACCGCGATTCAAGAACTGGTCCGCGCTTATCCGAATCTGCCGATGGTGACTCAGCTTGCCCTTCTGCCGATCCTTGGGGACAAGAAACATCCGCTGGTCTTACCGGTGCTCACGCAGGCTGTATCAAGCGGCGATGCGGCGATGCGTGTGGCCGCCATTCGCGCCTTGGGAGAATGTTCACTGCGGGGTGCGATCGAGCCGCTGACCGCTGTCATAAATAATGTGGAGGAAGCGGAGAAAGCGGCGGGGCGGTCGGCCTTGCTTCGCCTGGCCGATTCGCTTCGCGGCCGGGAGGCCACTGAAACAGTCGGCAGGATATATCTGGCCGTATTCAACGCCACGCCGCCGGCCGATCGGGATACCCGACGGGCCGCTTTGGTCGGATTGGCCGTGGTACCAAGCGGGGAGGCCTTCGAGGTAGCCAAGGCGGTCACAATAGATACTGATTATGCCGATCTGGCCATCCCCTTGTTGGTCGGGACGGCCGGTCGGTTAGTGGAACTCAAGGCGAACGATAAGGCCATTGAATTATATGAACGGGTTGTCGATCTTCGCCCCGCCCGTCCAACGCTTCTGGCGGTTGCGGACAAACTCAAGCAATTAGGCAAGCCTGTTGATCTGGTCGGCAAACTGGGGATCGTTGCGAACTGGTGGGTGGTCGGTCCGTTCGAGTTGGGCGCTCAGAACGCTAACTGGGACAAGGCCCTGATCGGTGAACCCGATATTGACTTGACCGCCCGGTATATGGCCGGTAAGCGGCGACTCGATTGGAAAAGCGTCGTTGCCGACCCCGAGCATGGTTACGTTGACCTGCTGGCTCAGTTGGGACCGGGCGAGTCCTGTCTGGCCTACGCCTACGCGGAAATCGAGCTGGCCGAGGCGACCGATGCGATCCTGCAGGTGGGGGTGGATGACAGTGAGCGGATCTGGGTCAACGGCCAACAAGTCCATAATCTGTTTGTCGCCCGAGGATTGACTCCCGATCAGGACAAGGTGCCGGTGAAGCTGCGTAAGGGGCCGAACACCATTCTGATGAAGGTTTGGCAGCATAACCTGGGCTGGGGCTTCTGCATGCGCATTACCACACCCGATGGCCGGCCGCTTGCCTTCAGCGAGAAAGGACCATGACCTCAGTGGTTATGTATTCGTTGATCCGGGCCTTACGGGTCGAATCGGTTAGCTGCGCTCGCCCAGTTTCCGATCCATCATGAACAGGAACTGCGGATGGTCGCCGATTATCTGTAATTGCCGAAGAATGTCCTCGGCGGTTTTTTCCTCCTCGACCTGTTCCTTGATGAACCACTGGAGTTCGCCCTGGGTGGGGTAATCCTTTTCCTTGAGGGCCAGCTCGTAAAGGCTGTTGATCGAGGCCGTAACATATTGTTCATGCTCGAGGACTTTCTCGAAGACCTTGACGGGTTTGCCAAAATCGGCGGGGGGCTTATCGATGGCCCCAAGACTGACACGGCCGCCGCGATCGGCGAGATATTTGAAGAGGCGCATGCCGTGTCCGCGCTCCTCGTCGGCCTGGGCCTTCATCCAATGGGCGAAGCCGGAAAGGTTGTCGGCCTCGAACTGGGCGGCCATCGCCAGGTAAAGGTACGAGGAATAAAACTCTTTCTGGATCTGATCATTGATTGCCTTGGTCAATGCGTCACTGATCTGCATGACTGGTTCTCCCTTCAAGCCGTCGGTTTTTGTGGTTCTACGGCCAGGGTGATGAAAATCGCGTGCCCCTGGCCCTGTCACGCTAATGACACATTGTAGGGGCCCCCGGCGGCGGCGGCCAGTGGGGGGGGCTATTTTGTTTTTTCTTGCTCATGAACCATACCGTCATCAGTGGCGTCACGGACCTTGGTGGACAAGACGCGGTACATCTCCCTGAGATCTTTCAGGCCGCCCAGGGTCAGCCAGATGACCACAAGAATGGACATGGCAAAAAGGAACAGAGTGTAGTATTTCCAGTATTTCATCCACCAGTCATAGGAAAGATCGACAACAAGCACATTATAAGTGGTTATGACCGCGAAAATGAGGAACCAGACGACGGGCCAGCCCCAGATGACGAAGTAGTAAATTACTTTGTCCGAAAGGGTATAGTCCTTGGTAGGTAGGAGGGAACGCCAGCCGGTGGCCGCCGCTGCGGATCTGTTCTCTTCGTCCTTCGCGGCATAAGCTCCGCGGTGGAGAAGCTTGTCCATGTTGGCCACGGATTGAGGGCCGAGCAGGGAGATCAACACATATACGATTGTTGCGCTGATCATGGAAATAAAGGCCATTTCCTGCTCGGTAAGGAAAAAGTCCGGATGCCATCGTTTGACAAGAAAGCCGATGATGGCCAGGGACGATCCGGTGATCATGGCCGCCCAGGCGGCCGGCGTGGAGCCGCGCTTCCAATATAGCCCTCCGATAATCGCCGCCCCCGCTCCCCCGAGATAGATCGTTCCGGTGATCGCGAAGAACATGAAAATGTCCTGGCGGTGTTGATAGAAGAGGCTGAAGAAATAGATATAAACGGCTACCCCGCAGATGGCGTAGCGCAACCAGCGAATGTGTTGCTCCGGGGTCAAGGGTTTTTTGCGGAACTGCATCACTACGTCCTGAATGAAAATACTTCCCCAGGCATGCAGGTACACGGAGTGCAGGGTGATATGACCGCCAATGAGCAGAGCGCAGAGGCAACCGAGAATGCCCGCCGGCAGAATACGACTCAAGGTGATGGGCACGGTCATCTGGGTGACCATCTGAGGGTTGTCGATATGGTCGAGGGCCTTATTAATCTGAACGACTTTATCCGCGAAATCGGAGTGATGCATGACCGTGAATGCGCAGACCGCGCACAGCAAGGGAAAGAGTTGGACTAAACTGACGCTCATGAGAAAACTGAGTCGGCGGCTCATCCAGGACTCGTGTGCGTTTTTCGCGCAGCAGTTGAAACCCTGTTGGCCCTGCCAGGCCATCTGGCCGTACAACATGGTGAAACCGATAATCAGGAAATATCCAAGGTTGTAGTTTTTTGTTTTCTCCGCATACCGGAATTGGACCATCGATTCTTTTAGCGGAGCCATGGCCAGGGAATCGCCGATTTGTTCCCAACTGAATTGGCCCAGCAACGCTCCGCAGACGACCAGTATGGCGATAATAGCCATGATACCGTTGATGAAGCTGGCGGCCAGCACGCTGACCTGTCCGCCCAGGGTGAGCATGAGAGGCAGTACCAGCAGGATCAACATGACCAGTGCGTAGGTCAGATCGCAGGTCCAATGGATATGCGTACCCCATAGAGTGAAATCAATCACCGGGGCCATCAGCGACGGTAAATCGCAGAAATAAATCACGAATTTACTGCCAACCGACGGAAAAATGCCGAAATTGAAAACGCCCGCCCCGAAGGCCAGAAATCCCATGAAAACACGAAACCGTTTGCTGTAGCGGCGTTCAAAAAACTCGGCGATGGTCATGCAGCGCGTCTGGCGAAAGCGATAGATGACCCAGCCGGTCAGCCCGATGACCAGGGCGAGGGGTAGGGTGATCTTGTCCCACCAACTGGCGACGAAGCCGGAGCGGTAATAAAGCTCAAACCAGGCCAGTACCGTAATCGCCCCGAAGGCGGAGAAGGTTTGGGCCACCCCCAGGGCGTATCGGCCGGCGCAGCGATTGGCGGCCAGGAAATCAGCCACGCTGCGCACATGCCGGCGGCTGCTGATTACGACGAGCAGTACGACAATCAGCGGACAGCAAATAATAAGCCAGTCCAACAGGCTTAGGACGTTGAACATGGACATCTATCCTTATCAGGGCGACCTTGAGCCGGACCATGTCTCTCAACGGTCTCCGCGGGCCGTGAGCGATAAAGAGGTTACATGAAAATGCTGGGGGAGCAAAGCCTGGTTCGCCTTGGCGGAGCCCGACGGAGCCTGGCCTGGGCGGGTCTCGCTCCGTCGCCATAGCTATGAAGCGTACTACTCTGCGAAGTGGTGTTAGGCTGCATCTCATGCTTCGTGGCGAAGCTACTTCGCAGCGGAGCAGCACGAGTCGGCGACCGTGTTAAACCCCGAAGAATAAGCTGCTCCATGTGGCGGGTTCTCGTCGGAGATGGTATGAGGCCGAACCGGCCGGAATCGAAAAAAATGAGCTCGGCCGTCTTGAAATGGCGTCATTTTGAGGTACACCGCATTTTTTTCTTGACATGGCCGGGCGATAAGTTCATAATAGCGCTGGGCTGGGTTAGCCGAACAGAAGAAACGGAAGCCTCGGTGTACGCGCAAGCGCTCGCCGAAAAGGAATATACCTGGTCGCACCCCACACAGATAGACAATCCCCCCCTTGTCTGTCTCATTGCGACCAGGTTTTTTTATGGCTCATCCAAAGGCGGAGGATTGCTCATTGGACGAGCCGTCGATTTTTGAATTTTCCCCAAAGTAGACGCCAAAGGTCTAAGGTTGTATAAGGATGCCATGTGACCTGGACGCGGAGGCTGGTCGAGTGACCCCGCTCGGGCCTCTCGGAGTATTCAGGGCATTTTTGACGTGGAAAGAAGCTTCCTTGAAGACATGTTGATGATGAGGAGGAGAGACATGAACGCCTCCAAAGCGACAATGGTGATTTGCGCTGCCATCGGCTTGCTGGCCGGCCCGACATTGGCGTTGAATATTCCAACCGTGTACGTGGGGGATCCGGGGAACGCGGGGGAGTGGTCGGGAGAAAGCTACGATGGTTATGGCACGGATCGACTCTGCGGATCAGTGGCTTATATCTATTACATCGGCAAGTATGAAGTGACGGCGGGCCAGTATACGGAGTTCCTTAACGCCGTGGCCGCCGTCGACACCTATGGCCTGTACAACCCGGCGATGTGGTCGGATGCCGCCGGCTGCAAGATCGAGCGCTATGCCGGGAACGGTACGCCGGGAAGCCCCTATCAATACCGCGTGGCTTCGGAATACGCCGACCGGCCGGTAAACTATGTTTCCTGGGGCGATGCGGCGCGGTTCGCGAACTGGCTGCACAACGGCCAGCCGAGCGGCACGCAAAACCTCTCGACGACCGAGGATGGAGCTTACTATCTCAACGGCGCGACAAGCAATACAGCTCTGGCCGCGGTCATCCGTAAGGCGGACTGGACATGGGCGATTACCAGCGAGGATGAGTGGTACAAGGCGGCGTATTACCAGGGCGGTTCGACCCATGCGGGATATTGGGATTATCCGACGACGAGTAACGCGGTTCCTGGAAGGGATCTGAACGACGCCTCCGGCAACAACGCCAACTATTATCCGGATTCCGGTCCTTATCCCATCGATTCACCTTACTATACGACCGTTGTGGGAGAGTTTCAGAATTCAAAAAGCCCCTATGGCACCTTCGACCAGGGCGGCAATGTGTGGGAGTGGAACGAGGCCGTACTGCTCAACGGGAAACGCGGCATACGAGGAGGCTCGTTCTACAACTACAGCATTGGCCTGTACGCCTCGTATCGAAACTCCTACTATCCCGCCAGCGAGATCTTCAATGTCGGGTTCCGGGTTTCCCGGATTCCCGAGCCCTGCTCCGTGTTATTGCTCTTAGTTGGCGGCGCGGCCTTGGTCACACGAAAATGTGGCGTCGCATCACATGAATCGGTTGCTTTTTCGTGACCTGCTTCCGGTTGTGACCGGGCGTTTGAGTATGCGGGGGCGACGATATCGACCATGCCAGCTCGGTCCGAGACAAGCATGATTTTTACCGTACCGGCCAAGTGAGATCACCCGTCTATTCCTCGCGCCAGAAAGCAGGAAGGGCCAGGACCAGAAAGGCGTACAATTCCAGCCGGCCCAGCGCCATCAGCAGGCTGAGCAGAATTTTGGTGGACGGATTAAGCCAGGCATAGTTCCGCGTGGCTCCGACGCGATCCAGGCCGGGGCCGATGTTGTTCAGGTTGGCGGCTACCGCCGAAAAAGCGGTGGTGGCCGCGTCCCAGCCTTCGCTATCCAGTTTTTGCGGGGTTTCCAGATAGATGAACAATCCCGTCGCGATCAGCACTATCATGCCAATTAGCACAAAGTATACAAGGGTCGCGCTGCGCATCTGGGGGTCGATGATCGCGTTTCCCACGCGCGGGGTCCGCACCACATGGGGACGAAACACCGCCTCCAATTCGGCGTACAACACTTTGAACAGGACGACGCAGCGGATCACCTTGATTCCGCCCCCGGTCGAACCGGCGCATCCGCCGACGAACATCAATAGAATCAGAATGGATTGGGCGGGAAAACTCCATTGATCAAAGTCGGCCGTGCAGAAACCGGTCGTGGTCTGTATGGAGACCGCGGTGAAAAGACAATGTCTGAGGGTAGGCCAAAAACCCTCCGCCCGCGTACCGTCCGTCAAGACCACGGGGTGGCCCATCACGAGTATCGTGATCAATGTTGTCGCCAGGGCCATGATGCCGACATAGGCCCGCAGTTCCGGATTTCGCCAGGCTTCGCGCCAACGACCGGTCAGCAGCGCGTCGTAGAGGGCGAAATTGACGCCGGCCATGAACATGAACACGATGATGATGCCGTCCACCTTCCACGATCCGAAGGCGGCGATACTAGCGTTTTGCGTGCTGAACCCCCCGGTGGCGAGGGTGGCAAAGGCATGCGTGATCGAATTGAACCATCCCAGATCCGCCAGACGGAGGGCGAAAATTTCCGCGGCGGTTAAACCGAGGTAGAGCAACCAGAGTACCTGGGCGGCCGCCCGGATACGCGGACGAACCCCCTCTTTTTTCGGGCCGGGGGCCTCGAAACGAAACAGGCGTTTCCCGCCCACGCCCAGAATCGGCAGGACGGCCACGAACAGCACCACGATGCCCAGCCCACCGATCCAGTGAGTGAACGCCCGCCAGAAGAGCAGGCTTCGGGGAATGGATTCGACGTCCGTTAAAATGGACGCCCCGGTGGTGGTCAACCCGCTCATGGCCTCGAAGTAACAATTGACGAAACTCGTGAAGGCCCGCTCCGTTCCCGGCGGCAAGGGATGCATGGACGCCCACAGTCGATAGGGCAAGGCCGACAGGCCCGCTCCGACGCCCCAGGCCAGGGCCACCAGCAGCAGAGCTTCCTTGCGCCCGATCTGTTTGCTTTGGGGTTGCCCGATGATCAGCAACGGAACCCCCGTGGCCACCCCGATCAGAGCGCTGAGCAGGAGAGCGAGAAAAGCCGCTCCCGTCCCCGGCATCTGCACGTGGTAATAGTAATAATCATAGGCCGACCACGCCGCGGCCGGCAGCATGGCCGCGCTCAGCAGCAGTAACAACAAACCCATTTGCCGGATCACGAAGCCGATCCGCATTACGGTCCCCGATCAGGTAAACAAGGCGTTCAATGTTCGCATCAGACCTTGCTGGGCGATCCCCACCAGTTTGTCGCCCGCTTCCAAACGGTCGTTCGGGCCGGGCACATGCACGTCGTCCCCACGTTGTATGCCGATCAAAAGGCAGCCGTAGGGCAAATCCAACTCACGAAGCATTTTTCCATTGGCCGGACTATTCGGGCCCATCTCGATGCTATAGATTCCCGTACCATGCTCGTCCAACCGAGCGATCTCCTGGACGGGCTTACGTTGGGCCAATCGCTCAATTTCCCGAGCGGCGATGATTCGCGGGCTGAAGACGTGATCGATGCCAAGCTTGGTGATCATCTGGTGATAAGTCGAGCGATTGATGACCGCGACATTACGGGGTACGCCAAGGTGGCGGGCCTGGAGGGAAGCGAGAATATTGACCTCGTCCTCGCCGGAAGCGGCGACAAATGCGTCAACCTCGGCCAGACGATCCTCGGCAAAGGTATCCGGATCGGTCGGATCGTCCTGGATGACGGTGACATGCGGAAGTTTGGCGGCCAGTTCCTCGGCCCTGGCCCGCTCGTTGACGTAGAGCCGGATACGGAAAAAGCGTCGATCCAGGGCGCGGGCCAGCCACACGCTGATGGCCGAGCCTCCCATCATCACGATCTTTCGGCGGCGCAGGGCCTCGCGCCGGAACTTGGGCAGCACCTTGTCGAACACTTCCGTGGTTCCGATCAAGGTAATTTGTTCGCCGGCGCGGAGTACGGTTTCTCCCGTGGGGACCGAGGAACGGCCGTCACGATTGACCGTGCCGATACGAAAACCCGCGGGCAGGGACAGAGCCTTCAGCGGAAGACCTATCACCTCGGATTGGGCATCGATTTCCAATTGCTCCATGATGATTTTGCCACGGGCGAAATGTTCGATGGCCTCGACCGCCGGATCGCGCAACACGCCCACGATGGCCAGGGAGGTCAGATACTCGGGGCAGATCAGTTGATCAATATGAAAGTGGCCGGCGTAATCGAAATGCAAGCCGGTGTGATAGGTGCTATGATGCACACGGGCGATCACCTGGGTGGCCCCAAGGCCCTTGGCGATCGAGGCCGCCAACAGGTTGTCCTGATCTGCGTCCGTGGCGGCGACAAAGAGATCGCAACGAGCCACCCCCGCTTCCCGTAGGGTTTCCGCCCGGGTGGCGTCGCCCGACAGGGTACGGACATCGAGGTTTTCCGACACCGCCTCGAGTTTGGCAGTGGCCTGGTCGATCAGGGTGATTTCATGGTTGGCGTCGGCCAAAACCGAAGCCGTATGCCGGCCAACCTCTCCAGCTCCGGCGATGACAATGTGCATAAGTGCCTGTTCCCTCGATTGATCAGGCCGTCCTGATCGTCTGCCCGTCGGCGTCAAGCACCGCCCGGCGTTTCGCGTGGTGGGCGGCATTGGCCAGGTGCAGGGCGGACACCGCCTGATGGCCGATCTCGATCGGACAATTCGGCTCCTTCCGGGTGCGCATGCAATCCAGGAAGTTGCTTTCGTGCAGATCCATGCGCAAGGGGCCTTTCACTTCGTGGGCCAGGACGGGATCCTGCTTGGACGCTTTCTTCGGCCACGGCTCCTCGTAAAACCGCGATCCGTTGTCGTCGAGTTCCAAGGTGCCCTTGCGGCCGTGGAAGACGATCCCCCACGAGTCGTGCCAACTGTTCGTATAGGTCAGGGTGAAGGTGGCCATGAATTTCGGATACTCGAAAATCGCGCAGAAGGTATCCGGTGTTTCATAACCCTTGATCTGATAGACGGCCCCGTGTTCCTGGGCGGCCAGGGGAGGCTTGCTGTCGTTGAGCATCCATTGGATCACATCGATCAGGTGCGTGCCCTGGTCGGTCAGGTTGCCCCCTGAGTATTCCCAGAAGTATCGCCAGAATTTCCATTTCAAGGCATTGAGGGCGTACCTTTTGTTTTCCGGGAGAGGGGCTTGGAACCGGTCCCAGTCCAGCGGGCCTTCCAGCTTAACCGAGGGGGGCAGATCAGGAATGTTCCAGTACCACCAGGCCCGAACCAGGCTCACTTCGCCGAGAAAACCGCTATCCACGATTTTCTTGGCTTCGTAGATGGTCGGCGTGCTTCGTCGCTGCATGCCAATCTGCACGATCCGATCGGTTCGGCGAACTTGCCGCACCATATTGGCCCCCTGATCGATGGACCACGACAGGGGCTTTTCGCAATAGGCGTCCTTGCCGGCCATGACCGAGTCGATCAGGTGCCGCTCATGCCAATGGTCCGGCGAGGCAATCACCACACCGTCCAGGTCCTTAAGCTCAAGCAGTTTCTCGTGTTCGTTGAACCCCTTGGCCCGTCCCCCCGTAAGTTCGATCCCCAGGTTCCGGTTCGGCTCATAGATATCGCAGATACCGATAAACTCACAGTTATTGTCCTTATTGTCCAGCATTTGTTGGACGTGCCGACGGCCGATACCACCCGAGCCGATCAGACCCAGATAAATCCGATCATTGGCCCCGAGAATCCGCCTGCCGGGCAGAGGGGCCCGGGCCTTGCCGTAGGACGAGGGGTCCGTGCCGGCCCTGGCCTGGCCGGCCAAGGCCAGCGAACCAAAACCCGCCACTGCGGAATTGAGAAAACGCCGGCGACTCCAATGGTTTGGGGATTCGACGACGGGTTTGGGATCGAATGATTGAGACTTCCTCTCGGGCATGAACAAATCCTCCTAGCGAATGGATGATCCGGATTCCATGAATGATTCTTGTTTAACGCTTGCTCTGGACCTTGGCTTCGTAATCCTTGACCTTGGCCAGCCATTCCGGGCCGACGGGCACGCCGGCCTTGAGGCAGTAGTAATCCCACACCGTCGACAACGGCATGCTCTTGATCTCCTCCAGCATGGCCAGCCGGGAAGTGAAATCGCCGTTCAATTCGTACTTGCGCAGTTGATCGGTCGGTTCGAGCAGGGCGGCGAGCAGGGCCCTGACCATGTTCCGGGCCCCGATCACCCAGGCGGCGACCCGGTTGATACTCGCGTCGAAATAATCCAGGCCGATATGGATCCGCTCGGTATAGCCGGGCCGGACGATCTCCTGGGCGATGGCCTGCAGTTCGTCGTCCATAATTACCACATGATCGCTGTCCCAGCGGACGGGTCGACTGACGTGCAGCAGCATTTCTTTGATAAAGCACATCACCGCCGATAGCTTGGTGGAAATAACCTCGGTCGGGTGGAAGTGGCCCGCGTCGAGGGTGAGCAGCACATTCCGTGAAATGGCATAACCGAGGTAGAATTCATGGGAACCGACCACGAAACTTTCCGAGCCGATTCCAAACAGCTTGCCCTCCACCGCGTCAAGATGATATTTCGGATCGATTTTCTCGGCGAAAATAGCGTCCAGTGATTGGCATAGCCGTTCCCGTGGGGCCACGCGGTCCACGGGGATATCCTTGTAACCGTCGGGGATCCACACGTTGGTAATGCAAGGGGTACCCAGTTGCTTTCCGAACGACTCACCGATTTTACGACAAGCGATGCCGTGTTCGATCCAGAACTTGCGAATGCCCGCGTCGGGATGAGCCAGGGTGAACCCGTCGGCCGCTTTCGGGTGGGAGAAGAACGTCGGGTTGAAGTCCAGGCCGAGCCCCTTGGCCTTGGCCCAACTCACCCAGTTGGTGTAATACTCCGGACGAATCTCGTTGCGCTCGACCTTTTTACCCGCCTCCAGGTAAATCGCATGCAGGCTGAGTCGGTGCTTGCCGGGGATCAGACTGTAAACCAGTTCCAGGTCGGAGCGCAGCTCGTCGGCCGTCCGGGCCTTGCCCGGATAATTGCCCGTGGCCTGGATGCCTCCGCCGGTCAGGCCTTCGCTGGATTCAAAACCGCCCACGTCGTCGCCCTGCCAGCAGTGCAGCGAAATGGGAATCTTCCTCAGCGCATCCATCGCCTTGTCGGTGTCGACTCCGATTTCCGCGTAACGCTGTTTGGCCAATTCGTACGCTTTTTCGATCGCCTGTGCCTGACTCATGTTTTTCTGATCTCCTTCCCGATGGTGACTGAATGAAGCATCATTTTTTCGCCGAAACGCTGAAGCAACGCCTTTTCCTCAACCTGTTTATGAGGATGGGGGAGTGTTGCAAAAAAGCCCGTGCAGCATAGCCCAAAGATGGCCGACCGGCAAGCCATGATGCGAAAATAAAACTTCCGTTCATTCGGGTCCGAGGCGGCGGAGAGTCCTTGAAACGGCCGAGGCCAGGCCGTTATTTCCTATAATATTGCGCGTTGATTTCGATGAATTTTTTCCACTCGGCGGGCAACTCATCTTCGGGAAAGATGGCTTTTACGGGGCACTCGTCCACGCACAAGCCGCAGTCGATACACGTGTCGGGATCGATGTAAAGCATCTCCGCCGCGGCGAAACCTTCTTCATCCCTGGTGGGATGAATGCAATCGACGGGACAGACCTCCACGCAGGCGGTATCCTTGGTCCCGATGCACGGCTGAGCGATGACATGGGGCATTGCGTCGTTCTCTTTTGCTCGTATTTCTAAACCCTTGTCCCGCCTCGACATTCATCAAACGAGCGGCGGCGGCTTATTGTGGGGTCAATCCAGGCTGCGACACCCGAAATGAGCCGCCCCCGGCGAGCTACCGGTTAAAATGGTTGGCGTGTGCCCGGTTTTTTCCGCATAAACGTCGCAAATCTCCGACAGAGCCTTATGTGCGTTTTCATGCTCCGCCATAAGTACCGCCACCGTGCCGCCGCAACCGCCGCCGGTTACCTTGGCGCCATAAAGGCCCCGGGCCGGTCCGTGGGCGCGGATGAGGTTGACCAGGATGTCGGTCTCGATGCTGCCCGTACCGCACCGTTGTCCATAGCTCCAATGCGAGGCATACATCAACTCGCCGGCCTCGGTTAATGCATCGTGCTCGCCTGTACGACGGGCGCGGGCCAGGCGTTCCATGAACCGGTGGGTCCGGTCGTTTTCATAAATGTGGTGCTCCGTTCGTGAACGCACCTTGTAAATCTTGCCGGGATCGATCTTGACGCTCAACGTGGGCGGCTGACCGAAATGGGCCAGAAAATCCCGCCCGCGAAGCTTGACCGGCAGTTCATTGCGGAATCGGCGGGTGTATTCGCTCGGCGATATATTGGCCAAATATCCGCCGGTCGGGTTGCCGGTATGGCCGCCGACCCGCAGAATTTGCTCGATAAGAAAACGTCCAATCAGCGAAGTAGCCCGGTTATCGGCGTAGCGTTGTCGATAGATCGGCAGACGTGTACCGGTGCAGACTGCCGCGAAACTTACCTCCTGCGGCAGGGGTAGGGTGCCCAGGATATTGTCCGGTTGGCAGCGAATCTGCAATAACGCGTTTGGTTCGCCCAGCAGGCAAGTCAGATGGTCCACCAGTCCCGGCTCCGCTCCGACCACTTCCACGTTGGCCGTGCGGCAGATTTGGGTCAATTGTGCGGCGTCTACCTGAAGATCAAACAAGCCGGCCAACGCCTTGGCCGTCGCGACCTGGATCGCCGCGGAGGAGGCCAGACCCATCTCCGCGGGAATATCCGAATGGAGCAGGAGGGTGACGCCGCCGGCGAAATGCGGGAGAGTTTTCGAGGTCAGGAACGCCCAGAAAACGCCGGCAACGTGGGTGGCCCAGGGGCAGGCCGCAAAGTGGACGGCGAAATCTTTCGCGGAGATAAACGCTCCGTCGGGTTTATAAAAAAGAGATAAAGGCCAATCGATCATGGCGGGTCGATCGTCGTCATAACCGACCGTCTGCACATGGATCCGCTGGTCCTGTCGCGGGCTGACCGCCACGTAGGCACAACGCTCGATCGGCATCTGCAGGGCCAAGGCCCCGCTGAAATCAGCCATACCACCCAGGCAATCAAGCCGGCCCGGTGCCCGGGCAATCAAACGCGGTCGCGGTTGATCCGCCGGCCAGGCACTTTCACACAACTGGCAAAAACGCTCCCAGCTCAACGCCAAACCGTTTTCGGTTCCCGTTATACTCACCACTGCCTCGACTGTTCCTCAAAATAGCCGGGCCGCCGCTTCGGGCCCCGCCTTACTCGCAGACCTGACTCAACACCTTTTCTTCCACGTATATGGGCGTATCCTGGGCCACGCCAAGAGCAATGGCATCCGAGGGGCGGGCATCGATTTCCGCCAGCTCTCCATTATGTCGGACCACCAGCTTAGCGTAAAATACGTGGTCCCGCAGATCGTGGATCACGATCTTCTCCAACTCCCCATGCAGGTCGCTGATGACGTTGGCCAAAAGATCGTGGGTCAGCGGCCTGGGGGTTACGATCTCCCGCACCCGCCGATGGATCGCTTCTGCCTCGGTTCGCCCGATGACAATCGGAAACTGCCGTGAGCCTTCATGCTCCTTGAGCACGATGATCTGCTGCTCACTGGTCTCGCTGATGATAATCCGAGCGAGGTCCATGCGGATTTCCATTGGCTTTCAACTCCGATCGCCTGTTTCGAGACTACCCCGCTCTTCCGGCAGTGTCAAGCAATGGCCGGCGGGACCGTCCGTGACGTTTTTTTTCGACCGATCATGCCCCCGGCTTTTCCCTTGACAAAAGCCCCGTAACCTGCTCTAGGAACCGCCGGTGAGGAACACATTGTCGTGGCCCGGTACGATTTCGTCGGCGATTTCCAGGATGTCGGCAAACGACCGTGCGGCGCGTTCCACGTCCACCGCCTGTTCGTAAACCCTTCCCGCAGCATAATATTCGTGCGTGGCAACCGCGTCACCGGCCACGATCACCGTCCGTTGGGGAAAAGTCAGCAATAACCCCGCCGAACCCGGACTAACCCCGGGCGAGGGAAACAAGTGGACGCGCCGGGTCAATTTGTCCTCCGCCGGCTCGATACGTTCCAGGAGGGTTTGCTCCTGTTCCAACAGTCGTGGGGTGTCGGCGTCCTCGTCCTCGCTGGTCCGCTCGGCCATCTCGGCCAGATGGTGACGCACCGCGGCAATCTCGGCCTCGTGCATCCGCCAGGCCGCCTGCCCGAACAAAGCCAGCCCCCGACGGTGGGCCGGCCGGAACGTGGTTAAAAAGACCAGGTCAATCGCCTCCGGTTTCAATCCGGCCCTCTCGTCCAGAAAATGGGTCAACAACGACTCCGGCAGGGCGGGGTCGACCAGGATCCGGGTATCGTCATCCTCGATCAGCGTGCAAGTCGCGTGGGCGGACCGTTTCGGGGCCGTTTCGTTCCAGAAGCGATTGCGGCTTAACGTGCCGATACTGATGATGCGAAAACTGAGCCCCACCTTTTCGTTCCTTCAAAGATAAAAACCGCCTGTCTTCCAAACGCTCGAAGAATCCGAGGGAAGACTATCCACCAACCACGAGTAATCCTTGTGGATACCATCACCATAGAGCGCAAATGAGCGTTTGCCAAGTCACGGATCGATAACAAAAGACCTTTCTTGGAAACCCAGCCGCGTGGCCCATGTTTTCAAACATGGGGGAGCGATGATGCGGCAGGCGTGTGGCCTCTATTTTCCGGCTCGTTGCCGGTCCGATAGTCTTGGCCTTTTATGATCTGACACGTTGGGTGGGCTATTTATTCAAGCGAGGGGTTAGACCCGACGTGTGCCAGAGAGAGAAAACTCCGGTCGTCAGATACAAGTGATGCCCAGATAAAAAAAGCCCACCCCGCCAAAGCATCTGCCGTTGTCAACCGATATCGAGGTAGAGGCCGTCTCGTCGCCGGTTATGAGGATGGGCCGGGAAGTTCCGGTAATCATGATCCGTCTTAATTCATCGTTGCTAACTCCGGAAATCGCCGCTCAGTTAATGTTGCGGGGTACCGATCTTCCGCTCCTGGAATGGCATAAAAGCGCCAACCGGGCGATCAAGTTAAAGCTTGAATCCCTGGATGACGCTCGGTTATTCGCGCCGGCGGTCGTCAAGAATGAAGCGATGGTCGCCGCCGTGCGGTCCTTGTTGTATTTGTGGAGCGGCTGGGTGGCCGAGGCCGCGACTTGTGCCCAATCCGCGCCGGAGAAGGAACGCGATTATCTTGTCGCCCTCGGCGAACGGTTGCAGGGTATTCCCCATAAAGCCAAGACTTCTTTTCAGAAACTGAATATGCATCCGGTTTATGAGCAGCTCGTTCCGTTGGCCTTGGAGGAGATGAAACCGGTCAACGATCCGTGGCTGCAAAGAGTGCGGCAGATTCTGGAGATGGACCAGCGCTGGGAACCGTTCGTTTTCGTCGATTTGTTTGAACAGGCCCGGGCCGGAAAACTGACCCGTCCGGCCGAGGAGGTCGTCCGCCGGATCCAGGTGCTGGAATTCGAGCTGTTGTTTGCCCACTGTTATCTGGCGGTAATCGGCGATTCATCGTTGGATTTATTTCAAAAGCCGGCCGCCCCGGAACCGACTGTCGTCAAACGAAAAAAACCGGCCGAGTCCCATCGCCGGCATTCATTACCGCCTTCGTTAACCAAGCCGAAAGAAGAAAAGTCCATACCGGAGCCGACCCCTAAAGCGTCGGCCCCGCCTGAAAAAATTACCGTGAGCTGCCCGCAATGCGGAGTGAAATCAATGGTCCCCGCCTCCAACCGAGGCGCCAAATGTAAGTGCTATAAGTGCGCGTGTGTGTTTACGGTCGCCGGTGGCTTGGCACCGATCAGTAAAGGCGGGTCGGCCCAGGCCGCGTCCACCCCGGCGGCTAAAACCGCCCACGGCTTGGCCGATGAGGTTCGCATCTCCTGCCCGAAATGTACGCAGGTGTTCTCCCTGCCCGCTTCCGCCCGCGGCAAGAAAGCCAAATGCGCCCGCTGCGCCACCGTCTTCATGGTGCCGGAGAAGTCGTCCCCGGCTTTGGCGCGTTGAGATATTTCTCATTAGGATCAATCATGTTTGGCCCGATAGGAACCTTATTGTCATGAAGCGGCGAGTTGTCCATTGGCCGATACGCCGCCAGCCAGAGTTCGCGAATCTCGGCCACGCCGATTTCCCGACGGAGCAGGCGTTCCTCGGCATCCATCGCGGCCTGGGTGGTCGGAGGGGCGGCCAGACGCAGTTGGCTGAAGGTTTCGATACGCCGGTCGCCCGGGGCCGCGTCGTCAACCCCCTTGATGTTTTCGTAGATCGCACCGGCAAAACCGGCGAACAGATTATTGCTTGCCGACGACACCGTACCTTGCAGGCCGGCCTGATCGTAGATGGCGGCCCGCTGGTAACGGGTGAAAACATTATTCCTTAGCTCCGCTCCAACCGCCGCCGGGGTAAACAGGTTGAAATGCACCGCCCGCCGGGCCGAATCCCATCCGTCGAAAAGATTGTTTTCGATAGACGGGGCTTTGGCCGATCCGTTGATGGATAAGGCCGCATGGGCTGGCCCGAGCAGCAGGTTATTGCGGATGGTCGCCTCGGCCGCCAGGCCGGTAAGCAGGGCGTGGGTGGTGGCCGCGGATTTCGGTAAGACGATTTTGATTTCTTTCACGGCCACGTTTGCTTCCAGGCCGTCCACGCCGATCAACACGTTGTCCCGTATGGTTCGCGGAGCGGCCGCGACCACGTAGGTTCCGCCGATCAGCACATTGCGGGTGAGCTCCGCATGGGGTGTGTCGCACTTGAGGGCATAGCGTCCTTCGTCCTTCGGAAAAGTGCAGTGTACGTAGTTGCGGTCCAGCCGAATCCCTTCCTTCGTGAGGGTGGGAACGCTGACCGCCGCCGCCGGACCAACCAGCACGTTGTCTTGTAGAAGAACTTCGGAGCAGTCCAGCCGGAAGGACGCATCGGCAATATTTTCCGTGACGGTCTTCTGGCCTGTGCTAACACCGCTCAGCATCAGGGCGATATCGCCCTGTGTGCTTGCGAAGTTGCATCGGTTGATTTCCGCCGCCTTGATCGGGCCAAGGAATCCCGCCCGCACGGCGCCGCAATGCTCGAAACGACAATCGTTGAGCCGTAACTCGTCACTGACGGCCGATAGTTGTAGATCAATCGCGTCCGAATTACCCTTGGCCGCGCCGCCCAGGCGACGAAAGACGACATGCCGGGCGATCAGCGTACCATGACTGCCCGGCTCGGTACGAATCGCCCCCGGAGGCAGGTCCGCCGGTGTCTCCACGATAATCGGTTGATCGGGGGCACCTTCCAATAGCAGGCAAGGCTCGTTGCCGGTTGTGGAATGCAAGCGCAACACGGGGGGCGAGGCCGTTGTGTCCTGGTTCTTGATACGGATCGTTGTTCCCGGCGCGACGCGAACGGTGACACCCATGATGGACACCGACCCTTGAATTTCAACTTCGCCTTGCCAGACGGCATCCTGGCGTAAATGACTCTCGGATACCATCTGGGCAAAAAGGAGATCGGGAAGGGCGAAGAAAAAGATTACCGAGAAGAAGGTTGATCGATATTTGCTTCGATACATGGGGCACTCTTTTTCAGAAGGGTGTGAAAATTCAATTGCTCTCCGTCTCTCCGTCCCCCATCTCCCATCTCCTTGTCACCCCCTCTCCCCCTCCTTTTGCCCCTTCGGGGCAAGACCCTTGCTTGCCCGCCACGGCGAGGTAAACTGCTGCGGGCTGGTTCCCTTGCTGGCGCTTCGGGCTGGCATGCGCTGTCAAGATCGCAACCTGAGTTCGTTCCGCTCCAGATACGCGATAAAGTCCGCGCGAAAGTTTTGGATATCGTCGTCGGTCAGGGTGCGCGACGGCTCGGCGATGGTCGCTCGGAAAGTAAAACTTCTTTGCCCGACGGGCACCGATCCGCCTTCGAAGCTGTCCACAAAGGCCAACCGGCGTAGCAGGGCGTGATCGTATTGCCGCAAAGCACTCTCGATATCCGTATACCTTCGCTCGGCCGGCGCCAATACGGAGAAATCCACGTCAGTGGTCGGATAGACAGGGACCGGAACCAACTTCTTGACCACCGGTTCACGATCGGCCAAGGCCGAAAGGTCAATCTCCGCCAGCGCGATGGACCAGGCCGCCAGATGTTCGTCGATTTTGCTCTTGCACGCTTTGGGTACAACCGTGAGACGGCCGACGCAGCGTTCGCCGAAGTGTATGTCGGCGGTCTTGCCTTCATGCTCCCACGGCGCGCCGGTGCGCCCGGCGCTGTACCGCAACTCGCCGCCAAGAATCTGCCGGGCGTACGTTTCCAGATCGGTTTTAAGCCGGCTGACCAGCGCGTCTTCCTGGGCGGCCTTGCGCCCGGGAGCTACGACCGCCAGGGCCAGATTGCGGCTCTCGCTCTCGGTGGGGTCGGCGAACTTGCCGGGGCAGAACACGCTACCGATCTCGATCAGATCGAAACGATCGAAGTGGCGGCGATTCAAGTCGACGGCCGCCAAAAGCCCCGGTATCAGGGTCGTTCGTAAACGTTCCAGACCGGCCGCCGCAGGGTTACGCAGGTTGATCGTCTCGCCCGGATCGTAGCCGAGTACGCGCAGCCACTGCGCGTCGAACCATATATAACGATGAATCTCCGCATAGCTGCCGCCGATGCAGAACAGATTCAGCGTGCGGCGTTCGAGGACGCTCATCGCGTCGGGCTCGACATAGCGGACGGCCACCTGCGGCAAGGTCGGCTCCACCGCGTTGTAGCCGATATACCGGGCGACTTCCTCGATAATGTCGGCCTCGATACGGATATCCTTGGTGGCCCGAAAAGCGGGTACCTTGACCGCCAGATGTTCGCCATCGGGTTCCACGGCGAAATGCAGGGCGGTAAGAATTCGCCGGATTTCCTCGACACTCACCTGCCGACCGACGTACCGCGAGACAAAACGTGGATCGACGCGAATCGTGGTCGGTGCCGGCGGATGCGGGAACAGATCGGAAAGTCGGCTGGTCAGCGTCAGGCCGGGCAACTCCGGCCGGGCCAGGTAAATAAACCGCTGGATACCGAGCACGGTATTGTGTGGGTCCAGCGATTTCTCGAAGCGGGCGCTGGCGTCCGTGCGATGCCCCATGGCCGCCGCACAGCGGCGGATAGTCGCCCCCTCGAAGTTGGCGCTTTCGAGCAGCATGTCCGTGGTCCGCTCGGTGATTTCGGTATCCTTGCCGCCCATGATGCCGGCCAGGGCGATCGAGCGGCGGTTGCATTGGATCATCAAGGCCCCCGTCGGCAAGGTCCGTTTCACGCCGTCGAGGGTCGTGTGCTGCTCACCGGGCAGGGCATCGCCGACCTCGATACGATCGACCGTGGCGGCGTCGAAAGCGTGCATCGGCTGGCCTAGTTCGACCATGATGTAGTTGGTCAGATCAACCAGAATATCGATCGGGCGCAGTCCGACGTGGGCCAGGCGAACCTGCATTGCCAGCGGGGACGGCTGCGGGGCCACGCCGGTGAATCGCAGGCAACTGTAGCGCGGACACTTGACCGGGTCGTCGATGACGATCGGGATTTCGGGGAGATCCGGTTTTTGCAGTTCTTCGAGCGGAACAACCGGATAAGGCTTGATCGTCAGCCCGTAAATCGCGGCGATTTCGCGGGCTATGCCGTAATGGCCCCACAAGTCCGGCCGGTGGGTGATCGACTTGTTATCGACAGCGATGACCCAATCGTCGAAGAGGCTCATGTTGATTGGTGTTCCCGGCTCGGTCCGCGGCGGCAACCAGACGGCCCGTTGCCCGATGGTCGGTAGCGAGAGCGCGTCGCCGGGGACGATCATGCCTTCGCTATCGCGTCCGCCGGCGGTTTTCACCTTTGCGATCTTGCCCACGCCGGGCAGGGTTGCCCCCGGCGGCGCGAAAATCACCCGATCGCCAACCTTGAGCCCCTCCGCGATGGAAACGGTATCAAAGTTTTTCTTCCCGATGCTTAGGGTGACGGCAAAAAGCGGTTTATCGTCGCTGATGGATTGCACGGATTTGATCTCGCCCGCCACCAGCCCCTCGGCCGCGCAGGTCACATGGTGTACCTCCTCGACCTCGGCGGTAATCATGGTGAAGCGTTCGGCCAGGGCGCGGGCGTCCACGTCGGCGGGCAGATCGACGAAATCACGAATCCAGTTGAGCGAAACAAGCACTGCGCGAGTTCCTTGGAAAAAGAAGACAGCTATCGGTATTCAACGGTCAGTGTTCAGCAATCAGTTGTTGGTTTTCATTCCTTTTCGATAATCGCGGGACCGAACCTTTGTTCGGGTCGGATCAGCGCCCGCAGATCGCCGCTGTTCAACGAGCGGATATCCGCGATGCCGTATTTCATCATCGCCACCCGGGTCAGTCCCAGACCGAAGGCGAAGCCCGTGTATTGTTCCGGGTCGATCTTGCCGGCCCGCAGCACGTTTGGATGCACCATTCCGCAACCGATCAACTCCATCCATCCGCTGTGCTTGCAGGCCGGGCACCCCGACCCGCCGCAGAGCAGGCAACCCATGTCCAGCTCGAAACCCGGCTCGACGAACGGAAAGTATCCCGGTCGCAGCCGCACCTTGACCTCGTGGTGGAACAGCTCGCTGAGCATCAGCTTCATCACCGCCAACAGATTGGCGATGGAGATGTCCCGGTCGATCATCAAACCCTCGAACTGGTGGAAGGTGTTAGCATGGCTGGCGTCCTCCGTCTCATAGCGGAAGCAGCGGCCGAGCACGATCACCCTAAGCGGTGCGCCGAATTTTTCCATCGCCCGAATCTGGCAGGGCGAAGTGTGTGTGCGCAACAGCCAGTCGTTATCCAGCCAGAAGGTGTCCCACTGGTCGCGGGCCGGGTGCGTTTCGGGGATGTTCAGGGCGTCGAAGTTGTAATAGTCGGTTTCCATCTCCGGCCCGCCAAATACGACAAAACCCAACCGGGCCAGGATGTCTTCGAATTCCCAGATTACCGAAGTGACCGGATGAATACTGCCGCGGGGCACAACCGCGCCCGGCAGGGTCGGATCGAAAGTCTGCTCGGCTGCCGCTTTGGGGGCGGCCGCCTCCAAACGTGCCCGGGCAAGGGTGAATTTGTCCTCGATGTCCCTTTTGGCCAGATTGATCCGCTGGCCGGCCTCCGCCCGGTCTTCCTTGGGCAGCTTGCCGATGGAGGTTAGAAGCTGGCCGAGTGTACCTTTTTTGCCCGTCAGGCGGCTCTCCGCCAAACGTAACTCGTCCACTGTTTTGGCCGCGGCGATCAACTGCTCGGCCTCGGCCATTACCTTCTTGAGATCGTCCTTTAACTGCTCTGACATACACCATCCATCTTGCGTAAAGCCGGTACGATAGGGCCGCCGCCGCCCGAATTCAAGGGCACTACCAGCCTGCGGCGCAAGCAAGGGTTTCCAATACCAGCCCGAAGAAACTATGAGAGTGTCCTCCGGGGTGGGATAATTGACCTGTTGGT
>CAYNYK010000078.1:0-21591 GCA_964401335.1 uncultured Planctomycetales bacterium
AAACATCCGCATTGTGGTAGAAATGGCGTGTGGTTGAGCAAAGGAGATATCCCATAAGTGATATTATATCGAGGTGCGCAACGGGGGGGAAAACAAATACGGTTGTCAACAGACCGATCAAGAATGATCAGGGCATTCAATGAGCTGGAAGAAGACGGATAAGTTGATCGATTTCCTCGGTTGTATTGTAAACATGGGGGCTGGCCCGTAAGCGGCCTTCGCGAACGGAGATGACCAGTCGATACTCGTTCAAAAGGTGTTGCTGTATTCGAGCATGGTCATGCAGGTCGGAGGCGAAGCTGACGATCCCACTGGCCTCGCCCGGTTCGCGAGACGAAATAACCCGATAGCCCTTGTCGCGCAGACCGGCCACCAGACGATCGGTGAGCATAAGCAGGTGAGTGGAGATGGTCGGCAGACCGATCTCCAGAAACATATCAATCGAAGCCCCCAGCCCATAAACCCCCGCGAGATTATAGCTGCCGGTATCGAATTTGCGGGCGGAGTCGACGAACTCGAACTGATATTTCCCGAAATCATGGGCATTCTTCATGCAGATCCAGCCGGCCATCACCGGGCGCAGGTGCCCGATCAATTCACGTCGGCAATAGAACAGGCCGCAACCCTCGGGTCCGCACAACCACTTGTGCCCGTCGGCGGAGAGAAAGTCGATATTCATCGCTCGCACGTCGATCGCGAAAGCCCCCAATGCCTGGATGGCATCCACGCAAAAGAGGATCCCCTTCTCCTTGCAGATTCGTCCGAGCTCGACCAGATCAGCCCTAAACCCGCTGGCATATTGGACCGCGGAGATACTCAGAACACGGGTACGTGAATCGATGGCTTCGGCCAATCGTTCCACGGGGATGCGTCCATTTTCCTCGGGAACCATTTTCAGCCGCACCCCGTGCGTCGAAAGGGCCATCCATGGATAGATATTGGCCGGAAATTCCACGCTGGTGGTCACCACGTTGTCCCCCGTAACCCAATTCAATCCATTGGCCACCCAGCCGATGCCTTCCGTGGTGTTTTTGACAAAGGTGATCTCGTCGGCGGTGGCGTTCAACAGCCGGGCAGCCGCCTTACGCACGTGTTCCGCATGCTTATAAAACTCACCCTTGATCGCGGCCGAATCCGTGGCCTGCTCAATATAACTCCGCATGGCCTCGGCGGCCGGGCGACTCAGGGGGGCGACCGCCGCGTGATTTTGGAAATTATAGTGACGCGTAATCGGAAACAACTCTCGGATATTCTGCAGATCCATGCCTGACTCCCTGCTTGTGCGGCCTGTCGGCCGTTTTCTGTACCGTTATTAGAGTGTATATTCCTCGGCGCTGCTTATCCACATCATCAACGTTTTTTTCGGACACATACTTTTTTCAGGACAACAAAATTCGTCATCGAACACGAGGCCATACACTCGACGTCTTTCCTTGTCCGCCCCCAAGCAAGCGGCTCAAGGGAAAATACCGGACCTTCTCCAAGGAAATGCCGCCGGGCGATTTTTTTTGAAAAAGCCGCTTGACTTGGTCGCACAATGTATTGGAAGTTTGAGTAGCGGACCAATGGTCCGTGGGGAAAGCGACGAAGCGCCTGCCCGAATCGGGCCCTTCAGATCGCGACAAACGGGGTTACGAATCCATTCGGGTCGCCGGGATAGGACCGCCTGAGCCGCATAGGCTCCGACCTGGACGCGCCTGGGAAGCGCGCCGTTGGGTCGAACAGGTTCGCAACCCTTGGAGAGTACTTCGGCAAAGGGGAAAAGCAATGCGACCGACGGCGTTTACGTTCCGTTTAGGCCTGTTGGGGTTGGGGTTGGGGGGGGTGTGGCTTGGGATCGGATGCGTGCCCATTGAGCAGGACAGCGGCAGCCCGCTTCCCGATCAGGTGTTATCGGAAACGCCCTCCACGTCCGGCTCGATCACAAAAGCTTTTCAGGAAGTAGAGAATAACGACACTTTCGAGACGGCCAACCTCGTCCCCTGGCAAAATACCGTGAAGCTTTCCGGGACCATCCCGGCCGGACAGGAATCGCTTGATCGGGACATTTTCGATCTGGGGTCGATTCCCGCGGGGTACCGGGTTCGCGGCACTTTATCCATTCAAGCTGGCGATGACGTGGTCTTCGGCTTGTTTAACCATGATCAAAGTATATTGGGTTTTGTCAACCTGGCCGCCAGCACCAGCGGCCCGAGTGAAATGGATATCGTGTTACGGGAGGCCGTACAGCACTTGTATGTGCAGGTGTCGACACGCGAGGCCGCCGGGCGGAACCTGCCTTATGAAGTCACCATCTCCGTGGAAGGGGCGGGTGTTCTGGGATATCGACCTCAAATCGTGGTGCTGAATTTCCAGGGGGCGCAAAATGTTCGGATCGGCCACCGCCCGGCGGTGGACGTACCGCCCTTCGACGCGGCGGTGATCGATGCACGGTTTGCCGGACAAACCGAAACGGTGATACAGACTTTACTGGAAATGGTGGAAGAGGATTACGCGGGTCTCAATGTGTCATTCTATCTGGCCGGCGAGTCTTATATCCCCACCGGCGAACGCACGACGATCTATTTCGGATACAGCGACGATCGCCTGCTCGGACTCGCGGACAACATTGACCCGTATAATACGGATATCGAACAGGCGGCCATCGTTTTTACCGATGTCTTCAGTATTTTCAGCGCATTAAATCCGGACGTGGAGGATATCGCCCAGGCTCTGGCCAACGTGACCAGTCACGAGCTGGGCCACCTGCTGGGGTTGCGCCATACCGCCGACATGCGCGACATCATGGATATCACCGCCAGCGCCAATCGAATGCTCCAGGATCAATGGTTCTGTGACGCCATTCTGCACAAGCAGGTTCTGCCGCTGGGCACCCAGAATTCGCCGAAGCTGCTGGCCTGGGCCGTCGGCGGAGAACTTGTCCCGCCAAGCCAGATGAAGCAATTGGCCCGCCAGATGAAGGTCCGGGCGGTCCCGCAAGGAGTGGAGGATTTCCACATCGACCGGTCGCATCTGGCCTGCCGCTCGCACGAATAATCTATTTGGCCCGGAGGGTTGCTGGCCAAAGTGCTCTCGTCCAGACCCATCCCCCACATAAGGTCCTATAATCATTTACGCTGTGCCAGCCCGCCGGCCGATTACAGCCGCTGAGGGGTTCGGCCGATAATGAGGGAACCGGGATATGGATCGCCGTACCCGCAAGGAGGCTTTTGTATGGCACAGCAACTGGCCCTTAGTCAACGGCTCTTTCAACTTGGCCTGCTGGTCATGCTGGGTACGGGTATTTTGTCAACCACGATCTGGACGAACGGAGGAGCCACCCCCAAGATCGTGATGGCCGGTGGAGCAATACTGGCCATTGCCGCCCGACTCTGGCAAGGACACCTCCGCCGCCTTATCCACCGGGCCAAAACCTGCCCGGGTCTTGGCGGATACCCACTGGAAAACCTGACTCGGTCCCACCCCTCCGGCCGGTCGCGCTCGGCCGCGTAAGGTCGGCATCACTGTCAACTGCTTATCCCGACGTCTCTCGCTCCTCGCTGGTGCGCCAATGGCCCCGCATGTAAGAATTTTCATGTTCCTATCACCGCAACCAATGATATAATGGCCGCATGGTCCTCAACCTGACGCCCGATTACCACGAAGCCGAGCGGAAATATCGACAGGCCCGCACTCACGAGGAAAAGCTTGCTGCCTTGGAGGAAATGCTCCGCACCATACCCAAGCATAAAAGCAGCGAGAAAAAACAATCCGACCTGAAACGCAAGATCAAGGAGCTCAAGGAAGAAGGGCAGCGTCCCGCTAAAAAAGGGGCTACGCTCGACCCCTACTACATTCCACCCCAGGGCGCGGGTCAGGTGCTGCTTTTCGGTCTGCCCAATAGCGGAAAATCCTCGCTCGTCGGCCGACTTACCAAGGCCCCGGTGAAGATCACCGATTTTCCGTTCGGCACGCCGCTGCCCGTGCCCGGGATGGCCTATTTTGAGGATGTGCCTATTGAGTTGGTCGATTTGCCGCCGGTCACGCCCGAGCACGTTCCCGGGGGAATGGTCAACGCCCTGAGAAACGGACAGGTCGTGGCGTTGGTGGTCGATCTGGCCTCGGCCGGCGTGTTGGAGGACATCGACACGCTCCTGAATATCCTGAAGGAAAAGGATATTCCGCTCGACACTTCCGAGGATGAAGATGACGACGAAATGAGAATCGGTCCGCAAGGGGTGATCGTTTGTACCAAGGCCGACCTGCCGGCCGCGTCCGACAATTTGGCCGTCCTGAGGGAACTCCGGCCGGCCAAACCACCCATGCTGCCGGTCTCATCGGTTACCGGTGAAGGTCTCGATGAAATGATGCGCCGGCTTTTTACCATGCTCGACGTGATTCGCGTCTATTCCAAGGAGCCCGGTAAGCCGGCCGACAAGGACAAGCCTTTCATCCTGCCGACCGGCAGCACGGTGGAGGAACTGGCCCGGAGTATTCACAAGGATCTGGCTGAAAAACTGAAGTTTGCTCGCATCTGGGGCGAGCAGGTTTTCGCCGGCCAGCAGGTGCAAGGCCGCCACATTTTGAACGACCGGGATGTCGTCGAGTTGCACGAATAAACGCAGTACGCGGTCAGTTCCGTCGCCTCCGCCCTCTGGTTTTACGTCGCCCCTTTTTCACGATGTCCACCAACTCGCGGGTGGACACTTTTGCTTGAATCGCGGGAACATCAAGTGGAGAGCGGCCGGCCTGCTCGGGGGTAAGCGCAAAAATGCTTCCATCTTTTCGTCGGATAAGAACCTTGCCGGTGGACTTCGCCCGATCCAGCACGCTGGCGAGTTTTTGTCTGGCTTCGGAATAAGTGTAAACATGCATGTCAAACCTCCAGCAATTTGACAATAGTACAACCACCACACCATGGAACCAAGTGCTGGACAGGATGGCGATACAGGAATATTTTGATTAGGTAAATACGGTGGAAGGGGGAGCATCCGAAATTGAGTGGCAGGTGGCATAGCTGGGCCCTTGTCACGCCTCGGTGGAACAAGGATCTGCCCGTGGTTTTAAGGCTGAAGAGTATAGTATGAGTATTCCCAAGTACGTCAGAATTCCCTGTGCCATCTTTTTTCGGATGCACGCGGCGGAAGACGAGAGGCCAAGAAACGCTTGTCGTCCATCGGGGACACGGATCGTATGCGACTTGATGACCTGACCAGGATTGTGAAGCTCGCAAAATCTACTGGAGAATTTACATGGGCCTGAAGCAAAACGAACCTTCGACTTTTCGCGGCCGGCTTTTTCCCGACGGGCGGCCGACGGAGATCCAGATCGCCGACGGGAAAATCACCAGAGTTCAAAGTGTCGATCGTCTCGGCGAGCCCGCCGGGGTACAACGCTGGCTGTCTCCCGGCTTTTTCGACATTCAGATCAACGGTTTCGTCGGTCGGGAGTTCTGCGCGCCCGACCTGAAACCCGAGGATGTCGCTTACATGGCCGAGGCCATGCTGAAAACCGGCACGACGCATTTTCTGGCCACGATCATCACCAACAGCCTCGACGCCCTCTGCCATCAGGCCGCCGCCATCGCCGAAACGATGGAAACGAATCCCTTTGTGAAACGAAGCTGCGTGGGAATTCACGTGGAAGGTCCGTTCCTCAATCCGGAGGACGGGCCGCGCGGGGCTCATCCGCTCGAGCATGTGCGGGCGCCGAACGTAGCCGACTTTGAACGTATCTGGGAAGCGTCCCGCGGTAAGGTCGCCCTGCTGACCCTGGCTCCCGAGCAAACGGGCGCCGAGGCCGTCATTCGCCACGCCGTGTCGAAAAATGTGATCGTTTCGCTGGGACACCACAACGCCGACCTGCCGGCCATCAAAATGGCCGTCGAGGCCGGCGCCCGCCTTTGCACCCACCTGTGCAACGGCAGCCATGCCACGCTGCCCCGACTCAACAACTACATTTGGCATCAATTGGCCGAGGACCGCCTCTGGGCCAGCTTCATCTCCGACGGGCACCACATCCCCGCCACCACCCTGAAATGCGTTCTCCGTATCAAAACCCCGGCCCGGAGTATTTTGATCACCGACGCCATGAGTGCGGCAGGCATGCCTCCCGGTCGGCACCGGCTTGGCCGCATGGAGGTCGAGCTTACCCCCGAAAACAAGGTTGTCCTGCCCGGCACGCCGTATCTGGCCGGCTCGGCGGCCGACATGCCCCGAATCATTCGCCATGCCATTCTCGATGGTTGTGTCTCGATGACCGACGCGCTCCGGATGGCCGCGATCAATCCTCGGGCATTATTCAGCCAGGTCATCGAACCTTGGATCTGCCGTCCGGGCGCCGATGCCGACCTTGTCGAGTTCGATTGGCAGGAGGGTCCGGGACAGGTCAACATCCGGAAGGTTGCCCTCGGTCCCTTTTCCTTGCAGGACCGCGCTTGATGCAAGAGGGGGGTTTGTTCTACAATAGGATGTAACTGCAAGGGAGCCCGCCGTTGTGGCGGAAATGGGTCAGCGGCGACGGCCACGTACCCGCGGCAGCCGGCACTGAAAATTTTTCCCCGGAAGCACACCAAGACGCATGGCCAGAAGCAAATACAAACTCGGCGAAATCCTCGTTAAGAACAAACTGCTCAGCATCAACGCCCTCAAGGACGCCATCCGCTACGCCAAGGAGCATAACCGACGGCTGGGCGAGGCCCTGATCGAGTTGGAACTCTGCTCGGAAAAGGATGTCACCAAGGCCCTCGCCAAGCAGTTCGACATGCGGTACGTCAATCTCGACAAGACCTCCGAGGTGACCGCCAATCTCAAACTGATCCCGGCCAAGATGATTAAGGACCTCAAGGTTCTGCCCTTGGGCGAGGAGGACGGCCGGCTCAAGGTGGTCATCTCCGATCCACTGGACCTGGACAAGCTCGACCTGCTGCGTTTCAAACTCAACCCCAACATCGAGTGTGCCTTGGCCCCGGCCAGCAAAATCCAAAAGTTTATTGACACCTTCATGTCCGGCTACGACAGCCAGATCAAGGAGGCGGTCCACAGTATCGACGAGGACCAACCCGACGAGGGACTGGAAGGGGCCGGCCGTCTCGTCGAGGAGGATGACGACGCCCCGATTATCCGCTTGATCAACCAGGTGATCGGCGAGGCCGTCCGCACCCGGGCCAGCGATATTCACATCGAGCCGATGACCGATCGCGTTCGCGTACGCTACCGTATCGATGGGGTGTGTATCGAGAAGGAAAAAATCCCCAAATCCGTCCAGGGCGCGGTCCTGGCCCGGCTCAAGCTGATGGCCGGCATCGATATCGCCGAAAAACGCGTGCCGCAGGACGGCCGCATCAAAATGCGCTTCGGTAACGACGACATCGACTTCCGGGTCAGTTCCTGTCCGGGTTATCACGGCGAAAGCGTGGTGCTGCGTATTTTACGGCCTGAATCCGTCCGCGTCGGCATCCAGAGCCTCGGCTTCGAGCAGGACAACTATGAAACCTTCATGAACATCATCAAGCGGCCGAACGGCATCTTCCTGGTCACCGGGCCGACCGGTTCGGGCAAGACCACCACGCTCTATTCCGCGCTGCAGGAATTGAACCGTCCGGACCGCAAGATCATTACCGCCGAGGATCCGGTCGAGTATAACTTCCCCGGCATCAATCAGTGCCAGGTTCGCGACGACATCGGCCTGACCTTCGCCCGTATTCTCCGGGCCATGCTGCGTCAGGCACCGAATATCATCCTCGTCGGTGAGATTCGCGACATGGAGGTCGGCGAGGTGGCCATCCAGGCGGCCCTCACCGGCCACCTGGTCTTCAGCACCCTGCATACCAACGACGCTCCCGGGGCGATCACTCGTCTGATCGACATGGGCATCAAACCCTTCCTGGTGGCCAGCTCGATCCAGGCGATCATGGCCCAGCGTCTGATTCGGATCATTTGCGAGGAATGCAAAGAGGACGATCCCTCGCCCAACCGGCAGTTCATGCGGGCGATCGGCATGACCGACCAGGAATTGGAAGGCCACTCTCTCAAGCGGGGCCGTGGGTGCAAACGCTGCAGTCAGACCGGTTTTCGCGGCCGCCAGGGCATTTTCGAGATGCTGACCATGAATAACGAGCTGCGCGAGCTGGCCTTCAATCGGGCCCCCACCAGCCAGATTCGCAAGGTCGCCCGGGCCAGCGGCATGCGCACCCTCGTCGAGGACGGGAAAATCAAGATATTGCGGGGCATCACGACCCTGGCGGAAGTGGCTCGTCACGCCCAGGCCGAAGGCGTGGTGATCGAGCAGGAGGACTGATTCACGGCCCCCGCCTAATGATCCGCGGCGGGCCGAAACTTGCTAAGCGGGAAATCTTATGGGCACGTTGCACATTGATCGTATCTTGGAGACCTGCATCAAACGCGGGGCGTCTGACATTCACCTTACGGTGAATCGCCCGCCGGTGCTGCGCCTTCACGGGCGGCTCCGTTCTCTGGAAACCAAGGTCCTCGAACCGGAGGACACCGTCGGCTTGATGAAATCCATCACCCCCGACCGCAACCAACAGGAAATCCAGGAGGAGGGCGGTACCGACTTCGGCTTCGCCTTCGGTGACGCCGGGCGTTTTCGCGTCAGCGTTTTCCGCCAGAAGGGCAATTTGTCAATCGTACTGCGTCTGATCCCCAACAAGCTGTTGTCCTTCAAGGAGATCGGCTTGCCCCCCATCGTCCAGGCCCTCTGCCGTCGGCCACGCGGGCTTTTTCTCGTCACCGGCCCGACCGGTTCGGGTAAAACCACCACCCTGGCCTCCATGATCAACTACATTAACGAAAATTTCGACCGGCACATCGTTACCGTCGAAGAGCCGATCGAGTATTACCACATTCATAAGAAATCGATCATCAATCAGCGCGAGGTCGGACTGGATGTACCCAGTTTCGCCGAGGCCCTCCGCCGCGTGCTGCGGCAAGATCCAGACGTGATTCTGGTCGGCGAGCTGCGCGACCTGGAAACGATGGAGGCGGCCATCCGAGCCGCGGAGACCGGCCACCTCGTCTTCTCCACCGTGCACACCACCGGCTGTCAGGGAACGGTCAACCGAATCATCGACGCCTTCCCCCACGAACAACAGGAACAGATTCGCGTGCAGCTCTCGACCAACCTGATTTCCGTGCTCTCCCAGGCCCTGCTGCCGCGGCTGGACAAGGGCATGGTCGCCGCCTACGAATTCATGGTGGTAACGCCGGCCATCGCCAACCTCATTCGCGAGAATAAGACTTTCCGTATCGACTCGAGCATCCAGACCGGTAAAAAGTTCGGCATGCAATTGCTCGACGAGCACCTGTTGAGTCTGTGGAAAGATAAAATCATCTCGCCCGAGGAGGCGATCGATAAGGCCCGCAACCCCGGCGAAATGCAGGAGAAGATCGAGAAAATCGAAAAAGGCCTCACCCTTAAGACCGCCGAGGAGGCCGAATTGGAAGAAATTAAAAAATCCGAACAAGAAAATGCCGGTCCCAAGTAACGGACCGGGCGAATGAGTGACAATCATGGCCGAGACCCCGCATAAAACCGCCAGCAGCGGCACCGGCGCCCGCCCCCCCACCCGGATCGCTTCCGGTGCGCCCGGCACCCGCCCCGAACGCAAGATGCCCCCCATCAGCCAGCTTCGCGGCCGTCCCCTGGGCCGCATTCTCATCAAGATGGGCAAGGTCACGCGTACCCAGGTCGGCGAGGCCCTCGAAATCCAGAAACAAAAAGGCGGGCCGATCGGGCAAATCCTCGTCGAGCTGGGTTACATCGAGGAAAACGACGTACGTATCGCCCTGGCGGCACAGTTCGGCATGGAGCCGATCCATCTGAGCAAGATGGATATTCCCAAGGAAATCATCGCCCTGCTCCCCGCCCAGGTGGCCCATACGTATAAAATCATCCCCGTCGATTATGATCCTAACGCGAAAATATTGACCATCGCTCTCGATGATCCGGCCAACTTCCGGGCGACCGACGACCTCAAGACGCTGATGGGCGAGGAAATCAAGGCCTGCCTGGCCACCCCCGACGAGATGGCCGCCGCCCTTGCGCGCTATTACCCCGAGGACGCGCCCGAATCCATCAACGATCTGATCAACGAGTTGTCCGGTGACGAGGACTTGGCCAAATTCGAGGGGCGCGGCGAGAGTATCGACCTTGAGGAACTCAAGGAGCTCGCCGACTCCAACCCGATTAAAAAACTGCTCAATCTCGTGCTCCTCCAGGCCATCCGAGACAAGGCCAGCGACATCCATTTTGAACCGTTCGAGAACGATTACAAAATGCGCTACCGTATCGACGGCGTGCTTTACGAAATGGTCCCGCCCAAGCGGCACATCGCCATGGCCATCTCCAGCCGTATCAAGGTCATGGCCAACCTTAACATCGCCGAACGCCGGCTCCCCCAGGACGGCCGTATCGAACTGACCGTCGGCGGCAACCCCGTCGACCTGCGTATCAGCGTCCTGCCGACCATGTTCGGCGAATCGGTGGTGATGCGCGTCCTCGACCGCGGAAACGTCTCCCTCGACCTCAACCAGATCGGTATGCGCGATGACGATTTGGCCACCTTCCGCCAGCTTATCCGCAAACCGAACGGTATTATCATCTGCACCGGTCCGACCGGATCAGGTAAAACCACCACCCTCTATTCCGCCCTCAATGAATTAAATACGGTTGACGTGAAGATCCTCACCGCCGAGGATCCCGTGGAATACGATATCGACGGCCTGATCCAGTGCCAGATCAACCAGGATATCGGCCTGACTTTCGCCAAGTGCCTCCGCAGCTTCCTGCGCCAAGACCCCGATATCATACTCGTCGGCGAAATCCGCGACTTGGAGACCGCTCAGATCGCCGTACAGGCCTCCTTGACCGGACACCTGGTCTTTACCACCCTTCATACGAACGATGCGCCGTCAACCATTGCCCGCCTTGTCGACCTGGGCCTCGAGCCCTTCCTGGTCACCGCCACCATCGAGGCCATCGTGGCCCAGCGGCTGGTTCGGCGGATCTGTGAAAACTGTAAAGAAGAGTTCCACCCCAGTGAGGATATGTTGATGGAGCTCGAGTTGCGGCCCGAGGATGTCCGGGGCCGTACCTTCATGTACGGCAAGGGCTGCGACTATTGCAACAACACCGGCTATAAAGGCCGTATGGGTCTTTTTGAAATCATGACCTTGAACGACGACATCCGCGAGCTGATTATGCAGCGCGGTTCGACCAATATCCTGCGCCGGGCGGCCCGCAAGTATGGCATGCGTACCTTGCGGGAATCCGGCCTGTTGGCCATCTACGAGGGCGTGACCACGATCGAGGAAGTGGCCAAGGAAACTCTCGTCGAGGAGCTCTAAACCATGCCAACCTTCCAATATGAAGCAATGAATCAGACCGGGCAGGAGGTCAAGGACACCATCGAGGCCGAATCCACCGAGGAGGCCCTAAGCAAGATTCGCAGCCTCGGCTACTATCCAACCAAGCTTCGCCAGAAAGGCGGAAAACGCCTGGCCGCCAAGGGCGGAGGTAAGGGTGGAGGCGGGGGCGGCAAGGGCGGCCAGAAGAAAAAATCCGTCGGTGGTATCGGACGGGTCAAGGTCAAGGAAATCACCCAGTTCACCCGCCAATTATCAACCCTCCAGGACGCCGGCCTGCCCATCCTCCGCAGCCTGCGGATTCTTGAACAGCAACAGAAGCCCGGCATGCTCAAGAGCATTCTTCGCAACGTGGCCGACGACATCGAAGGCGGGGCCACCCTCTCCGAGGCCATGGCCGGCCAGCCCAAGGCCTTCGACCGCCTCTATTGCAACATGGTGGCCGCCGGCGAGGCGGGCGGTGTCCTCGATACCATCCTCCAACGTCTGGCCGACTTCATGGAAAAAGCCCAGCGCCTCAAACGAAAAGTCGTCGGGGCCATGATCTACCCCTCCGTGGTCATCACCTTCGCCGTGGGCATCGTGGCCGGCATCATGGTCGCCGTTGTCCCTAAATTCCAGGAGATTTTTAAGGATTTCGGCACTGAACTGCCCGGCATGACCCAGACCCTGATCGGCATCTCCAACTGGTTTGTCAATGGAAAGCCGCCGGGCTGGGTGATTATCCTGTTTTCCCCGATCGTCTTTTTCCTGCTGCTTAAATTAATCCGTAAATCGCAATCCGGCCGCTACGCCGTCGATCTGGTGATGCTGAAAATACCCATCATGGGCAATATCCTGGGCAAGTCCTCGATCGCCCGGTTCACCCGGACGCTCGGAACGCTGCTTTCCGCCGGCGTGCCCATCCTGGAGGCCATCAACATCACCAAGGAAACTTCCGGCAACGAGGTCTACGCCCGGGCCCTTGGCATGGTCCACGACGAAATCCGCGAGGGCGAATCCTTCGCCAACCCGCTCCGGGCGGCCAAAATCTGCGACGGCATCGTGATTAACATGATCGACGTTGGTGAAGAGACCGGCGATCTCGACAAGATGCTCATGAAGATCGCCGATAATTATGACGAGGAGGTCGAGACCCTGGTCGACGGCCTGGTGAGCCTGCTCGAACCGATCATGGTCGTCGTCCTCGGCGGGATCGTGGGCTTTATCGTCATCGCCCTGTTCCTGCCCCTCGTGACGCTGATCAACTCCGTTTCCGGCGGCTCATGATGGAGACGGAAAGTCGGAGGGACGGAGCGACCGAGCAAAGGAGAGACCGAGGGATGGAAGGATGCCCCTACCAGCCCGAAGCGGCCTGCCTCGCCCCAGGCGGGCAAGCAAGGGTTTCGCCCCGAAAGGGGCGACGGATGACGCGTGGACAGGATAGGGAGCATGGGAGACAAGGAGATGGAGAGATGGGGAGAAAGAGCCGCTGGTGCGAGAATCCTTTCTCGCACCCATGCGTGGGGGAATCCTTTCCCCCGTCGGGATGGGAATCCCCAGGCCGGATTCGCTGGGGCGTCCGCTGGTGCGAGAATCCCTTCTCGAGCCGCTGGTGCGAGAATCCTTTCTCGCACCCAAACATAGGGGAATCCTTTCCCCCTGACATGGGATAGGAATCCCGATACAGAGCGGTCGAGATGGGAATCTCGACCGAGCGGCGACAGAGCGGCTTTATTTAATATCTGGCTCCGTGTCCTCCGTGCTCCGTGGTAAAATTCGCCGTCCGGGGCGTGATTTCGGGACGGCCGCAAGGTACAATAGAATAGAGGGGGGAATTGGACAACCGAACAAACTCGCCGAGGTAATCCGCTGTCGGCCGGTAGAACCGACGGCTTGATCCGTTATCCCGAAAAGGAGCGCTATCATGAGATTCCATCGTCACCCGCGACACCGCACCGCTTTTACCCTGGTGGAGCTGCTTACCGTGATCGGCATTATTTCCCTGCTGATCGGCATCCTCCTGCCCTCCCTCAGCCGGGCAAGAGGCCAGGCCCGCAAAGTCGCCGTCGCCGCCACCATCGACGCCATCGGAAAAGGCCTCGAAATGTTCCGCAATGACTTCGGGGCGTATCCCGATTCGACAAGCAGACCGGACCCTATTAACTGGACGAACGGCACTGCTTATGACCAATATCTGGATGGCGCTCACTGGCTGGCCCGCGCTTTATCCGGGCATGATTCCCTCGGCGTTGACGCCAAGGGGGATATTCTTCGAAAAACAGTTGCCCACACGGACCGCATACCTCTAGCCGATCTTGCCGAGTCCAGTCGGAAAGGCACATATCTTGAAGGTAAAGTCTTTGCCCGGGACAACGATTCAAGATTTCAACAAGGGGGAGCAAGCAGTTATGTGCCCCAGGCAAATATAAGTATCAGTCGCCCCGTGGTCTATGATACCTACAATTTCCCCATTCTTTACTATCGAGCGAACGCCCGTTCCCGATGGTCGTTCAGTCGAACCGGTCTGGGCACGGCCGATCCGACCGGCAGTAATAGCGACGATTCCCTGGGTATCTACAACCAGATGGACAATGCATCGATTACCGGCGGATATAGTTGGAATGATAACTATAATGGTGTTATCCTCCGCGCTGGCTGGGATTTCGCGGGTGCCGGACTGCCGCCCGGAGCGTCTGCCATTCACTATCTGGGTGACTTTGGGATTTATCCGGTCGCCACGGCCACCCTCGCCGAAAAGCAAGCCGCGGTAAATTTGCCGCCATGGAGCCCTAGTCTTAATCAACCTAACCCTGATCGCCGGGGAAAGACTTTCGTGAATTATTTGCATAATGAAAATGCCTTGAGCACGGGTAATGTCGTCAAACCGCTCAATCCCGATACCTTTATCCTGATTTCTGCCGGCGAGGACGGTATCTACGGAACGGATGACGACGTGACCAACTTCAAGAAGGCGCTGTAGGGGTGGCGGGCTATTGCTGGTGCGAGAATTTTGCTGGTGCGAGAATCCTTTCTCGCACCCAGGTATGGGGGAATCCTTTCCCCCAGATACGGGATGGGAATCCCGATGCAAGACTGTCGAGATGGGAATCTCGACAGAGCGTATGGAAAAACGATGGGGAAACCGCTGGTGCGAGAATCCCTTCTCGCACCCAGGTATGGGGGAATCCTTTCCCCCCTGATACGGAATAGGAGAAGACCTATGTCCGCAAAGATCACGCAGAGCCGCCAAGACGCCGAGAAAATCCCGATAATTCAAAGAGCGGGATGTGGTCCACTCCCTGAGTCTCTCTGTCCCTCCATCTCTCCGTCCCTCCATCGCGCCTTCACCCTGATCGAGTTGATGGTCGTGATCGGGATCATCGGCCTGCTGATTGCCATCGTGGTCCCGGCGATCAGCAACGCCCGCGACCACGCCAAGGAAGTCGTTACCCTGGGCACCATCCGCGCCCTTGAAACCGGCCTCGAAACCTATCGCGCCGACACCCGCCTCGACGGCGACTACCCGCCGTCGGTGTTTACGACCCTCGCCAAAAGCCCTTATGTAACCGCGAACGATACCACGCAGATACCGGTCTGCGGTGCCAATCTGCTGGTCTGGGGTCTGGCCGGGGCCGACCTGCTGGGCACGCCGGGCTTTAGGAATCTGGACAGAAGCAATAGTTCAAGTACGGCAAATGACATCTATCACGATCCTTTTGGGGAATGGTGCAGCGACACGGGAGCGGGGACTTTTTCGTCCGGTACCAAACCGCGTTTATATACCGTTGTGAACGGCCAACCCGCTATCAGCCGTTCCGGACCGTTTGTCGATGTTAGCAATACAAGAATGTCCAAGTTCGTGACCGGTCAAGGCTATTTCGAAATTCCCGCGGCCAAGAATGTCGTACTCACGCCAAATGCCAATCTCGGCGTGTTGAGTTCCTACTGTTTCCTCGATTCGTTCGATCAACCGATTCTTTACTACAAAGCAAACCCCATAGCACCCTACATGGTCGATGCCGGAAGTGCATTGGTTAGCGGCGGTTCGTACGATCTGTATCGTGTAGCAAACGATACATACAATCCAAGCGGTATCTACAATCTTCGGGACAACGCCCCAATTACCGGAATGATCAGCTCTTCCAGCACGGTATTTCAAGGGATGGATTTTGGGGCCGGTAGAATACCTCGAACAGATTCCGCGATTCAATATCATGGGATCGCCGCGCTTGGCGCATCGATGAGCGGCTCAAATTTCCAAATCGACAACCTTCGAGGAAGCTTCGCTTCGACGTTAAGAAATCAGAATGTGCTTACGACATTCCGTCCCCACAACTCGGATTCGTTTATACTCCTTTCGGCGGGGAAAGACGGGATTTTCGGCTCGGCCGACGATATCGGCAACTTCCCCATCAACAAGGATTGACGTGGTTCACCATGCAGACCCACTGGCACGAGAATCCCCCGCTGTTGTGAGAATCCTTTCTCGCACCCAGGCATGGGGGAACTCGCTGGTGCGAGAATCCCTTCTCGCACCCAAGTATGGGGGAATCCTTTCCCCCCAGATGCAGGATAGGAATCCCGATCCCAGACGGTCGAGATGGGAATCTCGACCGAGCGGTCCCGATCCCGGACGGTCGAGATGGGAAACTCGACCGAGCGGGGAAACTCGACCGAGCGGGGAATCTCGACCGAGCGGGCGGCGCTATTTATCTTTTTCACTGACACAATATATCTCTGTGCCCTCGGTGCTTCGCGCCGGCGGAGCCGGGCTACGCCCAGGCGAAACCGTGGACTCCGTGGTAAGCTATCCGGGGTGTCCGGCTTGGCCTGACACCTGGCCCGGCCGATCATTAGGATGAGGTAATACGCCATGCCCGCGAAAACGCGACATAACACCCGGCAAAACGGGAGACGGAAGACGGGAGACAGGAGACAGAAGCGGGTTTATCCGCATTCCCCTCTCCCCCTCTCCCCCTCTCCCTGTCTCCCCCTCGGTCTCTCGGCGTACCATCGGCCCTCTCGTGGACCGCAAGCGGGACAGAGGGACGGAGCGACGCGCAACCTCCTGTCTCCTGCCTCCTGCCTCCTGACTACTTCCTCCCCGCGCGGCTTCACCCTGGTCGAGCTGATGGTGGTGATCGGGATTCTTGGCCTGCTGGCCGCCATCGTGATCCCGGCGGTCAACGGCGTGCTGGCCAGCAACCGAGCCAAGGCGACCCTCACGACCATGAAGGTGATCGAGAACGCGATGGAGGAATTCCGCTGGCAGGGCGCGGGGCAAACCTCGATCCCTCTGTCCAAAGAGGATGACGAGGAACTGGCCGTCGTCCATATTTTCGGCAACCTTCCGCCCAGCCCGAACAGCTCCTTCGCCATCAACCCCGAGAAGCTCAATGTGATCTCCACTGCCCAGGAACCGGAGACCGAGGCCGGCGAAAAGCTCGTACGCCTGCTGAGCATTTTCTTCAAAAAGCCTGCGGAAGATATCACCATCGGTACCAAGGACGATCCCACCGCGAAAGTCCCTAACGGCCAATACGCCAGCATCGAGGGTTTATACCTGATGCTTAACCAATATTGCCCGGCCGCCAAGAATATTCTGGATCGGCTTCCCGGAAAGAGCGTGACCAATCTCGATAGCGATTGGGTTCAGATCGAGGTCGAGGGTCGCCCACCCCGCAGGATCGACCTGCTGGAAATCGTCGATGCCTGGGGCCGTCCGCTGCGCTATTCGGTCAATCGGCCGTGGCGCGATGCTAACGGCCGGATCACGATCCCCGCCCGTTGGGAGTTGCGTTCGGCCGGGGCGGACGGCGTGTTCGGCGCGCTGGGTTCGGAACCCGAGGCCAGCGACGACGTACTTTTGCGAGGCCCATGATGAACGCGACTATTTTACAACACGCGCCCGCCTCCGTCTCCGCCGTTGGCTGCGCCGCGACAAGTCGGGGTTCCGAGGGGCGCTGCTTCATCGCTCAGTCTCCCTCTCTCCCCCTCTCCCCCTCTCCCCTTCGCCCCCTCGCTGGTCGCGCCGCGACCGGCCTTCGCGGCGTCACCCTCGTCGAGCTGATGGTCGTCATCGCCATCATCGCCCTCGTGGCCACGATCGCCGTGCCCGCGCTCGGTCCGATGATGCAATCCAAGCGCGAGGCCGAGTTCGTCAATTCGCTCAACGGCCTGTTCAGCATGGCCCAGATCGCCGCCCTGGGTAAACGTTCGCCGGTGGCCATTCGCTTCGAGCGGGCCTTTGAGACAGAGGGGGATACCGGCCTGATGATCCGAGATATCAACAAACGGGAGGCCAACTGGCAAAACTATCAACAGGCCAGGTTTCTCGATTTCGCGCCTTCCGCGAACGATATGGTGGCTTTCGTCCACGATCCGGAATCGAAGGTCCACGTGTTTCCATCTAACTTCTGGGTGGCCCCCGGCGATTTCGCGAATCGAAACCTCGCCTTCGATCCGGCCCATCCGGACGACAACAGCGACATGTGGTATACGCCCACCCGTAATTCCAAAACCGTCCGCTACAGCCCCTTTGACACGTTTTACATCGTTTTTAACGGCAACGGAGAGCTGACCCGGATGACCGGCGAAAAATGTAACTATCGGGACCGGTCCCAGACCTACGCCCCGGACTTAAACAATATCAATAAGCTCATCCAACCCCTGGTGGATTATCCTAACGACCGATCCAGCCCGACCTCGCTGGTGCTCTACGACCGACGGGCCTTTGAGCAGGTCGCGGCCACCGACGAGGCCCGCACGAGTTTTCTCCAACAATACGGACGCCCGATTTATCTGAACCGGTACAATGCCGCAGTGGTGGAAGGTCGACGATAAACGGAAAACGCACAATGACTATGACGATGCAACATCCCGCCCGACCCGCGAGCCGCCGACCCGGCTTCTCGCTCCTCGAAATCATGATCGCGATCATGATCATGGGCCTGGGTATGGTGATGGTCGCCACCATCTTCCCCGTCTCGCTGGGCATGGCCCGCGACACGGTACGCTCGGACATGGCCCTGATCGTGGCCGACGCGGCCATCGCCACCCTGCGAGCCAAGGTGCCGGTGGAAAAACTCGATCTGGCCCCACCAACCACCAGTCAACCGGCGGCTTACGCCATCCTGGCGCCGAACATGGGATATATCATGCGGAATCAGCCCGATCAGATTATCGACGCTAACTCTAACTTTTCTGTCATGAGTGCCTTTACAGGTATGGATGAACTATCAACTTGGGGAAGCTGGAGTCGTACCTTTACGTTTTCATCAGCCATTGATGAACAACCTTTTCGTATATTCACGGAAAAAAGCGGCTGGGCCATGCATGATCCTTCGGCGAATACTTCCGTTGCCTATGTGGTCCCCGCTCAGAATATCCGTAACGACGATCAACTGGTTGTCGAAATTCCCCCTGTTCCCGTTCCCTCGGGCTCGGCCCCACCGTTGTTTCCTCGTCTGCATCTGGCCGACCGGGTCTATCCGGCACCGCTAATTTATAAAGACGGTTATTACCAAGACGCTGTCCGCGGGTATCGGATTGATCCGCTTTCCGGTGACCGTATCGATGTCAATCCACCTGACGAAGCTTATCTAATGCATTTGCTCGCCGAGGGGGACCCCGCGGCGGATCGGCCGCGCCCGCCGACGTATTACAGTTGGACGGCCATCCATAGCCGCTGTCCCAATGGTTATGGAACAGCCGGCAGTAATCCCGACCAGAACCTGCTGGTGACCATCGTGGTGACCCACCGATTGAGCGTTAATTCCCGATACGCCCGGCAAAAGGAACTCGGGGCCGATACGGATGAATTTTATGATGTCAATTTCGATACCTCAAGTCCCGTCGATCAGTTACTCAAGCCCGGGCCGGATGACAATCCTGAAACGGATATGGTTTTCCCCGTGCCCTGGCTGGTCCAGTTCAATGCGGTGAATCTGGCCGAGGGCGAGATCACCTGTACGGCCGAGGTGGCGAGGCTGCTGCCGCGCGGGTCTTTCTTCGTCGTGGCCGTCGGGCGGGATGATCTTTGTGCCGGTACCCCGCATCAGGTACTGGATTCGGTCTGGGATACATCCATGTTGCCGGACGATCCTGCAAATCCCCGAGCTTCCCTAAAAATCGCCCCGAAAGCGGGATCGACCGCCATACTTAAAAATCTGGCCGTCTGGGTTTTCCCGCCGCCGATCACGGGCGATCGCGCACAGGTCGCGACGACCCGATTCGGCGAGCGTTCACCGGTCATCGGCGTGGCCTTGGAGGTGCTGGTATGGTAAAACGCACGCCATCCACGGACCGCGCACTTGGGGCACATCCTAAAACTGGTGTGGCACCGGAAAATGGTGTAGTACCGGCATGTGGATTGGCACCGGCAAGGGGTGTGGCACCGGCAAGGGGTGTGGCACCGGCAAGGGGTGTGGCACCGGAAAATGGTGTGGCACCGGCGTCTCGCCGGTGCTGCAGACACAGGCGAGACGCCTGTGCCACAGTAACAGCCAAAGTAACAGCCACAGTCAAAGCCACAGTCAAAGCCACAGCCAAAGCAACGGCCCCATGTAGCTACTGGGATAGGCCCTCAGGATGCACGCTTATCCGCGTGGCCCGGCGCGGCGGCTTTACCCTCATGGAGCTGATGGTTTCGCTCGGGGTGATGGCCGCCCTCATCACCATGATAACCATGATCTTCGCGACCGCCACGAAATCGTCCAGCGAAGCGCAAAACCTGGCGGCCGCCCATCGCCAGTTCCGCATGGCCGCCCGAAACCTGCACGAGGATTTGGAAAGCACCCTGCCCGGATCGACCAACGAGTGTTTCCTGGCCATCGCCGGACGCGAGGTCAGCGCCCACGAAACCGCCGCCCGGCGCTCGGCCGGCGAGGCCGCTACACCCCGCCACGCCGATGTACTCGCCCTGCTCACCAACCGGAGCTTTACGTCTTTCATCAATCAGAACCCGGCGATTGTATTCGGTAACAAACAACTCGTGGTCTACGGCCACGCGGATATCGGAGAGTTCGACCCGGCTACTGGTGATTTCGACAACGCCAGCATTTTGCGGGTGGAACCCCCCACATCCGGCGGTGTATCCGATTTGCTTGCCTCTCAATGGCACCTGGCCCGACGGATTATCGGGATCCCCTTCTCAGCATCACCTGCCTATGAACATCCGTCGGGTGGCCGGGTGAATGTGCAGATATCGGGAACAGACGGACTGGCATATGTTGAATTCGAATACCCCTTCGATCAAACCTTTACCCGACCCGAATTTTTGCGGGCCGACGCCGACGCGTGCGACAGGTTTTATCCTCGTATCCTGACCGACATGGCCCTTCCTAAAGGAGTTTTCGTCTACAATTATACAACGCCCACAAGCATCTCTTACTACTTTTTTTATCAAAACAACTGGTATTTACTCAATCAGCAGGGTTCTCAGGAGTATTGGTATGTCTTCGACGGTGGGCACTGGTTCGCCGATCCCCGGACAGCCGGTTCCGGCGACCCTTGCTACGGTACAAGCCCCTATAGTTGGTGGCGACAAGAAGAGGGTTATCCTGCTTACCCAGACCCGAGTGCCTTGCCTCCTGCCTGTGCCGATTGGCCGCGAAACGCGCCGGAGCGCCATCAGATTGATGCTTTCCCTGCCAACTGGTTTTTCTATCCGGATGAATCGATTCCTGACTATATCGATCGGCGTCGTTCCCTGATCGACCCCACTCCGCCGCTGGGGCAGGACCGGCGCATGGCCCACCATTTCCTGCCCGGTTGCAGCGAATTCAAAGTGGAGTTCACCTACGACGACCCTCGGGAACTGGCGACGGAGTACAATGGCACGACCCGCGAATTGAAGATTTTGGACTATGCTTGGAAACGGACAAACGACGACAAAAACTATATGCCGAAAGACGCGACTACTATCGTCCCCGCCCCGATGCCGATCCGCTGGCAGGAGGTTCCCCACGGCGAGATCTACGTCTGGTCGGGCGTGGAGGTGGAGCCCAAACTGTACGGGACGAACGACAAATTGCAGAACCAGACCTTGCCGCTCCGTTGGCCTCGGGCCATCCGCATCACCCTGCGTTCCTACGGTCCGCTCGGCCGCCTTGAACGCCCCATCGAGCAGACGATTATTCACACCTTCAGGGACAAATAAACTGATGCTCTGCCGAGATTCTAATCTCGGATCGCTCGGTCGAGATTCCCCGCTCGGTCGAGATTCCTATCTCGACCGCCCGGCATC
>CAYNYK010000078.1:21691-24962 GCA_964401335.1 uncultured Planctomycetales bacterium
CATGCTCGGTCGAGATTCCCATCTCGACTGTCTTGCTTCGGGATTCCTATCCCGCGTCAGGGGGAAAGGATTCCCCCATAAGGGATGCGAGAAGGGATTCTCGCACCAGCGATCCCGCTTGGTCGAGATTCCCCGCTCGACCGCCCGGCATCAGAACATGCTCGGTCGAGATTCCCATCTCGACTGTCTTGCTTCGGGATTCCTATCCCGCGTCAGGGGGAAAGGATTCCCCCATAAGGGATGCGAGAAGGGATTCTCGCACCAGCGATTTCTCCCCAGCTCCCCCTCGCCCTGTCCCTCCATCGGCGTTGTCCGCTCGGTCGAGTGCCGGGCACGGCGTCGCATTTTCGTCGAGGCCGTCGTATTGACGGGCGACAATGGGGAACTTATTTTGCCGATGTGGCTTGGCCGATCTCCCGATGATGCGTGTTTATCGACGGGACCGGAGCACATGCATCGACGAATGACTTTTCTGGCCGTGGTTCTTGGCCTCCTGGGCGGCGCGGCCGCCGGCCTGGCCGGGTATACGTTTATCTACGCCAAGGGAGCGTCGTATTTCACCAACGACCCGGCCGCCTGCGCGAATTGCCACGTCATGCAGGACCACTACGATGCCTGGCTTAAGGCCGGCCATCACGCCGTCGCGGTCTGCAACGATTGTCATACCCCGCATGACTTTTTCGGTAAATACACGGTCAAGGGTATTAACGGGTTCAACCACTCGCTGGCCTTCACTACCGGTCGATTTCACGAGCCGCTGCAGGCGACGAAGATGAATAAAACCGTTACGGAAAACGCTTGTCGCCGATGCCATGCGGCCATGGTGCGATGTATCGATGTCGGAACGCGGCCGGGTGATGCCCTGGCCTGCGTGCGCTGCCATGACTCGGTGGGGCATCTGCGATGAAAAACGAAATCGGACATGAAAATACCACGGGCGGATTCCGGAGTACCGGAACCTGCCCATGCCACCCGACGGGGATCTGTCTATGCCAGCCGACGGGGCTCTCTCTATGCCACCCGACGGGGCTCTCTCTATGCCAGCCGACGGGGCTCTCTCTATGCCACCCGACCGGGCTCTCTCTATGCCAGCCGACGGGGCTCTCTCTATGCCAGCCAACCGGGATCTGTCTATACCGGCCGGGGCAGGTGCAAAATAGTTCGACGGCAGCATCCAACCGTGTGGCACCGGCGTCTCGCCGGTGCGGTTCGGGCGTCTCGCCCGAACTTCAATCCATGGTGCGATATTTATGACGAACCACATGAGATGGGGTTTGAGAAGAATAAATGAGGTGTTTGAATGAATACGCATAACGAAACGCACGCCGGGACAGGGCGGAAACGAATAACCATGATCGTCCTGATCGTCGCCATCGTCTCCGCGGCTATCGTGTATGGGGTGACGGCCCTGCTGGTGGATATTTTCGAGCACAAGCAGGAGGCCAAGCATCCGTTTTTCCGCGTGGTCGAGCTGACCGACGAAACGGAGGACCCGGCCGTCTGGGGCAAGAACTTTCCTTTGCAGTACGACGCTTACCGCCGGACTGTGGACCAGGTGCGCACGCGCTTCGGCGGGAGCGAGGCCCTGCCGCGCACATCTACGGATGCCGACCCGCGCTCCGTCGTGGCTCAATCCAAGCTGGAGGAAGACCCGCGGCTGAAAACCATGTGGGCCGGCTACGCCTTCGCCGTCGATTATCGGGAGGAGCGAGGCCACGCCTACATGCTTGACGATCAGACCTTCACCCAACGCCAGCAGGCCGCCGCCCAGCCGGGAACCTGCCTGCACTGCCACGCCTCCGTGTACGTTCCCTATAAGAAACTTGGTAACGGTGATCTGATGGCCGGCTTCGAGAAAATGAACCCAATGCCTTTCGCCGAGGCCCGTAAGCTGGTTACCCATCCGGTGACGTGCATCGATTGCCATGATCCGGACACCATGCAATTGCGGGTAACCCGGCCGGGCTTTATCGAGGGGATTCGGGCCTACAAGGCCGCGCAGGGAATCAAGGATTACAACGTGAACAAAATGGCCTCTCGGCAGGAGATGCGGGCCTTTGTCTGCGGCCAGTGCCATGTGGAATACTACTTCAAGGGGCCGGAAAAGCGATTGGTCTATCCCTGGGCGAAAGGGATCAAGGTCGAGCAGATTCTGGCTTATTACGATGACGTGGAGTTTAAGGACTGGACCCACGCCGAGACCGGAGCGGCGGCGCTCAAGGCCCAGCACCCGGAATTCGAGATGTGGAACCAGGGCATCCATTGCCGCGCCGGGGTGGCCTGCGCCGATTGTCACATGCCTTACCTGCGCGTCGGGGCCATGAAAATAAGCGATCATCACGTACGCAGCCCGTTGCTGAATATCAATAACGCCTGCCAGACCTGCCACCCCGTCCCCGAGGCGGAACTCAAGGCCCGGGCGGAGAGAATTCAGGAAACCACTTTCAACCTGCGTAATCGGGCGATGGACGCGCTGATCGCGTTGATCGGCGACTTGAAAAAGGCCCGCGAAGCCGGGACGGACGATGGGCAACTGGCGGCCGGCCGTGATTTTCAGCGGAAAGCCCAGTTCCTGCTCGATTTTGTGGAGTCGGAGAATTCCAGCGGTTTTCACGCCGGCCAGGAAGCCGCTCGTATCCTGGGCGAGTCGATCGATTATTCCCGCCAGGGGCAGGTGGCCTTGCGCGATGCCGGAGCAACACGGCGATAAAGCCGATCGTTTTAAATTGATCTATCGGTGGATAAAAAAACGCCCGGTTCGTCGCAATACGAACCGGGCGTTTGATTATCAAGTAACAGTGTGACTGCCGGGCGGGGGATTGCTCCACCGCTCATCCCGACGAATCGGGACTGAGAACATGCTGATGTTAAATCAGCGACTTATTGAACCGGGCGAACCGGTTCGCCGCCGACCATTCTAGATTATCCTCTAGAAAGGAGGTGATCCAGCCGCAGGTTCCCCTACGGCTACCTTGTTACGACTTAGTCCCAGTCACCGGGCTTTCCGTCGGCACCACCGAAATGTGGCGACTTCGGGAACTCCCAGCTTCCATGACTTGACGGGCGGTGTGTACAAGGCTCAGGAACATATTCACCGCGCCATGGCTGATGCGCGATTACTAGCGATTCCAACTTCATGGGGTCGGGTTGCAGACCCCAATCCGAACTGAGGGGTGTTTTCTGCGATTTGCTCAACCTCACGGCTTTGCGTCGCTCTGTACACCCCATTGTAGCACGTGTGACACCCTGGACATAAAGGCCATGATGACTT
>CAYNYK010000079.1:0-24277 GCA_964401335.1 uncultured Planctomycetales bacterium
CCGGGTAGGGAAGAAGGAAGGAATACGTCACCGAACTTACGAGCAGGAGCACTAGGCGCATAGGCAGCAAATTTGGCTGCCACCCATCCATGATTTGTGGCAGCGGCCGCTTTAGAGATTACCGAAAAACCTCCAGCACCGTTAACAAAGGCAGCATGACCATCGGCAAAAGCGACACATAAACCACCTTCTGATCCATGACGGGCGTTGGGAAATGCCTGGACCGCACGGCGCCCCGCCCCGTCGAGGTATGATGTTCCATACGACACGGCCAGAGTATCGTTCGTGATCAGATTACCCGCCGAGAAAAATCCGTCGCTGACCTCGTTCATGCCCGGTACATTACTATTTCGCTTGGAAACCACGCTTTCGACCGATTCGTTTCCCAGATCAGTGAAAATGGCAACCTCGGAAGGGCGAATAATGCCGTCCAACCTGCCGGCCAACTGATCCCGTCGTTCAACGGCGCCGTTCTTCCCATAGGAGAATGCCTTCTCGCCGTATGGATTGTTCCCGTCACGTACCGCCGCTCCGAAAACATCCACGTTGACCGCATAGGACATGACGCCGATCATGTGGTCCGGTGACCACGAATCGCGAATCATAAGCTTATCGGAGGGACAATAAAAAACCTCGAACTTACCCTTGCGCTTCCAGAACCATTGCGGATCCGCCGAATTGGGCCACTCGTTCATATAGGGCTTGCCCTCTTCTTCATAATCGAAGTAGTTCAAGGTATGCTTGAGCGAGGTGTAACCCAGGTCGCGGGCATAGGCCACCGGCCAGGGTTTGTGTCTTTGGATTCCGGTCCCATCAGCGTTCCAGGTTTCGTAGGCATAGAACTTTCTGGAACCGTCAAGCTTGTCGTAACGGGACGCGGCTGTACTCGCATCCACGCGCCCCATAAGCTGTCCTCTTCCTTGATGGCCAACGGAGAAAGCCATTACCGCCTTGCCCAGGCTGGACATGTTGGCCAGACATTTGGCCCGACGGGCCTGCTCGCGAGCTCGTGCCAAAGACGGCAAAAGAATGGAGACCAGCAGTGCAATGATGGCTACGACCACAAGCACTTCGATCAGCGTAAATCCCTTGTTGCGCCGTCGATTAGGATGCGGATTTCGCTTGCGAGGCATGCGCAACTCTCCTTCTCATGGTGGTTACGAATTAAAATTCTCCCCATTGGATTTTAGCACTGCGCTCCGTGTCCTACAAGGATTCCAGGTGTTTACCCCTTCATGATTGGGGAAGGACTTGGATGTATCGTGTTAGTCTTCGCTTTATACTTTCTATAAATCAACAGACATTCAGACGGCATTGGTAGCCGTTCACCTGAATATCAACCATCCATCAATTTTGGTTATATGCACACATAAAACGGCATATTTGTTTTGATGTGTCTTTTAACTCGTTCATTTTCAATATTCCTTGGTGTAATCCTGGAGCATTTGGCTTCTTTGTGTTCTCATTAGGCCGAGAAATAGTTGGAGAAGGCGAATTATTGGATACAGAATGTCAGGTATTAAAAAATTATCACATTAAATAGTCGCTACTGAATACATACATATTTTTATATACATAATATATTTTTTCTACAGCTTAATCGGTCTTTTCTTTTTTTTCAGTGTCCATGGATGTCTAGAGCAATAATAAAGTAACCTGAAAATCATCGACCTTTCAAACCATAAAAGCATGATAACGACCCCTCCAGTCAATCTGGTAAAGAGATATATTTGCGGACCTGCCCTAACGAAAATCCGTTAAACAAAGGTAGCAGCTTCGTATATTGCGACGATAAGGTATGCGATGCCGGCGTTACGCAATATCGCTGATCATCTCACCAGTTGCTTGCGAAACGAATTCGACAGGGATTGGTTTGCTTTGAGGCGGTTTCCCCCGCTTTCATGCGGGCATTTGTTGCCCTCTATTGCCGTTCAATTTATGATACTCATGTTTCATTGATACGTTAAATAGTGTTCGTTAACGATTTGGAGCCGGCACATGGCATCTTACCAGGCTGAAAAAAAAGATAAGTTTGCTTTCGGTTTGTGGACCATCATGAATGTGGGAAGGGATCCATTTGGAGAGCCGACTCGTGATGGATGGAGCGGTTTGCAGGTCATAACCGAACTGGGTCGACGCAATGTCTACGGATATGAAATGCACGCCGAGGACCTTGTACCGGCCGGCAGCAGCGCGGCCGAACGCGATCGAATCCTGACCGAGGCCAGGAAACGAATGGCCGACGTCGACATCCGCTGCGTCAATTGTGGCGCCAACGTCTTCGGACATCCGGTCTTCAAGGACGGCGCGTTAAGCAGCTCCGACCCGAAGGTCCGTCAGTTGGCCATGCAACGGTATATGAACGCCATCGACATTGGGCACGAATTGGGTTGCGATCTTTGTGATCTGTGGTGGGGTCGCGACGGGGCCGAGGTGGATGCGGCCAAGAATCCGCTCGACGCCATCAAGTGGCTGCGCGATGGTTTGAATTACCTGCAACAGTATATCGATCGGCAAGGGTATCAAGGTTATCGTTTGGCCATCGAGCCCAAGCCGAACGAGCCGCGGGGGGATATCTATATGCCTACCTCGGGACATGCGCTGGGCCTGATTGCCACGCTGGAACAGCCTAAAAACTGCGGGCTGGTCATCGAACTGGCGCATTCCTGGATGGCCGGCCTCAACGCCGTTCACGATGTCGCCCAGGCATTGGATTGCGGCAAACTGTTCGGCCTGCATTTCAACGGACAGAAGCCGCTGCGTTTCGATCAGGATTTACGTTTCGGTAGCGAAGGCATCAAGGAAGCGTTCTTCGTGGTTAAGCTGGTGGAAGAGACGCGCTGGCCTGGCCCGCGCTCGTTCGACGCCCATGCCTACCGTACGGCCGACCGTGACGAGGTCTGGGATTTCGCCGAGGGCTGCATGCGCAGCTATCTCATTCTTCGGGAAAAGGTGGACCGATTTAATGCCGACGAGGAAATCCAGGGGTTGCTGAAAGAACTCAACAACGGCAGCGATGCCCCCCTGCCGCCCCATGCGCAACTGGCCAACACCGTTTTAGATCCCGACGCCCTGGCCGCCCGCAAGCTGCACCATGAAAAGCTCGATCAGCTCACCCTGGAATTATTGCTCGGCGTTCGCTGATCATTCCGCAAGAGGATGATTGCGGGATTCCATAACACCGCCAGCAAAGGAACTGATCTGGGATTTTTCCAATAACCCTTGCAGCATTCCATCATGAGATGGTGAGGTCTCCTGTAACGCAACCCGTGGCGAACAACGGGTTGCTGAAACCCGGAATATCCAGTGGGTGACGGGCGAATGCTTGCTCTGAGAAAGCAGGAGGGTTACCCTTTGATAAGATGCATGAACATAATGCTCTAAACATTGTAATAACCGGACCTAACCGAAGACAGGAGCAAAACGGCGATGGTTTACAGAAATTTGCCCGAGGTCAAGTGGAGCATATTCATAGTACTCCTTTGGAGTATTTTTCCCGTCGTAACAGCGCGAGCGGCGAAAACTGAATCGTGGGAGAGTTGGGTGGACCGGGATCTCTTTCCGGAGGCGTACAGCATCCTTACCAGCGAACACATCATGTTTCCAGATGATGTTTCCGACTGGCCGCTCAAAATCAATTCAACGCATCAATTGTTCGTGGATGACTTCCTGATCGGCAAAATCGAGAATCTGACCCGCCAGTACCACCAGCCAAGCAAACATCCCCAAAATCCTGTTCTGAAGGAAGGCATGCCGGTTGCCGTCCTGTACGATGAGTCGACCGGTAAATTTCGCATGTGGTACGACATGAACTATGCTGAAAGTCATGACGGCATCATGTGGACCAAGCCGAACCTCGGGACACAAGGCAACCTTCTATTTGATGAGGGAGGTGAGATTCGGGGGCTGATTTATGATCCCAAGGCAACAAACCCTCAGAAACGATACCTGGCGGTGGTCGCCAGAGCATCCAGCGGAAAGTTCGGGGAGAAACCGGGATTCTTTTTGTACCGATCCGTGGACGGCTTGCACTGGGTAAAGGATCCTGAGCGCCCGATCCTCCAGCGAACGGAGTACACGATGCAACCCGGACCCTATCAGGGCAAAGGAGTCGGCGACACGAGCACTTTCCGCTACGACTCGATTTTACAGCGCTATGTCTGCGACGCGAAATTCAATCTGTTTATGCCTAAGGAAAAATTCGAACAATTGGGAATCCACCCGGATGCCACGCCCCGGTTGCGACTTCGTACCATGCTGGAAAGTGAGGATTTGATCCATTGGACGTCCCCAAGGTTTTATCTTTATCCGGATCGGAACGATGCGCCCGACTGCCAGATTTACGCACATATCGGATTTGTCTACGAGAGTATGTGGATCGGCCTGGTTCGCATTATGCATCTCATACCCGCCGGCTGGAAACAGACCGACATCCAGTTGACCTACAGCCGGGACGGGCGGCACTGGATGCGTCCGCAGGAGCGTCAGCCTTTCATCCCGCTGGGCGGGCCGGACAGTTGGGAAGCCGACTATTCCGGACCTGACAAGGTGGGACCGGTGACGGTAGGAGATGAGTTATGGTTTTACTACTTCGGCTCACGTCATCCCCATCGGGACCACCGCGAAATAGGAGACCCGCAGTGGGGCTGGCCGATACATACCGGCCTGGCCATTCTTCGCCGGGACGGATTTGCCTCACTTAATGCCGGTCAGATTACCGGTCAGGTCATCACGCGGCCCCTGACCTTCGAGGGCAAATCGTTGTTCATCAATGCCACGGTGGCCGATGGCGGTTGGGTCAAAGCGGCCGTGTTATCGCGAGATTTCCAGCCGGTTACCGGCTATACGCTTGATGACGCAGTTTCCCTGACTGGAGATGCCATCAAAGGACGTATGACCTGGAAAACGACAAAGAACCTTGTTTCTCCAGGCGATCAGCATGTTCGGTTGCTATTTCAGTTGAAAGATGCCAAACTGTACTCCTTCTGGATCGAATAACCGAGCGCAATGAAAGCCATGGGACAGGTCCGCTGATTTCGCGGATTATACCAGCACGCACAAAGAGTCATTGCGATGACGGCCATTATGAAAAATGTGAATTTTGCTCTTGTCATGGCATTGCTTTCCGGTTGGTTCGTTACCGCCTTTGCGGATCAGACCATCGACCCGCGTCCACCCAACATCATCTTTATCCTGGCCGACGATCTCGGCTACGGCGATCTGGGTTGTTATGGCGCGACCAAGGTATCCAACCCCCAACGCTGACCGGCTCGCCGCCGAGGGGTTGCGTTTCACGGATGCGCACAGCCCCACGGCCGTCTGCACCCCCACCCGTTATGGCGTGCTGACCGGTCGTTATTGCTGGCGGAGTCGTTTGAAGAAAAGCGTCGCCGTTCCGGAAGAACCGCTGCTCATCGAACCCGGGCGGATGACGGTGGCTTCGCTGTTGCGCTCGGCCGGTTATGCGACGGGCTGCGTAGGCAAGTGGCATCTGGGTTTTGGCGAGGAGAAGCCGGATTGGAACGGAGACCTGAAACCCGGCCCGCTGGAGGTCGTCTTCGATTATTATTTCGGCGTGCCGACCAGCAACAACTGGCCACCGTTCGTATACGTGGAAAACCATCGGGTCGTCGATCGCCGACCGGATGAAAAAAATCATCGTTGAAGGCACCGGTGAAGATCAGCCTATCCGCCAAAGCGCAACCATGAGGAAATTGCCCTGACACAGACGGCCAAGGCCGTGACCTTCATCGAACGCAACAAGGAAAGACCTTTCTTCCTCTATTTCGCGACCTGCAACGTGCATCTGCCGCATACGCCCCACCCATGTTTTCAGGGAACGAACCAAGCCGGCATTTACGGCGATTTTATTTACGCGATTGGAGCGTCGGCGAAATCCTGGCTGCACTGGATAGGTGGAACCTTGCCGATCATACACTCGTCATCGTTACCAGCGATAACGGGGCGATCCTGGCGGAATCGGCGCCACATGGCCACCGCTCGTGCGGACCGTGGCGTGGACAGAAAGCCGATGCCTTCGAAGGCGGGCACCGGGTTCCTTTTCTGGCCCGCTGGCCCGGCCGAATCAAAGCCGGCGAAACCACTGATGAAATCATTTGCCTGACCGATCTGCTGGCCACGGTGGCGGCCATCATCGGCAAGCCTCTGCCCAACGACGCAGGCGAAGACAGCTACAACATTCTGCCGGCCTTGCTTGGACAAAAAGATGCGAAGCCGATTCGCGAGGCCATCGTCCATCACTCCACCAAGGGCATGTTCGCCATCCGGCAAGAACGTTGGAAGCTGATTGAGGGCCTCGGCTCCGGCGGATACCTGACCAAACCGCTCTTCGTCGCCACCCAGCCGGGCGAGCCTCCGGGCCAGTTGTACGATCTCCAGGCAGACCCGGGCGAAACCAACAATTTATATGCCCAACATCCGGATATCGTCAGGCACTTATCCGCGTTGCTCAAGCGCTATCAGGAGAGCGGCCGCAACCGACCGGATGCGCCGTGAGCACGACGGATTATCTACTGCGCATGAATAAACTATACGGTATAGACACCTACAATCGTGAGTGAGGGGAAGAGGGAGAGAAAAATGCGAGGAGCACCTTGACAAAATACAAAAAACGATCTCCGTGACCTCCGAGTCTTCCGTCGTAAAAAGACTCAATCGATGCCCGCGTACGGGTGGAACTTGCCGGCAACATGGTCCTTGGCCAGTTGAATGTAATCCTGCACGATGCTACGAATATACTCACGTTCGCTATCGGAAACCGGTCGAACCACGCTACCGGGCATCCCCATCACCAGCGAGCCGTTGGGTACAACGGTACGTGGCGGCAGCAGCGCGCCGGCGGCGATCAGGCAATCGTCGCCGATCTCGCAACCGTCCAGAACCGTCGCCCGGCTGCCGATCAGCGTTCGGCTCCCGATTTTCCTGCAATGCACCAAGGCGAAATGCCCAATGACCACGTCGTCCCCTATTTCCAAAGGCGTGTTCTTGGCACAATGAAGCAAGGCCCCGTCTTGAATATTAACCCGGCATCCGACACGAACAGGGGCGACATCGCCCCGAACTATCACATTGTGCCAGAGATTACAGTCCTCACCGAAGATAACATCGCCCACAACAATCGTCGTGCCTGATACATAAATGGAACCCACGCGGGAGATTCGATGCATAAACAAACCCTGCCCTTTACTCGTCATCGTCTTTCGTTTTGTCATCGGCCTAACATCGTATACCGGCCGCGTGTATTGTACGGAAGTATCCATGCGCGGGCCATAGGTTACCCCCTATCCGTTACCCTATGGGGGCATCCGAAGAAAGTTGGCACAGGGAGTCCCGACTTACTTGAAAAGACTCGTGCTCTAAACCGCCGCCTTAAAAACACGGGCAAACCCTTGTCCCGCCGCGGCGGGACAAGGGCCTGCCCATGCCATCCTGCGGCCGCATCTCGGAATGCACTACAGGAGGTTTGCCCCCCCTACCGCCGCAGTTGTTCAATGACCCGCATCAAGGCGGCCAGTCGATCAGGATCGATCGGCCGGGACCATTGCCCTTCCTCTTTGATAAAAGACCCGACAATAAAAACATCGCCCGGCTCCCACAGTTCCGGCAGGTTTTCAGGTGTAATGCCCGAGCCGACGGCCACCGGTACCTCGACCGCGGCCCGCGCCTGTCGCAAGTCGTCCAGAGCGGTCGGCCGCGCCGTGGCTGAACCGGTAACGACCACGGCGTCGGCGCCGAAAAAGACGGCCGCCTCGGCCGCCGCGCCGATATCCACGTCGGCCGTCAAGGCATGGGCCGCGTGTTTCTTCTTGATGTCCGCGAAAATGCGCACATGCTCGGCCCCGATTTCCCGGCGATAGCGCAGGAGTGGACCGGCGTCGGCCTGATCCATCAAGCCCTCGTCGGCCACATGGGCGAAAACGAAATTCTCCGCGCGAATGAAATTCGCTCCGGTAGCCGCCGCCACCGCCAACGCTTCACGGTTGGCCCCGGCCAATATTTGTATGCCGGTCGGCAGGTCCACCACCGCCCGCACACTGTTCGAAACCGCCGTCATCGCCACGACGATCTCCGGCCCGACCTGCTGTCGCAGATACGGGCGATCATACATGTTTTCCAGCAAAAGAGCGTCGAACCCGGCGTCGGCCAACATGCGGGCCTCAGCGACGGCCTGAGCAATTATCGTCTCCATCGGCCAGGAAGCGTATGGCGTCCCCGGCAGGGCTCGCACATGGACCATGCCCACTGTTGCCTTGTCAGTACCGAACCATTCAGGGATCCAACTGGATGAATTCACTGGCCTTCTCCGGCAAAAGAAAAAAACTTGCGTCTTTCCCAGAAAACGATTTGACTTTTCCGAATTCCGATGTATATTTATAACTCGAATAGGGATTTTGTATAGTCAGAAGGCGAATGATGAACACGATTACCCGGACAATCTGGCAGCCGCGACCGACGGCGACGTATCAGACGGAAAGTCTGCTTCGTGGCTTGACGGTCACGGTATGCAAGCATGGCAAAGCCACGGGAGGCACGCCGTAGGGTAATCGGACTTGCAAACGATTTTTAAGCCCTGCGGCCAAAAGAGCTTGCAGGGCTTTTTTGTTGGGCGCCTCTCGTCAGAGCGGGCTCAGAAACGATGGTTGTGGACGAGTTTTATTCAACGCGCGAAGCGCGCTCAGGGAAAGTGTGCGCCGACCGAAAGGGAGTGTGGACAATGGCCGCATTATGTGAATTGGAATTGAAGAAACCGAGTACGACGCCGAAAACGCCCGTCCACGAGCGAACCCTTGGTTCGCGGGTCGTCTCTTACGCGGGCGAGCGGATTTACTTTCGGCCGATCGAACTGGAAGACGAAGCCTTGTTGCGGCGTTGGATCAACGACCCGGCGGTCTGGCGTACTTTGTGTATCCGGCCACCCGTCAACGCGGTTCGCGAGCGCGAGTGGATCGAGACGCTGAGCAAGGATCCGACCCAGGCGGTGTTCGGCCTGGTGGTCAAGGAGGATCAGCGGCTCATCGGCACCGTCGGCCTGGTGCATATTCAGGCGGCCGAACGATCCGCCGACTTGGGTATCTCGATCGGCGAAGTCGCGTATTGGGAGCGTGGTTACGGCCGCGAGGCGGCCGAACTCATGGTCCGTTACGGGTTCGAGGAACTGAACCTGAACCGGATCGGCTTACAGGTGTACAGCGACAACTGGCGAGCGATCCGTTGTTATCAGAAGGCCGGCTTCGTGCATGAGGGTTGTTTGTCCCAGGCGGCCTACCGCAACGGCCGATACCAGGATGTTTACCTGTTCGCCATGCTACGCGAACAGTGGGAGAGTGCGTGATTCGTCATGCACGCTGCGGATAGCGGGTAAATACGCAAGGGAAATGATGGGGAGACAAGGGGACAAGGAGAGTGGGAGATAGTGTGCCACCGGCAGGCTGTGGCACCGGCGGTGACACCGGCTGTGGAATTGGGTGTGGCACCGGCGGTGACACCGGCTGTGGAATTGGGTGTGGCACCGGCGTCTCGCCGGTGCAAGATCATCGAGCATGCATACGGCCGGTGTTTAGCACACCCCTTGAATGCGATGCTGGCCCTCCTCTCCTCCTCCCCGCGTCACCTCCTCGCGATCGCAAGCGGACGATGCTTTAACTCAAGGAGAACGAATCGTCATCGAATAACGATACGAACACAGCCTTTGGACGGGCGCCGGGCGAGCCGGGGCCGGGAGTCGTTGGAAACATTCAAAAACGGAGAGTGGTGCCTATAGGGTCGAAGAAAGCGCCCGGCCTCCGTGGGTATTGTGACTCCCGGCCCCCATTTTACTTGATCCCCCAAAATTTATGCATCTGCACGCTCAGCCGCCAGGGGGGATTGGCCTGAACCAGGTCGATGCACCACCGCAGGGTCTCAGGATCGAGTTTCAGGCCGTCGAACGCGGGGGATATCAGATAGTAATCGGCCTTGACCGTCGTTTGCGGGATCGGCTGACCTACGGTGCGAACGTACTTGACCTCGTTGGCCACACGCTGGCGGATTTGGCTTTCCTCGACTTTCGGACTGACCGTGATCCAGTCCAGGCCGGGCGGTAGCTCGATGGTGCCATTGGTCTCGATGGCCAGTTGATAACCCGCCTCGTGCAGGCCGGCGATCAATTCCTCATCTACCTGCAACGCCGGCTCGCCGCCGGTCAAAATCACCCAGCAGCAACGAGCATCCACCCGCCGTAGCTCGGCGACGATCTCCGGCAAGGTCATCATTCGACCGGTCTCGAATTCGGTATCGCAGTTAAAACCGTGCGTGGTAGCCGTGCAATGTTGATTGCATCCGGCGAAGCGAAGGAAAAGATTGGCGGTACCGATCCTGACACCCTCGCCCTGAAGCGAGAAAAATATCTCGTTGACCCGATACTCTTGCATTGCGGATTTCCCGTCACCTTGCGAAGCAGCGTTAATAAGTATCAGAGGGCCCAGACCAGGCCGGTCACGGCCGCGACGGCTATCAGTACGAACGCGATGAAGCGGGTCAACCGTCGCCAAACAGGGCTGCACAGAATGGCCCGGCGGACGGCCCGCTCGTGGGTGGGAATGAACATGCGCACGAACAGCCGACCCCGCGAAGACAGATACCAGGACACTAATCCGGCCAAGGCGAAAGCGACGGATGTTATCAGGAGCGTCACAAAGCGACCTCCACACCGCAGTTGTCCGTCTCCCAGAGGGCCACGCGCACAATGCGTACACCCGTCCCCGTCAATTGCCGCGGGCACACTACCCGGAGCAGATAGTCGGCCAGATTCTCGGCGGTAGGGTTGGCGTCGAGCAGGAAGATTTTCTGACCGCGCACGGCCGAGAGGGCGTCAATAATCTCGCGGTCCTCGCGATGGCATATAAAGCCGTGGTCCCAGTGCTCCTCGATCCATCCGCCCAGCCGCTCTTTGAGCACGGTGAAATCGATGACCCGGCCAAGGCTATCCAGTTGATCGGCGGTAGCATGAAAAAACACTACGTAGTTATGCCCGTGCACATGGGCGCAGCGTCCCTCGTGCTTCCACAGCCGATGCCCGGCGCTGAATTGTATACGTCGAGTCGTTGTTATCTTGTCTGTCACGCTTTTCACCGTATATCAACAACCGGCAACACGCAGGACGGAGAGAGGGAGGGAAAGAGCGATTGAGAGAAATGATCGAACCTGACCCACGGCAACATTATGGTCGTCTCTCCTTCGCTCCGTCACTCCGTCCCTCCCTCTCTCCGTCTCATTCTCTCCGTCCGCGTTCGGCCGTCGCCGTCACCCGGATACCCCCGCGCGGGTTGAACTCGCCGGTTACTCTGAGCCAGCGCGGTTCGATCTGGGCGAACAGATCGGCGGCGATGGCCTCGACAAGGTTTTCGTTAAAGGCCCGCTCATTACGATACCGCCAAAGGTAAAGCTTGAGCGACTTGGTTTCAACCAAATAGCGATTGGGAACGTACTCGATGGTCAGTTGACCAAAATCCGGTTGGCCGGTTACCGGACAGATACTGGTGAACTCGGCGCAGTCCAGCCGAACCGTGATCGCCCCGCCGGACCAGTCGATCCGGTCAACCCGTTCGATAGGCTGGTTGGACGGCTTGCCCAGATGTCGCAATTCGCTCATACCACGCTCCCCAAAAAACAAGTCGCAACATTATAAACGATTGTAGGGTAATGTTGGAAATGGCAAAGTTGGCCCACTTATCCCAACCGGTTGGCCTATGGCATGCATACACGCAAGCGATCATCGCGCCCCCGCCCATCGCTGTGCGATGGACGGCGCACCCTCATCCTGCACCCTGTACCCTGCCGATCACTGTCCACTGACCACTGAATGCTGAAAGCCGTCTCCGACGGGTGACCATTTCCAATCCGCTGAAAGGATCGCGTATTGCTCGGCAACTTTTCCCTCGGCCGCGTCGCCCCGATGAATCCACAGTCGGTAACGCAGACGCAGGGGCTGATCGATAGGCATATCGAGTATTTCAAGCCCTGGATAGGAGACATTGAGTATCCCGTACGTTCGGGTAATCCACTCCGGCGGGCGATCGGGATGTGTGGGATCGACCAGAATGGCCACCCCACTGCGTGCGGGCGTGCTGATCGGCCCCGGCCGCGTGAAAAACCCCGACCAGTCGACCCAGTTGGCCCGCAAATGATTGACTATCGCACCCTCGACGCGCCCACCGTCGGCCTCAATCAGAGGCTCGCCGGCTTTCGCAAATCGCAGGGTGAATCCGCCGTAACCCTTATCCAAGTCGAGCGTCCCGCCCATGCGTACGCCGTCCCTCATGGCGGATAAAACGATCTCCATGTCCACGGCTCGGCCTTCGGGCAGGGTTTTGTATACCCGCGCAAAAACCAGCTCATCCATAAACGGCTGGGTCGTGCCGTCTTTCGTACAGATCCAATGGTGTCGGGCCGCGAAGCTCGAAAATACCGGCCCGTCGCGCATGGCCAAGACCAACGGTTGAACATGTATACCGCGGGGGATCCACCAGTTTCCCACTGACTGCCCCTCGATTTCATGCCTTACCCAGGCCCAGAAAAGACCGCGATGATGGATATGGTCGGCGGGGCGACAGTCGGTCAAAATCTCGCCGTCCAGGCCGATCAACGGATGAATAAAATTGTTAAGAGGCAAAGTCGACACAGGGTCCGGTTCGCCATACCAATAGGTTAATATCGGCGAGTTCAAGGTGTCGGCCATTTTCAATAATGGCCCGTCTCGACAAGTACCATAGACGGCGGCGAACATTTTACCCTGTTCCACCGGACGACAAACAAGATCCACCCGTTTGCCCAAGTCCTGACTTTGTGCCGTATAGATAAACCAGAGCCGGTCCGGCGTATCCGCCAAAGGGTCGGCCCGCTCAAACTGACCAATCAGTCGTACCGGTTCGGCTTGTCCTTCGATATGCAGTTCAACGTTTAACACCGAGTCCGTGGGCGCCGAACCCTTCCAAGGCACGGCCACCAGGCCGGGCATCCCCGCGGGCCAATCGGTCGGCACCGTGCCACTCATCCGAACAAAACCATGTTGGCCGATCTGCTCGGCACATCCGGTCAAAAGCCAAGCGCCGAGAATCACCGTCAAAAACATCCTTGTTCTTGCCGTCATCCACACACCCTACCTTTCTGATTGAGCGCACCAATGCATTGCGGTGCCCTTTTAAGCAAGGGCGGCCTGCGCGTCCCCGCAGGCATAACGATCGTGCACCTCGACGATCGTCGCGAGGTGCTCGTAACGATTTCCTGGCGCAGCGGATGTTCCAGGTAATCGTACGTGTCTACCCGGCCGTCGCTGGTCAGCCTATCGAAAATCCGCCCGGCCCTGGCCAGGGCATCGTTCTTGGCCGCCGCCAGACTCTCAAAGGACCATCCGTACGCCGCAAAACTCTGTTGTCGCCCTTTTCGGTCTAAGCCGGTATGAGTTTCTTTCGCCCAATAAGGGGGTATTCGCATGACCTGCTCCTCACCAACGCAAAAAACGTGCGAACGCAACCGCGCAGGGCACGACACGGTGAACGGCTATCATAAGGAACTGGCGGGGATATTTCCACGCAACCCGTGCGTCTTAAATTTTACTGTTGGTCATGGGCCTTATCGCTCCAGTCTCCGATCAGGTTCAAACCGAGCACACCGGCGGTCTCCGCATGATGGGATAAAAAATGTCGCGGAACAGACCCACAACCCCTGAATTTTTATTGCATCGTCTGTATAATCCCTCCCATGCAGGCCGACATCGCCAAAGTGCTGATTACCCGTGAGCAGATCGCCAAACGGGTGGATGAGATGGCCCGGGAAATAGCCGGAGCCTACGACCACGATGCCCAGGCGGGCTTGACGTTGGTTTCCATACTCTCCGGCGCGTTGATTTTTACGGCCGATCTGATGCGGAGGCTCCCCTGGCCCATGCGGATCGGACTGATTACCGTCTCAGCCTACCACGGGGCGACCACTGAGTCGCGTGGGGCACGGATTCTGCGAGACCTCGACGTGGATGTCGCCGACCGCCACGTGCTGCTGATGGATGACATCCTCGATACCGGCGGGACCCTCCGGCTCGTCCGCGATCGTATCCTGCTCGCTCGGCCACGTTCGCTGCGAACCTGTGTCCTCCTGCGTAAACCCAGCAAGGTACCGGCAGACCTGAAGGCGGATTTTGTCGGATTCGATATTGCCGACGAGTTTGTCGTGGGGTATGGTCTGGACTATAACGACCTTTACCGCAATTTGCCGGATATCGGCGTGCTCAAGAAAGAGTTATACTCTGCTCAGTCCAACGGGGCCAAGGGATAGTGTCACATGGAACAGGTGATCGACAGGCCGATCGGCCGAAAGGTTAACAAGCCGCACCCCCCACGGGCGGCCGATCCTACGCAGCGTCTGTTTACGCCACCGTCGGCCACCACACCGCTTACCGAAGCACAAGGGGCCAGGTCCGAGGCATTACCGGCCGTCGATCTGCTACCGGCCCACCTGCTTAACGGAGATGAGATTGTTATCCTCGCGGTCAAGCCCTCTCTATGGTTTATCGTGTTTACCTCCGCCCGCTGGCTATTGGGCCTGCTGGTGGTTGCTTTGCTGGCCGGCTGGATAGGCCAACGTTTCCCTTTCCTGAATCGCCCCTTGATTATCCAGGGGACGGTCGCTCTCGGCGCTGCCCGCGTCGGATTGGCCATGCTTCAATGGGTATCGCGTCTCTATGTCCTGACCAACCGGCGGGTCATGCGCATCCGGGGGATCCTCAATATCGATCTGTTTGAATGTCCGTTGACCAAGATACAAAATACGTATGTGACTCTGGCCTGGTACGAGCGGCTGACCCGCCTGGGAACCATCGCGTTCGCCACCGCGGGCACGGCCGTGATCGAGGCCTGCTGGACCCATGTGAACAACCCTCTTGAGCTGCATGAACGCGTGCGGTCCGCGATTCAACGCGCTCAAAGGCCGAATGCGAACGGTTTGTAACGTCTATCAGGAGACTCTCTATGTTTACTGTCGAATCGTACCCTGTTGCCGTATTGATGTGCGTGATCACCATGCTCTGCTGGGGTTCGTGGGCCAACACCCAGAAACTGGCCAGTAAGGAATGGAAATTCCAGCTCTTTTACTGGGACTATTCCATCGGCGTTCTGCTGCTGACGATCCTTTTCGCCTTTACCCTCGGCAGCACGGGCGAAACGGGCCGCGGCTTCCTCGCGGATTTGTCCCAGGCAAAGGGAACTTATCTTGGTTACGCTCTGCTCGGCGGGGTGATCTTCAACATCGCCAACATCCTGCTCGTAGCCGCCATCGACATCGCCGGCATGGCCGTCGCTTTCCCCGTAGGTATCGGAATCGCGCTGGTCTGGGGAGTCGTCGAGACCTACATCAAAAAATCCGCCACGAACCCAATTGAAAACCCGATGATCTTGTTCGTAGGCGTGGCCGTGGTGGCCGCGGCGATCATCGTGAATGCAATCGCCTATAAGAAATTACCGACAAGCGGACAGAAGACCATAGGCAAGGGACTCGTTATCTCCATCGTGGCGGGTGTGCTGATGGGGCGGTTTTTTCCTTATGTCGCTAGATCAATCGCGAATATCAAAACGATCGATAGGATAGAAGAAGCGGGAAAGCTTACCCCGTATACGGCCCTCGTGGTTTTTGCCCTGGGGTTGTTCCTGTCGAACTTCGTGTTCAATACCATCGTGATGGCCAAGCCGTTTGTCGGTGAACCGGTGCCGCTCGGCGACTACTTTAAGAAAGGCAATCCGCGGTTGCACCTTATCGGTATCCTGGGCGGGATGATCTGGTGCGTGGGCATGTCGTTCAGCATCTTGGCGGGGGACAGGGCCGGTTACGCCATTTCCTACGGCTTGGGCCAGGGGGCAACCATGGTGGCCGCCCTCTGGGGCGTATTTATCTGGAAGGAATTCAAGCAGGCCCCGGCGGGTACCAATAAATTGCTGGGGCTGATGTTCCTGTTCTTCATCGTGGGGCTGGCCTTGATTGTGTACGCCAATGCGTAGTTACGCAGGCATGGAAGAGCGATGCCGAAAGTAATGATCGTCGAGGATGAAGTGAGCCTCGCCCGGGCCATGGGGGACGCCCTGACCGAGGCAGGACACGAGGTCCGGCTGGTGCATGTGGGCGAAAAAGTGCCGGCCGAGTTCCGCGCTTTCGCTCCGCAGATCTTGGTCATGGACGTGCGCTTGGGCGGGGTCAATGGATTGGATCTGCTGGCACGGATCAAAAGCGAAGCGCCGGAAACCGAAGCTCTGGTCGTCACCGCTTACGGAAGCGTGGAAATCGCGGTGGACGCCATGAAGCGGGGGGCGGCCGACTTCTTGACCAAGCCGATCGATCTGGATGTGCTCGAGGTGACTATCGACCGGATCTGGGAAGCATCCCGGGCTCGTCGGCAGCTCGAACAGTTCCGCAGCGCCCAGGCCGAGAGCCTTCGGCGAGTTCAATTCATCGGCCAGAGTCCCGTGATCAACACGATTCGCGACCAGGTGGACCGGCTGGCCCGTCGAACCGCGGGGGCCGGCGGCGGCATACCCGCCATCCTGCTGACCGGTGAGACCGGGACGGGAAAAGACCTGTTGGCCTCCTATATTCATGCCGCCCTGCCACATCGCGACGGGCCGTTTGTCGCCCTCAACTGTTCGGCCGTACCCGCCGAGTTATTCGAATCCGAGCTTTTCGGCCACCAACGCGGCTCGTTCAGTGGGGCTTCGGCGGATAAGCCGGGGCTGATCGAGACGGCCGACGGCGGCACTCTTTTTCTCGACGAGATCGGCGATCTGCCCCTCGCCATGCAGCCCAAGTTGTTGCGCGCCCTGGAAACCCATGCCGTTCGTCGGATTGGCGACACCCGTGATCGCTCGTTCGATCTGTGCCTGATTGCCTCGACCAATCGTAACCTGAACGAGCAGGTGGCCACCGGGCGTTTTCGCGAAGACCTGTTCTACCGGCTCAAGGTGGTCCATTTCAATCTTCCGCCCTTGCGCGAGCGGGGTGAGGATATTCTGTTGTTAGCGGAACATTTCCTCGAGCAACTTTCCGCTAAATACCGCTTGACCGGCCTGACCCTCACTCCCTCGGCTCGGGACATCCTGATCCATTATCATTGGCCAGGCAACGTGCGCGAGTTGCAACACGCTCTGGAGAGTGCGGTCTTGCAGGTTTCGGGGGTGACGATCGACGTCGGGGATTTGCCGTTGCCGGCCATGATCGATCCCATACGGCGCGCCGAACGGGATATTGATATGGGCCGCCCGGTAAATCTTGAGGATGTCGAGAAGGCCCTCATCGAGCGGGCCCTGAGCAAAACGGACGGTAACGTTTCAGCCGCCGCTCGCCTGCTGTCGATCGGCCGCGAGGCCATGCGCTACCGCATGGCCAAGTTCGGCCTGTCGGCCGCCAGCGGGGAGGATTCAACGAACTAAGCTCCGGAAAGAAACTGAGCGAACACCATCTGTATGCGCCACCACGTTCCCTTTCGTGGAATACCCACCCCAAAAACCACGAACGGATCACGCCGGAAGCCACTCGCTCTGTCGCTCTGTCGAGATTCCTATCTCGACAGCCCTGTATCGGATTCCTATCCCGCATTATGGGGGCAAGGATTCCCCAATGCGTTGGTGCGAGAAGGGATTCTCGCCCCAGCGAACGGAATAGCGCCAACCGTCCCCAAAGGCTTGGTTGTTTTCAACCATCCCGTGGTTTATTTCGAGACATGGGAGTAATTTGAATGGCGTTTCCCAATAATAAAACGCACGAAAACCTGCTCCGCTTATTGGCATATAGCGTGCATTGTGGTATAAACGTCGGGAGTATGCGGAGGAAGGTACTCCAAGCAAGATTTATTTCCGACAGAATGGGGCAGAATCCCGGACGGCTTGAGGGTCGGTAAGGGATAGCGGCGAACGGCCCCAATACTCAAAACCGAGTAAGGTTAATAATGTAAAAGGAGCACAGTCATGAAGGCTCAACGAAAAACAAGAAACGGCCGTCGCGGCGGCTTTACCCTCATCGAGCTGCTGGTCGTCGTGGCCATCATCGCCCTGTTAATCAGCATTTTGTTACCCTCGCTGCAGCGGGCTCGGGAGGCGGCCCGAAGGACCGTATGCCTGGCGAATTTGGGCGGCTTCGGGCGGGCCTGTCTCGTCTATGCCGAGGAAAGCCGCTCAGGCGTTCTGCCTACCGCCCCCCATGATCCGGCAAGATATTCATCGGAGAAATCCACAGCGGTAGGTTATTTCGTGGAGAAGCCGGACAGTGAGATCATGTCGATGATATATTGTGCCGATAGCACTGGAAACAATGGTCCTTACGCCGGATCAACCCGGGGTTATTACAGAGTTCTGACCGGCGGCGAGCGGGCATCGGTCAACCCCAAACAGATGATTTGCCCCAGCACCACCGGCCATCTCGGTCATCGCGCGGGACTAGCCATTGAATACGCCGATGGCACTGGTGTTTATTACCAAAAAACCGGTAATTTTGGAACAACTCCCCCTGCATTACCGCTAGGTTCCGCATACCAGATGTACGATTTTCATGGATATGGTAAAACCGGTGAAGCTTTAACAACAGCTAATGATCCGAACGGCGAAGTCGTAGGCTTTAATCGCGGAGAAATGCTGGAATTCAGTTACAGTTTCCAAATGAATCTGCAATCAAAAGCCTCTGGAACAATGCTTGGGCTCATTTTGAAAAACACCGGTGATTCCCGCCTTGTTATCGCCGCGGATCGCAATCCATTCTGTAATAGAGTTGAACTACAAACCCGTACCATACCCACGCAGACAAGCATACCGAGCAATGATCCAACCATACCGTCGGAGTATTGGGGAAAACCAAGGTGGCACTATCGTAACAACCCCTATACCCGCGGAGGTATCTATTACTTCAGTCCAACCCAGGGACCGATCGGCGATTTCGGTCCACCGCCCTATCAAGGCAATGGTAGTGGTTCCTTGGAAACTGACCTTGTCAGCGCCATACGCGCACGAAGTCGCAAACTTAATTCGCGCAATCACAAACAGGAAGGCCAGTCCGTTCTCCGTCTTGACGGCAGTGGAGTCTTTGCCACCAGCCCACGGGCCGGGGCCGACGATGATTTTATCTGGGGCCGATATAACGTCACTGCGATATACGACGCTAACCGTCTTAATGACCCCGCCGCGGGCGTCGAAGCGTTCCCGACAGGGATAGAGTTCTCCAAGTTGAAACCCTATGCTAACTCCTTAACGGATTCGCTGCTGATCCCCTGATACACGCCAGATGACACGTGCTTTTCAAAAGGCCCACGGGCTTAACGTCTGTGGGCCTTTTTGGTGATTCATCGCGGAAATGCCCTCAAAACAATAATCACTACCATGAATTGTTAGGTATATGTTCGTATTGACAGTCAGTTTGTTAGTGTTTACTATTTTAGGTGATATAGGCTGGAGAATACCCAAGTGCGGTCATTGGGTTATTAGCACGGAGACGCTTTGACTCGGTGATTCATTGAAGAGACAAAGGCTGTGGTTGACGCGTTGCAGGCCTCTATGGGCACGCTTGTTTGCTTTCGCCTTTGTGGTCCAATAAATCCAAGCTCCGTGATCAGTATGGGGCGAGTCTGGACATGAGCATTCACCTTGGCATCGATGTGGGCGTAATCGGCCTTAAGGCGGCTTTATTGGCGGACAAAGGGGAAATCGATGGCGGCCGATTGAGCGGTCAAACCCTGCGTCATCTCCAAGCCTCGCCCAACGGCCAATATGAAATATGGGTGGCCGAATATCGCCGTACCCGCGGCCGTCCCATGCAAACGCTGCGCCGGTGGTTCGACGAGCTGATCGGGGTGATCGATCACAATCAGATCAGCGGAATCATGGTCACCGGTTCCGGCGGCAATCTGGTAGCCGGCGCCTTAAACATCCCGCGTTGCAATGAGTTCCAAGCCATTACCCGCGCCATGGATCGACTGCATCCTCAGACGCGGACCGTCTTCGAGATCGGCGGTGAAACCAGCAAATTCCTTCGGCTTGAACCGGACCCGGGCAGCGGCGCGCTGGGCATTCTCGATTACAGCACCAACGGCGATTGCGCGGCCGGGACGGGGGCGTTCCTCGATCAACAAGCTTCGCGACTTCAATATGCCGTCGAGGATATCGGCCGCATCGTGGCCGAGGCCGAACGCTCGGCCCAGATCGCCGGACGTTGCAGCGTCTTCGCGAAAAGCGACATGATCCACGCCCAGCAAAAGGGCTTTTCTCCACCGGAAGTGCTCCGTGGCCTATGCAACGCGGTGGCCACCAACTATCGTTCGGCGGTGGTCAAGGGGCGCGAGCCCGTGGCCCCCATCGCTCTGCTGGGCGGCGTGTCGGCGAACACGGCCGTCGTTCAGGCCTTGAACGAAGTCTTTGAACTGGCGGACGGGCAGTTGTTCGTTCCGCCGGCGGCCGAGTCCCTGGCCGCCGTTGGCGCGGCCATCATGGCCGCGGAGATTCCGGCCAACGACCGCCCCGCAGCGGCAGACTGGCTCAATCGGCTGAACACTGACGGGCAGGAAAAATCCGATTCGCTCGCCCGCTCCCGACCGCTGAACCTGGACCGCGTGGTGCTCCTTCGCGACCGGGTCAAGCCTTACCGACTCCCGCAAGACGGCGAACAGATCGACGCCTACCTCGGCCTGGACATCGGCTCGGTGGGTACCAAGCTGGTGGCCATCGATGAGCATGGCGATGTCATTCACGACATCTTCACCCGTACCGAAGGCCGGCCGATCCAGGTCGTTACCCGTATCCTGCGCGAACTGGAACAGGCCGTCGGTAAACACATCCGCATCCGCGGAGTCGGCAGCACCGGCAGCGGGCGCGAGCTGATCGGCGAACTGGTCGGCGCGGACAGCATCAACGACGAAATCACCGCCCATAAGACGGGCGCGACTTTCGTGGGCGATCGGCTGCTGGGCAAGCGGCCGGACACCATTTTTGAAATCGGCGGCCAGGACAGCAAATACATCAGTCTCCAACCGGAAGGCGGCGACTCGAAAGAAACCATCGTCGTCGATTTCACTATGAACGAGGCCTGTGCCGCCGGTACGGGCAGCTTTCTGGAGGAACGGGCGGAGGAATTGGGAGTAGCCATCAAGGGCGAGTTTTCGCAACTGGCCCTCAGCTCGAAAGCCCCCATCAAGCTTGGCGAGCGCTGCACGGTGTTCATGGAGCGCGACGTGAACACGGCCATGCAACGTGGGGCGAAGCGCGAGGACGTAATCGCCGGTCTGGCCTACAGCGTGGTCTATAACTACATCAATCGCGTGGTCCGTGGCCGGCCGATCGGCGACTGCATCTTCTTCCAGGGTGGTACCGCCTACAACGATGCCGTAGCCGCCGCTTTCAGCGCGGTCACCGGCAAGGAAATCATCGTCCCACCGCATAATGCCGTGCTCGGAGCCATTGGCGCCGCCCTGTTGGCCAAAGAGAAAATGCAGGCGACGGCGGCCGAGACCCGCTTCCGTGGTTTCGACATCAGCCGGGTCGATTACGCAATTCGCGAATTCACCTGCCACGGCTGCGGCAACCTGTGCTCGGTGCAGGAATTCAAGGTCGAGGGTGAAAAAACCTTCTGGGGCGACAAATGCTCCGACCGCTACCGCAAGCAGGCCAAGAGCGACCGCAAGCCGGTCATCCCCGACCTGGTGACCCTGCGTTACAAACTCCTGCACGCACAGGACGGCGAGCCGCTTAACGAAGACGCGCCGCGCAGCGTGGGCATTCCCTTGGCCATGTATAGCCACGACTTGCTGCCGCTTTGGCGGCGGTTTTTCCGCGAGTGCGGTTTCAAGGTGGTGCTGTCGGATGAAACCAACCGGAAAACCGTACACATGGGGTTGGAATCCGTGGTGGCCGAGCCCTGTTTCCCGATCATCGTGGCCCACGGACACGCGGCCGATCTGGTCGAGAAAAACGTCGATTATCTCTGGCTGCCGAACATCCTGTCGGCTTGGACACGTTTCCTGGATAACGAAAGCCACGTATGCCCGTGGGGCCAGACCCTGCCCTTCGTGCTTCGGCAGGCCCCGACCTTCCGCAATTGGAAAGGTCAAATTCTCTGCCCAACCATCCGCTTGCGCGAGGGCCCCGAAGCCGTGCGCCGGGCCCTTGTCGATACTACCGCGTCACTCGGCGTGGATCGCGCCAAGGCGAACCGCGCATTCGATCTCGCCTGGAGTACATACGACTGCTACCGCCGGGAATATCAGAAGGCCGGGCGCGAGGCCCTGGACCTCCTCGAACAAAGCGGCGAAAGCGGCATGGTTCTGGTCGGCCGGCCTTACAACATCCACGACGGCGGCGTCAGTCTGTCGGTGGCCCGCAAGTTGCGCGAATTGTACGGCGTCAACGTGTTGCCGATTGACGCCCTGCCCGTCGACGACGTGGACATTCGTGACGTCAATGACAACATGTACTGGGAATACGGACGCAAGATCCTGGCCGCCGCCCGGATCGTCGGCCGCTATCCCCACCTGCACATTATCTATATCACCAACTTCAAGTGCGGCCCGGATTCCTTCGTCAAAGGCTTCATCCGGCCGGCTTCGGGCAAGCCGTTCCTGACCCTCCAATTCGACGGCCATTCCAACGACGCCGGCATGATGACCCGTTGCGAAGCGTACCTGGACAGCAAAGGGATATTGCGATGGTGGCGAACGTGCAAGAGCGAAAAAGCCTCGAAGGTCGAACCCTCTATTTCCCCCAAATGGCTTACGCCGGAGCCCGGCTTATTGCCGCCACGTTCCGATCGGCCGGTATCGACGCGACCGTAGCCCCGGATTCGGACGGCGAGACACTGGAACTCGGCGGGCTGCACAGCGGAGGCGAGGAATGCCTGCCACACAAGGTGACGCTCGGCGATTTTCTCAAAGTCTGCCGTGCACCCGATTTTGACCCGCATAAAACCGCGTTTTTCATGGCTACCGCCCACGGCCCTTGCCGTTTCGGGCAATATGCCCCCTATCTGCGACAGGTACTCGGTGAAATGGGTTATTCCGACGTGCTCGTTTTCTCGCCTACCAGCGGCGACGGGTATGGCGAAATCACGGCCGGCCGACCGGATTTACTCATCAGCATGTGGATGGCTTTGGTCGCCGGCGATCTGGTCCTGAAATTCCTGTTCAAGACTCGCCCTTACGAAACCCATGCGGGCGACAGCGACGAGGTGTTCAAACAAACGGTAAAGACATTCGAGAGCATACTGGCTCGGCCGGACATACCGCTCAAACAGCGCCGCAAGGAAATGGTGGCCGAGGTTGTGCGCATGCGCGACCGTTTCCGGTCGATTCCCGCCCGTTACGAAAAGGGACGGCCGCTGATCGGTCTGGTCGGTGAAATCTTTTGCCGGCTCAACACGTTCAGTAACGACGATATCGCCCGGCGGATCGAGCGACTCGGCGGCGAATGCTGGATCTCGGATATCGCTGAATGGGTGTGGTACGTCAACTGGTACGTGGCCGACAAGATTACCCGTACCAGGGGGCGCTGGAACCTCGAATACCTCAAACATCGCGTCAAGGGTCACTGGCAGCATCGGTATGAAAAAACCTTGCTCGCCCCCGTGGCCGACGACCTGAAGGGCTACGAGGAGCCGCACGACATTCGCGAGGTGCTCGACGCATCCGAACCCTACCTGCCCCCGCAGGGCTGCATCGGCGAAATGGTCCTCAGTGTGGGTAAAGCGATTTACCTGCACAAGAAAGGCGCCGACGGGATCATCGACATCAGCCCCTTCACCTGCATGAACGGCATCATCTGCGAGGCGGTCTATCCCGCGGTCAGCCAGGCCTATGACAACCTGCCCATCCGTATCTTCTACTTCGACGGCGTGAACACCAACATCGACCGCGATCTGGAAATCTTCCTCGACCTGGCCCGGGCCTACCAGAAACGCAAGAACAAGCCGCGGGTGTACCCCGATTACTTTAAATAACAGCAAGCGTTTCGCCTCATTGTCCTGCTGATCGCTGATAACTGAATGCTGATAGCTGATAGCTGATAGCTGATAGCTGATAGCTGATAGCTGATAGCTGATAGCTGAAAACTGAAAACTGATCGCTGATCGCTCTCTCACAATCCCGCTTCGTGTTGCACTTTCCTGACGGCCTCGGCCGAGGCTTGCAGGGCTTTCTGCTCGATTTCGTTCAGTTGCAGACTGTCGCCGGGCGGGTTAAAACCGGCCACTTCCGGGCGGGTTAAAACCGGCCAAT
>CAYNYK010000080.1:0-24122 GCA_964401335.1 uncultured Planctomycetales bacterium
AGGACTACTTGGCCCGGGTTCTATGCCAGGGAATTTAGATGCGATTGCCCTGTGCCCCCCCAAGGCGGCCCCCGCATGTTCTTGCGATATGCCCGGCCAACAGTTAAATTAACACCTGGCTTTTCGGGACACTCTGGATAGGAGAATGACCAAATGGCAAGTACGATCGTCAGTAAAAATATCGGGACCATTTTGAATTCCGCCCTCGATGCCGGGCAGGGCCTGCTGCGCCTCAGCCCGAACTGGGTGCCGCGCAGCTTTCTGCACCCGGGCAAGCGGATCAAGCTGCACCCCGACGACTGGTACGCCCTCGGCGGCCACCGCGGCGGGATCGACGAACGCTGGTTCGCCAGCACGACCGAGGCCATGAACGAGAACCGCAATCCGGACGAGGGGTTGAGCTATATCTTCTTTGAGGGCAAGCGTTTCCTGCTCCGCGACGCCGTAGCCGAGGCCGGCGCCCGCATGATCGGCAAGGCCATGTGGGATAAGTACAAACGCTGGCCGGTCTACTCCAAGTTCTTCGACAACATGGGGCCTATCCCGCACCACATGCACCAGAGCCAAAAGGATGCCGCCCTCGTCCAACAGGAGGGCAAGCCCGAAACCTATTATTTCCCACCCCAGTTGAACCCGGTGGGCAACAACTTCCCCTACACCTTCTTCGGCCTGGCCCCCGGCACGAGCAAGCAAGACATCCGCCGCTGCCTCGAAAGATGGAACATCGGCGACAACGGCATCCTCGACCTGGCCCCGGCCTACCGGCTCAAGCCGGGCACCGGCTGGCACGTCCCGACCGGTGTGCTCCACGCCCCCGGCTCGCTCTGCACCTATGAACCGCAGTGGGGCTCCGACGTGTTCGGCATGTACCAGTCCCTCGTCGAAGGTCGCATCGTCCCCTGGTCGCTGCTCGTGCACAGTATGCCCGAGGAAAAACATCAGGACCTCGATTTCATCGTCGGCCAGCTCGACTGGGAAATGAACGTTGATCCAAACTTCAGGCAAAATCACTACCTCGAACCGATCGTGGATAAGGCCGCCAGCGGCGACGGCTATACCGACCGGTGGATCACCTACGGCGACTTTGACGGCCAGCAACTGGTCAGTGCCAAGGAGCTCACCGTCGAGCCGGGCGTCAAGTTTACACTTAAGGATCCGGGTGCCAGCGGCTGGATTACCGTCCAGGGTCATGGCCGCATGGGCAAACTCAACATCGAAAGTCCGGCGTTGATCCGCTTCGGACAGGAGACCGAGGACGAAATTTTCATCACCCACGAGGCCGCCACCAACGGCGTGGTCATCGAAAATACCGGTTGCGAGCCGCTGGTCGGCTTGCGTTATTTCGGCCCGGACACGCACAAGAGCATGCCCCAGGTCGGTGATTACAGGAAATATTAATGGGAGCAGAAATAATGTGACATGGCGGGGTGCCCCATTCTTTGGATTTCTTCGTTTTATAAAGAAATCCAAAGGTTGGGGCATGGTTCGTCAATAATGATTTATGCTCCGAGTAACAACTGTCAATCAAACGTCGAGGATCTATCATGGCCAAACGCATATCTATCGGTACATGGGCGTATTCGATCGGACCGTACGCGGATTCGCCGGTCCCGTTTACGGACGTGGTCGAGAAACTGCATACTCTGGGGTTTGACGGCCTGGAGCTGGGCGGGTTCGGGGTGCATCCCAACCCGGACCTGCAAAAGACCGGTGCCGAGCGGGCCGAGGTCCGCAATCTCTGGGAATCGCGAGGCATGGGCTGCAGCGGTCTGGCCGCCGATCTCTGGAGCGAAAAGCTGATCACCGCCAAGGACAACAGTTCCTATCTGGCCACCTTCCGCAAGAACGTGCGGTTTTGCGTGGACTTGGGTATCGATGTTATTCGCGTGGACACCACCGAGGATCCCGGCGTGCTCGGAGCGATCCCCGGCGAACCGCCCAAGGATACGGTGGTGGGCTATGACGACGCTTTGAAACGTGTTTGCTCCACGTGGAAGACCTGCGCAGCCGAGGCCGCCGATGCCGGAGTTCGCGTAGTCTGGGAATTCGAGCCCGGTTTCGCCTTCAACAAACCCAGCGATATTTTCCGTGTGCTCGACGGCGTGGCCAACGACAATTTCATGGTCATGTACGACACCTGCCATGCCAACATGATCGCCAAACACGGCGCCCGCCAGCCGGGTAAGCGCGAGACGCTCAAAGGCGGGGCGGCCGAACTGGCCCGCCGCCTGGCCGGCAAGATCGGGCGTGTTCACCTGATCGATTCCGACGACACCTTGCACGACAACCATACCAGTACGCATCCGCCTTTCGGCAAGGGTAACCTCGACTTCGACGAACTGATGCCCGCGATTGTCGCCGCCGGCTGCCCCGACGACTGGTGGACCATCGACCTGTGCTTCTGGCCCGACGCCTGGCAGGCCACCGAGCAATGCAAGAAATTCGTTGATCAACTGGCGAAGAAATACGGTTAAGACATGAGTACATGGGCATCTTGATAAGGATTTCTTTTCGGTATGTTTTGGTCGGGTGGTCCACCTCCTCGGGAGGTGGGGGGGGCGATGACAGCGCTCTGGCCTCGCCGGATGATATAAACAGATTCCCGCTCTTCGAGAGATCGAACTGCGGATGCCTACGTGCCTTTTGTAGTACCTTAAACTTCTATTCTCCTGCCTCCTCCCGTCCTCCTCCCCGCTTTCAGTCGCGATAATAAATCGCCAACCAGATGGTCGGCCGGTCCGGGTCGGTCCACTCAACCCGATGTCGCTTATGAGCGGGGATGTTGATGAACGAACCGGGTTTCATCTCGACCGTTGTGTCCTCATCCTCAAACCACAAGCGGGCGGCCCCAGTGATGAGCAGCACCCATTCATGCTCGTTCTGGTCGTACCAGAAGCCGTCGGGCGAGGCATGGCCCGCCGATACGATTCGCTTGATACGGAAATGGGTGGTGGTCAGGAGCGTCTGGAACAGCTCCTCCGGAAGCTCGGCGGGGAGGTCGGCAAAAAGGTTGGTCAAATGGTTCATGGGTTCACCTGTTTTTCAGGCTCCGGCCGTGGCCGGATGCCGGCGCGTTGGGATTCCTCGGCCATAATGCTATAGTCATATATCGGAGGTGCAATCATGGACTTCACCCCGAACATCGACCGGTTGGGGCGGCTGGTGCGGGGCATGGGCGGGTTGCTCAGCCTCGTGGTCGCCGTCGTTATGCTCATCTGGCTTTGGCCGCTGAACTGGTGGCAATGGCTGATCGTCGTAGTTCTCTTCCTTTTGGGTGGGCTGTCCCTGTTCGAAGCCCGAAAGAGCTGGTGCATCCTGCGGGCCTACGATTACAAAACGCCGCTGTGACCGTATGCAGATCGTGGTGACACCACTCGGTGTAGCGGGATGGATAGGCCACCCAACCAACAATATTTTGGAGTCACGCCGTCGTTTCCTGCACGGTCATTTGCCGGATAATCACGTCCTCGACGGGCGAGGATTGTTCGCCGGTGCCGTTGTCTTCGACGGGTACCTGGCCGATCTTTTGCAGCACTTCGAGCGAATCCTCGTCGGCGATACGCCCGAAGGCGGTGTACTTGCCGTTGAGAAAATCGGCATTGTCGAGGCAGATGAAGAACTGGCAGGAGGCGGAGTTGGGATCGGCCGCCCGGGCCATGGAGAGTGTGCCGAGCACGTGGGGCGTATCGTTGAACTCGGCCTTGAGCCGCCGTGGCCCGTTGCCCATCCCGTCGCCCCGGGGACAGCCGCCCTGGATCATGAATCCGTCGATGATCCGGTGAAATTTACACCCGTTGTAAAAGCCGGTCTCGGCCAGCTCGATGAAATTGGCCACGTGGTTCGGCGCCTTTTCGGGATAGAAAACCAGGTTCATATCGCCGAAATCGGTGTGAATAATTACTTGTTTCATGATCGTCTCCCATCCGGCCGCAGCCGGTGATTCCATCATCGCAGGCCGGCACCGCGTCCCGGCTCAGGGGTATATTAACGGTTTTATCCCTCCACCGCGAAAGGGATTGTTGATGCTCCCATGAAGTGGTTAAGGCCGGTTGTCTGGATCGCCGATGATACGTATAATAATTTGTCGAGTATACGTATTGAGGATTCCGTCCATGAAAAAACTGACCCTCAGCGCGGACCCGACCGTAATCCGGAAAGCCCGACGGCTGGCCCGAAAAAACAAGACCACCATTTCCGCGATGTTCGCCCGGTTTATCCGCTTGATGGACACCGACGACGCCCAGGCGGCGCCGATCAGTCCGATCGCCCGCAAGGCATCCGGCATGCTTAAGCTACCCAAGGGCAAGACGGATCGGGCGGTTCTTGAGGAGGCCCTTGAGGACAAATACGGGCTTAAGCGATGAAAGTATTCGTGGACACGAATATATTGCTGGATGTGCTGGCCAAACGCGATCCTTTTTATCGCGAAGCTGTCACTATCTGGACATTGTCGGAGGAGGAAAAGATCAACGGTTACATCTCCGCCGTCAGCTTCACAAACATTTACTATATTGTCCGCAAGCTGCATACGCATGAAACCGCGGTACGGGCTTTGTACTGGCTCCGAGCCAGTTTTCGGCCGGTAGCGCTGGATGAGCGGATTCTGAATCAAGCCATCGACGCCCGTTTCAGGGATTTCGAGGATGCGGTTCAGTACTATAGTGCCATCCATGTCGGTGCCAGGTGTCTGGTGACCCGCAACCCCTCTCATTTTCCCAAAGACGACCTGCCGGTATTATCTCCCTCGGAATTTCTGGCCGCCTCTTCCTGGGCCTGATACTATACTTGTAAGGAGGATAGTGCTTATGTTCACCCGAAACCGGTACGCCTTGTTGGTTATGACCCTGTTATGCCTTGGGAGCGGCCTGGCTTCGGCGTCGACCACAACCGCGCCGGCGACCACATCCAGCGCGCCGGCCGATGAGTCGGCGGCGAATAAGGCCAAGGCCCCGCTACAAGGCGAGGTGGAAAACGCCTCGGTCACCGAGGGGCGGGTGACCGTTGATGGACAAGTTCTCGCTTACCGTGCGACGGCGGCCAACATGCCCATGAAGGACGAGGAGGGAAAGCTCAAGGCCACCGTTTACTTCACGGCCTATGAACGGCTCAGGTCCGCTACCAGGGGTGAGGAAAAAGCCGAACGGATGGCGGCCGATCCGTATAGTCGGCCGATCACTTTCGTGTTCAACGGCGGTCCCGGGGCCGCGTCGGTATGGCTGCATCTGGGGACGGCCGGTCCGCGGCGAATCGCCCTCAAGGAAAACGGCGAAGCGCCCGGCCCGCCGTATCGCCTGATCGACAATCCGCATACCTGGCTGGATGTGACCGATCTGGTGTTCATCGATCCGGTGGGCACGGGTTACAGCCGCCCGGCCGAGGGCCAGAAAGGCTCCGAATTTTACGGCGTGCAGGAGGATATCCAGTGGGTGGCTGACTTTATTCGGCTGTACATTACGAAGTTCGAGCGGTGGGCGTCGCCGATGTTTCTAGCCGGTGAAAGTTACGGCACCACCCGGGCCGCCGGCCTGTCGGAATATCTCCTTGACCGTTACGGAATTGCCCTCAATGGGATCATTTTCATTTCCACCGTGTTGGATTTCCAGACCCTGCAAGCGGGCAACAGCAATGATCTGCCTTACCCGTTGTATCTGCCGACCTATACGGCCACCGCCTGGTACCATGGCAAGCTGGCCCCCGACCTGCAGGCCGACCTCCAGAAAACGCTCACCCAGGTCGAGCAGTGGGCGATCAATACGTATCTGGTGGCCTTGACCAAGGGCGACGCGCTGGCCCCCGACCAGCGCAAGCAGGTCTTGCGCATGCTGGCCCGGTTTACCGCACTTCCGACGGATATCATCGAAAAGTGCAATCTGCGGGTGTCGCCGAGCGTGTTCCAGAAGCATCTGCTGGCGAGCGAGCGGCGGATCATCGGCCGGTTCGATTCGCGCATCGTCGGCTTCGATCCCGAACCGATCAACAGGTGGCCGAGCCATGACCCCAGTCTCTCGCAGTATCTGCCCGTGTATAGCGCGACTTTCAACGACTACGCCCGACGCACGCTTAAATACGAGAGCGTGTTGCCTTATGAAGTGCTCTCGGACAAGGTGCGGCCGTGGAATTTCGGCGAGGGCGGGCAGGGGTATCTGTCGGTGGCGGACAATCTGCGGTCGGCCATGGTGAAAAACCCGTCGCTGAAGGCCCTGTTCGCCAGCGGGTATTTCGACCTGGCCACGCCTTACTTTGCCGCTGATTTTACGATCAACCGGCTGGACTTGGGCGCTGACCTGCGGGCGAATATCCGGCACACGTATTACCAGGGCGGGCACATGCTGTATCATCCGCTGGCTGAGCTGGCCGCGTTCAAGGTTGACCTGGCCGAGTTCATCCACGCCGCCTTACCGAAGCCATAGCCCGGCCGGGCGTGATATAATGGATAGGGTGGCGTTGGTTTCGGATCGTAAACGAGAATCGTGGGGTTATGACGGAGCGAGGGAGAGAACCCGTATCGTGTGTTTTCTCTATACACGATTCGCTTGTTTATATCACAATATCTTCTCCGTGTTCGCCGAAGGCGGAATCTCGCCCTTGGCGGACCTCCATGGTAAACCAACTGAGGGGTAGCGATTATGCCGGTTTATGAATATCAAGCTCAGGACGCGGATCGCGGCTGTTCGCACTGTCGCGAGCGCTTCGAGTTGCGGCAGTCCATGACGGATGAACCGTTAGCGACTTGCCCGCACTGCGGCGGCCCCGTGCGGCGGGTGATTTCCCTCTGTGCGGTGACGACCACGCCGTCGGCGAAATCCATGCTCAGCGACAAGAACCTCAAGGAAAAAGGCTTCCACAAACTGGTCAACGAGGGCGGCGGCAAATTCCGCAAGACGGTGTAACCCCCCCGCTCAAAATGCGCCAGGGAGGACCGGGGGTGGTTTGATCCATTCTTACGGCCAGTTGACGACCGTGCGGTTCACGTTTCCGACCTGATAAGGCGAAACACGAACCAGAGTGGTGTAACCGGTTATCACTCTTGCATAACCGATCCTGGCGGATGGGTTGGAATTTGGCCCCCATTCAATGCTTCGCTCGGATGCGGTCCAGCCGGTTGCTTGAGCAAATCGTGCCGAGCCATCGGCGAAAGAAATGTTGATCCCACCGTTTTTGCCGTGTCGGCGGTAGGGCACCAACGCAATCCAGCTCGTGGCATTCTCCAGAAACGGGCCTTTCAGCCCGTGTTGCTTGTCCGTCTTAATGGCCAGGGTGGGATAGGACCACTCCCAGAAGCTCCCCGATCCAAAATTGGCCGCATATCTTTGAGGAACATTCTCGTCCGGATATTCGTTTCCCCCGTCGCAAAACATCATCACCTCGCTTGGGCGTTTGATTCGATCCAACTGCCCGGCCAGTTTGGGAGAATAACCGCCGTAGCCCTGGTCCCAGATATTGTCCTCGGGATTACTACCGGTCAGTGGCGAACCCGTATCCGTCTCACTGGTCGGCCACTGTTCGCCGGACGCCACTCGTGCGTGTTTGCTGACTCCAAAAAGGTCGCCATTAAAGGCATAGGAAACCACCATGTGATAAACATGCGGCTCACCGATATTCCGAACCCCGAGGATATCCGAGGCACAGTAAGCCACGTCGTATTTGCCCACCCTCTTCCAGATGTATTCGGGATTGAATACCTCATTACCGTCGTTGGCGAAGGCCGTCTCAAACGCATAGGGATCCAGCGAGCAATTTTCGTTGCGTTTAAGAGAGGTATGACCAAGGTAGCGGGCGTAAGCCGCCGGCCAGGCTTTGAGCATCAGCCTCTTTTCCGCCGGCGGGGGATCAGTAGTCGTATAGATTCCGCGCTGGTAATCGTATCGGGTTTTCGTGGGATCGGCGACGACGACATCGTGATGTCTACAGATCAACTGGGCATATCCCTTGTGGGCGGCGGCGAAGGAATGGACGGCCGTAGCGATGCTTTTCAGGTTGCTCAGGCACTTGGCCCGCCGGGCCTGCTCGCGGGCGTTACTCAGCGACGGCAGCAAAATACTGATCAGCAGGGCAATGATGGCCACGACAACCAGCACCTCGATGAGCGTGAATCCGCTCGAACGGCGGACATGCCTCGATCCATGTTGACGTGTCATGATCCTGACTCCCCATCCGCCGGATAGCACTCGCTTTCACCACAGGCAAGCTATCCTGACGGATCAATCCCTTTTGGGTTGCGGGCTAAGAAATCCATGCCGCAAGATCTGTCATGTTCATAATCAATGATATGGGTGATTGAAAGAACAGTCAAGATGATATAACGACCAATCTTGAAATAAAATATATTAAATATTTATTCAAATTAGATGAATAACTATGGTTTCGGTTGAATAAACGGAAGTTTCTTCGTCGGGCTGTTTGCGGGTCTTGGCCGGCGCGGCCGGCACGCCTGTCCGGTTTGTGTCTGAGCTTCGTGGAGCTTAAGGACAGGCGGTTGCACGGCTTGAGAGCAGGCAGCATGGTTCGGCATACTGTGATTAATCATGCATTGAGAATCGTTTCAATAGAAGATCGTCTCGTCGCAAAGGGAAATGACAGGGTCGCCCTTTTCATGGATTGTATGGAGTCACTCGTGCTCTTTGAGAATACTGTTTGACGCTCTTAACCCTTTGGCCTGTCGCATCGGTTATCGGCCAAATCCGATGGGGTGGGTACCAACCGAGTCCATAGCTGAAAGAGGCGTGTCCGTCCGCGTAGGAGATGCTGATTCCGCCTTCCATTCCATGACGTTCCATGGGTACATAGGCATGATCATAAACCACTCCCTCGAGCCATCCGGCCTGACTCCTATCCGGGATATCATGGGCCCAACCCGTGGTAAACTCCATCACCACCCGCATGGGCAGACCCTCTTCCTGCATGGTTTCGGCCAGCTCATGGCCGGCATCACAGAAGAGGGCCACTTCGCTGGGGCGGACGATATCGGAAAGAATAGCCTTGGCTCGGTCTCGCGAATACGAACCCTTGGACCACACCCACTTGGCACTTGGGAGATATCCAAAAACGTCGACATTCGTGCCGTAGGAAATGACCCCCCACATCATCATGGGGTATTCGAGACGACGAATGGCCAGGGGGTCTGAAGGGCAATGGAAAACGCTATATTTACTGAACCTTCTGAAATGATATTCGGGATCATCCGTTTCGGGCAGACCGCTTTCGTAGTCCCATTCATCCAAAAGATAGTTTTCGTTTCTTTTCAAGGAGGTGTAGGCCAACTCCGGGGCGTAGGCTGCCGGCCAGGCTTTAAGGGTTAGAAAATTCTCATGCCCACCCTGGTATCCTCTTTGATAGGCATAGATGCTTTTCGATGGATCCACATCGATCGCATAGTCTCTTTTTATGCTGTCATCCTCCCGACACGCGGTCAGCAACTGTCCCCGCCCTTTATGGGAAACGGAAAAAGACATGACCGCCTTGCCCAGATTGGACAAGTTGGACAGACACTTGGCCCGTCGGGCCTGTTCGCGCGCCTTGGCCAGGGAGGGCAACAGAATGGAAATAAGCAGGGCAATGATGGCTACTACGACCAGTACCTCGATGAGCGTGAATCCGGTCGAACGGCGGACATGCCTCGATCCATGTTGACGTGTCATGATCCTGACTCCCACCCACCGGATAGTACTTGTCTTCCATGCAAGCACGTTATCCAACGGATCGTCCAGTGGGTTATGCGTTGACAAAAAAACACTCCGCGGAACCTGTCGTGTTCAGAATATATAATAGATATGGTCAAAAGAACAGTCAAGACTATGAACCGATCAAATTTATTAATTGAATTATGAATAATTAATTTACAAGTAGTTGTTCTAGTTGATTTTGGCCTAGCGCGTGGCAGCGGTTTGACCGGAGTGCAAAAGAGTTACGTGTTTGGTTTTATGGCTTTCGGTCAGCATGGCTGGAGGCATGGAGGCCGCCGGGCCGGTTTGCGGGTCGAAGAAATTGGTAATCAGGCTCAGGTAGTACTGCCGGGCGTAGCCGGCGAAGCCGACATGTCCGCCGCTGGGCAGAATGACGGCGGCGACTTTGGGGTTCCGAACGCCGGCCACCATGTCGGCCACGTCCTGAACGGGAACCAGCGGATCGTCCGCCCCATGCACGATCAGAACCGGCATGCGGGCGCGGTCCAGCTTGTCGCCGGCCGTCTCACCCTTGTAAGGCATCAACCGCAGAAAGGGGTAGCTTTCCTTTGCTCCGTTGGGAAAGCCGAGGTTGTAACCCTCATATTCGAGCTGCACCAGGCGGCGGAGGTTTCCGTCCGGGTTGGGGAAGTTTTTCCGCACCATTCGATCCCGGATTGTGTCCTGAATGGCGGCGAAAATCGGGCTGCCCAGCCGCGATCGCGGCCGGTCCAGTTCGTCCATCAAATTTTCCCAGCGGACCACGGGTGAAAAGGCGATGATTCCGGCACGAAAACGCCGCCGCTCGGGATTATACGCCGGCAAGTAAGGCCGCAGGGCATCCGAAATCAGGCCGTCATCGGCTTGTCGCCCGTCGAACCAGGCGCTGAGCAGGGCGATGTTGGCATTCCAGCAATATCCGATCAGGCCGGTACGCCGAACATGCGGTAAGGATTCCAGCCAGTCGGAGACCTGCATCAGGTCGTCGGTCTCGGCCACGCCGAAACAATGGTACATCCGCGGGTAACGGTGTTCGGTCTGGCCGTGACCTCGAATCTCAAGATGGAGAACATGGAAACCCGACTCACGCAGGGGAATAGCCAGATCGGCGCTGCGCTTGACGCCGTGATCGCCAAACATGCCCGGCAGGATCACGATGCAATCGGCGTCGCGGATGTTACCCTGTTCATCGCGGGCATAACCCAGCCGGCCGGAAAGGGCCAATTCCTCATCAATCACCAAGTGAATCGGAATCCAGACATCTTCGAAACCGGGCCAGGGCGGCGCCTGACGCTCGACGTAATAATCACGGCTGGCGGCCTGTCCGGAATAGAGTAACCCCCTGAAATTCTTGATAATGCTCTGGAGGCTTTTTCGTTCGATCCCGAAGTGGCCGAACACATCGATGGCCTGTCCGTCACCGTTGCTCAATTGTTCGGTCAGCAGGGGTTCGACCGGGGCTTGAGGTAATAGGGAAGCCAATTGTTCATGGGTATGCCTGAGCCAGTCACGGGTGGAAACGCCCTCGGCGGTTGCGTGGCCGTCGGGCGACAAACGGATCGCCTCATGGGGATCCAGCCGTACGGAACGTTCCGAGAAACAACCCAGGTTTAACGTCATAACCAGCACCAAAGCCCCGACAAACCCGGTTAAACGCACGGTACGTCGGTTGAATCGATCATGCACCCCAGGAGCCTCCGTGGAAGACTTAACAGCAGACCATATAGTACGGATATTTGGGGGATTACGTCAAATGTGGGGCAGCTCGGTCATCCCCCAGATCATTGCATCCATTAAGCCGGGCGAGGATAATCCTGCTTGGTCGGTCCAAAGCCGCGAGGAACCGTCCGACACGCTCAGATAAGGAGCCAGACCTTGAAAGCCATATCTTTGACCCGTTCGGCAGCAGTTGTCGTCCTACTTGTTATGTTGGCCGCAATTGTCGGTTGTGAACCGATGGCGTATAAAATCACTCCCGTCCCGGTCGACAAATCGTTGGAGGAAGAGGTGCTGATCGACGAAGGGGGTTGGTCGCCGGCTAAAATCGTCCTTGTCGATGTGGATGGAATGCTATTCAATTACACGAAACATTCCCTATTTGGCGAAGGCGAAAATCCCGTTTCACTGTTTGTCGAGAAATTGGACAAGGCGGCCAAGGATCGCCAGACGCGAGCTTTGATTCTGCGGATCAATTCCCCCGGCGGCAGTGTGACGGCCAGCGACCTGATGCACTCGGAAGTGTTGCATTTCAAACAGCGTACCGGCGGACAACGGCCGGTGGTGGCCGTCCTCATGGATGTCGCCGCCAGCGGCGGATATTACATCGCCTGCTCCGCCGACGAGATCGTGGCCAGCCCCACCACCGTTACCGGCAGCGTAGGAGTGATCATGCAAATGATTAATTTCTCCGGCACCATGTCCCGCATCGGGATCAGCGCCGATGCAATTAAATCCGGCCCCATGAAGGACGCTGGTTCACCTCTGCGGGAAATGAAACCGGAGGAACGTGAAATCTTCCAGAACCTGGTAAACCAATTTTACGACCGCTTCGTACAGGTCGTGGCTAATGGTCGGCCCCAATTGGATGAAAAACAAGTACGCGAAATCGCCGACGGCCGGGTCTGGTCCGCTCCCCAGGCCCTGGAACTGGGTATCGTGGATCGCATCGGCACGCTTCGCGAGGCTTTGGTCGATGTCAAACAAAAGATCGGGGCCAAGCGGGTCCGCGTGGTCACCTACAAACGCCCCCTCGGCTGGAAACCCAATATCTATGCCCAATCCCCCACCGGCCCAACTCAATTCAACATGATCAACCTTGACCTGCGGGCCGACTGGCTGCATCCCGAACCGCAGTTTTTATATTTATGGGATGTAAATCCGTAAACGAGTCGTGCGAACAGTATCGGCCACAAGTCGGGGTTGACGACCCCGGATATATGCCCCATCTTGATCCGGAGCATTAACGCATAATGTTCTGTTGTCCGTCGCTGGCCGCGGATTGTTGATTCACCGAGTGGATATCCTCCCCTGCGGATTGCACTTGCCTGACCAATCCCAGGCACCAACAGCATGAAAAAATCAACGCCAGGGATAACAAAGCCCGACGCAAAAACATGATTAGCTCCCTAAGTGTTTGGAAATTATGACGTTAACAATTATTACCCGGGCCCTCTGTTCAGACTCTATCGGTCGGTGGGGTATTTCCCCTACAGTTTTTGTGGGAATTTATTTTCTTGCCCGACGGCCACGGGCACCCAGCAGGTGCTCGAGCACCATTCTTTCGAGTCCCTCGTAGTCGCGATTGCGGATAAACTCGGCCTCGGCCTTGCGGTTGAAGGTCCGCACCTTATCGAGCAACAACTCGAAGAAACGTTTGCTGTTGGCCAGATGGGCGGTGCTATTGGCCTGTTTCTGGGTGCGCATGGCTTTTACATCCAGGCCAACGAATTCACCATTCAGGCCGAAACCGCCCTCCTCCAGCACGCGCACCTGATTAAACGCCCGCCGCAGGTTGTCGGCCGCGAAGCTCTTGTCCTCGTCGAACTTCAAGCCGCTCTGATCGTTCAGGTGTACGCTCCAGAGCTTCTTGTGGTACAGGGCAAAAGCCATCTCGTCCGAGGGGTCCAGACCGGCCAGCAACGCATGGGCCGTCTCGATCAGCCCCCCTACCCGGCTTGGATCGTCCGACAAGTAAGCCAGCGAGATCGCATGGCCGATGGTCGGCACGTAGGCATGATCCATCGGCTCATTCGGTTTCGGCTCGATCATGATCCGCACCTGCGGATTGTGATTGAGCATTTTGTTAATGGCGTGCATCAGCCATTCGTGGGCGATGCGGGCGTTTTTCGCCTCGCGGATGTACGTTCCCTCGCGGGCCAGCCAGAGCACGATGTTTTTCGTACCCATCGCGAAAGCAATGTCGATGGCCAACAGCGAACGGTCGATAGCATAACGCCGACAGGCCGGGCTGTTCGAGGTGTAGCCGCCGTCGATGGTGTTGGGATGCTCCCAAAGTCGGGGAGCGACGAATTCCGGAACGAGGCCGTTGTTTTTCAGCACCTGCCCCAGCTTGCTCGCCTTGGCGAGCACCGCTCTGGCGGACATCTTATCCAGCCCGGGCACGGCATCGTCGTCATGGAACTGCACCCCATCGAAACCAAGCTGCTTGTATACTTTCAACTTTTTTTCGAACGCGATGGGGTTCCGCACCGGCGGCCCGAACGGATCCGCGCCTTCGTGAATGTTCCACGGTCCAAATGAAAACCGATAGCGTTTTTTCCCTGCCTTGGCCATGCTGAATTCCTTTCCTGTTCAAATCGGATCAGAGCCCGTATCATGCTCGCCAAGAGATTAACTTATGAACACCGATCGGACAAGGGCCGCGGAATGATGATCTCGACCAGGATGCGTAAGAAAACCGCTTCGGTTATAGTCTCCGGTTGATTCGGAGGTTGAATTCAGTTTAGCGAGGTGGGTCATGACCCATATGTTACTGATGTTGACCGCCGGTTGCCTGGGGCTCACGCCCAAGCCGACCTTTCTGGACAGCCATGATTTGATCTGGGAAAAGCCGCCGATGCGCTGGCTGGACGGCATACCCCTGGCCAACGGGGATATCGGAGCCATGATTTGGGGCAACGGGTCGCCGCTGTGTTTTACCCTGGATAAATATGACGCCTGGGAGACGCGCGAGCACATCCTGACCGACGAAGACCTGACTTACGCCCGCCTCCGCGAGATGGTCGAAAAGAAAATGGAAAAAGAGGTGGAGCTGGCCTTGTCGACTGAGCGTTTTTACGGCGACAAACCCGACCGGCTACATAAGCCCTTTCCCACCCGCCTGCCCATGCCCCGACTGGAGATTGATTTCGGCGGCCCGATCGAATGGCAGCAAGCTCGGCTTCATTTGCGGCAGGCGGCCGCGACCCTCGAAGCTCGGCGTAATCAGAAACTGATGCGTCTTTCCGCCTACACCCACGCCCAACAGAAACTGCTGGTGATCGAGATCGAGGGTGTACCGACTGCCCAAGTCAACGTACGCTTGCGTTTTGACCATCTGGACGAACGGGCCCGAGGCCTGCTGAAAAAATGGGGCTATCCCGAACCGGAAATCGTCGCGGACCCCCTCTACGGCTCGTTGCATCTTGCGGCCCCGACCGGATACCAATATGCCGTGTGCTGGAACAAGATCATCGCCGACGGCGGGCAATCCTGCACCATCCTGTTGTCGTTGACCTCTTCCAACGACGCCGCCGACCCCCTGTCCGCCGGCCGTGAATTAGTTGAGCAGGCGGCCACCCGGGGACACGATTTCAGCGGACACCAACAATGGTGGCACCAATATTGGCAACGATCTTATCTGTCGATCCCCGACGCCCGGCTTGAGACGCTCTACTACATCGAGATGTACAAGCTGGGTTGCTCCTCGCGACCCGGGAAATGGCCGGTGACATTACAGGGTTTGTGGACCTGCGACGGCGTGATGCCGCCGTGGAGCGGTGATTATCACCTTGATATGAACGTGCAGGAGTCGTATTGGCCCATTTATGCCGCCAATCGACTTGAACTCGGCGAACCACTCTACCGCGTGTTCAATGCGTGCATCCCCCGCTGGAAAAAGCAATGCGAACAGTTCTTCAAATTCGAGGGCATCTGGGCAGGCTGCGCTATCGGACCGCGGGGCGAACGGATCTACGGCTATACCGGCGTGGAACTGTGGCCGGGCAACACCGCCTGGCTTGCCCATCTGTATTGGCTGCACTGGCTTTATTCACAGGACCGGCAGTTCCTTCGCGAACAAGCTCTGCCGATCATTCGCCTTTCTTTCCTGACCTATGCCAACATTCTCGAAAAAGGCGACGACAGCAAGCTCCACGTGCCCCTCAGTTATTCGCCGGAATACCATGAGGGCAGTTTCGCTTCCCTCGTCAAAGATCCGACGGTCGATCTGGCTTTTATCCGCTGGCTGGGGCAGGCCATCATCGAATCCGAGAAAGCTTTAAGCGAAAAGGATCCGCTCGCCGAACGGGCTCGAACCATCCTGGACGAGTTAGTCGAATATCCCCGTGAACAGCGAAAAGGGTCGCTGCACATCGCCGCGGGAGTACCCCTCGATTATTCCCACCGCCATTTCTCGCACCTGATGGCCATCCATCCGCTGGGCATCATGAGCATCGACCATGAGCAGGATCGTCAACGGATCGACGGTTCCCTCGATCGGATCATGCGGATCGGTTTCGGCCAGTGGACCGGTTGGAGCTTCCCCTGGATGTCGTTGATCGCCGGACGCGCCGGGTTAAACAACATGTCCTGGAAGATGCTGGACCTTTACGTTGACGCCTTTATCACCAACACGACATTGCACATTAACGGCGATCCGCGTGTCTACGGCCTAAGCATGTATCAATATGAACCGATGACCCTCGAGGGCGGATTCACCGCGGCCGCCGCTATTATGGAAATGCTACTGCAATCGCATAACGGCGTGATTCGCCTGTTTCCGACCGTGCCTGTCCGCTGGCATCATGCCTACTTCAGCGGCCTGCGGGCCGAAGGCGCGTTTCTGGTCACCTCCAAGTTGGTCAACAATCAAGTACGTTTTATCGACATTGTTTCCGAAGCGGGCAAAACCTGCGTGATCCGGAATCCCTGGGGGGAACACGCGGTTTTACAGGCCGTCGATCCCGCCACCGGCACGCCGGCCGGCGATCCCGCGACCTTGGAGGGCAAACAGGTACAATTCCCCACCCAGCCGGGCGGCCGCTATCTGCTCTACCCCGTCGATCGCAAACCCGATGCAAGTGATCTGATTCCCCTGCGTTTCCCGCGCACAGATAACGAGAACAACTACTTCGGCCTGAAAAAGTATCCGCGGTTTTAAGGGCCCCGATGTTTATTGAAACTCCGCCAACACGCTGATAAAGCGGTGCAGTTCGAGGGCGATGCGCGGGCCGGCGCTGAGCCATTCCAGACCGCCGATGACGCCGATACGCTGATGTTCGAAGGCCGGCACCACCCCCACCGCTCGCCAGCTTTGGTACAGATCGTCCCTTCGCCGTGGCGTGTCCTGATCGGTGAACTCCAGAATGACCTCCGGGCCAAGGGTCAACAGGACTTCCAACGGAACTTCTCCCTCGGATCTGCTCAGCAGCTCCGCAGCAGCATTGGTCCCACCCGCCAGACGAAGCAACTCGTCAAGGAAAAGACCTGGACCGGCCACGAACATGGCTCGCGGCGGCACGGGGATCGCACCAAGAGACACCAGCGTACGATAAGCAGGTATACCCATCACCCTGCGGCTTGCAACCAGAGCGTCCAGGTCCGCGCGAATGCCGTCATTCAGTTGCCGGGCGGTAGCAGGCCGATCGCATAAAACCCCGATTCGTTCGATAGCCACATAAATTTGCTCAAGGGAATTATGGGGTACCGCCTCGAAGCGGACGTTCAGGGCGGCCAGCCCGTCGTTAAGCTGAGTGGAATTAATCGTGGTCAACACCAAATCCGGCTCCAGGGCCTTGATCCGGGCCAGGTTGGGATCCATCAGGGCGCCGACGGCCTCCACCGATTGAATCGCGGGCGGATATTGGCAATACGGCGTTCGCCCAACCAGCCGATCGGCCAAACCGAGAGCGCAGAGAATCTCGGTAATACTCGGCGCCAGCGAAATGATCCGCCGCGGACCGCGCTGGACTTCCGAGGGATCGACCCGCGGTTCGGCGACATAATCATGCGGCCGGGGCAGTGCGAGGGTATGGAGGTTTGCCGCCGGCCGCGTGGTCGACACCCCCGGCGCGAACCGCTCGCCACGTACGCGTAGCATAATCGCCGTTACAAAAACCACCGCCACGATGGCCAAAAGTACATACGTGCGTCTGATCGTCACCATACCCTCTCGCGCTTCCTCACCATCTCCCGAGGTTTCGGCATCTGCCCCTCTCCTCTTCACCCCCTCTCCCTATCATTTTCCACTGGAACGACTACCAGCATCCGTTTCGTGTCCACTCGAAGATGAACCCGCCTACGTTCTCAGCTTCCGCCCCAGCCTCTTCTCCACGCTTTCGATCTTGGCAGCCAGTTGGTTGCTTTTGTTCCGCCGCCAGTCGATCTTGATCGAGCAACTGAGGCGATTGCAGTCGGCGGCCATGCGCTCGTAGCATTTTTTCACGACGGCCAGCAGTTCGTCCCATTCGCCCTCGATCACCGTACCCATCGGGTTCAAACGATACGGCAGACCGCTGGCCTCGATGATTTCCAGGCTGCGGGCCACGTAGGCACCGACCGACTCACCCTGGTCCGTGGGAAACATGGAGAATTCCAGCAACATGGACATCGCGGCACCTTCCTTTCCAGATTTTCAACGAAACCATTATACGCCGCCGCTAACCGGTTGGGGATCTTGCATGAACCAGTGGTTTCAGCCAAAGGAAAAAGCTTACCGCATAACAAGGGAGAGAATGACTCAGCCAACCCATTATTCTTACAAAAGCTTGACAATAACGCTTATATGAGATATGTTAATAGAGTGCAATTCGGGCTCAAGGACAGTCGTTCACGGGTTGCAGGTGTCTCATTTCTTTTTCGGGTGTCCGGATTTTTGCGTCGCGCATCCCTTATTGTGAAATCATATTGACACCCGCGGCCAGGCAGGAGACTTCATCATGTCATCGTCAAGGACGGGTGTGGTCTGTTTATTTATTCTACTGACGGCGGTCGCCAAGCCTTCGACGGCCCTGATGCGGAAAATCTCGATCCCGGAGCTACAGGAACGCGCCCATTGGATCGTGATCGGCCGGGTCAGCGAGGTAACCAGCGATTGGAATCCCGGTCGGACCATGATCTATTCCCAGGCAAGGATTTCCGTCCAGGACTGGATCAAGGGTAAAGGGCGAAATAATGAATTGGTGGTCCGGACCGAGGGAGGCCGGGTGGGCAGTATCGCCTGTTACGTTTCGGATGAGCCGCGCTTTGCGGCGGGCGAAAGGGTGGTACTGTTCCTCAAGCCCGAACCGGCATCGCCGGGGGCCATGAAGGTAACCGGCCTGTTCCAGGGAAAGTATACGATCAAGGATGAAAGGATCGTCGAGAACGGGGCGGCCTTGGATGATTTTCTGGCTCGGCTCGGCGGCAAGGTAAAACCGCCCGACCTCCGGGCCAAGGCCGTGAAAGAATCTGCTGATACGGGAAGCATTGCTTTGCCGGCGTATGTTTATGGCGGGGCAAAGTGGCCCGATAGCAGTTTCCCTATCAGGTACCATATTAACGAAGATGGATTTTCCGATTGCGACTTCGATGAATTCCAGGCTATTCAACGTGCGGGTAAAACCTGGGAACAGGTTCCGGGAGCCTATTTTGCGCTCTGTTACGGCGGTACGACCTCGACCTCCGCGCATGGCATAGACGGTGTAAACACCATCACTTTTGAGGACTTGGATGAAGATGCGCAGGCTAAAGCGTATATAACGTCAAATGGCGGCTGGATTTCCGAATGCGATATGGCTTTCAAGGATACCCTGCCCTGGATGGCCGCCAGCAACAATTCCTGCCAGGCGCTCCATATGGATGTGGAAGGCATAGCCGCCCATGAATTCGGTCACTGGCTTTATTTGGGCCACTCGAATGTGACGGGAGCAACCATGACCGGTGGTGGCATTGGCCCCGCCGCCACCTGGCCACGATCCCTGGCCCTTGATGACATGAATGGAATCCGTTCGATCTATCCGCATACCGACGGCGTCCCCAAGCCACAGCCCGGCTGCTGGCCCTGGTATCCAGGCTTGATGAACAACTTTACCTCGGCGGTCCTCGTCGATATGGACCGGGATGGCGTGGACGAGGTGGTTGTCGGAGCCATCGGCGATGCCAATGGCGTGTGGGCCCTTAAAGGCGATGGTTGCATGGACTGGGAAAATGGATTGAGCATGGGAACCTTGGGTTTCTCGGTACCCGCCGCCGCCGATTTGGACCTCGACAACTGGGAAGACGTGATCATCGGTAACACGAATGGCAAAGTTTACGCCCGCGGGCGTAAGGACACGGCCGTGCAGGGCTGGCCCGTCAACATCGGCAGCGAGATACACACCGCCCCCGCGGTCGGGAACATTGATGGGCTTATAGGTCTCGAGGTGGTCGTGGGTGCGGATGATGGGAAAGTCTATGCCTGGGATTCCGTTGGAACCATCTTGGACCGCGACGGCATCGCTCCCTGGGATTGGCCGCAATCCACCGGCGGCGTGGTGCGTAGCTCACCAGCGCTGGGAGATCTTAATGGGGATGGGAAACCCGATATCGTGGTGGGCTCCGATGACGGCAAAGTCTATGCCTGGAGTTATACCGGCGTAGCCTTGGCGGGCTGGCCTAAGGTTACGGGCAACAAAGTGCGCAGTTCACCCGCCTTGGGAGACATTGATGGGGATAACGAACTTGAAGTTGTGGTCGGATCGGACGACGGGAAGGTATACACATGGAATGCGGATGGAACGGTTGTCGACCGGGACGGAGTGGCTCCCTGGGATTGGCCGAAACTCACCGGCGGCATGGTCCGCAGCTCACCCGCTCTGGGTGATCTGGATGGGGATGGATATCTTGACATCGTGGTAGGCAGCGACGACGGGAAAATCCATGCCTGGGATCATACGGGCACGGCGCTGGCCGGTTGGCCAGTGACGACCGGCGGCACCGTCCGCTCCAGTCCCATTATCGGTGACATGGACGGGGACAGCCACCTTGAAGTGGTCGTCGGCTCGGATGATTACAAACTTTACGGCCTTAATCATAATGGCACTCCGGTTGCCGGATGGCCGGTGAGTTCCTTCGGGCCTGTCCAAACGACCCCTGCCCTGGGCGATATCGACGGAAACGGCGAACTGGAAATATGCGTAGCGATGGCGTCCAATCAGTGGGTAAACAGTTTTATGTGCCGGGACCTGGGCAGCCCTTACGATCCCGATCTTTTACCCTGGCCGGTCTTTGGTCACGATCGTTACCATACGTCCCTCAGCGGATTTTCTCCGCCGCCGGTTAATCCGCTTCCTCGCGCCGATGATATTGATCCAGGCTGGGGTAATAACAAGTGGGAATCAGAGAGCAACGGCTGCCCAAAGCCCGGTTACAGCGGATCAACTTATACCAGTCCGCCATACAGCCTGGACATTATTGGCTCCGGCTCATACAACGCTTATGCCTGGCTGCAATCCAGGAACATCAATATCAACTTAACCCAACCTTACCAGGTACGCTTCAATCTAAGATTGCTCACCTATTATCACACCAAGTTTTTCGATTTCGGGCATGTCAAATTGCTGCTCGAATCGCCTGGCACACCCATGCAATATGACTCCACGGGCAATGAAAATTATCAGCCCATCGGTCCACCGGTCGGTACTTATCTTTCTTCAGGAACCTGGGCCCTCTTCGAAATCGACGTGAATCCTTCAATGCATCAATATACCGTCATGGTGAATGGCTTCCCGGTAGGAATCGCCGATTATGTCTCCACCCTGCCCGGTTCACCCGCGATCTACATGGAAGACGGGCCGGAAACTGGGAGTATCCTGGAGGTCAACTATGACGATTTCCTGATCACGGGCACGGTCCTTTCCGGCCGACCGTTCGGGGCAGGTGATTTCGATGGGGATGCCGATGTGGATGCGGCCGACTTCGCCTTCTTCCAGGCCTGCGCCTCCGGGCCGGGCATACCCTACAACCCGGGGTGTGAGGATCAGGACTTCGACGGCGATAACGATATTGATCAGGATGATTACGCCGTATTCCAGCGCTGCTACGGCGGCGAAAACAACGCCGCCAATCCGGGCTGCTTTGAATGAATGTCCTCCCCAGCAACCCATCGACGGAGACAGTAGTGACACCCCTCGGACACTCCTTTACGGAGCGTTTTCCTTTGATTCCCGCTTCCCGGCCTGGGATTGATTTTTCTTGGTGTTTTTGCCGGATTCAATGTACATACTACGCATTTGATCGATGCCCTTCGGATCGCCGATGATAGTGAGCCGGTCGCCCCGTTGCAGGGCCGTGCCGCCGTTCGGTACGAAGATTTCACCTCCGCGACGAATCATCGTGGTCAAGGTGCCTTTCGGGAAACCGCTATCGCACAGGCGAACGCCGATCAACGACTCGGTGGCTTCCGTGCGTCCCACATGCAGGACGAGGAAGCGCTCATCACGCAGCAGTACTTCTTTAAGCTTCTGCTGGTCGCGGGCGGTCAACCAGGCATCAAGAAATGATTCATCCTCGATCCGCCCGGCGATCTGGGCCAGGATGCGCAGATGACGGCCGGGTTCCTGCTCGGGACTGATGAGGAAAAACAAGGCATAGACCCGGCGCACATCCTCGGCCGGCTTCGCCTCGGTTGCATCATCCGACGAGGGGGGGAGGCGGACACCTTCGCGGGACCGGACCAAAACCATCTCGGAGTGTTCAAGCAGATGAGAACGAAAGTGGGGCAGAATGGCGCCATGCGCGATTGGCGCGACGCCGTATCGCGCACTCTCGGTGAAACGGCGTTCCACCTCCTCAACCGACAGAGGCAACCGCTGGGCCAGGCAACGCGCAACTCGCAAAATAACCTGATCCAACGTTGCACCGGCCTCGGCCTCAAGCATATCGGCCCGGGCCACGATGTCGTCGAACGGATCCTGATCGCGGGCCCCCTTTTCCTTCATGATTTCGCGAAACTCCAGGTCCAGTTGCTCGTGGCGCTGCCGGCCCAGCCGCTCGAAAACATGATGTATCGCGCCACGGCGTTCCACCTTTGGGCGCGCATACCACAAATACCAGGCCAACCCGATAATGATGACGCCCAAAGCGAAACCAATGGTCAGCCAGCCCATCTCGATGATCAGCCATCCACTAATCAATACGCCCAGGATCGGCAACCAGGGGTAGAGCGGCACGCGGAAGCCCGGGTCATAACTCTGTATTTGACTTTCACGCATAACGATGACGGCCAGATTAGCCATGCCGAACATCAGGAGATTGAAGCAACTGGCCAGCTTGGCGACGCCTTCCGCCGAGAAAGCGACAATAAACACGATCATAATCGCGGTGGTAAACAGAATGGCCGGCGTCGGCGTTCCGTAACGTCCAAGAACACAAAAACGAGGCGAGACCAGCTTATCGCGGGCCATGGCCAGCGGATAACGGCTGGCGGACATGATTCCGGCATTGCCCGTCGAAGCGAAAGCAGCCATAGCCGCCAATACGATCAGAATTAACCCGAATGGTCGAGGCAACCAACCAAAGAAAGCCCCTGCGGCCGTCGCCACCGGCGTGTAATCCCGTTGTAAAACAACCGGATCCAGTACGGCGATAATAATAAACACCCCTAACACGTAGATAACCGTCACCGTAATCAGAGACAGGAACATACCCAACGGCAGATTACGATCCGGCCGCTTGACTTCCTCGCTGATACTGGCTACCTGCGTCAGGCCCGCATACGACACGAAGACCAAACCGATCGTACGGAGCAGGCCAGACCAGCCGTTCTGCTCGTGCAGAAAAGGGGTGTATTGTTGGGTTAGTTGACCTTCGGGCAGGCGAAAGAACACATACCAAAGCCCCTGAACCACGAAATAAGACAACACCCCTAACAGGATCACCACCAGCACTCCCTGAACCTTGCTCGATTCCTTGGCTCCGAGGATATTCACCGTCGCGAACATGACCGCCAAAGCGACGGCCAGCCCCTTGATTAACCAAATGGTGGACGCTGATCCGGGAGCCAGCAAACCTCCGATACCGGGTGTAATCGACAAATAGGCCCCCATCCCCAACAAGGCGAAACCCGCCTTCAGCACCAAGGCCAGCCACGATCCCAACCCGCCGATGGTGCCGACGGCCGGCCCCATGCTGCGATCCAGAAAATAATACGCGCCGCCGGCCCGCGGCAGAGCACTGGACAATTCGGCCATGCTGAACATAGCCGGGACGATCAAAAACCCCGCGATCAGATAAGCTAACACCGTGGACGGCCCGCCCGTAACCGTGGCCAGACCCGGCAGCAGGAAAAAGCCCGAACTGAACATCGTACCGGTCGAGATGCAGTACACATCCCAGAGGCCCAATTCCTTTTTCAGCTTCTGTTTCACCACGGTATGGCTTCCCTCATTACACGCTTTTTTCGCTGACGATTGTTATTCCGTCATGAAGGATGCAACCCATCACCCGGGAAGTGCCTGAAAAAGACTTCGCGTTTCGCCGGGTCCATAGAATAACTCGCCAATCTGACCGGTACAAGACTATAAGCGTCAACCCGATGATGACAAGGTTGACTGGAACGCCGGTTTTTACTGACATGAAGGCCAGGGCGTGCTGAACATGTAACAGAACCGGGATCGATGGCCTTTGACTTGAACCATCGGCTAAATGAACGGCGGCCTTGTTGTTAAATCACTGGACTTTTGCAAAGTTAGGGTAACGCCAATTGTGCCTTGATTCGTTCAC
>CAYNYK010000081.1:0-9082 GCA_964401335.1 uncultured Planctomycetales bacterium
TTGGTCAGCGGGTCTATTGGAAAGTGCCGGGAAGGTACCAGGCAGGACGCCCCATTCCGGTCCGCGCGCCCGCTTGGTGGGAAATGGGGCTTCTGCAGCGTCAGGACTGGAAAGGCTCCTGGATTGCCGCGCCGCTTCCACAGAAAACAGAAGAAACCACTGCCCAGGTTCTTCAGGATGCCCGCTGGATTGGGTGGCCGCGATCCCTGCCTCGCGCCGACCGGGAAGGCCAGCCGGAAAAGACCTTTTTCCGCTACGTTCTCGATCTCCCCGATGACCGGAAAGTCACGCAAGCAAGATTTTCACTGACGGCAGACCACCGATTTTTTCTCTTCATCAATGAGGCACGTGTCGGTTACGGCCGCCAATGGTCGTATCTCCACCGGCTGGAGATCGCTTCCTATCTGCGGCCGGGGAAAAACATACTGGCCGTCGAGGCCCATAAAGCTCGCGATGTGGCCGGGTTGATCGGGAGTTTGGTCATTGAGTTCGAGAAAGGGGAACCAATGACCATCGTGACCGATCGGCATTGGAAAACGACTGATCGGGAACGGGAGGACTGGAAAAAACTGGATATCGATGACCACGATTGGATCGCCGCCGAGGAATTGGGTTCATACGGCGTGGAACCCTGGAAAGAGATCGTATTGCCCGTCGAGGGTGCTCCCGCTCCCCATTTCCGTCGCGTCTATCGATTGGACAAGCCGATTCGCTCCGCTCGCGCCTACATTTGCGGGTTGGGCTACCATGAACTCTACATTAACGGCCGAAAAGTCGGGCAACATGTGCTCGATCCCGCATTTACCCGCTACGACAAACGTGCGCTCTACGTTACCCATGACGTAACGGACTATCTTGTTGAAGGCGATAACGCCATTGGCGTAGTGCTCGGTAACGGCTGGTATAACATGCATCTTCGCGGCGAATGGGATTTCGATATGGCCCCCTGGCGCGCAGAGCCTTGTTTTCTCCTTCAGATCGTCACCGAGGATAAGGATGGGAAAAAGGACGTTCCTGTTTTCAGCGATGAAAGCTGGCGGGTGGCGGCCGGGCCTATTGTTTTTGATTGTATCCGGGCGGGGGAGGTGTACGACGCTCGACGCGAAATGCCCGGCTGGAACCAGGTCGATTTCGATGCCGCCGCCTTCCATACCCCGCGTTGCGTAACCAGCCCGACAACCCTTCTGCGGGCACAACAGATGCCCGCCATCGAAGTCACTCAGACCATCGCTCCTGTAAAATTAACCGAGCCGCGGCCGGGGGTCTTTGTCTTTGATCTTGGTCAGAACATCGCCGGTTGGGCCCGGTTGTCCGTACAGGGTCCGGCGGGAACCGAAATCAACTTGAAGTATGGCGAGCGGCTGAGGCCCGATGGCACCATCGATCAGGAGGCCATCGCCATGTTCTGCATGCAGGATCGCTTCCAGAGGGATACCTACATCCTTAAGGGGCAGGGTCTAGAAACCTACGAGCCGCGTTTCGTTTACCACGGGTTTCAATATGTTGAGGTGACGGGTTTGCCGGAAAAACCCACGTTGAATTCCCTTCGCGGTCGCGTGGTCCACACGGCCTTCAAGCAGGTCGGGTTGTTTCGTTGCTCCCATGAATTGTTTAACCAAATCCAACACAACACTCTTTGGTCATATATCGGGAACTTTCATGGTTATCCGACCGATTGTCCCCATCGTGAAAAGAATGGATGGACGGGCGATGCGGCCCTGGCGTCCGAACTGGCCATGTATAACTTCGACAATGTGGCCGCCTACGAAAAATGGATCAATGATTTCGAGGACGCCCGGCGCGAGGATGGCGCGTTTCCTGGAATCGTTCCTACCAGTGGATGGGGGTATCATTGGGGAAACGGACCGGCCTGGGATAGCGCCTATCTCATCATTCCCTGGAATCTTTACCAGTATTACGGCGATCGCCGTGTGCTCGAGGATCATTACGAGGGGATGAAAGCTTATGTCGATTACCTGACCGGGAAAGCCAAGGATCACATCGTCTCTATCGGCTTGGGTGACTGGTGCCCCGCCAAGACCCAGACGCCGGTCGAAGTGACCTCCACCGGTTATTATTTTGCCGATGCCGAAATCGTCGCCCGAACGGCCCGTCTGCTCGGCCATGACGAGGATGCCGAACGTTATGGGCAACTCGCTAATCGGATCAAGGAAGCCTTTAACAGAAAATTCTTCGACGAGAAAACCGGTCTTTATGCCGGAGGAACACAGGCGGCCATGGCCTGCGCCCTGTATTGGGGACTGGTGCCCGATGCGCATCGACAAAGAGTGGTGGATGCCCTGAGCGAAAACATAAAAGCCCAAAATGGTCATCTCGATGCGGGGATCCTCGGCACCAAGTATTTAATCAATGCCCTCACGGATCTCGGCCGAGCTGATCTGGTCTATACAATGGCCTCTCAAACAACATTCCCGAGTTGGGGGCATTGGATCGCGCAGGGCGCCACCACTTTATGGGAAGAGTGGCAAGGCGGCGGTTCGCGCAACCATATCATGTTTGGCGATATCAGCGCCTGGTTCTACAAGGCTTTGGCCGGGATCAACCCCGATCCGCAAAATCCGGGTTTCGCCCATATCATCGTGCGGCCTCATATTCTTGGTGATTTGACCCACGCCGAGGCCCAATACGATTCCATTCGCGGCCGGATGGTCAGTAAATGGACCCTGGAGCAGGGCGTCTTGACATTGGATTTGAAGATACCGGCCAACACCAAAGCCACTCTCTATGTGCCTCTCGGCAAGGCGGATAAGGTCGCCGAGGGAGACCGACCCGCAGAGCAGGCTGAAGGGGTAACCTTCCTTCGCCGCCAGGGCGATCGTATGGTCTATTCCGTCGAATCCGGAGCCTACCGATTTGTGGTCGAAAAATATCGTTGAACACACGATTTACCCGACCATGACCGTTGGGATGCTCATAGAGGGCGTCGGGAAGCCGTCGCCATTGATCCGGACTCCGTTTTTCGGTTAGGATGCTGACCGTTAAGGGTTGGACCTACCGATTTTAGGAGTGCGTTACGATGCCCAAGATTAGCGCTTTTGCCGACGAGATCAGCCAGAATCCGACCGAACAGATGGATTGCCTGGAGGCGAACGGTATCCGCTATATCGAGCTGCGGGCGGCCTTCGGCGTCAATGTCATGAAGTTTACCAACGAGCAGTGTACTCAGCTTAAGAAACTGTACAGCAGTCGTGGTTTTGAAATCGCCGCGATTGCCTCGCCTATCGGGAAGGTGAAAATCAGTGACGATCCACGTAAACACTTCGATGATTTCAAGCACGCGGTTGAATTGGCCCAGTTTTTCGAGACACCCTACATACGCATTTTCAGCTTCTATCCGGACGAGGGAATGGATATCGGCGAAGCGCGGAGCGAGGTGATTACTCGTCTGGCGGAGATGACCGATTATGTGACCAGCAAGGGTATCACTCTCGTGCTGGAAAACGAATCGCACCTGTTCGGCGCTTACCCGGAGCGCTGCGCGTATCTACATGCCGCCGTCCCCTCCGAGCATCTGGTGGCCTGCTTCGATCCAGCCAACTTCGTTACGATGAACGTGCAGGACGTGTATAAAACCTGTTGGCTGCCGTTGAGGCCGCACGTCGGTTATTTCCATATCAAGGATTGGAAATATGGCGGCGATATTGGAGTGCCCGCCGGTACAGGCGATGGGCAGATTCCGGATATTCTTCGGGATGCGGCCGCCAACGGTTATGACGGCTTTCTGGCCCTCGAACCGCATCTGTCGAAGGGGGGGCAATTCGCCGGCGAAACCGGAGTCGCTCTCTTCAAGACCGCCGTCGATGCCTTGAGAAAAATCTGCACCGATGTCGGCTGGAGCGTGTGATATTGACGATTTCGATTCGGCAGCCGGGTCGATTTCCTGATCTGGGTTTTTGCAGTCGTTCTAACTTTTGGGCGGACCTAAGCGCATACCGACATGCCGTTCTTTTAGAACTGAATCAGTTTTGGGGGTAGTTGTAGCGCGTTCGACTGACATTGCCGACTGCATAAGGTGAAACCCGTGTCGTTGGCATGTATTGATGAACCACCGGACCGCGATAGGGGAGTGTGCAACCAAAGGCTTGGACCGATTGAGCCGGCGTCACCCATCGATCCCCCTTTACCATACGGGCCGAACCGTCGGCGAAGGCGGCGTTAATACCTCCGTCCTTACCGTGCCGCTGGAGGGGGATGACCATGTCACGAGCTACTACGTTTTCCAGAAACGGCCCGTAGAACTGATATTCCTGGTCAGTGTGCAGAAATTGGGGAGCAGGGGTATAGGCGTCGCTGTCATCATAGTTGATACGAGTGGGCAGACTAGTGACCCAGTTTTCCTCGACGTATTCAGGCCCGCCATCACAGAACATGATCACCTCGGCCGGATGAAGAATTTTGTCAATGCGGCCCATTAGTTTTGGCTTTTTGCCAGTGCCCGCCCAGATATTATCTTGTTGGTTTTCCTTGGGCTGGTCCCCCAAAGAGATCGGCCGCTGGTCGGGTCCGCGGAGCTGGAATTCATTGTTTCGGTCCCAGACGCTTACTCCGAATACATCATAATTGCTGGCATAGGAAAGGACCATCATAGCCTTTTCCGGGCGGCCGATATTGCGTACGGCGTACCGATCGGATGCGCAATAAAAGATGTCATGCCGCCCGAACTTCCGCCAATAATACTCGGTATCGACAACTTGGGTATTGCCGGAGACGTATTCGTCCTTGAAGGTCCAGGGCGCGAGGGAGATTTGTTCATTGCGCTTGAGGGACGTAATGCCCAGATAGGGTGCATAGGCCACCGGCCAGCTTTTCAGGGCCCGATAGGCGCCCGGGCGGAAATCGACTCTACTAACCTGGCTTTGATATTCATAGCGATCTTTGTTGTAATCCGCTGCGATAACATCATTGTTTTCCTTAATCAATTGCGCATAATCTTTATGAACGGTGACGAAGGAGTAGACGGCGGTCCCGATGCTTTTCATGTTGGCCAGGCATTTGACCCGTCGAGATTGCTCCCGGGCATTGGCCAAAGAAGGTAGCAGGATAGAAATTAACAACGCAATGATGGCCACCACGACGAGGACTTCAATCAGGGTAAAACCATGCTTTCCCGGCGCGTTAATAGAATTGTGTTTAGCTTGCATGATATGAAACCTCCACGTGAACATGGAAATGCGCTGTTTCTCAAGCGGTTGGCTATTTTATCATGAGCCAAAAATTGACGTAAATAAAGTAATAACCGTTTTTCCCAATGGTAAAAATGATCAATGATTTGGGTGAATGATCGTGAATAAACTTGTGTTCTGGTGGAAGGCGGCGCGGGGATAGTGTATAAACTTTTTTTTCTGTGTTCGCGTTCGTCATCAGTCCGATAATTACATGCGGCATAATGAGTTAAAGGATATTTAGATGACATAGGCGTGATTACCTTGTTGATTTTTAGCAACAATCAAAACACATACCGAGGGAAATCGACAATAACCAAAACCATCTGTCTTCTTGCAAAGTCTTGTCATGTATGAATTTATATGATTCCTTCCGAAAACTTCATTGCGTTGTTTCTCTTTGGTCTGAATTTTGCGAGTGGAGAAAGGGAGAACACGTCAGTTAGAGGAGGGGCCATAGAGGCCGAAGCATCCATGCAGACGGAACGACGCGAACACCGACGCTTGAATATCCGATTACCAGTGGAATACCGCCCTATAGCCCAGAATGGGGGGCAGGCTATTCGTACAGTGACGGATAATATCAGCACGGGAGGGGTTTATTGCGAAATGGACATACCTGAGGGAATCACGCCGCCTCAGGTTGGTTCTGTTTGGGAAGTGGATGTAACCGTTCCCCCCGGTGACGGTTACTTTCCTTATCACGGACGGGCCACCAGCATGGCCGAGGTGATCCGCTCGTGCGAGCCGGCCTCTAGCATGTCTGCCTCGTCCATCGGGATGCCCGCGATCCGCCGAATCGGAATCGCCGCTCGTTTCCGTGAACCGCTCAAGCTCGCGTTCTGACGATTTTTCCCGGGTATTCATTTGGCCCGAAGGGGGTCGGCGTCCAGTCCGTAGCGTTTCATTTTCTTGTAGAGGGTGGTTCGGTTGATTTCCAGAATCTGGGCGGTTACCTGGCGGTTCCAGTTGTTCGCCCGTAAGGCCTGCTCAATAATCTTTTTCTCGGGTTCCTCCAAGGCCTCTTTGAGAGACATGGGGCGGTATGCGCGTTCTTCTACGGGGCTCGAACGCGCTTTTTCCACCACGTTTTCCGGTAAGTCGTCCACGTCGATCTGACGGTTGCGCGTCAGGACGACCGCGCGTTCCACGACATTTTCCAACTCTCGGACATTGCCCGGCCAAGGGTAGCGTCGCAGACATTCCAGGCACTCACTGGTAAACCCTAGAACTTCTTTACGTAACTCCTGGCGATATCGCTGGAGGAAATGGTCCGCCAGCAGGGGGATATCTCCCATCCGCTCACGCAAACTGGGCAGGTTTAGAGTAACCACATTGATACGATAGAAAAGATCTTGACGGAAACGGCCGGCCTCCATCACCCTCATCAAGTCTTCATTGCTGGCCAGAATAACCCGTACGTCGACATGCTCGGTTTTGTTCGATCCAACCGGCTCAAACTGCCTTTCCTGCAATACACGCAGCAACTTGACCTGCAGGGCCGGCGTGGCCGAGGAAATCTCGTCAAGAAAGATCGTCCCGGTGTCGGCGGCCTTGAATTTACCGGCCTTGTCCCCGACCGCCCCTGTAAACGATCCCTTGACGTGCCCGAACAGTTCGCTTTCCAGCAGCGATTCGGGCAATGCACCGCAACTGACTTCCACGAAAGGCCGCTCCCGCCGGTCACTGCGGTGGTGAATCGCCCGGGCGAGCAGTGATTTACCTGTTCCCGACTCACCCTGGATCAACACCGTGGTACGCGATTCGGCCACCGTCTCAATCATGTCATAAATCCGCAGCATCTTGTAATCGTGGCCGATGATGTTATCCAGCCCGTAGCGCAAATCGAGCTGTTCGCGTAACGCCTGGTTTTCCCTAATGAGTGACTGTTGCTGCATCGCCCGCTGGATAACGAGGCTGATTTCCTCATCGATGATCGGTTTGGTCAGGTAGTCGTAAGCCCCCATCTTGATTGCCTCGACGGCGCTCTCGATGGTGCCATAGCCGGTAATAATAATGACCACGATCTGCGGGAAACGTTGCCGGATGACCCGGAGCAACTCGAAACCGTCGGTTTCCGGCATGTTGATATCGGTAATGACCAGTTGATAGGATAGGCGCTCCAGGGCGGAGATGGCTTGGTTAAATCCCGTAACCCCGGCGGCTTCGTAACCTTCCAACCGAAGAAACTCCACCAGCGATTCGACGATGATCCGGTCGTCATCGACCACCAGAATCCGTTCCTTGGCTTTGCTCATGAAGACTTCTCCTTTGTCGACGGGCCGGAACTTGGTTGCGCATGAATAATTCCACCGCTTTGCAGGGGGAGGTTAATCGTGAAAACGCTGCCGCCCTTGGGTCGGCGCTCCGCGCGGATGGTTCCGTTGTATTTTTCCACGATGTCCTTGCAGATCGCCAAGCCCAGACCGGTACCTTTTCCCGGCGCCTTGGTGGTAAAAAAAGGTTCAAAAAGTCGGTCGGTTTCCTCCGGAAGGCCAATGCCGGTATCCTCCACCGCGATAATGACTTCCTCTCGGCCGACTTGGGTGCGTAGCGTCAACGTGCCCCCCTCGGGCATCGCGTCAATGGCGTTCTTGATCAGGTTACAGAAGACCTGGAACAGGTTTGTCCCCCGGATGGACGGCACGTTTTCGTTCAGCGTACAGACGATCGCGACGCCGGAGGCGGCGGCTTTCTCGGACATCACCTTGACTGCCTCCTCCAGCACCGTGTTGATGCTCGTTTCGTCAAAAGTCGTATGCGCCCCTCGGGAAAACTCGACCAGTTCCTTGACAATTTCCGTCATGCGTAGCAGCCCGCCGCGAGCTTCCTGCAGATAACTCTCGATTTTGTCGTCGACACCTTGCTTGTGAGCTCGCAGGGCAAGATTCAAATAACGCAGAATCCCATCCAATGGATTGTTCAGCTCGTGAGCCACCCGGGCGGCCAGCTTACCAACGGCGGCCATCCGTTCGGACACCGCCAGGCGTTTTTCCATGCTTGCTACCGCGGTTACGTCCTCGATTACCAAAACACCTCCCGTAATCTGCCCACTTCCCGGATCGCTTAATGGTACGCAAAGCAGATTGAGCAGTCGTTCACCCTTGTTGGGATCGCGATAGAGCACCTGCTCGCAACGTCGCTCGCCTCCATGATCCAAAGCGCGACGCAGTTCATCACCCCAATTCTGATAGCGTGAATCAACGATATACTGGGTTAATGCATCCGCGATAGAGGAATGTTCTTCTACCAAGAAACCCGCGGCCGGATTATGATGAATGATGCGAAGCCGCTGATCGTACACGACCAAACCCAAGGACAGGCACTGAAAGACTCGCTCCATGGTTTCGCTGAGTCGCGGTCGCGAATTATCGGGAGAGAGGTTGGGATTCACTCGTTACTCCAGCTTGGTATCCCGGTACAACGGAATCCCAGAATCGGATTATCGTCACCCGTTATGATGCCTTTGAACATCATTCTAGTCCAAAAATGGCACCTAAAAAACCACAATAGCTAAAATCGGCAGAACCAAGTCGAGAGTGTGGTAAAATATCAACAAATAATATCGTTGATAGGTTGAAATAAATCAACATTGGGACTTCAGATTGGGGGCTCGATTATGCTCTTGGACGGGATTGAGTCCTCTTGGATAATCTTCAGCCGGCTGTATGATAAAAGTGCGACGATTGATACGGACCGTGTGTATCTGGCAAGTAACGGGGATGTAAACCAGTTCAATAAACGGGGAGGTCTGGACGGGATGATACAGTCCTGATGTAAAATTAATTTCTATGAGAGCAGCCCCGCAACTTTCCCGGACGGCTTGGATGTGGATAGGCCATTCGGATCGCGCCGGTTCACCCACGCGCGCCACAACACCGAGGATCATACCTCTTCTC
>CAYNYK010000081.1:9092-24027 GCA_964401335.1 uncultured Planctomycetales bacterium
TCTCAAATCCACCACCGGCGGATAGGAGGTGGGGCGGACGATTTTCTGGAAGCCTTGCCAATCGGAATCACTGCGGATCGTAACCAGATCAAACTCGTCGGATAGATTTTGGATCAAATGTCCTGGCAGTGACGCATTTGGATTGAGTCGGGCGCGGCCGACCCATACCACGGGAGTCGGTTCAGCCGTAGCCAGTTGCCAGAGAGGTATCTCGGTTTTTGATCGCCCGCTTGGACTACTCGTACATCCGGCCATACCGATAGATGCTGAGATGATAAATATCGCGACCGCCCGACGCCGACGAGTTTTCCGGCGGACGCGATCGGCTTGGTTGTGGTGAACCATGCCCCAAGCTATAGTAGAACCTTCGAGCATAGGTCGAGTATTTTCCCCATCTTCGGGTTTTGATTCAAGCCGGAATTGGAGGAATGTTTTTATGATCGTCGGTGTACCCCGCGAGATAAAACCGGACGAGTATCGTGTGGGCTTGACGGCGGCCGGTGCCGAAGTGTTGGTTCAGAATGGCCATGAAGTGCTGATAGAACAAGGGGCGGGAGCGGGTTCAGGTTTGAGCGATGAGGATTTCGTCAAGCAAGGGGCGGTCATCGTGGACCGGGTGGATGAAATCTGGAACCGGGCCGATCTGATCGTCAAAGTCAAGGAACCCCAGCCCGTCGAGATCGCCAAAATACGTCCCGGTCTGGTGATTTTTGCCTATTTTCACTTGGCCTCCGATCGCCGGTTGACGGAAGACATGCTCCGTACCCGATGCGTGGCCATCGCCTATGAGACTGTAACCGATCATCTTGGCCGGCTTCCCTTGTTGACTCCAATGAGCGAGGTGGCCGGCAAGATGAGCATCCAGGAGGGCGCCAAATATCTGGAGAGACCGATGCGCGGGCGGGGAATCCTGCTTGGTGGCGTGCCTGGTGTCGAGCCGGCCAGTGTGTTGATCCTTGGCGGGGGCGTGGTGGGAACCAACGCCGCCAAGGTAGCCGCCGGTCTGGGCGCCCGGGTTATCATCATGGATGTCAATATAGAACGAATGCGTTATCTCGACGACGTGATGCCCGCCAACGTGCGTACGGTATTTTGCGATGCGGAGATGCTGAGATACTATATTCGCGAGGCCGATCTGGTGATCGGTGCGGTTTTGGTGCCCGGGGCAAAATGTCCGCGTTTGGTATCGCGGGAAATGCTGGCCACCATGAAGCCCGGGGCCGTCGTTGTGGACGTAGGGGTGGATCAGGGCGGTTGTTTCGAGACCATCCGGCCGACCACTCATTCGGATCCTATTTACGAAGTGGATGGGATCGTGCATTATGGCGTGACCAACATGCCCGGCGCTGTTGGCCGTACCAGTACTTTTGCCCTGACCAACGCCACCTCACCGTATGTGGTTCGGCTGGCCAACGAGGGCTATAAAAAGGCCTGTGCGGAAGACCGGGGTTTGGCGAATGGTATCAACACACAGGACGGTCGGCTGACCAACCGGGCCGTGGCCAACGCCTTTGGCATGAAGTTTGAACCTGCCGTCCTGTCGTAACGTATGGAAGAATGGCGCGAGTTCCTGCTTTTTCAAGGGAAATTGGCTGGTCGGAAAGGTGGTATGGCCATCGTGGTCTCGAGGCGGGTGATGGGATCATAGCAAAAGCCCCGGATTGTGCTTCTAAACATAGTTCATCGGGTTATCTAATGGAACGTTTGCGAACATGAAAAAGCTAATCATTACCATCGTGGTCATTGCGGCGCTGGTGGGGTTGTATGTTTGGGCCAAATCCTTACAGGTGCGTTTGTCGCCCCTGGAGGGAGAAATAGTTATCGCCAAACGCGGTGATCTGGTCGTGCCTATCACCGCCAGTGGGAAAATCGAGCCGGCGAACATAGTCAACATCAAAAGCGAGGCCAGCGGCACCGTCGTCGAAACCCCCTTCGAGGAAGGGCAGATGGTCAAGGTGGATGATCTTATTGTTCGCCTCGACGAAGAGGATGAAAGTCGAAATGTGGAACGAGCCGAGGCGGATTGGGAAAGGGCGAAAATTGCCTTGGCGAAGGCGAAAATCAATAAAGAACAAAGCGAAAAGGTCGGCGTGCCCTTAGCAGAGGCCAAGCAGGAGATTGCCGAAGCGCGCCTGAAGTTAGCCGAAATTGATTATAAAAAAACCGAGGACCTGTATACAAAAGGGACAGCCGCGGAAATCGAATGGCAGAACGTACAAGCCAGAATGACAGAAGCCAATGCGAATAAAAAAGCCGCTGTCGTTGAGTTAGATCAGGCCAAGATTTCTGTCCAGCTAGCCGGAGAAGAAGTGAAGACTGCCGAGCAGATGGAGAAAACCGCGAAAAAGACTTTGGAGGACGCTCAGCAACGACTGCGAGAAACCAAAGTTCGTTCGCCTATCAACGGCATGGTCCTTCGACGACAAGTGCAGAAAGGTGAGGTCATTTTAAGTGGTAAGACTTCGCTGGTAGGGGGGACGGACCTGATGCAGATCGCGGATATCAGCAATATCTACGCCGTGGTGAATGTCGATGAGGCCGACATTGGCATGGTGCATACCCTGGCCCCGGAATCGGCCCGGCCCGGCCAACCGGCCACGACTCGGCCGGAAACTACCGGCGAGGAATCAGCCTCGACCACCCAACCGGAACAAAAAAAAGTAGATTTTCCCGAAGAAATACTCAATAAAGATGAGTTGGTCGAGCTGACCGTCGAATCCTTTCCCGAGGAAAAGTTCTACGGAGTGATCGAACGGATTTCACCGCTTTCGGAAATCGTGCAGGCCATCGCCACTTTCCGGGTCCGGATTCGGATCACCAGCCCTAACCGCGATAAGCTGATTGCCCTGTTGAATACACAGGTTGAAGCCCAGTTTACCGTCCATTCGCTCCGCGATGTCGTGCTGGTCAGTTATGATGCGATTCAGAAGAATCCCGACGGCGAAGGTTTCGGAGTGTTCGTTGCGGTAAAAAAACCCGGCCAGCCGAAGGCCGAACCGGTATTCAAACGCTGCGTTTTTGGGCCGGATAATGCCATTGATGTGGCTGTCCTCGAAGGCCTGGAACCGGGTGAGATCGTGTACACCAAGCTGCCTATCAAGACGGAAAAAGAACGCAAACAGGAAAGCCAAAAGAAGAAGTAAGTCGCATGCGCCCCTCACACGGTTAACCATGAGGGGCGGATAATCGAGTGTTATCATGATCGATATCGAGAGCATGACCAAGCTTTATCCGATGGGTAGCACGGTTGTGCGCGCCTTGGACGGAGTCGATCTGCATATCGACAAGGGGGAGTTTGTCAGCCTCACCGGCCCCTCCGGCAGCGGCAAGAGCACCATGATGCACCTGATTGGCTGCCTCGATCGCCCAACCACCGGGCTTTATAAACTCGACGGCCAGCGCGTTGACCAGATGAATGATCGCCGCCTGGCCCGAATCCGCAATCGCTACATCGGCTTTGTCTTCCAGACCTTCAACCTGATTAATCGCACCACCGCTGTGGAGAACGTGGCCTTGCCCCTGGTGTACGCGCGTCAACGAATTACCCGAAAAAAAGCCATGCACGCCCTGGAGCGGGTCGGTCTGAGTGGTCGGGCCCATCATCGTCCGAGCGAATTATCCGGTGGCGAGCGGCAAAGAGTGGCCATCGCCCGGGCCCTGGTCAATAATCCGCCGCTGCTGCTGGCCGACGAGCCCACGGGCAATCTGGATACCCATACCGGCGAACAAATCATGGATTTGTTTCATGACCTGCACGCGGCCGGAGTCACGATCGTGCTGGTTACGCACGAAATGGCTATCGCCGCCCAGGCCCAGCGGGTGGTCCGCATGCGCGACGGGAAAATAATCGAGGATCGACGGGTTGATCAGGCCTTCCGTGAGGAGTTGCTGGCCGACCGGATCAGCGCGACCGGCAAGACCACGGAAACCAAACATTGAGACGGAGTATTTTACCGGATATCTCATGATGTTCAGCTTTCAGATCATCATCATGGCCTTGCTCGGTTTACGGGCCAATCTATTGCGCTCATTGCTGGCCACCCTTGGGGTGATTATCGGTGTGGGCGCGGTGATCTCGGCCATGTCCATCCTCGAGGGCACGCAGCGTGATATTATCGATCGATTTGAATCGCTGGGTAGCGAGACCATTTTTGTTCGCCCCGAGTTTGCTAAACGCGGCGGCCGGCCCATCGGCCTGGTCCAGACCATGACGATGGAGGATGTCGAAGGTCTGTCCGACACCCGGCGTTGTCCGCACATCGCCGCCATCGCTCCTCAGGTGGCGACCTCCCTGTCCCTTAAGTATTTCTCGAAAAACAAGCAGGTGGATATTCTCGGCACCAACCACCAGTTCGCCGAGATGTTCAACTACAAGGTCGCCAAGGATCCGGAGGGGAAAAACGGCCGTTTTCTGACTCGCGAGGACGTGGCCTCCGAACAGAAAGTCGCCGTGTTGGGTAGCAAAGTTGCCAGTGAATTGTTCGGCCAGGTGTCTCCCATCGACAAGGGGATTCGTCTGAAAGGCATTTCCTTCCGGATCATTGGAGTGATGGAGGAAAAGGGCAATATCGGCATGAACACAGTCGATACGCAGGTGTTCGTACCCGTCACGACGGCCATGCGCCGTCTGCTCGGCGTGAAATACTTGCAGGGCATGCTCGTGCAGGCCCGTGGCGCCGAGAACGTGGATGCGGCCATTGCCGAAATCAAACGCGAGCTGCGCCGTCGCCACGATATACGCTTCCGCAGCGGCCAGAAAGACGATTTCGAAATCATCAGCCAGGAAGAACAACGCAAACAGGTGGATGAGGTGATCTGGATATTTCAGATTGTCCTCTACAGTATCGCGGGCATCTCTCTCGTTGTCGGCGGCATCGGTATCATGAATATAATGCTCGTTTCCGTCACCGAGCGGACTCGTGAGATCGGGGTGCGCATGGCCGTCGGTGCCCAACGCCGTGATATTCTGCGCCAATTTCTGATTGAATCCAGCGTAATCAGTTTCCTCGGGGGGGCCTTCGGGGTCGGCCTCAGTTACGTCATGACCGATTTGCTCGAAAGCGTCACGCAAATCATCGAGACATATACGAGTGGGGGGGCGATCACCTGGGCGTTGGGCATGGCCATCATGACCGGCGTTTTCAGCGGCTTGTATCCGGCCTACAAGGCCTCCCGCCTTGATCCCGTCGAGGCCCTGCGCTACGAATAATTTCCAGCGACATTCGTTTTCATATCTGGAACAATCTCGGGGCACGATTGAGAACGCTGGACCGGTCGATACAGCGAATCCCGCTCAACAGGTACGCCGCCCGCCTCAACTATCATCGCTCGAAGTTGAGACACGCTCAGTTCCTGATGGGTGTCTCCGCCCGTCTTGGTGATGTCGTACCAGACGACGGTCCCGTCGAGATCGTCCACCCCCCAATTGAGGCTGACCTGGGCGAGCTTCGGCGTCTGCATGACCCAAAAAGCCTTGAGATGGGGAATGTTGTCCACCAACAGCCGGGTGATCGCCAGCGTGCGCAGGCAATCCAGCCCGCTCGGTCCGGGAAGGTCGGCCAGACCGCTGCCCGCCGGGATAAATGGCAAGGGGACCACGCAATTAAAATGAGCAGCCCGGTGGGCCAGCGACGCATCCTGATGGGCGCGTAATTTAAGCAAATGACCAACCCGTTCCTCGACGCTCTCGATATGGCCGAAAAGCATCGTCGCGTTGGAAAAGATGCCCATTTCGTGGGCAACCCGGTGCACGTCGAACCAGCCTTCCTCGCCGACCTTGTTCTTGAAGGCCTCCTCATGCACGCGCGAATCGAAGATCTCCGCTCCACCGCCCGGCAGACTGTCCAGACCCGCCGCCCGAAGCTGTTCCAGCACTTCGCACACGGTCAGTTGCGGGCGGGCCATCCTCGCGAAATGAACGATCTCGATCGCGGTAAAGGCCTTGATATGCAGTTGCGGGCAGGCCCGGCGGATTTCCCGGCAGATCTCCAGGTAATACTCAAAAGGCAGTTCCGGATGCAGCCCGCCGACGATATGCACCTCGGTCGCACCGGCCTCGGCCGCCTGCCGGGCCCGCGCCACCACCTGTTCCACGGTAAGCTGATATCCGTCCGCTGCTCCCTTGCGGTACGGCCGACAGAAAGAACAAAAACGGCAACGTAACAGGCAATAATTGGTGTAGTGGATATGCCGATTTATGTTGTAGAACGTCTTGCGCCCGTGCCGTCGCTCGCGGACGAGATTAGCCAGCTCGCCCAGCGTATGCAAATCACCCGACCGAAAAAGACGTATCCCGTCATCCGCATCCAGCCGCTTCCCGGCCCGCACCTTGGCGGCAATGTCGGTTATTTCTCGCATATCATTTGTTCGCATCAAGTAGATTTTCAAGGACCAAGCGATTCTCGGTCAACACGTCCACCGCCTCGGCGTAATCGGTGAATTGCTGGTCCACCACCAGCCAGCCGTCGTAACCGATTTTTACCAGATGCTCTACGATGGCCGGAACATTCATTTCCCCCTGTCCGACGGGTACGGTCCGTTTGCCGATCTGGTCGGAAATATGCACGAGGGCCAGGCGGTCGCCGAATTCGGTCAAAAGATAGCGCGGATTCACCACCGCCGAATGAAATTGCCCCGTATCGTTAAGCAGCCATAATCGCGGATGATCAACCGCACTGAGCAGATAACGCAAATCTTCGATCTGTTCCACCCGGGAATCGCAGGCGTTGGCCAGACAAATGTTCATTCGCATTTCGTCGGCAACGGCCAGAATCGCCTCAAGCGCGACTGCGAACATCTCCAGCGACTGGTGCCTGCGGTCGCCGCCGCGCAGGCTGACCGCTTGCAGACCGAGAGCCTTAGCCAACTTCATCCGATGTTGCAGATCGACCAGTTCCTCACGCAGATCGCCGGGGCTGGCCGCCGTCAGTTGTCCGATGCGCAGACCGGAAAGAACCAACCCGCATTGGGCCGACAGCCATGGTGAACACCGCTCGTGCCCCGGTGTTTCGCGATCCTCCGATTCGATCCGCCACCAGGACGGCTCCACCGCCTCAAAACCCGCTTCGCGAATCGCGGACAGCACCCGCTCCAGCGGTTCATCCGGAAGGCATCTTGTGCTGCAGCTAAGGCGCATCAGAGGCCTCTTCCTGTGTCGTCATGGCGTTCGGCTCCGCGCGAATCAGGCAGATCATCCCTTCATCCGCCCAGCAGATCATATCACGTATCCCGGCCGAACCAAAATATCCCATCGCCGTGTAAAGGTTCGCGCGGCTGGAGAAATTTTTTTCGATGCTCTGCATCGTGCCGGTCAATACCTCCGGCAGGGCGGCCTTACTCACGAAATCCTCCGGCAACAACTCCAGCCGCCAATGGAATAGATTGACCGGCGGAACAGAATAAGGGGCCGGGTTGTTAAAAACGCCCAAAGCGGTTGCCCGCCCTTCGAGTTGCCGGATGTTGCAGGCGGTAGCCAGTCGGCTGGTCAGCCCACGGGTGTCGTTTTGAAACGCTTGCAGGTAGTCATATCCCGCGAACGCCGTGGCCGCTAACAGAAACGATAATATCACCACCCGTCCGAAGCCGTGTCGGACCATCCGACCGAGAATGACCACCGCCGCCATGCAAAGCACCATATCCGCCAGCAGGGCAAATCGCCCATAGGCCGCATCCTGATTACCGGCGAAAAGCGTGAATGGCACGAGGTTGCCTAAAGCCGGAACCCAAAGGAGGGGCCACGTTCCCTTCCGATCATGAACAGTTTCAACGCCAACCTTGTCGCGCTCGTTGTGGCCGACTAATCGGTTTTTTTTAAGGGTTTTCCACCCGAAAATAGCCACAACGCACAGACCGGCCCCAAATAAAACCGGCGAAACACCCTCGGCCATTAGCAGAAAACCGTTACGCATGGAATCCGTGAACGACCCGATCGTAAACATCACCCCCGTGTTGCCCAGATTGGAACGCAATAGCGCGCGGTTGCCGATCAAATGCATCAACACATAAGGGTTGGTGATAAAATAGGTCGCTAGCATCACCACCATGGTTCGCCACATCATGCCGATTCGTACTTGCATGGCTTGTTTTCGAAGGAATATCATCGTTAGGGGAATCAATAATGCCGGCCAGGCGTTCAACACCATGCCGAATGCGGCCCCGGCCAATACGGACGCAAGCAGCCCCCAGACGTGCCGTCCATTCTCCACATAGCGCATGGCCGCCAGGACAGCCAGCAGCGTCAGCACCGCGCCCGGCAGATGCGGCTTGGCCTCGTGCGTAACCGTTACGACCACGGGCATCAGCATGAAACCCAGCGCCGCCATCACCCCCGTCAGTCGGCTTCCTCCGTTCAATTGCCTCGCCAGATGATAGACCGCCCACACGCCCACCAAAGCCCAAGCCACGACGTACAGCCGGGCCACAACATAAAAACGTCCGAACTCCTCCGGCCGATCCAGATAATACACCACATCGCCGGTCAACGTGATCGCGCCACAGGCGGCAGCCACCCGGAGCAGCAGGCCCACCGGATAAATCCACAATCCGCCGTATTGGTACAGCCGGGGATCAAAATCGCCGCTCCCCGGCCGCATGCTCGCCAACGCCATCAGCGTGACCATCTCATCCGGGTGATAACTGAACAACCGATACCGTCGGATGATTTCCGCGCGTTGTTCGTCGGTTTCATTCAAGACCACGCTTCGCCCGACAGCGACGACGGGGTTTACGTCCACGTCCGCGCCCCGCGTCGGATCATTCGTGCGCTCGCCCGCCAGCCGCTGGATTTTTTCGCCGGGCCAGGCCGGTTCTGCTCCGAACAGAAAAGGGTCCACGTCGCGTGAAGGCAGTCCCCAGGTAATCCCCGTACAAAAGATGATCGCCCCGGCCGCCAGCAAACCCGCCATTAACACCCACGATGACCATCGACTGTTTGGTCCGTTTACATCTTTACTCATGCCGAGATCCATAGACAATCCGCAATCGCCGCCGCCGCCAATAACAGGCTGACCAGGCCGTTGATCGTAAAAAACGCCACATTGACCCGCGAAAAATCATCCGCCCGGACCAGGCTATTTTCAACCAGTAGGAGCAATGCGGCCACTCCCACGCCAAGGGCGTATAACTCACCCAACCCCGCCAAGGGAATCAGCAATAGCAGCAAGGCCACCGTGATGACATGGGCCAGCCGGGCAATCCACAGAGCTTTGCGTGCTCCGATCCGCGATGGCAGACTGAACAATCCCTCCTTGCGATCGAATTCGATATCCTGACAGGCATAGATGATATCGAAACCGCCCACCCAGCCTACAACCGCGCCCATCAGCACGATCGCCGGCCGGCCGATCGATGCCGGGTCGATCGCCAGCCACGCGCCCACCGGTGAAAGGGCCAAGGCCCCGCCCAATACGAAATGCGACCAGCGGGTAAACCGCTTGGTATAGGAATAAAAGCACAGATACGCCAGTACCAGCCAGGACAGGGCGATGGGGATGATGTTTCCGAACCACCACCAAAATCCCAGGCAGCAGAGCAGGAAAACGACAACCGCCGCAGCCATGAATACGGCCGCCTGACGCACGGTGATCGTCCCGACGGGGATGGCTCGGCCGGAGGTACGCGGGTTGCGGGCGTCCAGGCGGGCGTCGACGATGCGGTTGAACGTCATGGCTAAGGACCGCCCCGCGACCATGCAGCCGACGATCAGGAGCAATTGCCCGGCCGTCGGCCAGGGTTGTTCCGCGGTTCCGGTCCGATACGCCGCCCGCGCCGCCAGAAAGGCGGCCGTCAACGCAAACGGCAGGGCGAACACCGAGTGCGAGAATTTAATCATCTCGCCCCAGCGCTGGACCATCGAAACCCCCGCATTTAGCCGTCCGATCATTCTCATTCACAAAATGATATCCGCTAGCCCTCCGCAAGGGAAAACCGCTCTCCCCGTGAAAATCATGACGAGCGATAGCTACCAGCCCGACGCAGTTTACCCGCCCTGGGCGGGCGATCGAGAGAACCCATTCGAGATGGAGGTCACCCCAATCGCGAAACCACGCTTGTTTACTAACTTGCTAACTCGCTGACTCGCTCACTTGCTGACTTGCTCGCTTCCCCCTAGCGCTTCAGGCTGGTAATTACTTCCGCCGATGTTTTGTGGGTATCCGCGCGGTTGACCGCCGGTCGGCCGACTGAGTAGTACTCGAAATGCAACTTTTTCATGGCTGCCAGCGAGTAGATATTTCGTCCGTCAAAGATGATCGGTTGCTTAAGCCGCTGACGCATCTCGGCAAAGTCCGGAGAACGAAACTCGTTCCATTCGGTGACCACCACGAGTGCGTCGGCTCCCTCCAACGCCTCGTAACTTTGGGTGTGATACGTGACGCGCTCGTTACCGAATTGCCGGCGCAGGTTTTCGAGGGCCTGGGGATCGTGGGCTCGAACGGTAGCCCCCGCCGCCAGAAGATTCTCGATCAGAGTCACCGCCGGGGCCTCGCGAATATCGTCGGTTTTGGGCTTAAAAGCTATTCCCCAAACCGCGAAGCATCGTCCGTGCAGGTCCTTGCCAAATCGCTCGGTGATCTTATGAAAGAGAAACAGGCGCTGACGCTGATTAACTTGGTGAACACTATCCAGTAAATCGGGCTCGATGCCCGCCTGTCGGGCGACGTGGACCAGGGCCTGAACATCCTTGGGGAAACAACTCCCTCCGTACCCCGCCCCGGGGTAGAGAAATTGGAACCCAATGCGGGCGTCCGAGCCAATCCCCTTGCGCACGTCGTTGACATCGATCCCCAAAACGTCGCAGATACAAGCGATTTGGTTGATGAAGCTGATCCGCGTGGCCAGGTATGCATTGGCTGTGTATTTGGTCATCTCCGCGGCGGCGCGAGGCATGATAAAAATCGGCCGCTGGTTACGCACGAAAGGCTCGTGTAACTCGCGCAGACAATCGGCTGCGGCCGCGTCGGAGGCTCCAATTACCACCCGATCAGGTTTGAGAAAATCATCGACCGCGGTACCTTCCTTGAGAAATTCGGGATTGTTGACCACATCCACGTGAAACTTGGCTTTCTCATTGATCCGGGTTTCCAACTCGTCGCCCGTCCCCACCGGCACGGTACTCTTGATGACCACGATCTTCGGGCCGTTGAGGTTGGTGGCGATTTCGTCAGCGACAGCGCGGATGGCGGTCAGGTCGGGCGAGCCGTCCTCCCGCGGCGGCGTGCCGACCGCCACGAAGATCACCTCGCCATGATGGATGGCTTGAATCGGATCCGTGGTGTACTGGAGCCGGCCGGCGAGCCGATTACTTGCCAGCATTTCCCCCAGGCCCGGCTCGAAGATAGGACATTCATCGCGCAGCAGGGCGGCAACCTTCTCCGGGTCGCGGTCGTAGGCCAGAACGTGATTGCCCGTATCCGCCAGGCAGGCCCCCGTGACCAAACCCACATATCCCGTTCCGATCACGGATAATTTCATGATCCAATTCTCTCCATGCTTCTATCGTTCGCTTTACGTGAGGCGTCGAATCAAAGTGACGAACTTTCGCTGCACATTCTCCATCGCGGCGGTATCCGCCACGGCAAAGACGCAGGTGAATAACAAACTACAAACCGCCGCAGCCATAAAAAGCGATCCATTCAGCCAAGGTACTCCGAACATTCGCGCCGGTAAAAGAAACATCCAGGGTAAGATACCTAAAAACCACGAAAATCGGGAAAGCGATATCGCTGCGCCGGGACCTGAGCGGGTAAGGTGGGGGTCATTCTTCTCCTCAGCCAGCCGGTTCAATTCCCGGTCAAACTGGAGCATCCAGGGATAAAGGGCAAACCAATGCAAGAGGGGAACCAAGAGAATACATCGGTGAACAATGGAACCAACACCCAGGTCTCGGAGCACTCGTTGCGCCAAAAACAACAATACGATATAGCTCGAAACCATGATCGGCACAGCGATGCGCCAAAGCGATATCCGTTCGGATGCCACCTCACTCAACAAGTTCGGCCAGGGCGAAATCAACAGGAAAAACGGTATCGAAGGCAGTAACCCGACAACAATACTCCGCAGTCTTCGACGATAGGCCTGGTCTGCGGTTATTGGTCGCCGAATAGCGTCCAAGTCCGTCGTCATCTGCACGGCCCACCCAAAGGCCAGAGCGTAATCGGTCCACAGCATTACGGCCAGGGCCAGCAGCACATGCGCATAATGCTGTTGGGCGACCACCACCAGCGTCAGAAGCAGAAGGATCAGCATTACCCGGGTAACCAGAAAAAACTCGATGCTGCCCTCCGGGAAATAAAAAAACCATTGCCGGCGTTCTTGCACGCTGCTGTCATTCATAGAGGGCTTTGTCCCTTTCTTTTTCAAACGGCGCCGCTTGCGCCCGTGAGTCGGCGGTTATCGATGCTCACCATGTTGAACTTCCAAACCGCCGCCACGCTGACCGCAACCGTGAAAACACATACGAGCTCCGCGTAGCGGGTCCGTAACAAGATAACCGAAAGACCGGAAGCAACGAAAAATAGGGTCAAGAGATAGCTGATGGCCACCACCTGACGAACCGTATAACCGCGGTCGCGAAGTTGATCGTAAAAATGACTGCGATCACCTTCCATGAGCGGACGGCCGTTCCGCCAGCGCCGAGCCAGGGTCAGCAGCATATCCGCCACCGGCAGGCCGAAAACCATCAATGCGCCCATCATCCAGCGAATGGATTTCTCTTCCGCAAACATTAACATCAGGATGGCCGCATTCAACCCGAGCAGCATGGAGCCGGCGTCACCCATGAAAATCTTGGCCGGGTTCAAGTTGAAGGGCAGAAACCCCGCCGCGGCCCCGAGCATCGCCACGGCCAGTACCAGCCGCTCGTTATCCAGTGGCGTATCGGAATAAACGCGCAGATGTCCGGCCAGGATAAAAAAGCCGATGGAAATAATGCCCAAAACACCGGTGCATAAACCATCCATACCGTCGATCAGGTTCGTGGCATTGCACGCCCCAACTACGATGAAGATCATTACCGGAACCGAGTATACCAGTTGCAACCAGCGGTCACTGCCGCTGAAATCCACATTCATGATCCGCGTGCCGACCTGCACCAATTCATCACCCAGACCGAGCCAGAGCAAAAACAGAGCGATCACGATATTGCAGGTCAGCTTTATCTTCGGCGGCATAAAGCGCAGATCGTCGAACAAGCCGACGATCATGGTACATAAGCCCGCGACGGCCAAACCGATCATCAGACCATCGTTAACCACTAGATTACGGTAAAATATTGCAAAGAGAATGCCTCCGAGCCACCCCAGATAAATGGCCACACCGCCGAGATAGGGAATGGGTTTCCCGTGCGGTTTTAGAAAATCATCCGGTCGATCCACGATCTGCCAATGCATGGCAATTTTGCGACAGATCGGCGTGGCCACCAATGCTACTAAAAACGCCGCCAAACCCATGGGAAGATATTGCTTGAGCAATTCTCCCCAAACCGTAACCTGTGCCTGACCAAGCATATTAAACTCGTAACCATTTACCCATCAGTAACTTAGAACACATAACCGCTACAGATATTTCCAAGGGAAAACAACAACTCAACAGTCAATAGAATCGGCATTTTTACGTATAAAGTCCGATTATTCCGTCAGATATATCGAAGTGACGGAATCTCGCCCAATTGGCCGCTTAATCAACGAAGGTTCATGTCAATGTATCTTCATCATCTTCGCATTCCACAGACCAATCGCAGCTGATCTCATGGATACCTATCTTCCTCGAATCAACAAAGTTCGTAAAGATGCAGCGGTTACAGGCAGATTGCAGGGATATTCCAAACCATACCATACCTTCCCGTCGCGGTATCGATAAGATTTCGTCAATCGGTTTTTCCCTGTCGCATTTTCGGTCACAGGATTGTTCTCGGTATTGGCTGGGGATCAGAGATGTTTGTGTGAACCAATGCGGTAGCGCTTTGGTACGATTAGCTTTTGTACCATAAGGGAGCAGGGGCATGCCCCTATTCCTCAAACATAATGAAAGGGGAGTGGACAGCGGACGCATGTTTCAATAGAATCCATAGAAAGAAGCCGATACTCGATACGGTAAGATCGAACGGTTGGTATTTCAGTTAGGAGTCGAGAAACATGGCCCATGTAATCACCGATGATTGCCAGATGTGCGGTGCGTGTATTTCTGTCTGTCCATCGGAAGCCATTAAGGAAGGCGATCCGAAATACATTATCGAGGCGGACAAGTGCGCGGATTGCGGCGTGTGCGTGGATGAATGTCCGTCGGGAGCCATTGTTCCCGGCGATTGAGTCGGAAAAAGCTTCCAAGAGTATCGATCCACCAACAACAGATAACCCCGCCTTCGCTCGAAGACGGGGTTATTTGTCATATGCGAAGGGAAAGCCGCACAAAGACATTCGACACATAATCGCCTCAACCGCCTGTCGCGGAACGCATCCTTTGCGTCCTTCGCCGCCGAAGCCATTGAACAAGACCGTAACATAACAGGATCCCGACGGGCGGAAGAGCCATGCCTGCCTGTACCTCGGTTTGGGAAACCCAGATATAAAAAACCGAATAAACCCAGTCGGACGAGGAGGAGGCGTCGAATACGAAATCCCGGTCCATCTCATCCGGCTTAAGCACGGTCCGCAAACGGGTCAGGCAGATGTCCGAGGGCAAATCGGCTGGAGCTTGAGGCCATGCGCCCAAGATGGAGTATAACCACGGATTTTGGGCGTACTCCACGATCATTGCGGGGCTTTCAAGCTCAGCCAGGGTTTGCGTGAAAAGCGCCTCGTAGTTGGTCAGACTCTCAGAGGCCGGATCGTAATACAAAGCGTGGCCGTCGATGATCCCTTCCGTTGCATTCGTTGCCTGCATACGAGTTTCGGCCATCAAGTAGATCACGAATTCGGTTTCAGTCGCGGCGGAAATTTGA
>CAYNYK010000082.1:0-23818 GCA_964401335.1 uncultured Planctomycetales bacterium
GGTGCGAGAAAGGATTCTCGCACCAGCGGTCCGCTCCGCCGGCATAAAACCACGGATTCCCATCTCGATACCATGACTTACGGGATTCCCATCCCGCGAATAAAGGCACGCGAAAGGATTCGCGTCCCCGGCGGGTGCGAGAAAGGATTCTCGCACCAGCGGTCCGCTCCGCCGGCATAAAACCACGGCGGGCGTCCCCTCCGCATGGCTTAGCCGAAACCAAGCGTCTACAAGCGACAAAAAGAAAGGCGGATCCTCGCGGACCCACCTTTCGTGTTTCATCCGGGTAGACAATCTCAACCAAGGTCACTCCAAAAGGAATACGCGGATCGGACCAAGTAGTTGCGTACTCGCTCCCGCGAGGGTCCGGTCCGGAGGCAAGGTGCCGTTCCGTGTGGCAATATTATCATACTGGTAAACCCTATTGGCACCATTGTCCACGATATAGCCGTTGCCGGCCGAATCAACGGCAATGGCCGTGATATTGACGGCTCCCGTGACGGTCAACGTGAAATCCGGTGTCTGCGCGCCGTTGCGCGTAGCGGCATTGTTGAAGATGTGTATCCGGTTTCCACCGCCTGCGGAGTTGACCACAAACATGGTATCGTTGGCATCAACGTACACGTCAAACAGGCCGGCAAAAACAGCGCTGGTGATGACACGGGTGGCGGCCACTGCCCCGTTTAGATTGCTGGCATTGGCAAAGACCGACACGGTATTGCCGACGGCATTGGCCACATACAGATTGTCATTGGCCCCGAAATTGATACCCCGGGGGGTATTGATATTCGCACTGGTAATGGTCCGGGTGGGCGGCAGATTGCCGTTCAACGTCGCACTGGAAGCGTTGGCGTAAACGTGGACGGTCCCGCCCGCACCCAGGGCGACGAAAACAAGATCGTTGGCGGTATTAATCGCCAGGCTGACCGGGTTGACGAGCAGAGTCGCGGCTCCTTGAACATTACGCGTCGGAGCGATATTTCCATTGATTCCAGTTAAGTCGGCCGCGTTGGGATAGCTGGTAAGCGAGTTACCCACGAAATTGCTGACCAGCAGGGCCCCCGCCGAGTCAACGACGATATCCGACGGCGCGATCAGTAGGGTCTGGGCGCCGGCCAGGTTGGCATCCGGAGCGATATTACCGTTGATATTGTCGGGACTCGAAATATCGTAGCCTACGATATTGTTGCCGGTGAAATTCGCCACGAGCAAAACCGGCGCGGCCGCGACCGTAACGGACACATCCACCGTATCGCTGGCGCTGATCGCCCCGTCATTAACCGTAAGCTGGAAAGTGAGCGTTTCCGTTACTGCCGGGGCGGTAAAGCTCGGCGTCGCCGAATTGGCCCCGCTCAAGGCAACGGCCGTCCCGGCGATTTGCGTCCAGGAAAAACTCAGGGGATCACCATCCGGATCGCTGCTGCCGGATCCGTTCAGGCTTACAAGATCTCCACTTAGAACACTTTGATCGGTGCCGGCGTTAGCGATTGGGGGTTGATTGCCCGCACCGGCGGTGACATTGACATTGACTGTGTCGCTGTCACTGCCCCCCTTACCGTCGCTAACCGTCAACTGGAAGCTGAGGGTCTCGGTCGTATTGGGCGCCGTGAAACTGGGACCGGCGGTTGTCGCCCCGCTCAGGGCAACCGCCGTGCCGGTCGTTTGCGTCCAGGCAAAACTCAACGTGTCGCCGTCCGGATCGCTGCTGGCGGAGCCATTCAGAATCACAACACTGCCGCCGTTGACGTTTTGATCGGCACCCGCGTTCGCCGCCGGATTCTGATTCGTCCCCGGGCCTGGCCCCGGGCAGCCTTGCCCCATAAGCAAAGCCGACAGCACAAGCAAGACTGAGAAACCCAACTTGTACCTCCCATTGTTTTTCGCGCACATCATTGATCTCCTTACGATATGGTCCTTATTTTCCAAGATGCTTACGTGCATCATGATTCACGCCGTCATCATGAACAAAGCTCGTTCCTGAACGCCACGAAAACCAATCCTTGGGGAATGCAAAATAAAATTCCGGCCCGAACAATAGTGACTCTAGGCACGGCGGAAACGGGTGACCAGCATTTGTAGATATACATATACAAAAATAAACATATAAACCGCGCGCGTCTCTTAATGACACAGGGAGCATGCTTCGCGGGCGAAACAGTGTGGCAAAACGGACACGCCCCCATGAGGCACCTTCCAGCTTCAGGTGGCGGGAGATGGTCTATGGGTATGGGAGCCGGGCCGCTTTTCCGGCAGGGTGGCATGGGCAGGCCCTTGTCCCACCGCGGCGGGACAAGGGTTTGCCCGTGCTCTTAAGCTTACAGAGTACAGCACGAATATTGCCATATAAGTCGGAATTCCCTGGGCCACCTTTCTTCGGATGCACCCGGCCCAGCCACCGGTATAGGAGCCGCGTGGTCTTTGCGGTACAATAACAGCCGACTCGGAAAGGGGACGGCAGGACAAGAAGGAAACCGTTCATGAGCGAGACATTTTGCACCATTGACGAGGCCATCGCCGAATTAAAAGCCGGCCGCTTTGTGGTGTTGGTCGATGACCCCCATCGCGAGAATGAAGGGGACCTGATCTGCGCCGCGGAGGCGATCACCCCGGCGATGGTCAATTTCATGTTGAAAGAGGCCCGCGGCGTACTCTGCGTGGCCTTGCCGCGTCGACGATGCCACGACCTGCATTTGCAGCCGCAAACGCCGGAAAACACGGCAAGGCTGGGGACGGCCTTCACCGTAACCGTGGACGCCGACAGCCGGTTCGGCGTCACCACCGGGGTCTCGGCGGCGGACCGGGCGGCGACGATCCGACTACTGGCCGACCCCAAGAGCGAGGCGGAGCACTTCAACCGCCCCGGACATATCAACCCGCTGATGGCGTGTGACGGCGGCGTGCTGGTGCGGGCCGGCCAGACGGAGGGGACGGTCGATTTGCTGCGACTGGCGGGAATGTGCCCGGCCGGGGCCTTGATCGAAATCATGAACGACGACGGGAGCATGGCCCGTGTGCCGGAGTTGGAAAAGTTCTGCCGCAAGCACGGGCTGAAGATGTGTACCATCGCCGATCTGATCGAGTATCGGTTGAAACGCGAGGCCCTTGTCGAGCGGGTGGAAACCATCGTGTTGCCCACCACCTTCGGACCGTTTACCCTCCATGCATACAAATCGATGGTCGAGTCGGAATTGCATCTGGCGGTTTGCTGTGGAGGGATTGGCGACAAGGACGCGGATGGAAAAGTAATCGAACAAACCGAGCCGGTACTGGTGCGGGTCCATTCCGAATGTCTGACCGGCGATCTATTCGGGTCGTTGCGTTGCGATTGCGGAGATCAGTTGCGCGAAGCGCTGAAGGCCATCCAGAAGCAAGGGGCCGGCGTGGTGCTCTATCTACGGCAGGAAGGTCGGGGCATCGGCCTGCACAACAAACTCAAGGCATACAAGTTGCAGGACGAGGGCTTGGACACGGTGGAGGCAAACGAGGCCCTCGGCTTCCCCGCGGACAAACGGGATTACGGGATCGGGGCCCAGATTCTGCGGGACCTGGGATTGCGCCGGCTGCGGATCATGACCAACAACCCGAAGAAGGTGAGCCGACTGGAAGTTTACGGACTGGAAGTTGTCGAACAGGTGCCCGTGCAAGTTCCGCCGAACGAGACCAATCTGAGATACATGCAGACCAAGAAAACGAAGATGGGGCATCTGTTGGATAATCTGTGAACATGACGGCGGGTTGCATGAGCATACCAGGTATACCGGAATATGGGCGATCTCACGCCTTCGTTCCCTCGCTGGCCCGCCACGCGCGGGTAAACTGCTTCGGGCCGATAGGGTTTATTATTCCTGGGATCGAGAGATTTGTTGAAATGTGGAGCAATTACTGCATTTGTTCCCTCGCTAGCCCGCCACGGGCGGGTAAACTGCTTCGGGCTGGTAGTTATGGATCGGGATATCGCGCGGATTATTGATGCGAATTTCAACCGGGCACGGGAGGCGGCGCGGGTGATGGAGGACTACGCGCGGTTCGTTTTGGACGATCCGGCGGGCACGGCGGCCGTCAAGCAGTTTCGGCACGATCTGGCTGGCTGTCTGGGGCGATTGCCGGCGGAAGCACTGCTTAGCGCCCGCGACACGCCGGGCGACGTGGGCACCGGCATATCGACGACCACCGAACGACAACGGGCGGACATCGATGCGGTACTTACGGCCGCCGCCAAGCGGTTGCCCGAAGCCCTGCGGACCATCGAGGAGTACGGCAAGACGTTCGATGCGGATTTCTCGGCAGTGGTCGAGGCCTTGCGCTACCGTTCGTACGATCTCGAACAGCGTTTGCGACTGCGCGGCCGGCGAGCGGGCCGATTTGCCAAGGTGCGACTGTACGTGCTGATCACCGAGTCGCTTTGCCACGGGAACTGGTTTGAGACTGCGAAGGAAGCCATCGCCGGCGGCGCGGGGTGCCTGCAACTGCGGGAAAAGTCGCTGGACGACGGCGAACTGCTGGAGCGGGCTCGCCGCTTGGCGGATTTATGCCGCCGGCACGACGTTCTTTTCATCGTCAATGACCGGCCGGATATCGCCGTACTAAGCGATGCGGACGGGGTGCATCTGGGACAAACGGATCTCCCGGTGGCCGAGGCCCGGCGCATCGCAGGGCCAAACCGGCTGATCGGGGTGAGCACGCATACGCCGGAACAGTTGCAGGCGGCGATCGAACAGCAACCGGACTATATCGCCGTCGGCCCCATGTTCCCGTCACCAACCAAACCTCAGGAACATATCCCCGGTCCGGAACTGTTGAAGCTGGCGATTTCGCGGACTGAAATTCCCGTCGTATGTATTGGTGGCATCGAACCAGGAAATACCGGTATACTGATAGAAGCGGGAGCGCGTTGTGCGGCCGTCTGCTCTTCCGTGATCGGATGCGCGGATGTGCGGGCGGCGGCGAAGCGACTGGCGACCGCTTTTGACCTTTCGGGGTAACGATGAGCTTTACCTGGGACGAACTGGACAAAATGCGAACCAAGGGCAAGTGGGACGTTCCACTGCCTCCTACGTGCAGCAAATGCAACTACAACTTGACCGGCCTGCGTGACGAGCGTTGCCCGGAATGTGGTACGCCTTTTCGCTGGCCGGAAGTGCGCGACCGGGCGGCCCGGACGTGGGCGCTGGGCGTGCGCGTCCAACACGCCAACCAGGACGCGACGGCAGGGGTGATCTGCGGACTGGCCGGGTGGTTTGCGATTCTGCTGGCACATCTCTTCGGCTTAGAGGCCATCCAGGTACTGGTCGATGTGATCGCCTTGTTTGTGGCCTTGCTGACAATCATTTTGGGCGCGCAGGTGCTGAACATCCGGCAGGTGCCCAAATGGGCCCGGCAATATATGTTCAAATCGCCTCCCAGCCTGCTGCTTGGGGCGGCGGCCTTGCTGCTGGGGGTTTCGTTGATGATTGGGGCCTTACTTCTGTAGACGAGGAAAATATGAGTCAAGTAGCGACGGCTTCCCCCGTTCGGCCTGTTGAGCCAAAGCAAGCGTTGATCTGCCCGATCTGTAATAAACGCAAAAACAGCAAGAGGCGGAGGCTTTACGGTTTTCGTGTGTGTAATAAATGTTGGGCAAGATTCATTAATCGCCGTCAAGGGGCTTATATCCTAGATTGCCTCGTGATTTATATTCCAGTCGCTTGGCTTTTGAGCATGCTCATTTCCTTACCTGGATTCTCAACTTTCCCTAAAGACAAATTTCCCTTTCTCGCCATCGCTGTTTATTCTGTGCTTTTTGTCTTCAAGGATTCCGTATCTGGAATGTCCTTGGGAAAATGGCTGGCGGGCGTTCAGGTGGTTGATGTTCAAACAAGGAAGCCAACGGGCTTCGCGGCCTCCTTTAAACGCAATCTCGCCTTTGTTATTCCTTACCTCGCTATCATTTTTCTATTAATCGGGCTTATCCAAATGTCCCGCGGCCCGCGCATCGGCGACCGTTGGGCAAAGACAATGGTGATCTGGCGAAAATACGCCCGTAAGCCGCCGTTCGATCCGAGCGGGATATATTGCCTGGTTTGCGATTACAACCTAACCGGTAACGTGTCGGGGATATGTCCGGAATGTGGCACCCCGTTGCCGGAGCGTACCAAGGAAATACTGGCCGGGGTAGGAGCGCCCGTCGTCAACCCATAGCCTTTGCGGAGAGTGGAAAAGTCAAGGTCGCTCTGTCGCCCTGTCGCCCCTGCCGGGGCGAATCCCTCGCTGGCCCGCCACGGCGGGTAAACTGCTTCGGGCTGGTAGGATACCGCTTGCGCGGATCATCGCTTGGCTCAATCTTCATCCACGGGCAGGCCGTGGCCCGGTTTGTTCGCGTACAGCAGCCAGTAGGTGATTGGAATCACGAACAAGGTGAACAGCGTGGAAGCCAGTTCGCCGAAAATCAGGGCCCAGGCCAGGCCGGAAAAAATCGGATCGATAGTGATAGGTAATGCGGAAAACAGAGCGGTTATCGTGGTCAACAGGATCGGGCGCATACGCACCACCCGGCTTTCCATGATCGCGTCGAACAGGGGCCGGCCTCGCCGCAGGGACAGGTGAATGAAATCGACCAGCAGAATCGCATCGCGGGTCACGATACCGGCCAGAGCGATCATCCCGATCATCCCCGTAGCCGTGAAGAAAATCGGATCGGCGTAAGCGCCCACTTGCCCCCCAGCGACCTGATTAAGAAACCAGAAACCGGGCATGATCCCCAGGACGGCCAGCGGGATGGCCAGCATGACCACGATCGGAATCACGAACGACCGCGTCTGGGCGACCAGCAGGATGTAAATCGCGATCAGTGCGGCCGCGAAGGCCAGTCCGAGATCGCGGAATACATCCAGCGTGATCTTCCACTCGCCCTCGCCGGCAAAATCGACCTCGATCCCGGCGGGCACCGCCCAGGGAATACCACCGCCATTGGAGAAAAAGGTGCGCTCCTCGACCGGCCGAGGCGGATCGGTACCCACCCAACCGCTGCCGATATGCCTGACCTCGGCGGGCGGTGCATTGTCGGCCTGCAACCGATCGGCCTGGACATCCACCACCACATCCGCCGGTGGCCGCCCCGCCGTCTCGGCCAACACGTAAACCACCCGCCTCAGGTTTTTATGATAAATGGTCTTGTCCACAATTGACGATTCGATCCTGCCCAATTCGGCCAATACGACCAGCCCGCCGGCGCGGCCCTTGACGTACAACTGGGCGAGGTCCGCGGGGCTTGAACGCACGTTGCGGGGCAAGCGAATTTCGATCTTCAACGGATGGCGCTCGCTCGGTACGCGGAGCAATCCGACCGCCGCGCTGCCCAAGGCCATCTCGAGCGTCCGGGCGATATCCTCAACCGTCACACCGTTGATCGCCGCCTTCTCCTTGTCGGTCACAAAGGTCAGCTTCGTACTGTCGGCCTCCACCATATCATCCAGATCGACCGCTCCCGGCTCGGCCGCCAGACGGGCTTTGACCGTTTGCGCGGCGGCCACCAGATCCGTGTACGCATGGTCCGGCCGGCCGTACACCTCGGCCACCACGTTCGATAAAACCGGCGGGCCGGGTGGCGTCTCCACAATCGTCATTCGGGCGCCGTGCCGTTGGGCTATTTCAGTCAGTGGGTCGCGCAGCCGCAGCGCGATCGAATGGCTCTGGTCAGTCCGGTTTTTCTTGCCCACGAAATCAACGCGAATCTCCGCCACATTTGGCCCCTGCCGCAGGTAGTAATGCCGGACCATGCCGTTGAAATCCATCGGCGAGGCCAGTCCCACGTAGGACGTGAAATCGATCATCTCCGGCACCGTGCGCAGATAGTCCTCCATCTCCCGCACCAGGGCATCCGAACGCTCCAGGGTCGTGCCCTCATCCAGATTAAGCACCAACAGCAGCTCGTTTTTATTGTCGAACGGCAACATCTTAAGCGGCACATGCCGGGTCGCGGCCAGAGAAGCAGCCAACGCCGTAAGCAAACCGATCACGGCCAGAAAAATCCACGCCGCCGGTCGAGATCGCATCAGCGGAGCCATCAACGGATAGAACAGACGATACAACGTGGATTTGCGTACCGCCTCGCTGTCCACGAAGTCATGGTCGGGCACCGCGGCCAGTGCCGGTGCATCACCCGCCTCGCCGCCATAATGACGCCTTAGCACCATGTACGTAAGCCACGGGGTAATCATGAACGCCACCAGCATCGACATCAGCATGGCTACCGGTACATTAAGGGCCATCGGCCGCATGTACGGCCCCATCATCCCGGTGATAAACGACATCGGCAGAAAGGAAACAATCACCGCCAGCGTGGCGGTGATCAGCGGCGGGCGAATCTCCGCTACCGCTTCCAGCACAATCGTCCGCGTCGCCCGGCGGCGCATCACGAAATGCCGCGTAATGTTCTCCACGTCCACGATCGGATCATCCACCAGCAAACCGAGCGAAAGAATCAGGGCAAACAGCGTCACCCGGTTAATGGTCAAGCCGGCCACCAGGTTCACCGTCAACGTCAAACCGAACACCACCGGCACGGCCAGCGCCACGATCAGGGCCTCGCGCCAACCCAGCCCCAGCGTCAATACCACCAGCACAAAGAAAACCGCCACGACCAGCGCTTCCACCAGTTCGTTCACCTTCTCGTCCGCGGTCAGGCCGTTATTCCGGGTGATCACCACGTCGATGTCATGGGGAATCACCGTCCGCTTGTACTCGGCGCACCGTTCCAAAACGGCCTCGGCCACCAGGACGGCGTTCGTACCTTTTTTCTTAGCAATGGCGATAGTCACCGCCGGCAGGGATTGCCCGCTATCCGCATTTACCGGAGAGGATGCGTCCAGCAGACTACCGGCCGCCCGGGAATGAGACTCAAAGCCTTGGGCAGGCCCCCAGCCGTGACGTACGTAACTGGTTACCTCCTCCGGCCCGTCCACCACCTCGGCCACGTCCTTTACGAACACCGGTCGGCCGTCAAATACCCCCACAACCAGATCGTTCAATTCCGAAGCCGCGGCGAACGCCTTACCCACATCCACCTGAAATACTTCGTCCAGCCGGTCGAAATGGCCGGCCGTTCGCGTGACATTTGCCGCCGCAATCGCCTGGTGCAGTTCCGGCAGGGAAACATGAAACGCCCGCAGTCGGCCGGGATCAGGACGGATATAGACGATCCGAGATTGCCCCCCCACCACGTACGCCCGGGAAATATCCGGTAAGGCCGCCAGTCGATCCACGATCTCCTCGCCCACCCGGCGCAGGGTATGCGCATCGCTGGTCGCGCTGGTCAGGGTCAGATTCACGATCGGCACATCGTCGATTTCCACCGGCTTGACCACCCAGCCGGTTACGCCGAGCGGAACGATGTCCAGGTTTTCGTTGATTTTCTTGTAGATCTTGACCAGGCTATCCTCGCGATCCTGGCCGACGTAAAACCGCACGGTGATGATCGCCTGGTTTTGACGCGACATGGAATATACATATTCCACCCCGTCAATTTGCCAGAGCAGCTTTTCCAGCGGAGTGGCCGCCAGTTGCTCAACCTCTTCGGCCGAATGGCCGGGGAAATTCACAAAGACATCCGCCAGGGGCACGATGATCTGCGGGTCCTCCTCGCGCGGAGTCACCAGCAAGGCCACCATCCCGACGGCGGCGGCCAGCAGAATAAGGATCGGCGACAGGTGCGAGTAGAGAAATGCCTGAACGACCGCGTTCAGAAAACCATGTGGTCCTCGCGGATTCAAGGCCGGTTGCTCCGCCGTTTTTTTCGCGCTATCACTCTGCTCGGCCATGGTTACGTCCTTTCCTTCGTGGTCGTAACCGCCACCTGCTCACCGGCGCGCAGGCCGCTGAGCACCTCGACTCGCTCGTCAAAGTCACGCCCCAATGTTACCATCCGCCGGACAAGCCGATCGCCCTGCACCACCTCCACGACACGGAGTTGCCCAACCTCGCGAACCGCCGACTTCGGCACGACCAGGACCGTTTCCTCCCGCACGGGAATAATCAGGCGGCCGAACATGCCCGGATAGACCCCCGGCGGGCAGGGACCGGTGACCTTGACCTGAAAACTACGGCTGGCCGACTCCGCTTCGGGCACAATCTCACTGATCAATCCCTCGCAACGCAGCTTCAAGGCGTCCACCGCAACAGGGATGTTGTCACCGGGCTTGAGTCCGTGGGCCAGCGATTCCCGCACGCTGGCCACCAGTTGCATCCTTTTAGGATCATACAAAGAAAGCAGGATTTGCCCCGGCGAAACCGTGTCCCCCGCTTCTACCTTCTTGTCAACCACCGTTCCATCGATCGGCGAATGGATCGTGGCATAACCCAGAACGACCTGGGCCTCGGTCTGCAATTCGCGGGCCCGTTGCAGGCTGGCTTCCGACGCCCGAAAATCAGCCGTTACCCGATCCAGTTCTATCTGCGAGGCGGCGTTCTGGTCCCGCAACTGCCGGACGCGCTCGTATTCGATCTTGGCCTGATCGTGGGCGACCTTCGCGGCATCGACGGCCGCCGTCGCCTGATTGAGCCGGGCTTTCAGATCGTTGTCGTCCAACCGTACCAGCACCTGGCCTTTGGTCACCCATTGCCCGGCCCGCACATCGATGGTCAACACCTTGGCCAGCAGCTTGGAGGCGATGTCCACCCGATGCACGGGTTGAACAGTACCAACGGCCGTCTCCTCGACCGGCACCGTAATCGCCTCCACCGCCACCACCGTCTGTCCGGCCAGCGGCCGACTCGCCGCCACCGGAGCGGGTTCCGTGCTGATCTTTCGATGAAATGTCCCCATCAGCCAGAGCATCAGCAGAACCACCAATACCCCGACGACCAAAACAACGATGACCCCGCGAACGATTTTCCACCATTTCGGTGCCTGGGATGCAGAATCCATTGGAAGATCTCCTGATATCGACCTACCGACCCGGCTCACCGGTATCGTGCATGGTTATTTTGAGTTCGGCCATAGCGATGCCCATTTCGCCCGCGATGGAATAGAAGAGATAGACCTTGCCATTCTCCTCGAATATGCAGGGATCGCGGAGTTGGCATACTTCGATGGCCATTCCGGCTTGCGACGGTTTCAGGGGATAGCGGATACCCTCATAATCCTTTTCCGGCCTGATGACTTCAAGGGGCTCGGAAGCAATCCACTTCGACCAGTCCGGGCCGAGTCGAACCGTCGATACCAGGATTCGCTCCGGTGCTTCTCCGTATTTTGTATGAAATACCAGAAGAAAACCATCCCTTTCCAATAGGGCCGTATGCCGAATGGTATTGGGCTCGAACAAGTATTGGCCTTCTTCAAACCCTTTAAGGGGATCCCTGGATCGCAGCAGGCGACCCTGGCCGCCCCCGTCCAGGGCGTAGTAATACTCACCCTTTTGGAATACGCGAAAATAAAACCTGCCGAGAATCTCCTCGGACGGCTTGAAATGCAAGCCATCCTCGGAGAGGGCTACCCCGCTACATTGCCCTTTTCCAGATCGGGTCGGGCCGTGAAAATACATGCGAATCACTTTTTTTTCGTCGTCCACGTGTACGTCGGGCGAAGCGATATGAGCGGTGAAGGCCGTAGCTTGTTCGAGCTTTAACGTGCCGGGCTCATGGATCTTCCACGGTCCTTCGAGTGAATCCGCGTACGCCAGGCGGATGTACTTGCCTCCATGATGCGCGAAATACATGTAATACTTGCCGAGCGGCCGGGGCAACCAGGCGGGAACACGAATCACCGAAGGGCCGTTGATATTGTTCCCCAGCGTCGGCGATGAATCAAAAGTGATCAATGGATTATACTCGCTCCGCTTGACCGCGATCGACTTGACGGCGTTGGCCGGCGCAGGCGAATCCGCGGATGCGGCAACGGAGGAAGATGCCCCCAACAGGCCCATGAATGCCCACACCAAAGTTTTTCGATGGAAATACAGAAGGGCGTATGGGGTCAGAGCGCATTGAGTCATTCGTGAGCCTCCGTACCAGCTTGGTCAGCGTTCGGCCGATCACGTCCTATTACTGGTCCAAGTCTGCCTGTCGAGCCAGGTCGTCGGCTAGAACAGCGGCTTTTTGCCCAGCTTCCGCCGGATCGGCACGAATTGGCCCGAGTGCATGATCCAGTGGTTGCCCAGAATCGCCAACGCGGCACCGATCGTCGGGGCGTATTCCCGCATCGACTCGGGGCCGGGCTTGTCGAGGTCCTCCTCCGGCGTCGCATCGATCGCGGCCAGGATGGCCGTCTTCGTTTGGTCCAAGAGCGTCAAATATTCGGCCTTCGTGGCGAATCGGGCCGGATCGTCCGAGGCAGAGGTCTCGGGGGTATAGGCCTCGGCAAAGCCATCGGGCAGGGCCGGCGCCTCGCGACCCAACGCGCCGAGCATGTGCGGCGTGCTGACGATGATATGCCCAAGCTGCCAGGCGATATGATTCGCCCCGGGCACGGAACGAACGAACAAGTCGGCGTCGGAGAGGTCTTGAACGTAGGCGGTTACGAGCCAATGGCCCATCTCGGCCAGTTGACGCAGCAGGTTTTTCGCGGCGGACATGATCGTGTCTCCAGGTAAGGTCACTTTTTCAGATACTAACAATGCGTCATAAAACCGGTGTGGCACCGGCGTCTCGCCGGTGCTGGTCGGCCCGGCAGGGCCGACGTTATCGGGTTTTAGGACGCACTCTAACAAGGGCCGTATGGCGTCAGAGCGCATTTTGTCATAAGTAAGCCTCCGCGCCTACTCGGTCAGTGTCCGACCATCGCGTCATATTATTTACCCCAGTCTGCTTTTGGTCGTCCCTACTTCATCAACAGCAAACTCAAGGCCATTACAAGCATCCCACCCACCAGTCCAAAGAGACTGTCATGCCCCTTGCCATAAGCCCTGCTCGTCGGCAACAGTTCGTCCAGACTGATATAAACCATGATGCCGGCCACGCCGCCGAAAAGGATACCCATGATCTGGGACATCATGAGTCCGTTTTCAGTGCCCACCAGAAACCGCAGAAATAAGTATGCGATGACGGCGCCGACGGGCTCGGCCAGTCCGCTCACGAGCGAATAGACAAAAGCCTTGCGGCGATTTCCGGTGGCGTAAAAGATCGGCACCGAAACGCTGATCCCTTCGGGGATGTTATGCAGGGCGATGGCCACGGCGATGGCCACACCCAGCGTAGGGTCATGCAGGGCAGCCAGGAAGGTGGCCAACCCTTCGGGAAAGTTGTGGATGGCAATGGCCAGGGCCGTGAACAAACCCATGCGCATCAATTTGCGGTGGTGGCGGTCGTGGTCGTGAGCGGCTCCGGCCGAAATTCGCTCGCCGGCCCTGGCAGCCGCCATGAAGCCGGGCAAGGGAGCCGTCAAGTCGTGCAAGGGAGCGGTTTCCTCTTCTGAAGGCGTCTCGTGGGGGTTCTCCGCCGACGGAATCAAGTTGTCCACAATCCCGATAAACAACATGCCTCCGAAAAACGAGGCCGCGTTGACCCAATGCCCCCAATAATCGCCATAGCTTTCCGTAAGCGATTCGACGCCCTTGAAGAAAATTTCCACGAACGAAACGTATAACATGACTCCCGCGGAGAAGCCGGTCGCAACCGAAAGGAATCGATAATTCGTCCGCTTCGCGGTAAACGCAATGATGCTCCCGATGCCGGTCGCCATACCGGCAAAAAAGGTGAGCCCCAGCGCGATCCAGACATCCTTCATAATCGGTCCCCGTACAAACGACAAAACGACATTGATAAACGCTCTTCTCCGGAAATCCACCGATCCGGGCATGGCCCGCCTCGTGGAGCCAGGTCAGCAAAGCTACCCGGCGTATCTCCACTTCAAGAAGCATATCTGGCGCGGCATCGTACGGCAAAAAGGACCAAGACGGCAACGCAGCCATGTACGCGACAAGGAATGTTCGCTGGCCGACCCTTCCGACACGCCGGGGATAGGTTACCGACGCCCCCCGTAAAAAAGACCAAAGAAAATGCCAAATCCTGACAGGAAAACTGAACTCTGATCGTCCATGAAAGGTAAAAAGAGCAAACCGTCGCCTCCGCGCGCCGGTCAGCAAACCATGCCGCTTTAGTAACTTACGGTCCACGCGGCAGGCCGAATCATTTTCACGAACGAAGAATAAAACAAATTTGCGGAAGGAGTTTCGGAGAAAAGACTTGACAGGCCGTTCACGAAATGCTAATAACGCGGCTTCCGCCGGGAAAGGTAAGCCCTTTACCCGCTGGAACTTGCAGACACCGGACATTCCGTTTCCGGGGCCGCAAGGTCCATCCCCGATGTGGTGACCTTGACGGCCGACTAAATCGTTAATAAACATTCTACCGAAATTGGGCGGAAAACCGGACGGGGATTGGTACAATCGGCTACAGTTGTTGTTAAGGACGAAAGGAACAGCGATGGCCATGATCCAAGTCAAGAACCTGACCAAGGCTTTCGGGTCGGTCGTGGCGGTGAACAACATTTCCTTCAATGTCCAGGAAGGCGAGATCGTCGGCTTCCTCGGACCGAACGGGGCCGGCAAGAGTACCACGCTCCGCATCCTGACCTGCTTCATACCCGCCACCGGCGGCGAGGCCACCATCGCCGGGTATGATGTATTCACCCAGTCGATCGACGTACGGCGGGTCATCGGCTACCTGCCGGAAGGCAATCCTCTTTATCCGGAAATGCGCGTTCGCGAATACCTGGATTTTCGGGGCAAGCTCCGGCGCATGCCGCGTGATCAGCGAATCCCCGCGGTCCAGCGGGTGGTCGAGCGCTGCTGGCTGGGCGATTTCATCGATCGGCCTATCGGCCAGCTTTCCAAGGGTATGAAGCAGCGGGTAGGCCTGGCCGATGCCCTCCTCCACGACCCCAAAGTGCTGGTCCTCGACGAGCCGACCATCGGCCTTGATCCCAATCAGATTCGAGAAACCCGCAAATTGATTACCGAACTGGGCAAACGGCACACGATCATCCTCAGCTCGCATATTCTGCCCGAGGTGGAGGCCGTCTGTTCGCGAACCATCATCATCGCCGGCGGACAAATTCGCGCCAGCGGGACGATCAACGAGGTCCGTGAGCGCATCAAAGGCGCTTCCCGGCTGCTGGCCGAGGTCAAGGGGCCGAAAAACGAGGTCGAGGCGGCGATCCGTCGTATCGAGGGAGTTAAGAACGTCGAATCCACCACCGTCGAGGGTTGGAACCGCCTGCGTATCGAAAGCTCGAATCGCCGCGACCTGCGCGAGGATATCGCCGCTACGGTCATGCGGCAGAATTGGTCGTTACGGGAGTTGCGGCTTGAAGTGGGCAGCCTGGAGGAGTTTTTCATTCAGATCACCGCCGAGGCGGCGGCCATCCCCCGGGCATGATCGCCGTGAGAGAGCGGTAAACCGGAAAACCCTATTCATCTGACCGGTGTCATTCAAGAGAACCAGAGAGGATTTGAAAATGTCGGCAAGTAACTCGAATCCATCAGCTACGCAGGGCGTCAGCGCCAGCGAGCGCGTCCAGTTGACCGACGCGACCGGCGGCGCCCCCGCGGGAGGCAGCGCCACCTGGGCGATTGTTCAGCGGGAGTTGTCCTCCCTCTTCTTCTCACCGATCGCCTATATCATTGGTTTTATCTTTTTGTTCATGACCGGATGGTTTTTTCTCTCGGAAACGTTGGTTTCCGGGGGTGAGGCCAGCCTGCGTCTGCTCTTCGAGCGTATGGCCGCCGTTCTGGTCTTCGCCTTGCCCCTGTTAACCATGCGTTCCATCGCCGACGAGTTCGCCAGTGGCACCATCGAAACGCTCATGACCGCCCCGGTCACGGATGCCTCGGTGATACTTGGCAAATTCCTGGGCGCATTGGTGTTTTTCATGGCTCTACTGGCCGCCACCCTTCTCCACGCCCTCATCCTCGCTCGCTATGCCGAACCCATCTGGTCCGGCATCATGGTCGGCTACCTGGGTCTGATTCTGCTCGGCGGGCTATTCATCGCCGTAGGCGTTTTCGCCAGTAGTTGCACCAAGCACCAGCTTCTGGCGGCGATCATTGCCATGACTCTCCTGGCCCTCTTCACCTTCGTGGTCAACTACGGAGCGCAATACGCCAAGGATGAATGGGTGCGTAACCTTTGTGCATACCTCAATATACTCGGTCACTATGACGACTTCGGTAAAGGCATTGTGGATCTGGCCAGCGTGATCTTTTTTGTCAGCGGGGCGGGATTCTTCCTGTTCCTGGCGACGAAAGTATTGGAGTCCCGACGATGGCGCTAAATCAAACCAACAGCAACGTATCGGCCACCGGTCGCCGATGGTTTTTCGGTACAAATGTGATCGTGGCCATTCTGCTGGTCGCCTTTGTGATCGTCGCGATCAACTGGGTGGCCCATAATAGCGGCAAACGTCTCGACATGACCAGCGGGCTGACCAGCCATGCCCTGAGCCCACGAACTCAAAAACTGGTCGACCAGGCCAAGGGCTCGCTAAATATCACGGTCGTCTACACCTCAGACGAACCGCAAAGCGATCGCAAGAAATACCTGCCTAAGTTGCAGGATTATCTCACCGAATTGACCCATTACAGCAACAAGGTCAAGGTGGAGTACCTGCACACCGGTAACCAAAGGGCCGAGCTGCGTAATTGTATCCAGAAGAAATATACCGAGGAAACCTCCCAATTCCGTGAAACCAGCGAGCATGCCGCAAGTACCTGGAAAGTACTCGACGAGGCATTGAAGACGGCTATAAGCCGAATCAACACTCTGTTCGCCCAAAACACCATGCTCGCCCGTTTCCCCATGACCGCCAACATTCGGGCGACGCTGGACAGCGATCTGAAATTGATCGAGAAAACCCGCACGGAAATTCAAGATCTGACCCAGGGCGAGGGTCTGCCCCGTTATCAGGAGGCCAACAATAAGATCAAGGAGACCGTCCGTACCATCAAGGAACATCTGGAAAAAACCCGGGAATGGACGGTTCAGATGGATACCCTGGTCCGGGAATTGTCCGACCTCCAAAAAGCCGAGTTCGTGCTGGAAACCCAGCGAAAGACCCTGGAATTAACCGCTCTGGCCATGCAACTCCAGCAGATCGCCGGAAAGGTGGAAGACCCCACCGTCCCCGAGAATCCCAAAGAGGTCATCAAGGAGTTCACCAACGCCCTCAAGAAACTGGCGAACTGGCTGCAAGACGAATCCAGCCGGGTCAATACCTACGTAAAGAAATACCCGGCCATCCAGTACCACCCCGACTGGGAATTCCAGGAGGCGATTTTTGTCTTCAAGCTGCCGTCCATTCTTAATCAGATGGCCACGCAGGCCACCAGTGTGAGTGAGCAGTTACGGGACATTCTGACCCGAGAGGACATTCCGCTCGACCAACAGCAAAACGTCATCCGACAGTTACGCCAGATGGCCGGCCAGTTCCAGGAGCGGCTGCAAGTCTGGTCTGCCGGTATTATTAAGGTGCTTAATGAATTCAACGCCATCGACCAGGCCAGCCGCGATTTCCTGGCCGACACCGGTACATTGCTCAAAGATCCACTTGAGCAAATCAATCAACTCACCGCCAAGGTCGACGCCCTGCCGGAGTTGAAGAACCTTGACGAGGTTTCTCGCCGTCTGCAGGAAGAAAACATCGTCGTGGTGGAGGATGACAAACAGGTTCGCGTGCTGACCTTCGAGGATGTCTGGCCCGTGGCCGATCCCCTCAAGGGCATAGCCCGCACCGCCCCCGAAGAACAGCGGCGCATTTTCGATGGTGACAGCGTAATCGGCGACGCGCTTCTCTCGCTTCAGGTGAAGAAACCCTTCGCGACCGTGATTCTGACCGCCTACGAGACGCCTCCTTCCCCCCAGATGATGCAGTTCGGCCAGATGCGAAAGAATACGGGCATGATCCCCCTCGAAGGTTTGACCACGCTCAAGGACCGATTGACCAAGGCGAATTTCGCGGTCAAGGAGTGGAACCTAGGCGGCGAGGGCGATGAGAGCAAACGACCCGAGCCCGAGGAAGGTACGCAACCGATCTACGTATTCCTGCCACCGGCCGAGACGCCGAAGATGAACCCCTTCATGCGCGGTCCGGATATGAAGAGTTTCGGAGAACCGGAGTTGGCCAAGGTACGCGAAGCCCTGCAGGATAACGGTCGGGCTTTGTTCCTCTGCTATTACGCCTACGGGCCGATGCCGGAATATGGATATCAGTCTTACCTGGAGAATGAATGGGGGATCAAAGTTGATTTCACTTATCGGGTTCTGCATGGAGTCATCGATAACACCAACCCAAACCGTTTCGGCATAAACTTCCAACGCTGGGCCTACCTCCAGTTGAACAACTTCACCGACCACCCCATCGGGGCGCCGTTCAAAGCGCGACGCATGTTCCTCCGCGAGGCCTGCCCGGTCCAGCCGACGGAGAAACAACCGGAAGCCGTCCGTGTTGAACCGGTTCTGGTGGTACCGAACACTCCCGATATCTGGGCGGAGAACGATCTTGACCCAATCATTCGGGCTGTTCTGTCCGGCGAGCGCAACAGTACGTTCACCCGCGGTTCAGCGGCCATGTCGCCGCCCTTCCCGGTCATTCTGGCCGCCGAAAAGAAGTCCCCCGCCACCCAACCCGCCACCGATGAGCCCGCGACCACACAACCGACGGGACCCGTCAGCCGAGCGGTGGTCATGGGTACCGGACTATCCATTATCGACGGATATGTCGATCGGCGCATCTTGGTTTCCCGCGGGCAGGAGCAGGTGCTCGTTTCCGAGCCGGCGCCGACTGAAAATCTCGACCTGTTCGTCAACGCTCTTTACTGGTTGGCCGATCGACCCGAACTTATTGCCGCGGGACCGGTCGATATCCCCCTCATACCCGCGGTCGAGTCGGACAACTACACCCGGCTCTGGATTCTCTGCGTAGGGTGGGCCGGGGTGGTCCTGGTCTTTGGTATTGTCATGATGGTTATTCGCGCGAGGTAGAACCATGAACACCAAGACAACACTGGTCCTGGCTTTGATTGCCGCTGTCGTCGCGGTCTATATTTTCGTCGTGGACAAACCGTGGGAGGCCAAACCCGAACCTGAGCAGCCCAAAACCACGGCCAAGGATCTTTTCGACCCACAGCCGGCCGACACCGATCGTTTCGAACTGACTCTGCACGGCACCCAGGGTGTTTTCGAAAAAGGCGAGGACGACCAATGGATCATGCGCCAGCCGATCGAAGGCCGGGCCAGCAACTCCGACATCAATCATTTGATCAGCACACTGTCAACGGTGAAGTTCATGAAGGAGTATGGTCCGAAAGACAAGGACCGGCCAAGCCCGGAGGTGACCCGTCTCGACAAGCCCACCGTGCAGGCCAAGCTCTATAAGGACGGCAAGATACAGGCGGCGATTAAAATCGGCGCCCGCCTGCCCACCGGCAAGGGTAATTACCTCGAGATCGAGGGTTCCGACAAGGTTTACGAATCCCAAAGGGAGATGGATATTTATTTTAGTCGAACCATCGAGCAGTACCGCGACAAGCGGATCTTCCCCGCCAACGTCGGAAACGCCGAGGTAGTCTCTGCCGAGGGGCTGGTCAACTATACCCTTGTCAAAAACAACGAAAATTGGGTCATTGAATCGGAACCGCGCGGCCAGGCCGACAAATCGGCGGTGGACAGCGTCACCTCGGCGGTCATGAACCTGTATGCTCAAGACTGGAAAGATGACAAGCCGGAATCGCTCAAGCCTTATGGGCTCGATCCGCCCCGCCTGAAAATCACGGTGCAAACGAAGCGTACGATTCCCGCTAAGGCTAAACCCGGCGATCCGGATACCCAGCCGGCCGACACTCAGCCGTCGGAAAAGGAACACAAACTCACCCTGCTTGTCGGGGCCCCTATCGATCCCACGGACACGGAAAATACACAGTACTTCGCCAAGACGGATGAAGCACCCTGGGTCTTCTCCATTCGCGCGGAGCCCTACAAGAACGTAACCAAGTCGCTCGACGATCTGCGCGACAAGAATCTGGCCGGTATGGTCGAGCCGAGCAAGGCAACCTCGGTCCTGGTGGAAACGCCGGAACACAGCGTTCATTTGGTCAAGGACGGCAGCATCTGGAAATTCAAGGACGGAAACGAGGCCGATCAGGTCGCCGTCTCCGACCTGCTCCGCGCGATCAAGAATCTCAAGGCCGAAGCCTTTGTTTCCGCCAAGGATTTATTGATCCCCGCCGACTGGGACCACCCCCGCGCCAGAGTGACCGTTACCCTTCAAGGCGAACTCAACCCTCTCGTCCTGCTGGTGGGACCGACCAGCGCCAGCGGCAAGATGGCACATGTTCGCAAGGCGGCGGAGCAGGTTATCGCCGCCGTGCGCGAGGAGGATGTCGCTCAATTTCTGGCCTCCCCGCTGGCCTATCGTGACCGTACCGTATTGGTGTTTCCTTCCGCGCGGGCCTCGACAATGGAGATTACCCGAGCGAATGGGACCAGACTGGTTTTAAGCAAGGTGGACAACGAGTGGCGAATAATTGAACCGGTGGAAGCCAAGGCGAATACCGAGGCCGTCACCAATTTACTACAGGATCTCGCCATGCTCCGAGCGGAAGGCGTCTTGGCCGGTGCAGGCGAGGTAAGCAAGGCCGGCCTGGACCACCCGGCGGTCACCGTTGCCGTCACCGTGCAACCGCCCAAGCCCGCTACCCAACCCACGGAAACGCAACCGGCCGTCCCGCCAACCGTCTATACGCTTGTGTTGAATCAGAAGGACGAGAAGACCTACGCCATGCGGCCGGATCAAACCGCCGACGCCATTGTCTATCGTCTGGATAACAAGGTTTTTCAGGATGCGACCGCGGAAATGCACGATCTGCAGATAACCCGGTTTGAAACCGATCAGGTCACTGAAATCGGTTTCGCCTCATCCGATCTGCAAATGGTGTTCAGCCGTCATGAGCAGGAGTGGAAATATCAGACCGATCCGGTTCTGCCCATTGATAAACAAAAAGTCACTGACGCCATCGAGAAGTTCCGTGATCTGCGTACGCATCGTTACGTGGCCTACAAAATCGAGGACCCCGCGGCTTACAAGCTCAATGAAAACGTGCGGCGGGTTTCGATCACCCTGCAGGACGGCAAGAAAATGGAGATCGTGCTTTCCAGCGTCGGTCCTGAGAACGACCCGGATAAAAGCCGATATGCCCGGTTGGCGGACTCCGAAAAAGTCTTTTTGTTGACGGGCGAGCAAGCCCAGGCCTTTGTCAAGAGCCTGGAGGATTTTGAAAAGCGTTGATCGAATCGAAGGTTGCGGAGCACGCAAGCACGCGACGTCCGCGGGTTTTACGCGGGTCGCATAAGGATTGGGATCTCGCATCGAACAGGCTGCAGATGTCCAAACCAAACCAACCCGTGTGTGTGACCGTTCTTTTTCGAGGTCATGTTCAAGGGGTGGGGTTTCGTTACACCACCGAACGCATTGCTCGCGGATTCGCCGTAACCGGCTATGTCCGGAACCTGGCCGATGGTCGTGTGGAAGTGCAGGCCGAGGGTGAACCAGCCGAGGTCAACGGCTTCATCAAGGAAATCGAAACATACATGAAAAACCATATCCACGAGCGGACCATCCAGGAAGGGCCGGCCACCGGTCATTTTTCGGATTTTTCCATTCGGTTTTAGATTTGCATTACGGCCCGATTATGCTATAATACTGGTTTTCAATAGTATGTAACTCATTGCAGGAAAGAGATTTACATGCCTAAGCAGAAAACGCACAAGGGTTTGAAGAAACGGGTTAAAGTCACCGGCCGAGGCAAGGTGCTTCGGCAAAAAGCCGGTAAAGGGCATTTGCTCAGTTCCAAGACCGGTAAGCGTCGTCGTCATCTGCGTAAACCGGCCGGTATGATTCCGGCCGAGGAAAAACGAGCTTTGGACGCTCTTTGTCTGTAATCCGGCGATCGCAAAACAGACGTAATCGTCCCTTGGGGCGAGCTTGGACCGGACAAAAATAAAAAACGTTAGTTTGCGTCGGCCAGAGTTAACCATCGCAGAAGAAACATTCGGCCGGCCTTTTTGAAGGAGAAGATCGATGCCACGGGCAACCTCAGGTGCCGCCAGGGCCGCCAAGAAACGCCGCGTCCGCAATCAGACCAGCGGTTATTTCGGCGCTCGCAGTAAACAATACCGGACAAGTAAATCGGCCGTCACTCGCGCCGGTGTATTTGCCTACACCAGTCGTCGACTCCGTAAGCGCGATTATCGGGCCCTGTGGATCACCCGGATCACGGCGGCCTGCCGGATGCGGGGGATCAGCTATTCGCGGTTCATGAACGGTTTGAAAAAGGCCGCCGTCGGTCTCAATCGCAAGATGCTCAGCGAGCTGGCCATCCATGACCCGGTCGCTTTCGACAAAATCGTGGCCTTGGCCAACGGATAAAGACGTATCCAATCGTCGCTTTTCCCGGCTGAATCGCTTCCTGCGATTTAGCCTTTTTTGTTGAACAGATGAACAAATTCGTGGCCAAAGTCCAGTTACGCGGACACGGAGGACTTCGTGGCTCACCAACAGAGCTCTGAGGCCTGTTCCCGCCGACCTTGCATAGTGCTAACGTAACACAATCTTAACCCGGATAATTCACCACAGAGGCACTGAGACACGGAGGTTGGCTTTTAAGTGATAGATAAAATGCCTGTTCCGGCCGGATGGCTTATAAGCACTCTGCGGCTATATCTATCCTCGATTTTTTAACCTAAGTTCTTTCTTCTCCGTGACTCCCGTGTCTCCGTGGTAAACCCCGATGAATAATCCGGGTTAACATGCGGGTAAGAAATGAGTGAGTATGATGCCCCCGAATTCTCGGTTGTAACGGATCAACGCCATACGTTTGAAACACTTTACTATCGAAAACGGTTCCAGGTCAAATCACGATCCATTGGACACTTGACCCGCAAACCCGCGAGATGGACAATGATATCAGTGAGAATCTCTATGAATACGGAGTGAAACCGATGACCACCTACCGCTATACAATCATTCTGGAGCATGAGGCGGATGGCGGATTTCATGTGTACTGCCCGGCCCTAAAAGGCTGTCATTCGCAGGGGGACTCCCTGGACGAGGCCGTCGCCAACATCCGCGAGGCGATTGAAGTCTACCTGGAGAGTATCGAAGCCCACGGTGAATCCATCCCTCGAGAAGATTTGCTGATTAAACCGGTTGAGGTTGCGATATGAGCAAACTGCCGGTGGTTACGGCACGAGATGTGCTTCGAGTAGCCGAGAGTCTTGGGTTTGCGTTCGATCGCCAGAGAGGTAGCCATGCGGTCTACCTACGGGCTTCGGACGGGCGGCGGCTGGTAATCCCTATCCATAAAGGAAGAGACCTTAAGCCCGGAACATTACGAGGCCTGATCGATGATTTGGGCTTGTCGGTGGAAGAATTCGCGGGCATGCTTTGAGACTTGATGCGGTAGCCGTTTGAAGGTCATCGGCCACAATCCTCCGCACAGATCAAAACCTTCCTCGTCATAAATCATACCCCGCCCCGTGTTTCTCCAACCATGCCTTGCGACATTCATAATCGGGAAGCAGACCTCTGATAAGACTCCAAAACGCCGCCGAATGGTTGCGGTATCGCAAATGGCATAACTCGTGAACCACGGCATATTCCAGCACCGTCTTGGGCATGCTCTACCATTCCACAATAGTAAACAGCTGTTCCCCAGATCATGGGTACCACGATCCATGACGCAGACAACACATTAGGCGACATTCATCATTGTCCGACACGAATAAGAGCCCTCCTCGAAGGCTAGTGCCGTTTTCGGTTCGCGAGTTTCGTGTTGGTAACTCTTTTTAAAATAGG
>CAYNYK010000083.1:0-23624 GCA_964401335.1 uncultured Planctomycetales bacterium
CAAAACAAACCAACAGGTCAATTATCCCACCCCGGAGGACACTCTCATAGTTTCTGCGGGCTGGTATCCCTCGCTTGCCCGCCACGTCCAACCCAGGCGAGGTAAACTGCTTCGAGCTGGTCCGGCCTTATCTCGAACGGCGAAAATGTCCAATGTTTTTTGTGGACTTCGCTTTGTCCTGGCACTGGGACAGGGGTAGAATCAGATGGCGGGGCGGGTTATCGGATGAATCACCGGCTCGCGAGGCCAACCGGGGTAACGAGAAGAAACGTGATTCCGCGAGGCCGTCGCCCTTGCCGCCGGGTGCGGTGGCGCGAGGAATCCTTCCTTCGGATGGATGAGCCATGTATCGAATGTTGGCCATCGGTGTTTTGCTTTTCTGGCTCAGTGCGATGAGCGCTTTGTTCATGCGTGACGTGTGGCCCGCCTGGACGGCCCAGGAGCCGCCGCCCATGACCCCGACCCAACTCGCCCGGCTGGCCGACCGCAAAACGCAACTCGGAATTTTCGCCGGCGACGGGCGTCGGCTCGGCACGGCCTGGAGGCAGATGACCACCTCCGCCGCCACGACCACCTTGTACGGGACGGTCATTACCGAGCCTTACGCATACATCCCCGCCACCCGCACGGAGACGGAAACCGAGTTCAACGTCGATGGCGGGCTTGAAGCCTTCAGGCTGAATGTCTATGGAATCCAGGGCACGATTATCGAGGCCCAGGGTGAACGACGCGGCATCTTCTTCCCCTGCGAATTTCAGTTCGGCGTCATGCGTCGCCGGATCAACCTCGACCTCTCGGCGACACGGCTGATCGGCGATTCGCTCCAGCCGTTCGGGTATTTGCCGGAATTGCGCGTCGGTCAGGCGTGGCGGATGCAGATTTTGGATCCGCTGTCGGCCATCGTGGGCGGCAAGGCCCGGTTTCATAGCGTCGTTGCCCGGGTGACCGGCCGTGAGGTGATTATCCACGAGGGCCGGCCGGTCGAGTGCTTCGTGGTCGTCATGGACAACCATCCGATCAAAGCCTGGGTGGACGACGACGGACGGGTGTGCGTCCAGGAGGCGGAGATGCCGGGCTTTGGAAAAATGATCCTGCGGGCGGAGCCCTATGATGAACGGGCCTTCCAGCAGGCGCGGCAGAATATCGGTACGAACAACTGATGAACAGAATGGTGTATGTATGAACCCCGCCATCGACCTCCATGAGGTGACCAAGCGTTTCGGCGACTTTACGGCCGTCGATCGTTTGAGTCTGACCATCCCGCAAGGCGAGCTTTTCGCCTTTCTCGGCCCGAACGGAGCGGGCAAGACGACCACCATCAAGATGCTGGTCGGATTACTCCTGCCCGACGGCGGGTCGGTGCGGGTTTGCGGACATGCGATGGGTCGCGACGGCCAATTGGCCAAGGCCCAGCTTGCGTATGTGCCCGACCAGCCGTTTCTATACGAGAAACTCACCGGCCGCGAGTTCCTCGATTTCGTGGGCCAGATGTACGGCCTGTCGCGAGAGGTTCAGGAGCAACGCACCAAGGAACTGGTCGATCTGCTCGAAATGGGCTCGTTCCTGCATCAGCTAACGGAAAGCTATTCGCATGGCATGAAGCAGCGGACCGTCCTGGCGGCGGCCTTGCTGCATGATCCGACGGTTATGGTCACCGACGAGCCGATGGTCGGCCTCGATCCGCGGACGGTGCGGACGGTGAAGGACATCCTGCGGAACATGGTGCGCGAGGGCAAGACGGTTTTCATGAGTACCCATACGCTGGAGGTGGCCGAGGCCGTCGCCGATCGGATCGGAATTATCCATCACGGGCGGCTGATCGCGGTGGGTACGCTGGAGGAGCTTCGCCACCAGGCCAGCCGCAGTGCGACGCTCGAGGATATCTTCCTCAGCCTTACCGGTGACGAGCGGAACGGAACAAGCGAAACGGTGCCGACATGACCAGCATGAGCAGTGATCCCGGGGGGCGGCGCTTGCCCCTGGAAGGTGACCTTGCCGTGTCGCCTTGTGTACCGAACCACGGAGTGTGGCTTCTGCTTAAGCTGCGTTATGCCTTGGTACGCAATTATTTATGGGAGATGTTTTACCGACGCCCGTTGAACGTCATCGGGACCGCCGCGACGGTTCTGGTGATCTGGGCGGGTCTGTATGTGCTGCTGTTATTTACCTTTGAGGAAGTACAGAAAGACGTTTTGGAAGGGATCGTGGCCATCCCGCTCATTTTCACCTTTTTCTTCCTCGCCCTGACGGGTATGCTCGCCTTCTCCAACGCGATCATCAGTTATGGCAGCTTGTTCCATAGGCCGGAAAGTGCGTATCTGCTCGCCTCGCCGCTCAATCCGCGGGACATGATCATTGTCAAGTATCTGGAAACCCTGTTGTTGTCGAGTTGGTCGCTGGTGCTGCTGGGTTTGCCCCTGATGATGGCCATCGCCAACAAGCTCGGCGGAAACTGGTCCTTTTATCCGCTGTTTCTGGGCCTGTTTCTGTTGTTTATTCCGATACCGGGGGCGTTGGGGATGTTGTTGGCCTGGGCCGTGACGATGGTTTTCCCAAAAACGCCGCGGCGCGCGTTGATCTACGCCACGCTGGTGGTTCTGGTGGTAGGGGGGGCGTGGGGCTGGCGGGTGGCGGACCCGACGAACACCTCCAGCGAATGGCTGAAGAACTTCTATGATCGTGTTTCGCTGGTGCAGAATGCCATGTTACCGCACACCTGGGTGTCCAAGGGTATCAGCCATGCGATAAGCGGCCGAGCAGGCTCGGCGGCCTTTTACCTGATGGTGATCGTGGCCAACGCCTTATTGGCCAGTTTCCTGGTGGTGGCGGTCGTCGCCCGCTGGTTCACGGCCGCCTTTACCCGGGCCCAGTGTTCGGGTACACGACGAAACGGCCCGCCGGGCAGGGTGATTAACTGGATCGCGGAGATTCTTTTTGCCTATCTGCCCCGCCGGCAGCGCATGTTGGCTACCAACGATTTGAAGACGTTTTTCCGTGACCCGCTGCAATGGACGCAGATGGCGATTCTATTCGGTCTGTTGGCCCTCTATGTCAGCAATGTGCAGCGGTTATGGACGGACATGGTCCATCCGGGTTTGCAGGTCTTGGTGGCCTTTCTCAACTTGACCGCGGTCAGCCTGATTTTGGCGACTTTTACCAGCCGGTTTGTTTTTCCGCTCGTTTCCTTGGAGAGCCAGCAGCTTTGGTTGCTGGGCCTGCTACCTTTGCCCCGTGGCCGCATCATCATGGCCAAGTTCCTCTACGCCCTGACCATTACCCTCCTGGCTGGCGTTACCGTGATCAGCGTTTCGATTTTCCGGCTGCAATTGCCGCCGGCTCTGGCTGCCGCTCATCTGATATGCGTCGTTGCCATTTGTATCGGACTATGCGGCGTGAGTATCGGCATGGGGGCCCGGATGCCCGTATTCAACGAGCGTAACCCGGCGCGGATCGCCGGGGGGTTCGGCGGGACGGTCAGTTTGATGTGTTCGGTCGGATTGGTCGTGCTTTCGCTGGTGGCCGTCGCCATTATGAGCCTCCGAGTAGCCCAGGCCGGCAATGGAACAACGGTGATGCAGGCGTTGGCTTGGGGAGTGAGCGGCGTGGTTGTGCTCAATGTACTGGTGGCCACGACCGTTTTGACCTTGGGTATCCGGCATTTCCGACGGTTGCAATGCTGAGTCGTCGCATTATCCGATAACCGCGGTCCGCGGCGTGGAATCCCTGCGGCCGATCGATTTTTCTGTGTTTTTTCGCTATTTCTTTGATTTCGCGATAGAGATTAAACCGGCCGCGAGGTAGAATAGGGTGAGGTGGAAAGAATGCACAAGCCAACCCCTATCTCTATCGAGAGCGCGCCGCCGGTCGAGCGCCGACGAGTGATTCCGTTTACCCACGAGGAAAAACGTCGGATTTTTCGCGGCATGGTGGCCGGTGAACTGGAGGCCGGCATTTTGCGTTACTCGCGGCGGATGCAGTTGCTTCGATATGCTGAGCGTTTGGGTATCGACGAATTCGAGGCCACCTTGCTGATCGCCGAGGCCCAGTATCACGCCGACCAGATCGAGCCGATCCGGTTTGATAGCGAGGCCTCGGTTGAGAATTTCAGCCGTCCGGAAGCCTGGTCCATTCCTGTTCGTCTGGCCGTGGCCGTAATGGCCGCTCTTTTCATCAACCTGCTCCTGATCTGGTGGCTGGTCGGTTGATCCCATGGGGGATTTATTTGCCGATGGCGAACCAGAGCAGCGGTTTGGCGTTAAAGAGCAGGTGTACGAGAACAGGCACATAGAGCGAGCCGGTGCGTTCGTAAAGATAACCGAGAATGATTCCGAAGGTCGCGAGAGGTAATATATCCCGAAGATTGCCGATGTGGGCCAGGCCGAAAAGCGTGCCGGCCAGCAGAATGGCAAACCAGCGATGACGATAGGAACCGTAGCGCGGCCGAATCAGCCGCCGTAACGCGGATTGAATAATCCCCCGGAAAAATAATTCCTCGCCGATCGGGGCCAGAAAGAGGGCCCCAGCTATCGCAACCCAATGTATCCAGATAGGCGTGGCCGCGTCTTTCAAGGTCTGGAACACGTTGTGTTCCTCCATCCTGTAACCCACTTTATTAAGAAGGTGGAAACAGGCGAGCAGGAGTAGCTGGGTCACCAGAAGGGATACCAGCCACCCACCGGGTACGTAAGCCCACCCGATACGTGTCTTTGGCATGCGCAGCCCGAGTCCGCGCAGACCTCCGACAAAAGCCGATCGAGCCACCGCCAGACAAATCATGGCCATGAAGAGTAGGGTAACGTTACCGGCGACGAGGTTTCGCCACAGATTGACCTGTTCCTCGGAAAATCGACCATCGGTATTTAGGTTTCCGATCCCTATCCAGGCGAACGCCCCGAGAGGATAGGCCAGCAGGCACAGCCAGACGGCGATGAGACCGAGGCGTTGGGGTCGCAAAGGCGAACCTCGCAGAGGATCGCGTCGCCCCGTGAGGCCCCAAAAGATGAGCCAGCCGAGGAGTACGATGCCACCCGCGATCAGCAGTGCGTAATCGATACTGATCAGGATTCGCTCGGTCGATATTTGCATAAATCACGATTACCCTTATCGATACCGGCCGAACCTTTCGATAGAATGTACGTTTATCAAAAGGAACCTCGGCGTGGCTACTATATTGGACAATATCGTGGAAACCAAGCGGCGGGAGGTCGAGCAAGCCCGGCTTCGTTGTCCGCTTGAGCAAGTGAAAGCGGCGGCCGGTCGAATGCCGCCGCCCAGGGATTTCTTCGGCGCCTTGGCCGTCCCGGCTACCAGAGGTGTGCATCTGATTGCCGAGGTCAAAAAGAAATCGCCTTCCGCAGGTCTTATTCGGCCGGATTTTGAGCCAGTGGCTTTGGCGAAAATCTACGCCCAGAGCGGTGCGTCGACCCTGAGTGTGTTGACCGACGAGAGTTATTTCGACGGCCGGTTGGAGTACATCGAGCAGGTCAAACAGGCCGTGGCTCTGCCGGTTTTGCGCAAGGATTTCATGATCGACCCTTATCAGATCTACGAGGCCCGGGCGGCCGGCGCGGATGCGATTCTCTTGATCGGAGAAGTGCTGGATCCGTCCTTGCTTCGCGATATGCGCGATCTGGCCGGCGAACTGGGGATGAGCAGTCTGATTGAAGTACACGAGGAAGAAACGCTGGATCACGTGCTGAAAGCCGTTTCCTTCACTCCCGATAACCGGTGCCTGCTGGGGATCAATAATCGGAACCTGAAAATCCAGCGGATTGATCTGGAGACCACGCGCCGGCTGGCGGGTCTGGCTCCGCCGGGGGCGATCCTGGTATCCGAGAGCGGCATCAAGACCCGATCAGACGTGGAGAAGCTTATAGCCTGCGGTGCCCGGGCGTTGTTGATCGGAGAAACCTTTATGCGGGCACCGGATATAGGAGCGAAGATTCACGAATTGCTCGGGTCGGGATGAAAATCAGTCCGTTGCGAAAGGAACAACAGGCAATGTTCTGGCAAAGAATACTTTTCGGCTCTTTGATGATCGCCGCATTGGTTGGGGTGGTGACATTCGACGGATGGATTTCGCAACGAATGCTGACGGAATCGTTGAGATGTTCGGCTCATTTTGGGGGTCGCGCTCTTTTGTTTTGTGGATTGCCGATGGCCCTGCTGATATTGGTTCTTTTGGTTCCAGCGGTTTTTGAATTGGGTCAACTGTGCCGTTCAGGAGGCTATCGGCCGGCGGTGTATTGGTCCGGTTTTGTGGCCGTTGGTTTGGCCATCGTGCCCTGGCTGGAAATGCAATACCGCATTGCGCCGGGTGGCGCGCTTTGTCCGCTGATTCCGGTCGCGGTGTCGCCAACGGTTTTGTGGTTGACCGGCGGTTTTCTGGGCGCTTGCCTGATTATCCTGGCCCGAAAGACCACCGAACGAGCGGTCTCCAATATAGCCGTTACCTTGTTTATCATGATTTATCTGGGGCTTTTGGGATCATTCGCTTTGCGAATACGATGCCTGCAACCGGGGATGGCCGGCTCGGCGTTGATAATATATTTTATTATCAGTGTAAAATTCGGAGACATCGGGGCCTACTTCACCGGTCGGCTTTTCGGGAAACACAAGCTGATTTTCTGGCTTAGCCCTGGCAAAACGATCGAAGGGGCCATCGGCGCGATGGTTTTCGGTGGAGGTGTGTCCGTGGGGCTGATGGCGTTATGGTCGCACTTGGCGGTGGGCTCGCCAGCCATCGGCAAGCCTCCTCTTACGCTTTCGGAAGCCTTTTTATTTGGCATAGTTATGGCGATCTTTGGTCATTTTGGCGATCTGGTGGAGTCGGCCATCAAGCGGGATGTGGGGAGCAAGGATTCGGGGCGGATCATCCCGTCTTTTGGTGGCCTGCTGGATCTTTTGGACTCGCCTCTGGTAGGAGCCCCCGTGGCCTGGGGGTATCTAACAATTTTGGGCGGTTTGGGTTAAAATTGAGTATAGGCAGGGCGCATCCATTTTAGTGGATAAGGGGATGGGGCCGGCCTAGTATGATCGGTGCTTAAGGCCAAGGCGGAAAACCAGCCGGCCTCGACCCGTTTGGGCGAGGTCTCTGGTAGCGCATAAAGGAGACCACGAACACTTTGGAACTCAGCATCACCCTCGATCAAGCGGTCCGGCGGGCCGAGTTATTCGGTTCGGCCGATCGGAACCTGCGGCTTATCCGTGACGCCTTGGGCGTGCAGATCAGCTCGCGTGATTCTCTGATCAAGCTCAAGGGTTCGGCCCAGGCGGTGGGGCGGGCGGCCATCGTGCTGGAGGAACTGCAGCGTCTCATGCGCGCGGGTAACGAACTGACCGACGAACAGGTTGCCCAGACCGTTCGTCATACCAATCTTTCAGAGGAACCTTCGGCGGACGACCACGATATCATCGATGTTTACGCCCGACATACCATCGTAAGACCTCGGACCGAAGGGCAAAAAGCCTATGTCCAAGCGGTGCGTACGCATGATCTGGTTTTCTGCGTCGGTCCGGCGGGCACGGGCAAGACCTACCTCGCGGTGGCCATGGCCGTCGCCATGCTCAAGCAGAATCAGATCAAGAGGATCGTGCTTGTGCGACCGGCGGTGGAAGCGGGGGAAAAGTTGGGTTATTTACCCGGCGACATGCAGGCGAAGGTTAATCCTTACCTTCGTCCGTTGTTCGACGCCATGCATGATATGATGAGTTTCGACCAGATCAAGCGGTTCATCGCCAACGACGTAATCGAGATCGCCCCGCTGGCTTTCATGCGCGGGCGAACCCTGAATAATAGTGCGATCATTCTGGACGAAGCCCAGAACAGCACCTGTTCGCAGATGATGATGTTTTTGACCCGGCTGGGCCATCACAGCAAGATGATCGTAACCGGCGACGACAGCCAGATCGATCTGGCGCGGCCGGCGGACAGCGGAGTGGTGGATGCGATTCGTCGACTTGCGGGATTGCATGGAATCGCCACAATCCGGCTGGACAAGCAGGATATCGTTCGGCACCGGCTGGTACAGGAGATTGTGCGCGCTTATGCCAACCGGAAAGCTTGATATTATGGGACCCAAGGCGGGTAACTGGCGCGCCCGTCACGGTTGGACGATAGTCATCTAACGGCACGGTGTTTGTTGTGCCGAACAATCAAGGCGAGGTCCATCGCTCAATTGAAAGCTCGGATAAAAACCAAGACCGACATTCGGCGACAGGAAGCCAAGCGGCAGCGAATCGCGCAGAGGCGGGATGTCTGGCAAAAGTTTACACAGACCGTCAGCCCCTACTCGTTTTTGATCTGGGTCGGTTTTTACGTGGCTTGTGTCAGCTTGCTGATGATCGGCGATGGAGCCCTCCGTTATCAAGTCGGCCAGCGGATTACGCAAAACATTACCTCGCGAGTTGATTTCCAAATAGAAAACCACGATGAAACGGAGAAGCGTCGTCAGGAAGCCCGCGAGACCGCTCCAAACATATATGTACCCAACCCCGCGCCGCTGGAAGTGCTGCGCGCGGAATTGACTCACCTGCTGACTTTGGCCAAGGAGGCGAACAACGATCTGGAACAGTTCATTACCAAGACGAAGGAGAAAAACTGGTCTTTTGCCGATCCCGCCCTGGCCATGAAGACGTTGCTGGACGAATATGGTAATGCCGAGACGGGCACGAAGAAATTCGAGGATTTGATTACCCGTTTGACCGGCAATCTGGCGACACAGCGACTGGTCGATCAGGTCATCGACGAAACCATCCGTAAGAGAACGCCACCCAATTCCATTTTACGACGCGCGGGGATTCCGGATGTCGAGGTCGTGACAACCCAACTGCAAACCGTTAAGAATCCAAAGATCGAACAAATCGTCGGCAACATGGCTGCCCAGGTAGTCCGCGAGGAAAACGTGCCGGCCCCACTGGCCGAGGCCGTCGTACGGCTGATTTCTCGAACGCTGGTGCGGACGACAAACAGGGAGACAAGTTGCGAGCACATCTGGAAATATGATGTGGATCAGACGCGCAAGGAAATGGAATCAGCCGCCCAGCGTCAGGAACCGGTGGTTAATCGATTCAAGCGCGGGGACGTATTGGTTTGGGCGGATCAGAATACGGTGCTCGGCAATCAGAATATAGAACTGCTCCAGGCGGAAAACCAGCATTACCTTGCCTTGCAAAAAACCGACCTGAAATTACGTCGGGAGAAACTGCTCAAGCGTATCGGGGTAGGCGTGGTATTTCTGGTGTTGACCGTGGGGTTGGTGGTTTACAGCATTTCCTATCAGCCGCGGATCCTGCGTAAACCGGCGCGGACCCTGGCGCTGGCCGGCCTGGCCTTGTGGACCGTTGCCTTCAGCCGTTTATTCAGCTACCCGCTGAACTGGCCGCCGGAGTTGACCGTGGGGTTGGTGGTGATGGCCGCCGCTTTTCTGACCATCGCGTATAACCAGCGTTTCGCCTTCGGAGTAGGGGGGGTGCTGGCGGCCATGGTGACTTTGTCCTGCCAGGGGGACTTCGGTTTATTCATCACGCACATGACCGCTTTGGGCATTGCGGTGTTTTCTCTGCGCGAGGTGCGCACCCGCAGTAAAATCATCGCGGTAGGTTCGATCAGCGCATTAGGGGCGTTGATCGTGTGCGCATGCATCAATCTGATCGAGGGCCAGGAACCCAAATATGTCTTGAGTCACGGCTTGGCTGCCGGGGGGGCGGCCCTGGGGGCGGGTTTCCTGGTGCAGGGCTTGCTCCCGACGTTTGAGAAATTATTTGGTATCGCCACGAGTATGACCTTGCTCGAATGGTGCGACGCCAGTCGGCCGCTGCTGCGTCGTCTGGCCCAGGAAGCGCCGGGAACTTACAGCCATTCGCTGATTCTCAGTCAGATGGTGGAGGAGGCGGCCGAGAGCATCGGGGCCCGGGGCTTGTTGGCCCGCGTGGGGGCGATCTATCACGATATAGGAAAAATCCAGAAACCCGGCTATTTCGTGGAAAACCAGGAGGCACGGATCAGCCGACACGACCGACTGTCGCCGACCATGAGCCTGTTGGTGATCATCGGCCATGTGAAAGACGGTGTCGAGCTGGCCCGGGCCTACGGGCTGCCGCGGATCCTCCATCAGTTTATCCTCGAACATCACGGGACCACGGTGGTTAAATATTTCCACTATCTTGCCAGCGAAGCGGCGGCGCGGAACAGCAAGATCAAGGGCAAACACGATCGCGAAGTCTCCGAAAGCGAGTTCCGGTACGCCGGGCCGAAACCCGGTTCCAAGGAGGCGGCGATCCTGATGATCTGCGACGGTTGCGAAGGCGCGGTCCGGGCGATTGCCGAACCGACCCCCGGACGCATTGAAAGTACCGTGCATCAGGTGGTAATGGATCGCCTGACGGACGGGCAGTTCGACGACTGCGACATTACCATGCGCGAATTGAGTATGGTTGAGCAATCGCTGGTCAAAAGCCTTTGTGCCGTGCATCATGGAAGGATCAAATATCCAAAGAAAGGCGCGGATAAGGAAAAACCGCCGGAGCCCCCGCCGCCGGCGGAGGCATCCCAAGAGTCCAAACCGGCCGCCTCGGAACAAGTGGCGCAGGAGGTCGCCCCTCAGCCGTGAGTGCAAGAAGGATTCCAACCCCAGATAAAACCGGCCGTGGACAAATCGAGGTACGCTACCTCAGACGAGTGCCGGGCGTATCCGCCCGTTGCATTGACCAGGCGGCGCGAGCGGCTTTGGGCGGAATACCCGTACGAAACCTCAGCGTGGCGGTCGTGGATGAATCCACTCTTTGCGAGCTTCACCACCGTTACCTCAACGATCCGACCGCCACCGACGTGCTGAGTTTTGATCTGGGAGAAAATGACGATGCGGACGGCGCGATTGAGGGAGAAGTTATTGTTTCGGCCGATGCCGCCCGGCAGCAGGCTCGACGGCTGTCGGTCGATGCGGGAGAGGAACTCCTACGTTACGTGATTCACGGCATATTGCATTTACGTGGGTTTCGTGATGATACTCCCGCCCGGCGCGGAGTGATGCGTCGGGCGGAAAACCGCGTACTGAATGATTTGAGGGAAACGGGTGGCCGGCCTAAAGAGGCCTCACCATCCCCAAAAGGTCTCAGGAAACGATAGGTATCGAACGATCGACCGTGCCGCCCCAGGCCGATTGATCGTCAAGAACTCGTAAGAGGAGCAACGCTTTGTTTGGTCTGCTGTTGGGGGCGATTCTGCTGCTGGTTATTCTTTGGTCGACGACGGCCAACACGGTCGTTCGACACTTCTCGCGCGTCGGCTTGACCGAACGTCTTGAAAAAAAAGGCAAGAGCCACCTGGCTCAACAACTGATCGAACATCGTAACGAACTGCTTTTCATCCTGCCTCTGTTGCGGCTCAGCTCGATTTTGGGCCTGGTCCTGCTGATCGCCCACTATTTCAGCCTCGAACCGGCCACCGATCCCTCGATGACGCCGACGGAACTGGGGCTCAAATATCTGAGCATTTATCTGGTATCGATGGCCTTGATCGTGGTTTTCGGCGTGGCTATTCCCAACGCATGGGCCCGGTACGCGGGCGAGGCGTTTCTGGCGTTCAGTGCCGGGCCGTTGTTGGTGTTGCGTCTGCTGCTCTATCCTCTGGCGCTTTTTCAGCATTTAGTGGATGGGATCGTCCGGCGATTGGCGGGGGTGCCTGAAGGCGGAGACGAGGAATATGAGGCCGACCAGATCGAAAAAGAAATTCTGGGGGTGATCAGCGAAGGGGAAATGTCGGGAGCCGTGCATGAGGAAGACGCGGATATGCTCGAATCGGTGATCGAGCTTCGGGATACCACCGTCGGGCAGATCATGACCCCCCGAACGGAGATTTTCGCCCTCCCCCGGACGGCCACCCTGGCCGAGGCCAAAAACCTTATTCTAACCGAGGGCCACTCGCGGATTCCGATTTACGGAGAAAACATCGACGATATCAGGGGTGTGCTTTATGCCAAGGACCTGCTCAATCTGGATGATTCCACCCCCTTTGACCCGCTCCGGATCATGCGCAAGGTTCCCTTTGTTCCGGAAACCAAACGAGTGCCCGATCTGCTCAAGGAGTTGCGGGAAAAGAAGGTCCATCTGGCCATTGTACTGGACGAATATGGGGGTACGGCCGGTCTGGTGACTATCGAGGACATTATCGAGGAAATCGTCGGGGACATCGCGGACGAATACGAAGCACCCGAACCGGCGGCGATTCGGCGAATCGATGAGTATACCGTCGAGTTGGACGCCCGCGTGCGCATCGATGAACTCAACGATGAATTCAAGCTGGACCTGCCGGAGGACGAGGATTTCGACACGGTCGGCGGCTTTATTTTCAGTCAAATGGGCAAAATCCCCTCAACCGGCGAGCAATTCCGTTTCCACAATCTCACCTTCCATATCCTGGACGCCGAGGAACGCAAAATTAACCGCCTGCGCGTGGTAATCACCCCCGAGCAGCCGGTGGCGTGAGAGCGGTCAGTAGTCAGCGATCGGCTTTCAGTCGGATACGTGGGAATTACATTATGGGATTTCTTATTGAGGTTTGGCCGGTTGGGTTGCCGGCGGGGCCAAAGGTTTGAGGGGAGTGATATAAATATGGAACGACCGCTCGCCCAACCGTTGCACTTCGGAGGTGGTTATCAGGTTGCGGCCGTCAAGGGTGTAGCAGATGCCCTCGCCCTGCGGCTCGCCCAGCAGACTGATGACTCGCGGTTTTTGCCGGAACATTTCGTCGAACGGCCGCCCTGGCGGCAGTACAAACTCATAGGCACCAAGGTAATTGCGGAGGACGGCCCGCCGGCCGTCGGGCGAGATGTCTCCCCCGGTAACGGCCGTCAGGAAATTCGATGTCAGGCCAAGGATTTTGGATAGGTCCGCTACATACTTGAGTACGTGGATTTTGTTATTATTCCAATCAAGGCTGTCCGCTGAAATTTTGAACAGGCGGGCGATCGGCGATTTCTTTGAATCCTGCTTGGTCACGATGTAGATATCCCCGCTTTCCGGATGGACCAGCAGACATTCCGCGTCAAATCGATCGTTTTGAGTGGCGGCGGGGCGTACCTCGTCAGTGCTCGAAGGGTATTCAAAGCGAATGGATTCACAGGGCATGTTCAAGGCCATGAGGCTGCCATCCGGATCAATCCTCGGCTCGATAAAACGATAAATGTGTTTATTGTCGCGCTTGCACGGTGGATTATCTCCACCGTCAAGGATATAGATTTTATGGTCCGGCCCGCAGGCGATATCCTCCCAATCCGTGAGACGGGCCCCCTTCAATTCGACATAACCCCTGTCCGGGGCCGCCCCGGATTCGAGGTCCGCCGCGGACAAGCGAAAGGCGTACACCCGCGGCAGATAACTGCCCGAATCGTTATGTGTCCAATAGATGTCCGGATTGAGCCTGGAGGCCACTACCCCGCTGGATTCGGGTACCTGATCGGTCTGGGCTGTGATTGAACGCTGATGAAACAGGCGGAAAGGGGCCGTCGTTTGCGCGGAAGTCGACGCGATCAAAACAAGAACAAGCCCAACGGCCAAGGGAAATTTACTCCGCATAGTCCCAAACCTCCGCATGGTTTTACCGAAGCGCTGTCAATCCACATCAAAGAAGGATCCAATGCGCTCGTGTAGTTCGTCAAAAGTAACGTTACCTTGCTGGTCTGCACTTGTGCACCGGCGAGACGCCGGTGCCACACCATATTCAGACACCGGCGAGACGCCGGTGCCACACCATATTCAGACACCGGCGAGACACCGGTGCCACACCATAAGATGCAAACTGCAGAAGCAACTGCACGAGTGACGGATCAGTATGCATTTCAAGCCGTATTACCGATCGGCAGTTCGACATAAACCGTGGCCCCGCCGTCGGGGTTGTTGTGGGCGTGGGCGGACCCACCCTGCCGCCGCAACGCGAGCCGGGCCAGGCCCAGGCCGAGCCCCATGCCGTGCTGCTTGGTGGAATAGGAAAACTCAAATATCCGATCCGGATCGTCGGGGGGCAAGCCGGATCCATGATCCCGGATGGAAATTCGGCAGATCGATCCGGCCGCTCCCTCCCTTGAGATGGTCTCGACTTTAATCAAGATTTTTCCGCCCAATGGCGAAGCCTCCATCGCGTTGACCAGCATGGCGATCAGGGCGTGCTCGAGGGTTTCGGGATCATGCATGCATTCCAGGCCGGTATGGGGAGCGACGATCTCCAACGCAAGCTCCTTGGCGGCCAGGTCGGCCTTGACCGCCTCGCAGACCCGGTTGAGGACCGGAACAACATCTCGTCGGGTGGTGGGGGTTGGTTCGCGACGGGCAATTTCCATCAGCCCGGCGATCCAGCGGTTCATGCGGTCGATGGAAACGACGATTTCCTCCATGCGGGCGCGAATGGCCCCGTCGCTGGGATCGTGGCGGCCGGCGATCTGGGCTACCGCCCGAATACTGGCCAGCGGATTACGCAGGTTGTGGGCCAACTGAGCGGCCAATTGACCGATAGTGGTCATTCGTTCGGATTCGATGAGTTGTTGTCGCAATTCGCCCAGTGACTTGCGCGCTCGGTCAAGGGCCTCGGCCAGGTTGGCCATTTCGCGGGGGGCGGCCAGTAGAGGTTCGCTTGGTGGTTGGTCATGGGCCAAGGACTCCACTTGTCGATTCAACTGTTCCATTGGGCGAAGCAGCCAGCGACGCAGCAGCGAACCGATAACTAATACATGTATGGCCGTCAGGATAATCACGATATTCAGGATGGTCCGGGTACGGAGATCCTGAAGGTTGGCCTCATTTTGGACCTGCTGGAGTTCCGCCACGACAAAATTCGTCAATTTATCAAGTTGTCGCCGTATGGAAGGTACCTCGGCATTCCGCTCGGCCGGAGCCATGGCCCTCCAGTTTTCGTAGTGCTCATAAACCACGTTCATTTGCCAGCGTACCAAGGCAAAGACGTTGGCCTCATTGAGACGATTACGGGTGGCGACCAGACGATCAGGGAAATTCATATCCGGCGGGGGCGGTGGAGGGTAAACCACGTAGAAGTCCTTTCGGTTCTGTCCCTCGCGAGTTATGCCCCCCTGTTCCCCCGGCGGCAACTCAAGGGGGTAAGTGGATCCTTTCTCTATATCCCTCAACCCTGAAGCCGATGGCTTTTCCGGTAAACCCTCCCCCAGCAGAGCCTTCAATTCGGCCTGGGACCATTCGTTAACGGCTTCGCGCTCGAAGGCGGTTTTCAGTTGCTGAACGAGCAGATTGATTTCGTTCCAATACATCAGGCGGACAAAAATACGCCTGGAATGAACCAGCTCATAAACGGATGCTCCGACCGTGGCCACGATCAGGACCACCACGATCAGATAGACTAAAAAAATGCGATGGCGAAGGGTCATTTTCCAAGTATTCCCGGCCGCGACGGGCGGCCACGGTCCATCATCGCCGTTTTGGGCTTTTGGGGCAACGGGGACAAGTATATAAACCTTGGTTGGCCATAGACATAACAAACCAGGCGAACAGACGGGGGTTTGAAAGGTCAGAAGCCGGAACTTTATCCTCCCAACGGGTAAGGCCGGGTTACCCCCGGCGTATCAGGCCCGACGAAAAATATCCCCCACCAACACTTGCAAGGTAGGGCAAGTGCGCCTAAACTCTTGCCTTCCTAGGGACTAGGCTCCGCCTACCGCCCCTGGTTAAATTTCCAAGGGTGAGTGGTTTATATTTCAAAGGCCGGTCTCGGCAGAGGTAAGCTGAAGAGAGTAGCTTGGAAACCGGAGTTTATCCTTAAACCCTGAAGCCAAGGGCTTTAATAGCCCGAAAAATAACCCAAACCATGTAGGGTAGGGATTTGAGGAAACCCACAGAACCAGCGGCCGCGGTCGTCGACAGGATATGAAGTTCATTTTAATCGATCGGATCACTGAATTGTTACCGGGGCAGCGGATTTCCGCGGTCAAGGCCCTTTCCCTGGCCGAGGAGTATCTGGCGGATCATTTTCCGCGTTTTCCGGTACTACCGGGGGTCATGATGATCGAGGCATTAACCCAGGCCTCGGCCTATCTGGTACGGGCGACGGAAAACTTCGCGCATAGCATGGTGGTTTTGTCCGAAGTGAGCAACGTCGTTTACAAGAGTTTCGTGTCGCCGGGCCAGATTTTCGAGTTGTCGGTGGAGGCCAAGGAAATCGGCCCGCAAAGTAGCCGGTTTATCGGGACGGGGCGATGCGGCGATATGGAGATGGTGAAAGCTCGCTGGTCGTTGCGGCATTTCAATCTGGCCGACGAGGATCCGGCGATGAGGGATATGGATGCGAAACTGGTAGCGACCGCCAGGGAGCGGTTTAATTTGCTATGGCGCGGTTGAGTTGATTGCCGGCGGGTCGAGCGGGGTGCCCGCGGCTCGTCGCGGCAAGAATCAAAAGGAACTTATTCGGAGGTAATGTGACATGGCCATGAGCCGTGCAGAAGTCTTTGAGCAGGTCCGGGCGACGCTGGTGGAAGCACTGGCCGTGGAGCCGGAGGAAGTGACCGAGGATGCCACGTTGCAAGGTGATCTCGGGGCGGAAAGCATTGACTTCCTCGACATCGTTTTCCGATTGGAAAAGAATTTCAACGTCAAGATTCCGCGTAACGAGTTGTTCCCCGACGATTTGCTGAACAACCCGGAATTCGTGGTCAACGGGAAGTTCACCGACAAGGGATTGGCCCAGATCAAGAAATCGATGCCGCACGCGGATTTCTCGGCCTTCGAAAAAGACCCCGATGTGAACAAGATGCCCGACCTGTTCACGGTTCGGACGCTGGTCAATTATATCGAGAAAAAGCTGGCGGCCTGAAGCGCGGACGGCGACAATGCCAAACGACCGACGGCCGGCCCCCGCCGGCCGTTGCCTTAATAACCACTGACGTGACAGATATGGGAGCGGCTTGCCATCATGCGCTGGTTCTGGATCGACAAGTTCATCGAATTTGAATCGGGTAAACGGGCCGTGGCCGTCAAAAACCTGACCATGGCCGAGGAGCACCTGCACGACCATGTACCGGGCTATCCCTGTATGCCGGCCAGTCTGATGATCGAAGGCATGGCCCAGACCGCGGGGATCCTGGTGGGCGAAGCTCGCAACTTCGAGGAAAAAGTAATTCTGGCCAAGATCAAGCGGGCGAGTTTCACCGGTTTGGCCCGGCCCGGGCAGCAGTTGCGTTACGAGGCGGTCGTGGATTCCATCGCGGCCGAGGCGGCCTTGACCAGCGGTAAGATCTATTGTGACGACAAGGAAATCGGGCAGGTTGAGCTCATGTTCTCGCACATCGACCAGAACATAAGCGGATTGAAGTTTCCCGAGGAGAATTTTGTTTTCAACGACGATTTCATGAGCCTGCTGAGTACGTATGCGATCAGGCGGTCGGGTCAGGAGAGCAACAAATGAGGACCGGAGCATGAATTCGCGACGCGTGGTCATCACCGGACTGGGCCTGGTAACCCCCCTGGGTATTGGGGTGGAGGAGACATGGACCGGTCTACTTGAGGGGAAGACTGGGATTTCGCGCATCCGGCCTTTCGACCCCTCGGGATTTCGGTCGCAGGTTGCCGGTCAAATCGAGCAAATGAAAACGGCCGATTTTGTACCGAAAACCTATCGGAAAAGCGTCAAAATCATGGCCCGCGACATCGAGATCGCCGTAGTGGCCAGCTATCTGGCGGTCAAGGACGCCGCCCTGGTGACGAAATGTATTCTTGATCGCAAGGAAGCCGACGATCCGGTCGGCGTCGATCCGACGCGTTTTGGCGCCAATATCGGGGCCGGCCTGATTTGTGCCGATCTGACCGAACTGGCCGGCGCTCTGGCAACGGCCGTCGACGAGCAGGGGGCCTTCGACATTCGGCGGTGGGGCCGCGAAGGGATGAATAACCTCACCCCCCTCTGGCTTCTGAAATTCCTTCCGAACATGCTATCCTGCCACGTGACCATCGTGCATGACGCCCAGGCCCCGTCCAACACGATCACCTGTGCCGAGGCCTCGAGTCATCTGGCGATCGGCGAGGCTTTTCGCACGATTACCCGTGGTGATGCGGACGTATGTATCTGTGGCGGGGCGGAAAGCAAGATTAACCCAATGGGTTTGTTGCGGCAGGAACTGCTTGGCCGGCTCAGTCGTTCCAATGATCCCGATCAGGCCTGTCGGCCATTCGATGTGGCGCGTGATGGCACGGTCATCAGCGAAGGTGGCGGCTTGTTGATACTCGAGGAGCTGGAACACGCCAGGGCCCGCGGAGCGCATATCTATGCTGAACTGGCGGGTTTCGGCGCTTCCAGTAATACACACGATTGGCATACGCCCGACCCGCAGGGCCGCGGCATTGCCCTGGCGGCGCGCAAGGCCCTGGCCGATGCGGGCCTTGGCGTCGATGCCGTGGATCTGATCGCCACCTTCGGAACGGGGATTCCCGAGCACGATTTATCCGAGGCTCGCGGGTTACGCGAGGTTTTGGGGACACGCGCGAGTGATATTCCCGCCTTGGCGATCAAAGGCGCCATGGGCAATAACGGGGCCGGCAGTGGCGCGATCGATCTGGCCGTGGCCGCTTTGTGCATGAAACGCCATACGATCCCACCTGCGGCGAATGTCCACCACATTGATTCGCAATGTGCCCTTAACGTGGTAACCGGAAACCCGCGCGATGCCCGTATTCATGCCGTTCTGAGCGTCGCTTATGCCCTCGGCGGCGGGCAGAACGCGGCCTTGGTTTTAAGAAAGCTGGAGAGCTGACGTGAAGCGACGACGCGTAGTCATAACGGGTATGGGCTGGATCACACCGCTCGGCGACGACATTGAATCGGTCTGGCAACGTCTACTCCGCGGCGACAGCGGCATGGGTCCGACGACCCGTTTCGACGCCAGCACCTTTCCGACCACTTTTTCGGCCGAGGTAAAGAACTTTGATTTAACCCGCTATCTCGGACCCGCGGCGGAGATTCATAAAACCGCGAGTCGTAATACTTGTTTTGCCCTGGCGGCCGCCCGGATGGCTTGGGACCATTCCGGCCTGGCTGGTGCTCCGAACCTTGATCCCACCCGCGTGGGAGTGTATCTCGGTGGGGGGGAAGGACCGATCGATTTCGATAATTTTACCGCGGCGGCCGTCGCCGGTTGGGACCGGCAGGCCAATAACGGAGCCGGCGATTTAGACGCGCGTCGATGGGTGGAGGTCGCCGCCAAGCGACTAAGCGCGGTCACAGAGTTCGAGCAGGATCCCAACATGGCGGCGGGGCACATTGCCTGCCTTTTCAACGCTCAAGGTCCAAGCCTGAATACCCTGACCGCCTGTGCGGCCAGTACCCAGGCGATCGGGGAAGCCACCCATGTGATCCGGCGGGGGGATGCGGATGTCATTATATCCGGCGGGACGCATAGTATGTTGCACCCCTTCGGCGTAACCGGTTTTAATCGGCTGACCGCCTTGTCTACCCGTAATGATTCACCTACGACCGCCAGCCGGCCTTTTGATCGCACGCGTGACGGCTTTGTGCTCGGCGAGGGGGCGGCGATCGTGATCCTCGAGGATTACGAGCACGCCCAAAAGCGGGGAGCGACCTGTTACGCGGAAATTTGCGGGTTTGGCTCGACTGCCGATGCGTTTCGGGTTACCGACATGCACGACGAAGGGCGTGGCGGGTTGGCCGCCATTGTTTTGGCGCTAAAAGACGCCGGGCTCAAACCCGACGATATCGATTATATCTCCGCCCATGGTACGAGCACGGAGGAGAACGACAAGATCGAGTCGCTGGCCATCATGCGGGCCTTTGGAGAGCATGCTTCCAAGGTGCCGATTAGTTCGATCAAGAGCATGATGGGACACTTGATCGCGGCGGCCGGGGCCACGGAGGTCATCGCCTCGGTGCTGACCATCCGCGACGGAATCATTCCTCCGACCGCCAATTACGAACATCCAGACCCGAATTGCCCGCTTGATTACGTACCCAACAAGCCGCGGAAAGCCGACGTGCGCACCGTTTTGAGCAACAGTTTTGGTTTCGGCGGACAAAATGATACGCTGATCATTCGCAAGCTATAGGAGGGCGATGATGTCCGAGAAAAGCAAAGTCATTCACGAGATTATCTCGACCGGGATCATCGCGATCATCCGGGCCTCCGGCAGCGGCGAGCTGGTGGATGTGGTCAATGCCCTGCGGGCCGGAGGCGTGACCTGCATCGAGTTAACCATGACCACTCCGAACGCCCTGGAGGTCGTACGACAGGCGCGGGAGGCGTGTGGTGGGTCCGCCTTCATCGGAGTGGGTACGGTGCTGGACGCCGAGACCGCCCGGGCGGCGATCCTCGCGGGCGCGCAGTTTATCGTCGCCCCGATCCTGGATCTGCCGACCATCGAATTGTGCAACCGTTACAGCATTCCGGTGACACCGGGGGCGCTGACCCCGACGGAAATTGTCCGCGCGCACCAGGCCGGCGCCGATTTCGTCAAGGTTTTTCCGACCAGTACTCTTGGACCGGAGTATCTCAAGGACATCCGCGGCCCGCTGCCGCATATCAAGCTGATCCCGACTGGCGGCGTGACGCTGGATACGGCCGCCGATTTTATCAAGGCCGGAGCCGCCGCCTTGGGCACCGGTTCGGCCCTGGTCAGCAAAAAAGCCCTGGCCGACCGCGATTTTGAAACCATCAAGAAGACCGCGGCTGAATTCCTCAAACGCGTCCGCGAAGCCCGCGCGGCCGGGTAGAAATGTGGGGCAACAACGTCCCGGTCGATTGCTTAACAACGGGTGCATCTGAAAAACGGTGGCACGGGCACATTCCGGTTTGCCTGGAGATATGGCCGCGTCATTGGGCTACGGCAAAGCACGGGCAAACCCTTATCCCGGTAATGCGTGATAAGGGCCTGCCCATGCCACTCGCCAAGAAGCCCGCGCGGCCGGGTAGAATAATCAGGCAACAACGTAATGGCCTTTGCCTGACAGCCTAACAACCTTATACGACTTTCGGGCATTTCCCGGAGCCGGTTGTCACGCTACAATCCCCCCTATGACCAGAACCAAAATCGTCGCGACCGTCGGGCCGGCCTGCAATAGTGAGGCCGTGCTTGCTGAAATGATCGATGCGGGCGTCAATGTCTTCCGGCTCAATTTTTCGCACGGCAGCCTGGATAGCCACGCCGAATCCCTGCGTCGTATTCGCCTGACGGCGGCCAAAAAGCAGGCCTTTGTCGCCGTCATGGGCGATCTATGCGGGCCGAAGATACGGCTGGGTGAAATCACCGGGGGGCAATGCGCGCTCCGCGAGGGGCAAACCCTGCTGATCCAGCGGCAGCCTGTCCTGGGTACGGCCGAGCGGGTAAGTACCAATTACCCCGCTCTGATCGACGATGTGCAGCCCGGGCATCGTGTGCTCATCGATGACGGTAATGTACTTCTTCGCGTCCAGGATAAGCAGGCCGATACGATCGTCTGTCGTTGCGAGGTGGCCGGCGTGATCAGCGATCGAAAAGGCATCAATCTGCCCGATACCAACGTTTCCACGCCCACGCTGACCGAAAAGGATCGCCGCGACCTGCAATGGGCCTTGGAAAACGATCTGGATTTCGTTGCCTTGTCTTTCGTGCGTCGGCCGGGAGACCTCGAACAGTTACGCGATATTCTCAAGGGTTATCAAAGCGACATGAAAGTCGTTTCCAAAATCGAGAAGCCCGAGGCCATCGAACGGCTCGAGGAAATCATCGCCTTGTCCGATGTGGTCCTCGTGGCCCGCGGTGATCTTGGCGTCGAGATGGAGGTGTTTCGCGTTCCCCTGATTCAAAAGGAAATCACTCTGCTCTGTCGGCGTCAGGGTAAGCCGGTGATCATCGCCACGCAGATGCTGCAATCGATGGTTGACGCCCCCGTTCCCACCCGTGCGGAAGTCAGCGACGTGGCCAACGCGGTCCTCGATACCGCCGACGCGGTGATGCTCTCCGCCGAGACATCCGTGGGTAAATATCCTCTCGCGGCCGTGCGCATGATTCGTAAAATCGCCGAACAAACCGAATCCTTCGGCCAGCGCTACGGCGAGGAGCTTGGGGCCAACGCCACCACCCGGTTCCCCGTGGCCAAGGCCGTCGTCCGCGCCGCGGCCCTGGTGGCCGCCGATCTCGATGTTCCGGCCGTCGCGGTCTGGACCGATCACGGCGACAGCCCGCGTCTGCTCTGTAAACATCGTCTAGCGCAGCCCATCGCCGCCTTCACCGCCGATGAGCGAGTCTGCCGGCAAATGGCCATCCTATACGGCGTCTACCCCGTCCATCGCCCACAAGTGCTTGGTTTAGAAAGCTTTATGGAGCAGGTCGATCAGGTTCTTCTCGAAAAGGGCGTTGCCCAAAAAGGCGACCAGATTGTCCTGATTGCGGACATGCATCCGGACGTTCCCGGTGACACCGATGCGCTGATTATCAGAACCGTCGGCGACAGTACCTCACAAAAACCTTAATCGCTCACTATTATTTGTTCCGGTCCGGGATATAATGACTCGTAGTCGCGAGTCTGGGGCACTGCTTCTCCCTGATTCCGGACGGGAAAGGCCATGAAATTACACATCGTTGAGGCTATTTTTATCGGTATGATCCTCCCGGTCGTGGGGCTGGCCGGTTGGAAAGACGACGTGGGGTTTACCGCTTTGCAGGCTCGGCTCGGGGGGGCTACACCTACGGGCCTTGGTATCGCCGTAACCCAGGTCGAGGGGACGGACAGTAACGGCTACTACATGCCCAACACGGCCAGCACCCAGTTTACAGGCAAAACTATTAACAACGTAACCGGTACAAGCAGCGGCGCTTCCGGGCATGCGACAATTGTTGCCTCTTACTATTATGGATTGACGACGGGCCTGTCGCCCGGCATCGACCCGATCGACGTGTACGAAGTCAACCATTGGCTGAACGACGGCCTCCTGCGGCTACGTACTCGTTATGATCCATACAACGAAACGCGGCGTATTCAGAATCATAGCTGGGCGGGAAGCACGGGAAGTGATGTGGTAGATATCGACGCTTTGCGTCGCATCGATCTGGTAGCCGAACGTGATGGGATAGTCATCGTCACGGCCGTCGAGAACGGGGCCGGGACGGCGGTTCCGAAAATCCCATGTAGTGCATACAACAATATCGCCGTCGGCCTGAGTAACGGCGTTTCGAGTTACGGCCCGACGTTGATTGATGTAGCCGGACGGGTGAAGCCGGATATTGTTGTGCCACCACCAACGACCAGCCATAGCAAGACCAGCTATGTTGCCCCGATTGTCGCCGGTTCGGCAAGCCTGCTCCTGCAAACCGCCGATGCGAATTATGCTTACCTGACGCAATCCCAAAAAGCCTTGCTGACCAAGGCCCTCCTGATGACGGGGGCTACCAAGCTTGAATTCCCCGACTGGCGCAAAGGATTTGCCACGCCAAGTACCGACGGGTCCGTGCCCCTGGACTATCGTTACGGCGCCGGCGAATTGAATATCGATAACAGCCATCGTATTCTCACAGCGGGGGAGCAGGAAGCTTCCGGTACGAGCAATGTGAGCGTTACCGGCTGGGACATCGGTACCGCCTCATCCACGACGGCCCGGCAATACTTCTTCGATGTGCCCGCGCCGGCG
>CAYNYK010000084.1:0-23080 GCA_964401335.1 uncultured Planctomycetales bacterium
CATGATGACGTTCCACTGGTCGTATTATATCGAGCTAAAACTATACCTCACGTTTTTCGATTTGTCAAATTAAAAATATTGGTTTAGTCAGTTAAAGCATTGGTATACAGCAAAATAAATTGCCTATATTTTTACCCCCGGAAGGGGCCGCGACCCTCCAAAAAACTCCACAGACCGTTTCCACTCGGCAGGCATAAACCGGAAACAGACCACCAAAGCGGTGACTCGTCCGTGACGGTCTCGCTCCATCCTTCGATTCCGTTACGGTCCTCCCCTCGGCGGGGTCTGGCAAGAAATCCGGGCAAAGTCTCCAACCACGTTGTACGATCCTCGATTCTGAGTCGGAAATGAGGGGGACCGAGCCTCAACAGACCGATTGCCCGAAAAAATTGCCACCCCCCCTGGGCGAAATGCGGTGCCCTCGATGGCCTAACCGCCCATTTCGGATACAATGGTACGCGATTCTTGTTTGTGCATGGAGAATTCTGTCTTGATCAGCAAGAATACCCCTGGATATGACCGTTTCTGCCCCGGCGAGGAGCATATCAAGATCTCCGCCGCCGTGTGTTGGGGCCGACGCAGGGCCAATTATCCCAAATGCCCCGCTTGCCCCTTTAACGCGGAAGGAAAACACGACGGCCAAGCCCAGAAATCCACGGATAGCACCGGGCGGCCCGCAGAATCCGAGGCGGACCGCCTCGAAAGCCTCTTTCAGGCCGATGAGATTCGCGGTCTCTGGCCGGACCCCTTGAATTGTGAAGCCGCCTGGCGGATCGGGACCGCCGCCGCCCAGTTCCTTAAATCCGAACTACGGGGATATGATCGCAGTCAACCGGAAAAAGCCACCGTTATTGTCGGCCGGGACATGCATAAAAGCAGTCCGGACCTGGCCAACGCCCTTATCGAAGGTTTGCGCGGCACCGGTGCCCCGGTCATCGACCTTGGTATGGTCGACACTCCCCAACTGTATTTCGCGGTAAACCATCTGACCTGTTGCGGAGGCATCCAGGTCACCGCCGGCGCCCAATCCCCTCCGGCCAACGGCTTTAAGGTTGTCGGGCTCCGCGGCCGCCCCGTGGGAATCGATACCGGTTTAACCAATATTCTTAAAATTGCCCAGAACAGCCGTCGCCGGCCCGGCAATCCGTTGGCTGAACTACGTACGCTCGACCTTCGTGAACCCTATATCCAATTCGTACGCGGCTTTATTCGGCCGAATCGTACCGCTTTCTCCGTGGATCGGCCGCTTAAAATCGTGGTCGATGCGGCCAACGGCATGGCCGGCCGCTGGTTTCCCCTGCTCTTCGGCGAGGAAAACTGGCTGCAGATCAGTCGAATCAACTTCGAGCATAACGGTGAGTTCCTGCACGGTCCCAATCCTTTGCTGCCAGGCAACCTGACTCAACTGAAAGATCGCTGCATGAGGGTTCGGGCCGACCTGGGATTGTGTTTTGACGGGGATGCCTCCCGCTGTATCGTCATCGACGATACCGGTCGGGTGGTCCCACCCGATCTTTTGACCGCCCTATTGGCCGGCCATCTGCTCAAACAATATCCCGGCTCGACGATTCTCCACGATGTCCGCTGCTCACGGATTGTCCCGGAGACCATCCGCGCCGCGGGCGGCTCACCCCGCCGGGAGCGTTGTGGCCAGACCTTCATGAAGAAAGCCATGTCCGAGGCGAAAGCCCTTTTCGGCGGTCAAACGAACGGATACCTCTACTTTCAGGATAACGGCTATTGCGAATCCCCCATGATCGCCTTTGCCTATCTGGTCAATCTCCTGGCCGATACGGGCAAACCTCTTAGCGAACTTCTTACCCCTCTTCGGAAATATGCGCACAGCGGCGAGCGAAAATTCCACTGTTCGCAGACCTCTACAATCATTAATGATCTGGCCACCCGCTATGAACAAGCCCGGATCGATTTCCTTGACGGGATCACGGTGCAACATGAAAACTGGTGGTTCAACCTCCGTCCCGTTGCCGCCGAGGGGTTATGCCTGCTTAATCTGGAGGCCGAGAACGAAGATATGATGCGAAGGAAATTAGACGAATTAACCCCCTTACTGGGTACGCCCGCGTAAGCACCGAGCCGACCATCAAAGGATTTAGAAACGTATGAATAACCTCGACACGAACCCATCTTATGTGCATCGTTATCTGGAATGTGGTCTGGAACTGGCCGCCCTGCCCATCCCGGGCCGGCCGATCGCGGCCATGGAAATACGTCTCTTCGCAGGATTCGCCTGTGAAAGCCCGGAGCATCTCGGCGTCGCCCATGTGCTCAACGAGGCCATCACCAAGGGCACCGTCCATTATGACGGTCGAGGCTTGAACGACGCTTTCGATGAAATCGGCGCGACCCATGTCTCTCAAGCGGGACGCGAGACACTCGCTTTTTCCTGTCTTTGCCTTCCGGAATTTCTCCCACGGGCGATCGCCCTGCATGCCGAGTTGCTGCGTCGTCCGACGTTTCCCGAACAAGCCTGTTCCGTGGCCGTCGAACTCACCCGTCAGGAGCAACTCGCCCTCGATGATGATCCCGACGAACTGACGAAAAAACTACTTAACCGACAGGCCTACGGGCAACCGCTGGGGCGGCACGCGCTGGGTGAGCCGGACACGCTTACGCGCCTTGATCGGCAAGCCGTTTTGGAACATTGGAAAAATCATTTTTCCGCCGGACGTATGTTTGTCGCCCTGGCCGGCGCCGTCGATCCGGAAGCAGTGGTCGATCAACTTGAAAAAGAATTCCAGGGTTTTCATTCGACCGATTCCAACCCCGGTTCCAAGCGGGAAAGACCATGCTGGGAGCTGACCTTCAATCCCGCACGACGCCATTACGCAAAAGAACTTGAGCAGGAGCAGATTGCGATCTGCTTCCCGGCCTCGGCCGTCACCGATGACGATTTTTACACCGGACAGGTCCTTATCGGCGTACTTTCCGGCGGGATGAGCGGCCGACTGTTCACCGAGGTCCGTGAAAAACAAGGACTTGTCTACTGGGTCGGAGCCTGGAGCGATCACCCCCGTGGCGCGGGTTTCATTCATCTGGGGGCTTCCTCGACGCCGCAGAATGCCGAAAAAACCTGCACTACCCTGCTACGCGAAATTGACCGCCTGGCTGACGATCTGACGGAGCAGGAAATCGAACGGGCGCAGACCGGCATCATAACGCGGGCCTTGACCCGCGGGGAGGTCACCCACTCAAAGGCCACCGAATTATGTAACGATCTATTCCATCACGGCCGGCCCATCCCGACCGAGGAAAAACTTGCGCGGATTCAGGCCGTCACCCTGAAGGACATTCACCGCTATCTCGAAGAGCATCCCCGCGACCGCATCAGCGCGGTTACGCTCGGCCCGCGGGAAATCGCCTTCACCAGCGGCAACTGAAGCCGGAGAACCTGAAAGGATGCTTATGTCTGAATCGCCTTTTCTTGTGCACCGATTGGCCAACGGCCTGACCGTGGTTATCGAAGTCATGCCCCATGTCAAATCCGCCGCCTGCGGTTTTCTCGCCCGCACAGGGTCTCGCGACGATCCCTCCCTAGCCGCCGGGGTTTCCCATTTTCTCGAACACATGTGTTTTAAGGGTACGCCTAATCGCACCTGGGCCCGTATCAATATCGAATTTGACGAAATGGGGGCCTTCTACAATGCCTTCACCAGCAAGGATCGAACCTTCTATTACAGCTGGGTGCGCACCGAGGATTTCGATCGGCAATTGGATCTCCTGGCCGATATGATGCGCTCCTCCCTGCCACCGGAGGAGTTTGACATGGAAAAAAATGTCATCCTCGAGGAGATCGCCATGTCCGCCGACGATTTATCCTCGTGCGCCTACAACTTTCTCTACGAGCAGGTCTGTCCGCAAAGTTCGCTGGCCTGGCCCGTGCTTGGCTACGAGCAGACCATCAAGGACTTGACCCGCGAGCAAATGGCGGAGTATTACCAGAGACGCTATGCGCCCAATAACCTGATCCTGCTGGCCGCCGGTAATCTTGATCCGCAACAAGTTGTTCGTGCGGCTGAGCGCTTTTGCGGCCATTGGTCCCCGGTTGCCAACCTTGGCCCGGCCCGCCATGTGCCCGATATTCGTCGTGGTTCCGCCCATCGACAACTCGATCGTTTTCACCAGCAGGCCGTGCTGTTGGCCTATCCATCCGTCTCGGCCTGCGACCCGCTTGACGAAACCGCCGAGGCCGTCGCCGCCATCCTTGGCGGCGTGAATTCTCGTTTTTATTGGAACATCATCCAGAAGGGTATCAGCTCCCGGGCCGGCGTTTTTCGCGAGGAATACGCCGATTTCGCGTTGATCGTCATGTTCGGCCTTTGCGAACCGGAAAACTGCGAAACGCTGCTCGAAGCCATGCGCCGTGAAGCCCGCCAATTGGCCGAGCAGAACGCGGAAAAGAAGGAAATACAAAGGGTAAAAAACCTGCGGCGGACTTCGCTGGCCAACGAATCCGAAGCGCCTTTCTATCGTCTCAACCAACTGCTGGATGATATTGATTATCGCGGGGCGCCCCGGACAGCCGAGGAACGTCTGGCCGCCGTCGAGGCGGTGTCCGCCGACTCCATCCGTGATTATCTGGCCCAATTCCCCCTGACCGGTGAAGGTTTCCTGGTCAGCGTCGGCCCGCGGCCATGGCCTAACGGTGGTTAACGTGCATACACATATTCCAAACGGCAATGAAGTTTTACCAGTCACGAGCATTCCCATGGCTCGTGTCGTCAACGCGCCATTATCGGGATCCGACTTACCCGCCGCTCGGCTCGTTCAACACCTGCCCATGCCCATTCCGCGCTGGCGGGCCTTGCTGGAACTTGTCATGACGGTACCCGTTGCCGTGTTATTCATGGCATCCTTATTCCTGATCCTCAACTTGTTTCCCGCATCGTCGAAGACGTGGCCGGAACTGGCCCATAACATCATCCCAGGAGTCTCGTTACTGGTCGTTGCGCTGTTGATACTCCGCCTGGCCGGCCATCGCTGCCAAACCATCGGCTGGACCTCTCGAAAATGGCTCCTGAATATCGGCCTCGGCATAGCGGCCTTGTTCCCAACATACCTGGTTTTGTTCTGCATGGGGATGATTCTGGTCCTTCTTCGCCCCGACCTCATGGAAAAACAGGCTGAAACTCAGACGCTCATCAAGGAGGTCGTTCCAGATCTTCCTTTTGGGATCCTGTTGCTGCTGATGTTTTGGGTCACTTTCTGGGAGGAATTCATCTTCCGTGGTTTTTTGCTAACGCGCTTGTATGCCCTCTGCGGCCGCTGGTGGCTGGCGGTACCTGTGGGTTCCCTACTATTTGGTCTGCTTCATCTGTGGGAAGGATCGCTGGCCGCGGTGGTCATTGGTATCCTCGGCCTGGTCATGGGCACCCTTTTCGCATGGCGAAAAAGCCTGATTCCCGGCTGGGCCTTCCATTTCGCCCACAATGTCCTGATCGTGCAATTGGTCCATTCCGAATTCTTCAATCTGCCGGGTTGAGAAGCTAATCGCCACATCAGCCGCCATCCTGTCCATTTCTAAAATACCCGTCTCACAATTCGTTGATAAACATGCAGTGCGAGGGCCGAGCATCTCCGGCAGGTTTTTCCATGGTTTTTTCCTCCCTCTCCCTCTCTCCGTCACCCCGTCTTACTTCTTTTCAGGCTGACTCGTCGCGTAAAGGATGAAAATGTGGCAGGCAGGTCATGCGGCCAAGGCGGGTTTACGAATTGGCCGGTTGGCTGCTGGTGGGGGCCAGGACTTTGATGATTTGCTTGAGGATGATCTCGCGGTCATCAGGGGTGATGATGACCGCCTTGATTTCGTGTTCGCCCGGATCGCGAAGAAGACCCTGGGCCTTGAAACTTCCCTTGCCCATCTGGGTGTTGTTGTTGGTCCAGATAATCTGGGAGCCCTCACGCAGATTGTCCGGAATCTCCACGCTCAAATTGACCCACATCGGGGCCACCCCCACCGGGTCTCCATGAACACGTAACCGAGCGGGGATTTCCGGGGGGGCAATTTGTTCACGATTCGGGACGGGTTGCTCCAGCGTTCGGGCAGGTGTCCGCGGTGCCGGTTCCGGTGGTGTAACCGAGTACGGTTGCCGAATGATCCGCCGGGGGGTAGGCTCCTGGCGCGGTGTCGGACGAACTGTGCTGGGGGTCGAACGAATCGGTTCCCGTGGCGTCAACACCGTCGGCTCGGCCGGTGGTTCACCGCTCGGCACCCGCGCCGGTGGATTATTAAAAACCAGACTGTTACCCTTATCCGCGTCGAGGCGATCAGGCGCACGACCGCTTGGCGTCGGTTGCGGCGTCCGCACCTGGTATGGCGAGGTGCGCTCCGGTCGCTCGCGGACCAACTGTGGTCCCAGCGGTCCTTCCGAATAATCCTTCATTACCAGCGTACTTGTCGCCGGAGCGGTCTTCGGTAAAACATTGATCGTCTCCGCAAAGAAAGCCGCCGCCACCTGCGGCCGACGTTCATGACCCAAGCCGGCCACATATTTCGCCTGCACATTATAATGGTGCTGCCGATACCAGCGCACCGCTTTCTCGCTTTCGTCCCGACAAATTTTAATGTCGTTTTCTCCCCAGAAAATGCCCACAGGCATGTCCCGATAGCGGGGAATTTGGGTCGGGTTCAACATCGCTTCGCTGAAATTCGATCCCCGCACTGCAATGCAACTGAACCGTTCCGGGTAACGGTTCACCAGATAATGAGCCACGTACCCGCCGGACGAAAAACTCGTCGCCAGTACACGCTCAGGGTCGGCATTTGTTCGGCGAAAGACTTCGTCCAGGATAGCCATAACCGCTTGTTCATCCTTGCGTACGTACCAAAGCGTGGGATCCCGTAGCGGTAGTTGCATCGTCAGGCTGTCGCAGGTACGCAGATCAGGGGCGACGACGATGAACCCATATCGGTCGGCTTCCTCCTGCCATTCGCGAATCTGTGGTCCGGCATTATCATAAGGTTTCAGACCATGGAAAGTCACCACCACCGGCCAGCGTTCCTTCTGGGGATGGCGTCCATTATTGGCCACATAATCCTCGGGAAGATACAGGTAGTAGGCCGTTTGGGTCGTCGGTTCCACCTCTCGACTGACCCGGCCGTTGCCCGGCTTCTGGGGCACCGCGCAACCGAGTGACCCCGTCATGAACCCGACCACCACCCCAATTACCAACCGGTCTATTACCCTTTGCATCAACACCACTATTGCCTCGCTTTGTCCGCTCGAGATAACGATCTTCTCTCAGGACTGGCTACCAACGCGACCCGCACCTCCGCATATCGGCAAGCCCTGAAAACTCACTCCGGTCGGGCAGGACGACTTATCCTACCTGAAAATCCAACCAGCACCAATTCAGACAGGTGTCCCTGGCCCTTTGTTAGCTGCATGGCCTCCTTTTCATACAGATATACGTTACAAACGCCTAAAAGGATCACCCTCCCATTCGAAACTATTTACATATTTACTCTATAACCTTGGCGTCTTCGCACCCGTCTTTTATATCGAGCCGGTCAAGCTTTGGGGATGAAGAAATCTGCGTAATTTACTCTGATTATCGCCGCGTAAGCAGGGTCTTTATAAACGAGGTTGTTTCAAGAGCGAACAGCGTGACGGGTTATAGCTCAAACGCAAGACGCGACCGATAGGTTCGGGCAAACAAACCCAGGATTCTCCCCAGTACGTAGGCAAAATAGAAACCCAGACCAACCAAAACCGTCCAAGCCAAGGCCCCGATGATCAGATTTAAAAAGCCCGCCTGAATTCCTCGGCTTGCGGCCTCCATCATTTTGGGGGCCGCCCAGTTCATTACCGCGATCATGAGGCCGATATACAGCCCCATATACAATACCACGATCAAATACAAAAACAGATAGTGTCCCGCCAATTTCGCTATCGACAATAAAATCTTCGCCGGGTTGAAACCGTTAAGCATGTTGCCGCTGGCCAATCCGATGATGTTCATAGGAATCGGCAAGGTTAGTAACGCCAGGATGAGTATGTGACCGGGTTGCATCAAAGGGGCCAGATCATCGGCGGTGCTTGGGAAACCCTTACCGGAGATACTTAACAAGGCCAGGATCACCAGGACATAAAAAACCACCAAGGCCAGATAACCTCCGAGAGCCGATCCAATCCTCGATATGTTCCAGGTCAACGGCGGAGGTTGCTCGTGTCCTCCCGAGGTCGCCCGGATCGTGTCAATCATCAAATAATAAGCCAGCGCCCCAAAAAGAACACCCTCCAGGATGAACATTCCAAACATGAACGTCCCCAGCCAGGTCACCTCCGTCTTTTCGGCCACCTCGTTCAAATTGGATACCGCGACTATACCCACGGCACCGACCACCGGTAGAGCAATCATGCCCAAGGCCGCCGCCATCCCGATAAGAATCGCGGTAATGCCGGGCAATGGATATAACACCGCTCCAGTAAAGCCGTTGTAGAAATTAATCTTTGTTTTAAGGATCCCGGCATCCTTGTTGTACTTAACGTAACCGCTCTTGGGGGTCATTAAGCTGGGGATGTCCGCCCCGCACTGGGCACAAATCAACTCCGCGTAAACGTCGTCACAGCGAACAACTTTCGCGCATTGCGGGCAAAAACGCACGGTCGGATCGGTGCTGACCGCCTTGCGTTCCACGGTCTGAACGGCGGCGGCCTGTGCCTCTTTCAGGGTCAAGGGTTTGCGGTTCCGGTCACGAACGACCACGTGGCCGCTCGATTCCATCGTGGCCAGGGAGTCCAGATCAAAGCCCAGCTCTTCCTTGGAGGGTCCGGCATGGGAAGCCGGCAGCTTAACCGGCTTTCGACAACCTGGGCAGCGAACTTTCTTGCCCGCCCACTCCGGCGGAGCGTCCAGAACTTTCTTGCAGTGGGGGCACGTGACTTTCATATTCTTTCACTAAGACAGGTTAACCGGGTGCATTTTGTCCGATAGACTGCCGCCTTTCTGAATGCTGCTGTTGCGAACCCGGAATCAACGATAGAAGTTTCGTATCCGATTTCCGAGGAGTGCGCCAATTCAGAATACTTATTATCGCACACCATTTCCTCGAGTCAACCTCCGAAGGATTAAATGAATTTGAATAAATCATTACATTACGTATGTATCCCTACTCGTCCGTATCATCGGTCATTCATAAATGACTCGGTGGATAAAAAAAGGCCGGACGAAGCCGGCCGTTTTTCCTTTCTGTCAATACTCCCATCCGTTGGCAATATATTTTTTCTATTGACTTGTCATGTTCGAGGAAAATACCCCTTCCGGGCATGGCAGTTCCATCCGCAGCTTGGCGAGCGCCTTACGTTCGATCTGGCGCACCCGCTCCTTGGTAACCCCTAAGAGACCGCCAATCTGCTCCAAGGTCATGGCCGCCTCGTTCTTTCGCAACCCGTAATGGCGCATCACAACGTCCCGCTCCCGAGCGGTCAATAAAGCCAAGCCCTTGCGGACCAGATAGCGGGCATGCTCGATGAGCGATTCCCGTTCCTCGTCCTGCTGTTCGGGGGTAACGGACAGCATCTCATCCATGCCGGTCACCAGCTTGGCCGACTGATACATCTGCTCCGGAATAATCCGGGCATAATTTCGCATGATCGCCCACGATGCATAGGTGCTGAACTTGAAGCCCCGAGAGTAATCAAATTTTTCGACCGCGCGCATAAGGGCCAGATTGCCGTCGCTGACCACCTCGAAGAAACAGGAGGCCTTTCCCACGTGCCGTCGGGCAATACTCACCACGAGACGCAGATTCGCTCGCAAAATATCATTCTTGACCCGATCCGCCTCCGCCAGCAAGGCTTCGATCCGATCCATCAATTCGACATCGGCCTTCAACACATCCAGCCGACAGCGCAATTGGTGGGCTTTATATTTCAAGTAATTGTATCGCCGGAAAATCTCACGTTCCTGATCGGCCGCCAACAAAGGCTGACGATACAAATCCTGCAAATACGGCGGCAAATCTGTCGGCGGGCGGATTCGTTTCCGCGCCCCCGCTGGAGAATCCTCGGCTGGGGTGAGGATCCTTTCGTCGGCGTCGGGAGCATCAAACTCCTTATTGGGGATATAATTGATCTCTCGAGCCATCAGCAACCGGGCCCTCACTTCCCGTACGATGGCCGACACGGCGCGGGCCGACCGGCCGAAACGTTTCCCCACCATCTCGGGGGACTGTCCCTCCACGATTACCGCATCGTAAATCGCTTGCATTCGCGGATCGATGACCGGTTGTTCGTCATGGCCAAACAAGGCCGCTTCCGGATGATCCTGGTCATACCTCCGGAGGGTGTAACGTACCGTCTCGACCGCCCGCCCCATCCGGGCGGCGATTAATTGCGACAACTCATGCAGCCGCATGCGACGATTGGCCAGTTCCCGTCGGGCCATCTCCACAATCCGAGCCTTTTCCTGTCCCGAAAGCTGCTTGAACGCCGCCCCACGCTTGACCAAATCCGTATGGCGGGCCACAAACCGCCGAACACTTCGTTCCGTAAAGGCCATACGTACCGAGCGGTCCGGAAAGCGGAGTTTACGGCCGGGCATGCCCCGCCTGCGCCAACGGCAGATCGTTTTCGTCGAAACCCGCAAGCGCTCGGCCAACTCCTCCGTACTCCAGCACGCCATCGGTATGGCCGTCACGGGAAGCAAGGGCGTCAGACTCAGTTCTTCAACAAGTAAAACCAAATCCTCGATCAGGGATGTGCCCGTTAACACCTTGTTCACGTATTCGCCCTTGGGGCGGTACCCCGTGATCTGGTGGCAAACAAATTCGTAGGGATAGCGTTTATTGGGTTCCAGAAGATCGATCAGATCCTCCGTCGCCTCGATTTGTTTTAGACGCAAACGCGCAGGGGAAAGCTGCAACTGATGGGCCAGGGCGGCCAGACTCTTATTGTGATACTTGGCCATGGAAGGACTCCCGGGGCCACCTCTTCCTCGGCCCCACTAGCCGCCGGTTTGGCCTGGAGCCCTCGGGTTGATCAGGGCATCGGCGGCGAGGATTAAACCCTATGCGGGGGAACTACGCCAGCCGAGAGCTTCCCCGCTCCTCGGCTGGTCACACGCAATTACAAGCCGTCGGAGGGAGGATAAATAAGCGAACAAAAACCGACGACTTATCTATCATTATTATCGTCCTTTTAATGAAAGAGGTCAACAACCATGGAGGTTTATCGCCATTTATCACACCCAGGGTCGCCCCAGACTGCTCCATCCCGCCTCAATCGGAACATAACTCTCTTCGGAAAAAGAGCTTACACCGTCCCCTTAACCATTATACGATTTAACTGACCAACATGAGAAATGGAACACCCAATTTTTTAGTGAGTAGCGTGCCAAATGGCCAGAAAATAAACATAAGACGTATATATTGTATTATTATAGTAAGTCGACTGTAAGTTTCTCTAACAAAAGGTCCGAAATTAGCTCCATGATCGTTCCGGCATTTCCGATGCGCAAAGGGTTGCCTGATGGTGGTTGAAACGAACCATCCTTTGATTACCTGCTGATAAGGAATGTGGGTCTTTGACATGCGTATTCAATTGATTCATCCGCCGCAGAGGATCTCCGCCACCAATTACGTGTCCGCCGTGGCCATTCCACCGCTGGGGTTGGCTTACCTGGCTGCCGCTCTCGAGGCCGCCGGTCATACCGTCTGCGTCATTGACGGCGTGGCGGGTGATTTCAACCATATCGAGCGGGTGCATGGCCAGGCTTTACGGGGCCAATCCTTTGACCAGATCATCGAAGCCATCGATCCCCAAGCCGACCTCATCGGGATCGGTCTCATGTTCTCCTCGAGTTGGCCCTCGATGCGCGAACTGGTACGGCTCATCAAAACCCGCTGGTCTAATAAACCATTGGTGGTCGGCGGCGAGCACGCCACCGCCCTGCCGGAGTTGATCCTGAGCGAAACCAACGCCGACCTGTGTGTCGTCGGAGAAGGCGAGGTAACGCTCGTCGAATTATGCGACCGCTTGCAACAAGGATACCCACTGGACGATCTGCCCGGCATTGTTCGGCGTGTCGGCGGGCAAATCGTCATCAACCCGCCGCGCGAACGCATTCGCAACATCGACGACATCCCTCTGCCCGCCTGGCATCACTTCGATATCGAAGGTTATATCGCTCTCCGCCAGCCGCACGGCAGCGCCGACGGACGATCCATGCCCATTCTGGCCACCCGCGGATGCCCCTACCACTGCAGCTTCTGTAGCGCATCCGGCACCTGGACCACCCGCTGGATTCCCCGCGATCCGGTCCGCCTGGTAGACGAAATGGAACTCTACATGCGTCGCTACGGCGTCAATGATTTCCATTTCGAGGACCTTACCGCCATCGTCCGTAAAGATTGGACTCTGGCCTTCTGCAATGAAATCATCAAACGCGGCCTGAAAATCTCCTGGCAGATGCCCTCCGGCACCCGCAGCGAAGCCATTGACGAACAAGTCGCCCAAGCCATGTTCGCGGCCGGCTGCCGACAATTTACCTATGCCATCGAATCCGGCTCGCCTCGCGTACTGGAACGGATCCGCAAAAAAATCAAAATCAAAAACGTCTTTGCCTCGGCGCGTTCGGCGATGCGTGCGGGCATCCGCGTGCAGGCTGCCTTTGTATTGGGATTCCCTTTCGAGACTTTCCACGACCTGCTGCAGACTTACCTCACCATTATTCGCTGCGCGGTCGCCGGTTTCCACGAAATCAATATCGCCGCCCTGGCACCGTTGCCCAACACCCCTATCTTTCGCGAGCTTCAGGCCGCCGGCCGTCTCGAAATGAACGACGATTATCTCGATTCCATCTTCGGTTATATGGATTTTCGCAACTACCGATCCTGGCATCCCCATATCCCCGATTGGTTGCTGCGGAGCATGATTCTTTTCGCCTATGCCAGTTTCTTTGCCTTGTCCTATCTATTACGTCCCGGACGGCTCTGGCGGCTGTTCCGCGGTCTCTCGGGCCCACAGACCGACGGCAAACTTGCCAAGATCATCAAGGGCCTGCGAACCAACACCCGACTGCTCAAAACCGCGACGACCTGACAGTCGCCCTGTCGGACAAAACGGAAATACCCCCCAACCGCGTGGTCCATACGCGGTGCAAAATCGCCCGGTTGCCCTTCTTTCCGCTTAGCGGTAAAATCCCGCCGTCTGCTTCGTTTGGGGGCAAACTGGCCAGGAAGCGCGGTCACGTGCCTTTCAAAGTAATAGGTAGGCGCGGCTTTTGTTGCCCCCAAGGGTGCTGGCCAAGAATAGATGGCCCGTTTGATTGACGATAGTCGAATAGACCGGCTGGCGGTCCCGCCGTGGGGATCAAAACCGCTTGTCCGATAAACCACAAAACCTTGTTGTCAGGAGATCGATCACTATGCCACTAGTACCCATGCGAGCTTTGTTGGATCATGCGGCGGAAAATAACTACGGCCTGGCTGCTTTCAATGTCAACAACATGGAGCAGATCCAAGCCATCATGATGGCCGCCGAGGAAACCGAGTCGCCGGTTATCATTCAGGCCTCCCGCGGCGCACGGGCCTACACCAACGATGTCTATCTGCGACACCTGATGCTCGCGGCAGTCGAGCTTTACCCGAAAATCCCGATCGCCATGCATCTGGACCACGGCAATTCGCCCGAGACCTGCTTCAGCGCGATCGAACAGGGCTTCACGTCGGTCATGATGGACGGCTCCCTGCAGCCGGATGGCAAAACGCCTTCCAGTTTCGAGTACAACGTGGAGGTCACCAGCAAGGTGGTCAAGGCCGCCCATGCCAAGGGCGTCACCGTGGAAGGCGAGCTCGGCTGCCTCGGCGGCATCGAGGACGGCCACGGGGCCGGCCTGAGCGAGGATGAGGCCCTCAAGCATCTGACCAACCCCGACCAGGCCGGCGAATTCGTCGAAAAAACCGGCGTCGATGCGCTGGCCGTCGCCATCGGGACCAGCCACGGAGCGTACAAATTCACCAAGAAACCGACCGGCGATGTGTTGGTCATGAGCGTTATCGAGGAAATTCACAAACGTCTGCCCAATACCCACATGGTGATGCACGGGTCGTCCAGCGTGCCCCAGGAACTGCTGGAAATTATCCGCAAGTACGGCGGGAAGATGAAAGAGACCTACGGCGTGCCCGTCGAGGAAATTCAGCGGGGCATCAAGCACGGCGTTCGCAAGATCAATGTCGATACCGACAATCGGTTGGCCATCACCGGCGCCATCCGCAAGGTCTTCGCCGAGGATCCCGGCGAATTCGACCCGCGTAAATACCTGACCCCGGCCCGCGAAGCCATGAAAAAGCTTTGCATCGAGCGGATGATCGCTTTCGGCCAGGCCGGCAACGCCGGTAAGATCAAACCGATCACCTGCAAGGAAATGATTGACGTTTACGCTCGACGTAAATAACCACACCATTGATTAAAAGATACATCCGGCCCGGGGACGCTAACTCCCCGGGCCTTTTTTCGTCCATCGACTTGCCAACCGTCAATCCATATTGAATGGAAAAACCGAACGGTCGATAACCGCCGGCGTAAGTTGCTCGATACCTAGTTTTAGAGCCGGCGAGTCGGGCCGCAGACGAAAGTCTCCTTGTTCGATCGCGACGAAACGCGGGTCGGTCTCAAGACTGTTACATTCGACACCGAAGGCGCATTGTTCCCGTAACATCGCCTCAGCCCAGGCCGGTTGCTGCGTACAGAAATAGAGGTTGTGGTCGGATTGGCATTCACGCAACAGCGCCGGCGTATAATTGCGAATACTGCCTTCGGTCAAGGCGGGAAGCTCCTGGTTGGTCGAATAAAAGATATTTCGCTCAATGACGGTTCCCGACAAGTCGCCATACGGCAGCACAATAAAGCCGCGGCTTTTGCGGACACCCTTCTGGTGACACGCGCGGATATCCGCGAAAATATTGTTCGTAAACGTATTATTACCCTTGTTGATAAAACCCTCGCCGCAGGTACGCCACACGATGTTGTGGGTGATCTTGGTTCCATGCTGATCGTCGTCACAGCGGATGGCGGCGTTCATGTGCGGTCCGGGCGAATCGTGGATGTAGTTTCCGCGAATGACATTACCACGGCCTGTACCGGATATGTAAATCGCGTTGCCGTCGCCAAGCGTCTTCATCACCGCGAAAATCTCGTTGGCCTCCACGACATTATGGCGGCCGTGCAGAAACGGCTCACGCTCAGCCCAGCTCAACGCTTTTATCTCCGGAGGCAGGACCGCATCAACTTCCCACCAGCGGATCGTGCGCGCACACTCTTTAGTCCCGGACCGCTCCCAGATAATACGCCCACTGACCACGACGGCCGTATAGGGACAATCGTGAATCAGATTGCCGGCGATGCGGTTGGAGCCGCTTTGCCAGACGAAGACGGCCGGCGAGTGCCAGAGCAGTTCGCCCACGTGGTGGATGTGATTGTCCTCGATGCGATTCTCCCGGTTGACATCCTTGGTCCCCGGGCCGTAGCCGGCCAGGAGCACTCCCACGCCGCCGGTGCGGGCGATCAGATTGCCACGCACGACGTTCCGTTGGGCATGTAAATCAAGACGGAGGGCTGTGCCGCCGGTATTGACGAAGCGGCAGGCCTCGAAAACACATTCCTCCGCCCCGCGTAAGCGCACGAGGGCGGTCGGCCGATCGAACATCTCCCAGTCGTGCTGGAGGCCCAAGCCGGTTTTGTTCGACGACCAGGCATAGCGATTACTATGAGTAAATTGCAGGCCGCGAAAAACGAGCCCCCTGACCGGTCGATCCTGCCGCCCCTCGTCATCCATCGCGCCCTCGATACGGATCATTTCCGTCAGGGCCGGCACAACGATTTCATCGGACGGTCTGTCGCCCTCCGGCCAGAGATAGATCCGACGGGCCTGGGCATCAAACACCCATTCCCCCGGCTCATCTAAAACCTCGGGGGCGTTTTCGATCCAGGCGGTGCCGTCGGGGAAATGCCCAAAGGCCACCTTTTCCAGAGGGTAGGTGGCCGGCACATCGGTCCGTATCAGGCGGGAGGACGGATCGAAACCGGTAATCGGAAGAATGTTCATCGTCCACGGCCATCGGGGAACCACAATCAGTTCCCAGCGACAACCCTTCGGCTCGCCCCGCACCGTTCCCTCCGGAAACAGCATTTCGTGTCTGGACGCCACGGATTTCGTAGATTGGTCCCGTGCCGAAGTTTCTGTCGGCACCGATATCGGTACGAAACCGGCTCCCCGCGCCCGGGGTAAGCGCCGATCGCCATCGTAGAGGACGAGCACATCCTGTATCGTCGAGGGAACCGGGGCCGACCACACTTTTCCACGAGCAACATCGGATATCCCGGGCAGATCGCCGCCCTTCTCCCATCCGATGATCGGAATCCCGGCACTGAGGATCGGCAGTTCCCCCGGCCAAGCCTCGTAGGTGGTGGTGTATCCCGGCGCCACCGAGTCATGCCATGTGAACACGACCGGGTGTTGGATTCGGTAGGTTCCGCCCCTTAGCAACACGCGAACATCCCGTTGCGGTTGACGCTGACGCAATACTTTTACGGCCGAGTGGGCACGTTCAAGCGTGGCGAACGGCCGCTGCGCCGTTCCAGGATTGGCATCGTTGCCATCCGGAGCAATCACGAAATCCGCCGTCGGTCCTGGCGCACAGCCCGGCAAGCCGCCAAAGACGAACGCCGTCATGGCAAGCACCAATGGGAAATAACTCAAACCGCTTTTTCGCCATTCCTCGTAATGAGGCATCGAATCTCCCTCACGAATACTTTCACGTAGCGGGTTAACCTACACCGTCGGATCGAAGTTAGGCACGATCAGGCGTTCGCCGTCGCGCAGGGCGGACTCATGAGCGACGATACCGGGCGCGGTGTAGGCGACGGCCTCATATACGTCAACAAGGGGCTTGCGTTTTTCGACCAGAGCCGTAACGAACTCGTGGGTGATAAACGTATGCGACCCGCCGTGACCGCTCTCCCTGCGCAGCGGTTCGGGCAGCATGGTCATATAATGCTTCGGAATTTCGACCTGTTCGGACGCAGCTTGCCCGTCACGCCCCCATCCCAACATGGACACTCCGCCTTCCTGGCGGGGCATGAAGAAGGACATTTTATTGCCGTACCACGTGGCCCGCTCGACCAGCGGGGCGGCCACGTGCCAAAAAATCGAAACTCTCGAGGAATGCCCCCCCGAAGTCTTGAAAAAGCCCGTGGTATTCCAGAAAGGATTGTGGTACAGGTTGCTTTGGAGCACTTCGTGGCCATCGCCCCAACCAATGGCACTGACTTCGGTGAAGCGTTCACCGGTAACGCTGGTCAGATAACTGGTGCAGTGGGTCGGGTAAAGCATGGGAGGCATCCCGTACCTCCAGGTCGGCAGGCCTCGGTCATCATAATAATATTTGAGCAGCTTTTCGTGATGATATTCGAGCTCGGTAAAGAAAATCTCACCGAATTTACCCTCTTTATACCACTGCCGTACGGAAATCGTCTCCTGACGATAAACGCTGGTCTCGGCCATCATATAGGTCAGGCCGGTACGGCGTACCGCGTCGATCAACTGCTGACAACCCTCCAGGGTCATTGACGCAGGCACGGCGCTGATCACATGCTTGCCGGCCTCCAGGGCCTTGACGGAATGATAGACGTGCAGCGGGGCCGGAGTGAAGACGGCGATGGCATCAACATTCTTGTCGGTCAGCAATTTGTGGAAGTCGTCGTAGCCGGTATCGCAACGATAGGTCTGCTTGAGCATGTCAAGTTTCTTGCTCTGAATATCGCAGACGGCGGTGACCACGCTGTTGGGATGCTCATGCCAATAAAAGGAACGCCCGAACCCCCCGCCGACGACGGCCATGCGGATTTTCTTTTCGTTCGCCTGGCCGAAGGCCACGTGGGCCGATGAGCCGATGGCCGCGGCGGTCACGCCGACGGTTTTCATGAATGCACGCCGGCTTACTTTCTGTCCGTTGGGATGATCGTTCACGGGATACCTCCGTCATGTTTGGAAAGCGTTTCAGCCCTTGACTTCCGCAACGCCCGGTCGACAACCCGCACAATTCGATTCGTTCAGCCAGAGACCCTCGCTGGCGCTTCGGGCTGGTACCCTTGCTGGCCCGCCACGACCCGCCAAGGCGAGGCAAGCAAGATAAACTGCTTCGGGGTGGTAGTCCCTTGCTTGCCCGCCACGGCGAGGTAAACTGCTTCGGGCTGGCGCAAAAGATCCTCACTCGCGCTTCGGGCTGGTGGGGCATTACTTCCCTCCGCCGCACAGGGCGTGGGCCAAGGTAATATACGTCGGGCCGGCCGGCTTGAGAATAGATTGAAAAACGGTCAACGCCTCGACATGGAACCGGCCGACGACAAAACCGGCCTCGTGCTCCACTGCGGCCCGGACCACCGACGCGGAAACCCCCTCGCGTGTCCGCCCAAGAGTCAGATGCGGGCGGAAGGCTCGATTTTCCCTGGGGAACCCCAACTCCGCATAGCGTTGCTCCATCGCTCGTTGAACGGCCAACAACGCCGGCGGCAGTTCAGGGATTCCCGCCCAAAGCACACGAACCGGCCCACGGTCGGGGAAACAACCCGTACCCGATATCTCGATCTCAAACGGTTCCGCCGCGCCGGCCGCTGTCACCGCAGCCGCGCATACCGCCGATACTTGCTGATCGGGTACCTCGCCCAGGAATTTGACGGTCAGGTGAATCTGCTCCGGCCGTACCCAGCGCACAAATCGGTCCAGCTCGCCGAGCTGCTTTTGCAACTCACCCAGCCGTCGGCGAATTTCCTCGGGCAACTCGATGGCCACGAAACAACGCATGAATGGCTCGCGCAAAACACGACTATCCGTTGGGGTAGGCTTTACGGCCTCACGCCAATCGTCGGTATACTACCACGAGGGTGGTCTGACTCTCAAATTGTCACTGTTTACCTTCGATGCAGCATCAAGACCGCATATTCAGGCGTATAAGTGCGAAGGAATCGGTTATTCGCGGGCTTTCCCGGCAATTGCGATCATTACCAACGGACGATAAGGAAAGTGAAGCCGTGGTCATGGCGGGAAAAATAACCAAGACGATGGTTTGGGCGGCGTCCCAATGCGCTGTACAATGCGAAGAGAAGGCCTGACATTACCGTTGGGCAAAGCCGTCTTATTGATCTCGCCGAAGGATCAAATAATCGAGCATCAAGAAAATCAAAACACAAGGATGCAGTTATGACGACAAATCGAATCCGTGTGTTGGTCAGCGGAATCCTGCTTGGTCTTCAGTCGGTATAGGCCGCCGACCCGCCCGTGGTCTTGAGCAGCAGTACACAACCATCGGATTGCCAACAACAACTTAAGCTGATTCTCAGGTACTTCAAGGAGCCTCTGAAAATGTATGGTTACCTCGAGCCGGTCAGCTCACACGATTTTATCATCGGCCGAGTCGTCGGCGGCTGGATTCGAGAAACGGTCGTCACTCCGGCGGGACGATTGGATATCTTCAAGGGCAGGGTCTTCAAGGACTTTTGCTACCCCGAACCGTTGTATGTCCTGGCCGGCGAGGTGATCGAGGGGTAGCGTACCCCGCTCGGCATAGATAGGGCACCCCGCCCATCAAAAATCAATAGTGACCCTTTTCTTTTAGTAGGATGCACTCTTCTACAAAGGCGTGACGTTCATTCCTTCGCCGGCTCGGCGATCAGGAGCCAGCCGCGGGCGGGTTCGATCGGAATGGGGTCGCCGGGGGAGAACTCAGCCGGGGGCTGGAAGTTGGGGACTTCGGGAGCACGGAGGCGAGTCCGTGCCGGATCGAGGCCCAAGGCCGGCCAATTCACCCGTAACGTTACGTCGCGTTTTTCCGGCGCCCAACTGGCCAGAGAGATCAGACTGCGATCCGCGCGGCGGTATACGGTGGCCAGTATATCAGGCTGATCCGTTCGCACCGGGCAAAGGGGGACCCAATAGCCGATCATGTCGGCCTCGCGAATGCCGAAAGTGTCCCACAACTTCCATATTTCCGCGGGATTGCCCGACCAGGGCAGGCGGTTGGTCATGCCATAGATCATCCCCCGCCAAGGGTTGCCGCCTTTTTGTAGCATCTCGCTGAACAGGCCGAAGGGTATCCCCGCAATTTCAACAAGCCAGTAATCAGGAGATTCGTTGTAGTCAAAGCCCTCGCCGATCCAGAGGCTGTCCATGTAGGGCAGATGTTCCATGTACTGAAGGAGAACATTCCCCAGACCATAGACCGGAGCGAAGTTGTTGCCCGAGTGAAAGTCAATCAGGCATCCCGGCCGGGCCTGATCCAGAACCTTGCGCACCCGCTTCATGATGGTCCGGTCGTAGCCGATGCCATCGATGTAGATGCCGTCCACCCCGTCATGGCGTACAAGCCAGTCAAGGCCCTGAAGATAATAGTTGTGCAGGCGGGAAAGACCGCTGGTAGCGATGGAAATGTCCCAACCGCCATCATCGAGCGGCGTGTGCCATGCCGGAAGGTACCCGCTGACCAAATGCTCACAGAGCCAGGGGTGGCCGTGAACGCCTTCGCCGGGTTTCAGATGCTCCTGAGGAGTCTCGGAAAAGTGGTCCGCCAGACGAAAGCCCGGGCCGTCGGTAAATATCTCGTCGCCCAGGCTGCGAAACGCCCAGAGTTCGGCCGCATGGACGCTAAGCTCGCGGACGGTGTAATAGAGCAGGAGCCGCATGTCGGCCGCATGGACCTGCTCGGCGAAGACGCGTATGGCGTCGGCCTTGACGAAGGGGTAGTTGATAAACGGATTGATCGGCGCGGCTTGATGGACATTGATTACCTTGGCGCCGGCTTGCTTAGCGTCGCGCAGCCATTGCCCTACATCATTGACGCCACCCTTGCCGGTTTGCGCATGATAATAACGCCGATCCCAATGCCGCAAATCTAGCAGACGGAGGGGCGTAACCAGGAAAGAGGCGCGGAACTCGATGGTTGAACCGGCAACAAGCTTGCGCGGCCCCGAGAAAGCGCGGAATACGACCGCGCTGCCCGATTCCTCGACCCGACAGCCCCCCTGCCCGTCGTTATACCAGGAACGAGGCACGATCTGTTCGGAAAGGCCATAGAGACTCCAGAAATCCTTCGGACCGCGAAGCTTGCACTGGAGCCCCGCGTTGACATCCCCCAGCCAGATCATGTAGTTGGCCAGCTTCAGGTCCCACTTCCAGTCCCAGGAGACCGGCCGATGCCCGCCCTTGCGTCCGAGGCCGAACATGAAACGGGCCACATCGGCTCGGACGGGAACCTCAAGACACACATCGTTGAGGGTCGCATCCTTGCGGGCGTTGAGCGTCATCCGCAGATCGATAAAACCGTCCGGCTCCATGCGACCACGGCATTCGAGATCGAGGCCTTGCTCGCCCTCGCTTTTCGCGACCCATTCCACGAGGCCGCGAGCCGTTTGCCGGATGGCCGGCGCGTCCCCTGACCAGCGGTGGACCTGGTTGCCCTCCCCGAGGACAGTCAAGCGGATGGGGCTTTCGAGAATCTCCCGGCCGTCTTCGGACAAGCGATCCACGGTCGGCGCGAAGTAGCTGAGTATCGAGGCGGGCATACCCGTGTCAGCCAATTCGACCCTGCGGCCCAAAAAGCGAATCGTTCGGCCCGCTACCTCGAGAGGAAGAAAAGGCACGGTAGGCTCGTTGTCCTGCGCAATGGTGGAATTGAGCCAGCGTAAACGCGAGTGACGCCACAATTCGGAGTCGCCTCGATCCTCGAGTACCTTGCCCTCGATTTCGATGGCGATATTGACATCGGTCGGTTCCGCGTCTCGTGGACGTATGGTCAATTTCCCGCGATAGGTACCGGGCGACTTCTCCGTTTCGCTGGGGATATCCAGGCCGATCCAAAGGGCCTGTACCCCGCCCTTGGGCACGGTGATTTCCTTACGGAAAGGACGGCCAAACCAGTCCACACCGCCGAGATTAATGCAATCGAAGTGGGTCGGCGCGATCGTGGCTTCTCCTTTTTCGTGCGTTAACGGGCTGAAGGACAACTCGAATGGGCCAAGTTTGGATTTGGCAGCATAGATACCAAGTTGAAATACATAATATTCGTTGGGTCGCGCCCGGCCTTGGAAGATGTTGCGCGGGCCTTGGGCGATCCATCTTTGCGGAAGGAATTCCCGCATCCGAATGGGATAACGACGGTCCTCGGGAAAAACCAGATACGTTCGATTATCGTGGGCGGCCAGGAGGCCGGCAACTTCCTCATCGGTGGCTACGATTTCCATAGGGTAGAAGCTGTGAAACTCTCCCCGGCTCTGGATTTCCGTTACCACCGCCTGCGGCAGGCTTTCCAGTTTCGCCCGCGTAACTTCGCCGGCCAGTCCGGCTCGTTCAAGCCATTTCGGATCGGCAGTGTTTTCGGGTTTGGCGTATTCCGTCGTGGGGTGCCACCATTTGCCGGCCCATTTGCCGGGCAGGTAATACACTTCATAAACTCCCGGCGTCGTGGGCGGTTCTAAAGCGATGTATCCTTCGGCGCGTGTGACCACCGGACAGACCACATTCCTCAGCCGCTTATTCGTGGCCGCATCGTAAACCCATATAGCATGGCCCTGCGGATTCAGGTCGCGGCGGCGCCAGGGTATACGGACCACCACCGCTTCCGCTTTTTCCGTCACCCGAACCAACGCCCGGTGGTTACCGCGATCTTCAGGCCATTGGGCCGTTCCGTAAGGCACATCGGTGGGGGTTGGGATATCAGGATCGCCTTCAACAACCGAGGTTAGCAGCAAAATCCCTGCAAGGATCCGAATGACAACTCCTGTTCCGCGATAGCTCATAGGACCGGTAATCACTGATTTACCTCCAACAAAACCCGGCGGCGTCGGCGAGTTTAGTCTAACAGTCCGATCCATGCCAAGACATGCGTGGTCGATGGTCCAAGAATTGAATTCGGATTTGGTTTTATCCCATGCCGGGCCACGGCAGGCGATTAAGGAAATATTACCAGCCCGAAGCAGTTTACCCGCTCGCCACGGCCCGGCTCCGCCTGGGCGAGCCTGCCTCGCCTGGGCGGGCCTGCCTCGCCTGGGCGGGCCTGCCTCGCCTGGGC
>CAYNYK010000085.1:0-22846 GCA_964401335.1 uncultured Planctomycetales bacterium
GCACGGGCAGACCCGGCGTGCTTTGCCAAGCACGTCGGGCCTGCCCATGCCACCCGGTTCATCGTACCGACCATATCCACGTGTTCGTATCCATGTCCAAGCTCAAGCAACCCATCTAAGTTATAGAACTTCTTCCGTGCGGTGCCACATATTAGGGCGAATACGGCCCACCTCCTCAATGCAATGGACAATCCGGCGGCTTCCCATCCATTTCCAAAAGAACATTATTCAGTCCCGCGTACCATCGGGCGCTGGACCAAGGCCAATCCGTTGGACAGGCGGCCAATTCGCGGCGAACCGGATTAGCATGAATGTATTGTATTGTCGCCCAGGCCGTCTTCACTTGAACAATATTCCGATCGTAACCGCCTCCCTGCTGCCAGAAACGATGTTCCATGCAACCGTTTGATCGTACGATTCGCAAACGCTCCAACCATCGTGGCGCGTACCGATGAAGATAATACACCGCTTGTTGAGCCACCGGCTGTTTGATGGCCCGTAAGATGGAGGATATCTGGTAATCAGCCCGACGTGGAAATATGAGCAGATGGACATGATCGGGCATGATGACATACGCCCATATTTCGAAGTCCCATTTACACCTTGCCCGCCTCAATGCGTCCAACAGCCATTGTCGGCTGCGATCCGCATTCAACAGGGGATAACGCTTATAACAGGTGAAGGTCAATTCATGGGCCACGCCGGGATCGTTGTGGCCGCGCCGGTATTTACGAACGGAACCATCGCGCAGATACATGACTCGATTATAAACATAACACCTCTAATTTACATAGGCAGGTTCGGTGTCCGCCGTTTGGTTCGAGTGGACAGGTTCGTGATCTGCGGGTTGGTTGGCATGGGGAGGTTCGGAATCCGCGGATTGGGTGGCATGGGCAGGTTCGTGATTCGCGGGTTGGTTGGCATGGGGAGGTTCGGAATCCGCGGCCAAGCGGATTCCGAATTTGCCCGTGCGAATCCGTGCAACCGTTCACTCCCGGCCATGCATGGCATCGCGGATCCCAGCGTCCCGGGAACCGTGCGTTTTCTTATACACAGGAGCCAACCCCGCATCGGCACGGGCAGACCCGGCGTGCTTTGCCAAGCACGTCGGGCCTGCCCATGCCACCCAACGCCGGAATGCGTGCTTTATATTGCATATGGTAGACAACCCTGCATACCACCCGGCGCCGGGCCTGCCCATGCCATCCGTTACCGCCGCTCGCTTTCCTTGAATTCGGCCTTGATCCCCTCCTTGACGATCACTCCGTTGTAGATCTCATAAATATCCAGCGTCTCGCGGGCCAGTCGCGGGTTCGGCCGCAGGACCAGGTCGAAGGCGTCAAAGGGCTCGACCTCGCCGTCAAGACCCTCGATATTGATATGGATACTATCATGCCCTTTTCCTCTGATGGCCCTTCCTATTCGATATTCTTTTCCTGCCACACGCGCATAGGCGTCGGCCGTGATGCTGTACGGCATGGGTGACGGTGATTCACGCGATCGTTCACTGTAACTAATGTAATTCCAACCCATACGTTCTTCTTCAGTCCGGCGGTCACGATATTTGCCACGTCTAAAACTAATTTCGTCAAGAGTGACATAGGCCCGAAAATTCTCGGCCAGTGAGTCATCATTAACCAGCTTGATGTAATCCGGCGGCTCTTCGGGCAGGATTTCTGTAAATGCCTCCAAATCAAAAGTCGAGTCGTAAATTGGATTACCCCAGATTTTCAATCGTCCCGAAATATCGCCGTATCCGCATGACACATTGCCTTGGACCGGTAAACAAGGATAATAAAATAATCGTACTCGAACACGGTTGAAGATCCGATGCCGACCAGGGGATGGGCATTGCAGAGTATACCCCCGACCCTCACCTCCGGTTCCACTCGCAGTTTCGTGTGCTATCTCGAAAGGCGATTTCCAGGATTCCCCGGCAACGGTGAATTCTTCGCTGGTCAGGATCATGCGCATCGGTATACCCCATTTCAACTGAAAGTTGAGCCAGCAGGGAAATGGATCTCCGAGCACGACGCGCGGACGGACTTGGAGGTCCAGCTTAAGCCCCTGCTCCAGGAAGAGGGTTGCCTGCTGGTCGGTCAGTTTGTTGCTTAGAAAACTCTGGCCCAGGTAACCAATCAAATTGCTACTTACTCCCCCTTGCTTGCCGGCCGCCTGTGTGTCCAGGCAGATACTAATCAGACGATTTTGTTGCCGTTCCGAAAGCGGCTTGCGGACCATCCGGTTCTGCAGCTCGGTCCAGGCCCGATTCGCGAGGGTTTGATTATTCGACTTGAGATCGGAAATTACCCAAGCCGTCGGCTTGTAACGATACCAATCCACCCCGAGAAAAGGGACCAGAAGAGACAACATCCCAAAAGCCAGCAGCAGGCCGCCAATCACCGCCAACCTTGGCCGCCGTCGCAACTCGCCGTGAACAATGGCCCCCGGCTCTTCGAGATACGCGCCGCACTCGGAACAACGCTCGCTGACCCGCCCGGTAAGGTTGTAGTCGCACGCCGCGCAGTAAGGCGTCTGGCCTACCCGGTAGGTCAGCAACCCGCGTATCAGCAGGACAAACCCAGGCGGCCCCGCCAGCAAGAATACAAGGCTAAACAAACCAAGACCAACAGACATAAGTCACTTCCCCGTAACACGACTACTCAACAAACTGAAACGCGTACAGTTTGCAGTCCCGCATGGTCAGGCGCATTTTGATCGGTTTGCCGGCCAGCGGGCTGACATCCTGGTTATCACCCCAGCGCACCGGCAGGCGTACCGAGTTGCCATACAAGGCCTCGGCCGCCGCGCCCGAATAACCTTCAATGGGTTTGTCGTTTTCGTCCAGCAGCTCGACGCGTATGCTGCCACCCGCCCCGCCGTCAAAATTCAACTCCAGCCGCTTGCCGGAAAACTTAATCAACGGTGTCACAATCTCCCCGCCCGTATAATCCGCGTCGGCGGAGACAAACCCGTCCAGCCGCAAAATCGCCCGGTCGATGGCGGACATGATTCCCGGCGACTTCGGATCGACAAAACCGTCATGGTCTTTATTCGTGCCGTAATAGTAGATCCACAGTTCATCCCCCATGCGGATCGGATTGGGCAGGGCCCAGGTTCGTTTGGAGCAAAAAGTCCCTTCCAGCCCAAGCCCGATGAAAGGTTTGCGCCCGCCCAGCCGCTCAAAATGAATCCCGTCGCGGCTGGCTGCCAGACGGACATCCAACGTGGCCGGGGCCAGGACCTCAAACGGGAAAGGCCGGTCGGGATTCGCGCCACGGCGCTGCTCCAACGGCCGTCGCTGCCAGTGCCAATAGGCTTGAGACATCATGACGTAGACGCCATCCACGGAGTTTTCCGGATACTTGAATACACACCCACCGTAATAATCCACCGGCGGCTGAGGCGTCGGGGTCTGCCAGATGGCCAGATCGGTTTCGTCGGCCTGCATGACCACGGTTTCGTTTTCCCAGCTCAACATGTCCGCCGATTCCAGGCGGCGGACCGTGCGGTAACGCTGGGCCGTACCCGCAAAGGGCGTATGCCGGGTATAAAGCAGGTATTTTCGGATCGCCTCATCCCAGAACATGATGCTCTGGGTGTCGCACTTGCCGAGCTGTTGTTCGGAAAACAACGTCCATTGGTACCCGTCAGGTGAAGCATAGATGCGAAACACGGGGACGCGATTTTCGTCATCCGGGTCGCGGGGGACCACGAACTTGCCCTGGGACTTGTAACGCTGAGTCGGCGGAGCATTCGGGTCCACCCAGATCGCATCCAGGCCGGCCAGGCCATGTTTCCCGATCTCTGCTTTTGTCTCGTCGAATGCACAGAGGCTAGGATCGGGCTTGACGAAATGAATGCCATCGACCGATTCGCAATAAATACCCAGATGCCGCACCGGACCGTCCGCGGCATCCCGCATGGGGAGCATGGCTTTACCCGCCCCCCAGAAACGGATCTTGCCGTTCTCCTTAAAGATCGCCCCGCCCTGGCCGCACATTGCTCCCGCTTCCCCCTCCCAAGGCTGCTGACCGGTGAGCACCGGCTGATTGGTCTTGACCGGCGGATTCATGGTCAGTTGTACGCCCCGGCCGTCGGCGATAAATTTATGGTCGATGAACAGTTGCTTGCGCGAACCGACGTCAATCGGCCCGGCGGCCGCGCCGACCTCGACCCCAGCTGCCAACGCCAACACAAAAACAAGGTAATACGTGTAATTGAAAGACCGCATCGCCCAATCCCTTTCAGATATCAACAAATCCAACCTTAATACTCAGACTATTGCACAAACTGAAACGCGTAGAGCTTGCAATCCCGCATAGTCAGGCGCATCTTGATCGACTTGCCGGCCAGCGGGCTGACATCCTGGTTATCGCCCCAGCGTACCGGCAGGCGTACCGAGTTGCCGTACAAAGCCTCGGCCGCCGCGCCCGAATAACCTTCGATCGGCTTGTCATTTTCGTCCAGCAGTTCGACGCGCACACTGCCACCCGCCCCGCCGTCAAAATTCAACTCCAGCCGCTTGCCGGAAAACTTAATCAACGGCGTCACAATCTCCCCGCCCGTATAATCCGCGTCGGCGGAGACGAACCCATCCAATCGCAGGATCGCCCGGTCGATACCGGACATGAAGCCGGAGGCCGCCGGATCGTCAAACCAGTTGTGATCGCGGTTCTGGCCGTAATAGTAAATCCACAACTCGTCGCCCACGCGGATCGGGTTGGGTATGGCCCACGTACGGGCGGAGGAAAACGTCCCGGCCATCCCCAATCCGATGAACGGCTTGCGTCCGCCCAACCGTTGAAAATTCAACCCGTCGCGACTGAACGCCAACCGCACATCCAGAAGGCCCGGGGCCAACTCGTTCTTGCCCAACCCCTTCCCTCCGCTGCGCATTTCAGGCGGATATTCCCGCCAATGCCAATAGGACTGAGCCAACATAATAAACGGGCTGTCCGCGGCCGAAGGTTCCGGGTAACGAAAAACCGCCGCTCCATAGTAGTCCACCGGCGGCTGAGGCGTCGGCGTGTCGTAAGTAGCCAGATCAATCTCGTCGGGTTTCATTACCACTGTTTCCTTTCCCCATTTCAACAGATCAGCGGATTCCACTCGACGGACCTGCCGACATTTGGCGGGTGTGCCGGCAAAAGGCGTAAAGCGGGTAAATAACAGATACTTGCCAAGCGGATCATCCCAGAAAATATTGCTCTGCGTATCGCACTTGCCGATCCGCTGCTCGGAAAAAAGGGTCCATTGGAAACCGTCGGGCGAGGCGTAGATGCGAAACACAGGTTCCGGGTTATTGTCGTCTTTCTCGCGCGGCGCGTAGAACTTGCCTTGGGCCTTGTAACGCTGGGTGGGTGGGGCGTTCGGGTCGATCCACACGGAACCTCCGCCACCGTGGCCGTGCTTACCGACCTCCGCCTTGCTCTCGTCGTAGGCGACCAGAGCAGGATCCGGTTTGACGAAATGAATGCCATCCGTCGATTCGCAGTAGGCCCAGAGCTGGGTCACCGGCCCGTCTGCGGTGTCTCGCGCCGGCAGCATGGCCTTGCCCGCCGCCCAGAAACGAAACTTGTCCTGGTCCTTGAGAATTGCTCCGTAACTTCCGACGGACGCCCCGCCTTCCCCTTCCCAGGGGATGTGGCTCGCCAGCACGGGCTGATTCACTTTGACCGGCGGGTTCATGGTCAGTTGCACACCCCGGCCGGCGGCGATGAATTTGTGATCGATGAAAAGTTGTTTTCGCCCGCCGACATCGATCGGCTCGGCCGCCGGGCTGGAACGAATTCCAAACGAAAGGACCACGCTAAGAACGCTGAGATATGCGCAAGTCATAAGCCTCATGATGGGCCTCCCTTCTGAGGAGTATCATATCGTTCTGATCGTTTACGACAATTGCAATGTATACCGGCCACCTATCGTCTGCACGCTAAACAGATACTATTCTGTAAAGTTCCAGTTCGTGGTTGTCCACTCAGGCAAGTTTTTGTAGGGTGTACCGAATTGGGCGAATGAACAACTCGGGTACGTGCATAAGAAACCGACTCTTGTCGAGGTGTGTCGATGAATCGATGCAGAAAGTGCTTGGTGTTATTAGCCTTGTGTTGGGCGGTTGATGCCGTCGGGCCGGCCATGGCCGAGTCCCCACGACTTGATCCGCGTTGTCGGGAGCTGCCGCAAGGCGTCACTTGGCCTCTACTGCGCCGCAACCGGACAAGCCTTCTGAAAGTGGCTGATCAAAAAACGTATGTAAGCACGGATGAGGGATTGAACTGGTCGCTTCTCGGTCCGGTTTTTCCTGAAGGGCAGAGGCCCATGATCCTCGAACGTCGGCCGGGCGAATTGTGGATTGTCGTGGGCATGTGTCCGCCGGGAACGATCCGCTTCTCGATTTTTGAGCGCGATTTCATCAACCCGAAATAGATCATTTCGGACGCAATTCGATTCCGTCCCGCGGCCGCTCTTCGATGAATTTGAGTAGATCCTGAGCTTTTTTCAGATCGGGATTGATCCGCAAGGCCATGTGCAACTGCTCGACCGCTTCCTCGTAGCGGCGCTGCTGGAAATAGACATTCGCCAGATTGAGATAGCCGTTGGCGTTGTTCGGCCGCAACTCGATCGAGCGTTTCAAGTGCGTGATCGCCTCATCGTATCGATTTTGTCGGGTCAGCACACCGCCCAGATTCATATGCGTGGGAGCATGTTCAGGCGCGTTGCGCAGGGCCTGACGATAGCATTCCTCCGCCTCCGGTAATCGGCCTGCCTCGTTATACGCGTTTCCCAGGTTGGTATAAGCATTGGCGTATCCCGGCTTGAAATCGATGGCCTGCTGGAAGTGCTCGATCGCGCGTTCCCTCTGTTGTAGATGCATCAATGCGATACCCAGATTGTTATGAGTGTAGGGATCGCGGGGATTCATGGTCAGAGCCTGTTCGTAGTGCGGGACCGCATCGGCAAAACGGCCCTGATCGGCCAGTTGCTTACCCAATGCGTTGTGGATCGGCGCGGTCGGCGAAAGCTTCAGCATATATGTGAAAAGCGTCTCCGTATCTTTCCACTGCCGCAAATACGCCCGCGTGGCCCGGCCTTCCAGAGTAACCAGGCCAATCGTCAGCGCGACCGTGCCCAGCTTCACCACTGTCACCAGAGTTGTTGAACGCGCGGACGCGACTTGCCACAGTCGATTCAGAAAATACGCCAGTACCAACAGCCATCCGAGCGCCGGCAGATACAAAAACTTGTCGGCGGCGATCACGTTGGAGAAACCGAGTATCTGCATGGTCGGCAGAATGGCCACGAACCAGATCAGCCAGCCCGCAACCAGTGCCCGCGTCCAGCGCAGCGAAATCATCAAGGCGACGATCAACAGGATGGTGCCGATGAAACCCACCCGAATCGTGGGATCATACAAATCGACCAGTCGCGGAAATGGATAATGCGAGGACAGGTTGACCGGCCAAACGACCTTATACGGATAGAAGACGATATTATGACAGACAACCAGAACACGCTCGGTCCAGCCGGTATCCACCGGCACGGTTACCGAGGCGGTGGCGGCTTGGGAATAGACCGTAATCATCCCGGAAATCACGGCCACCAGCAGCAGCGGCAATTTTTCGAGGACGACCTTACCGCACAACCGCCGCAAGGGCCACCAGTCCAATAGCAACATCACCAGCGGCAAAGGCGTGGCGGTCGGCTTGGACAACAAAGCCAGTACATACATCAACGCGCAGGGCAGATACCACCACCAAGCCGGGCGGCGGGCATAACGCACATAGAAAACCAACGCCCACAGCGAAAAGAACGCCGCCAGCAGCGTTTTTCGCTCGCCCAACCACGGAATCGGCTCGACGGTCATTGGATGCACGCCGAACAGCAGACCGATGCACGCCGCCACCCACGGGTTGCCGATCAGCAGGTAAAGCAGGGCGACGATCAGCAGCGTGTTAGCCACGTGCAGGATCAGACTGGTCCGGTGGAAAACCATGAGGTTATCAGGCCGGCCGCCCATCGCCCAATCAAGCATCAAGGAAATCATGTTCAACGGTTGGTAATATCCACCAACCGTGGACGGAGCGAACACTTCGGTTAAAAAGCGTTTGCTCGACACCCAGCTTGGATTCTGCACCAACGGATTTTCCAGCACATATTGCTGGTCGTCGAAGGAAGTGGCCCGGGCCTCCAATACCGGCCAATGAACAATCGCGACCACCGCCCCGGCCGCCAGCATAAGAGCGAGTAATACCAAAACCGGTGAAACGGGTGAGGGTGTAATGGATAACGGCTTCGCTAAATGATGGGGTTTCCTGCTCATAGCCATACTGTATCGTCCCCCTATCGGGTTCTTCAACATTTATAGACAAAGATCCGATTTCGGCCCGCATTTTTATTCGTAGGTTATCGGTATAATATTTTGTTTCTTGACCTGTACGGTCTTTGTCGAGATCATCAACGGAGGGCCGGGACGGTCCGAAACCGTGTTTTCGCGGGAACTTGCGGGCGGGTTGGGCGTCTAATATGTCGAAGGAAATGACCATGCCTCCGGCGGCCGCCATCGGCCGTGGCGATGATTCCGCCCTGGTCGAACAAGTCCAGGCGGGGGACATGGCCGCCTTTAGTCGTCTGGTGGTTAAATACCAGGATCGGGTATTGAACACCTGCTGGCGGCTGGCGGGGAATCTGGAGGACGCCCAGGATTTGGCCCAGGAGGCCTTCCTTCGCGCTTTGGAGTCGATCCATTCGTTCCGTCGCCAGGCCGGCTTTTATACCTGGCTGTTTCGTATCGCGGTGAACTTGGCCCTGAGCCAGCGGCGAAGGACGAGCCGGCGAGTCCAGCTTTCGCTGCACAACGGCGACAGGCCGATCCATCCCGAGCATCAGGCGGCCCGGCTGGCGGAACAGATGGCCAGTGCCGATCCAGCCCCGCCGGCCAGGCTATCCGCCCGGGAAAGGGAACAGATGATTATGGACGCACTCGCCCAACTCGATGACGAACACCGGGCGGTCGTGATCCTACGAGACCTCGAGTCCTGCGATTATCAACAAATCGCCCGTATTCTCGAAGTTCCCGTTGGTACCGTGAAATCCCGGCTGCACCGGGCGCGGATGATATTGCGTGACCGGCTGAAAGCAATTTTGTGAGAGGAATGGACGCGCGCAACACGATGCCATAAGAAGATGTGTGAACCATGAACCCCCAGAAACGCGGAAAACTCGAGGAGCAACTATCGGCCTACCTGGATGGAGAGCTGTCCGCGGACCAGCGCGCCGAGGTGGAGGCATTCCTGGCCGGGGACGAGCAGGCTCGCCGTCTGCTGGAGGACTTGCGACGCACGGCCAATCTGTTGCAGGCATTGCCGCGAGCGAAGGCCGGTGAGGAGTTGATCGACGCCTTGCGCGGCCGCCTCGAAAGAAAAGCCCTGCTGGGCGAACCCGCCGCGCCCCCGGCCGTGACCCGCCGTCGCCCGATTCGTTCCTACGCCGCCCGCTGGGCAGCCGTCGCCGCGGTATTGGCCTTGAGCTTAACCGCCCTGTACTTAATTTGGCCGCCCGAACCCAACGGTGGGCAGCGACAGCCGGGGCAGCAGCAAATAGCCATGAGAGATGAACCGGCCGCGGTACCGGTACCATCCGGCGCTGCGGATACCCGCCTGATAGCGCCTGAGGCGGTTGAGGCCCCCGCGAGGGAGCGAATCGCCAAGGTGACCGAGGATACCCAGCCGTTAGCCTCGGTCATGCAAGCTGAGGAAGCAGACTCATCAGTAATGCTCTCCGTGGACGGTGATTCCACCCGGCCGATCGAGGACAAAATAACGCAGCAACTGGCCGCCCCGGAAACGATGCTTGCGGAACCGACAAGAAGAGAAGGCCTCGTGATTGAACTGGCTTATGCCGACCGACCGAGTTTGGATCGCGCGGTGGATGAGCTGTCCACCAAGTACGGCTTTCGAAGCGGCGATGCGGAAGTCCATCGATTCGATACCGGGAAAACCCGATCGACGAAACGCCTTGAAATATCCCTCGACGACAGGGGCCAGGTGCCAGAAACGCCGGTGGTCGTCCTCTCGGTTGATCTACCGGATCATAAAACACTAAACGAGATCATCGACGGGATACGGCACACGCGGAATCGAGTCGGCGGGCCACGGGATATGCGGATTAAGGAGTATGCCGTCCTCGGCGACGAGGATTTGGCGTGGTCTGAATCAAGGGCAAGTCTGGCTTTGGGGCCAATCAAGAAGACAGAGTGGGGGGGACCACGGGCAAAAGAAAAGTCGGAAAAATCCGTGGTTGTTGACGAACAGAAAATGCGCCGCGGAATCAGTGCCTTTCTATCTCGCCTGAAAAACAGTCTCGCCGATTATGGTTTTGTTGAGACCTTGGCCGAGACCGACGGCGTCGTAACCGATACGCACCCTGTCAGTCAACCAACGGGACCGCCGCTCCTGGCTCGTGAATCATTGGCCACGCTTTCCCGCTCGGCAAGCGCGAACAACGCGGATGAATTTTCCGATCGGATAGCCGGCCGTCCGCATGGCCCGGTGGCCAATCAACCGGTCGAACTCGCGGAAAGCACCCTCACCGCGACAGCGGCCCCGGCAACCGCCGCCGCGGACTTCGCCTTTGCAACTGAACCAGCCGAGCCGGTCCATGTCCTGCGGCTCTATTTACGTGTACCCGAGCCGCAAACCCGACCGGAAAAGACGCCATAGCCGCTTCCCGCGCAACACGCCCTACGGACAGGTCGCCGAGTGCCCCAGGTTGCGATTGACCCTCTCCATGTCCTGAACATTGATAATACCGTCGGTCAACACGTCGTAGCGGAACGTCCGCGGTCCGATCGGCTGAAACAGATGGCCCTTGACCAGGGCCATGTCCCGTGGGCTGACCGGAGCGATTCCATCCGCTTCGCCGGACACAACACGGATATGCACATCGTGATCTCCCATCAAAGTCTCACCATCCGCGCTCCGCACATCCTGAAGCGTGATCGTCAGACAAGCATTGTCGGTCACCCCGGAAAGGGTCATCAGCATCTCAGCGCCGGATACGCTCACGCTTTCGCATTGCCCGCTGGACAGGATGAGGTTCGCGCAACTGATGGCCGGATTCAGCTCCTCGCTGAAGGTCAAAACCACGCGGGTCGGTCCGCCCTCCCGACCTTCGATCGCCGCCGCGGAGGCCGGTAAGGGTAATTCCAAATCGAAGTCACCGGCCAATCCGTGGCTCTTCCGGGACACGGCCCGCGCCAACATAAAACCGGTCAGTTCGTAGGCTCCCATATCGACAGTCCCGTTATAAATCCGGGGATGGCCGTCGAGGTCCCTGTCCACTTCCGGTGGAACATGATCGTTCGACCCGGCATTAAGGCAGGGTGACGCCGGCGTCAAACGTAAATCGTCGTCAGCCGTCCCCCACAGGCCATCCTGGCCATGGATATCAACGAACAACGGATCATCGTCGATATTGCCGGTACCGCTGAAAATGGCCTCATCGTTCGGATCGCCGTCGGCGATGCAGCTGTACTGCACGTCCAGAATACCGCCGGCCAATTGCGCCGTTCGTCCGTCCGGCGAACTATCCCGATTGCCCCACAGAATCGAGTTGTACACGGAAATCGATCCCCGCTCACCGCTGGACACGCCGCCACCCTGCCGGCCGGCCCAGTTACCGCAAAGCGTGCAATGGATCAACAAAGCGTGACCACCCACGCCATTGTAGACGGCCCCGCCTTGGTCCGCGCCGTTGCCGACGAACACGCAGTTCAACATCGTTGAACCGCTTTCATCGCCATGACTGACGGCCCCGCCGCCGCGATCCGCCAGATTCGTGTAAAACAAGCAGCGATGAAAAACGGGCAAGGCCCCGTGTGTCACATGCACCGCTCCACCGTCGCCGGAGGCATAGTTCTCGATAAAAGTACAGTTGCGAATCGTCGGGCCGCCCCCATCAATATACATTCCGCCACCGCCATGATACGGAGCATCGGGCCCGTTGGCGTTTCCACCGGTAATCGTGAAACCGTCTAACACCGTTTCGGCTTCGCAGTTCTCCGCCAGCAATACATGATAACTGTTTTCGTCGTTGGACACCTTGTTTCCACCACCGTGGTCATCATCGTTCAGGTCCCCGCTAAGGCAGGTCACGTTCTCGGAGAAATTCCTTTCCTCCACGGACATTTCCGTTCCAACGAAACCACCATAAATCGCCACCTTGTTGACCAGCCGAAAGGCCGCGCCTCGTTTACCGCCTGCCGGTGCCGGCGTATACGTGCCCCGGGCGACCCATATTTCCTTGACCGTCCCGCAGGCGGCCCATTCCAACGCCGACTCCAGACCGATCAAAGCGTTCACCCAACTGTCGCCGCTCCCCGTGCCGCCCTTCACCTCGGCGTTCACGTACAAACGCTCCGGTGGCATGGGCGGTGCGGGAGCTTCGTAAACGCCCTGGTCCACGATCGCCTTCGCCTCCGCCGGTCGGCCGGTTTTGGGCAGACAGGGATTGCCGACCACCCGCGGCTGAGCGGCGCGATCCCAAGGCAGCGGCTCGTCCCTAACCCCGTCACCGTCCAGATCGGCCGCGTCACCCGGCAACGCCGTGTTGTCTCCGGCATCGATGCATGGTGAACGAGGCCGCAGTTGATAGCCGATCAACCGATAGGCTCGACCCACGGCAGGGTAAGCCTCCAGATTACCCGTCACCTCAAGACGGGTAGCGGAACAACCCAGGACCATTCCCAACACCCGTTGCTCCGTCTCATCCACCAGCAAGCGATCTTGCGTTTTTTCGATTGTCAAGGCGGCCGAGGCGTCGGTCAAAACAGTCCGGCAGTTTAACGAATCATAGACGGGCGGATCCGTCCACGTGCCGATGATCGGTTCGACAAACCCCGGATCACCGTCGGAATTCCCGCTCCACGTGGTCAGGGCGGCATTGCCCGCCACGGCGCTGTCCACGCCCTGGTTGCGCTCACCGTCAAAACAAACCCCGTCACCATTCGCGTGAAAACGGTTGAACGACACATTCGCGCGGGCCTTCGGGCCGGCTTCATATACCGCGAAATGTGCGTTACCTGTAAAGATACAATTGGCCACCGTCGGTACGGATCGCGGCTGGATATAAAGAGCGCCACCTTTATCCGCCGTGTTCTGGTCGAATATGCAGTTCACGATTTCGGGCTGAGCCTCGTCCTGAGTGCAAATCGCTCCGCCGGCGCCTGCCTGGTTACCGGTGACAATACAATTCGTCGCCATCGGCCGACATTGCTGCTCAAAGAACATGGCCCCGCCGAATTCGGCAAGATTGTTGAGGAACGTGTTGTTGAGTAACAGAGGATGGGCTCGGCCGCCGGCGGCGGCCCCACCACCGCGCCTGGCCAGATTGTCGACTATCAGGCAATGAACCAGGATCGGTGAAGCGTCCCTGGCGTAAATACCTCCGCCTTGGCCGTTGGGGCAGTAGTTATTCTGAATGCGACAGCGGGTCAGGCGAAGCTCGGCCCCGTCCAGGCAGGCAATCGCTCCTCCACCTTGTCCTTCATCACCCATCGCCGTGTTTTCGGTGAACAAGCAGTCCACGATCGACGTTCGGCCCGTCGTGCAATATAACCCTCCCCCGCTATCGTCGGCATGGCCGCCGGTAATGATGAATCCATCCAGAATCGCGGGACCCGGGGCCTCCGACGCCCGCGGCCCGATGACCACGTGGACGCAATTGTCTTTGCCCGAACTCGTATCGGATGAATCATCACCGTTGAGGTCCCCGCTCAGTACCGTGGGATGGGCCAAGGGATTTCGCTGATCAAATTCGCTTTCTCCGCCCGCGAAACCGCCGTAAACCGCCACCCCCTCGACCAGTTGAAAGCCGGCTTGTCGATTGCCGCCCGGTCCAGTGGGCGTGTAGGTGCCTTCCGCGACCCAGATCTCCGCTACCGTGGCGCAGGCGGCCAGCCCCAACGCGGCTTGCAGATCACCCAGGGCATCCTCCCAACTTGAGCCGTCACCCTTACCACCCCTAGCCCCGGCCCGAACGTAAAGACGCGCCGAAGGCACAGGCGCATCCGACGATTCGTAGACCCCGATATCCACGACAGGTTGCCCACCTATCGATACCCCCGTGTCCGGGACGCAGGGATTGTCGGCCGGTCGTACATGACCCGCCAGATCGGTACTGATTTCGGCGACCAGCGCCGTATTATCACCCGCGTCGATGCACGGCGAGCCGAAACGCGGCCGATAGTTGACCAGGTCATAGGTGTCCCCCTGATCGACGATATTGCTGACATTACCGATGACCTCGATGGTCTCGGCCGTGTTCGCCACGATGATCGCCTGCCGCCGATGGTTGATGTCGGGAGTGATGAGACGGCCGACCAGCTCCCCCGGTAAAAACAGGCCGGATGCATCGGTTAAGATCGTGCATCCACGCGCGGCGTCATATTGCGCGGCTTTACTCCAAATACCTTTTTTACCCTCTTCATAAAGCGGGTCGCCTTCGCGATTATTCTTCCATTCACTCAAGGCCCGTCCCGCCGCCGTCGCTGTAAAATAGCTGCGTCGGGCCGCGGCGTCCCAGTAAACCCCCTGCGGATTCCGGTCGAACTGACAGAAAGAAACGCTCGTCCTGGCTCCGGCATCTGTTTCGGCAAGCGCATGACCGGTGTTGGCGGTGAGAATGCTGTTCACGATGACCGCCGTCGAGCGCTGACCGAAAAACACCCCCCCGCCCCAATCCGCCTCGTTGGCGTCGATCACGCAATTGACGATTTTCGGACTGGCCATGGATCGCGCATACACCGCCCCGCCCAGGGTAGCCGCGTTGCCGCTCAGTACGCAATGGCTCACCGTCGCGGCCGTGTTGTCCCGCAAATGCATCCCGCCGCCCTGGCCGGCCGTGTTCCCGCTGACCAGGGAGGCGTGGATACTCGGATGCGAACCGGATACCGCCACGCCACCGCCGGTCTCGGCCTGATTGCCGCCGATCGTACAGTCCTCGATCACGGCATGGGCCCCCGAAAAGCAGGCCATCCCTCCGCCGCTCCGTCCTTCGTTGCCCAGGATACGGCTGCTGCGGATATGCGGTGAAGCCCCCCGCGCGTAAATCCCCCCGCCGCGCCCGGCGGCGCGATTCCGGGTAATATGGCAATGACTGATGTGCGGAGCGGCGTTGCCCAGGCAGGCCAGCCCACCTCCGTTACGGGCATAGTTATCCATGATCGTGCAGTTCGTGATCGTCGGCCGCGCGCTTTGCTGAACAAGTATCCCACCGCCGCTGCCGTTCGCGATGAAGGGGCCGTCCGCCCCGCCGCCGGTGATAATAAACCCGTCGAGCACCGCCGAAGGGTCATTGCCTTCGCTGCTGACCACGTGATAACAGTTGCTCCGGTTCGCTCCCTCATCGCCATGCGGGCGGCCGCTGAGTATCGTCCGGTTCGATTGCGGATCGCGTTCTTCGAGTTCGCTCTCCCCACCGGCAAAGCCGCCGTAAAGGGCCACGTTGTTGACCAGTTGAAAAGTAGCCGAACGCGGGTCATGCGGGTCCGTACGCAACACAGGTCGATACTCGCCCGCGGCCACCCAAATCTGGCGCGCTCCGACCCTGGACCGGGCCGCCGTCATCGCTTCCTCCAATTCCCGAAATGCACCGGCCCAACTCAATCCATCGCCCCCGGCCGCAGCCTTGCTATCCACGAACAACACCTCGGGCAAAGGCAGGCATTCATCCGGCAAACCGTCGCCATCCTCGTCTCGACTGACGCCGCGGACAATATCGATTTCGTCCGCAATACCATTGTTATTACAGTCGTGCGCGCCCTGGCCGGCGTAGTGCATCCCGACCGTGAAAACCAGATCGTCACACAAATCGCTCAATCCCGGCGAAACAGCGAAATCCACCGCCGAGCCGGCCTCCACCTTAATCGTGATGGCGTAATTCCTTCCATCATCGTCGTCAGCGGGCACGTAACGCGACCAGACGCTGCGCCCGTCAACCAGCACATGCGCCGTCGCTCCGTCGCCACAAAGTTGTCCTGGTGCCTTGGCCAGCCGTATGGACAACACCACCAGAGCGCTGCTCGGACTGATCCAGCGGCGTACCGGCCATTGCTCGGCGGATACCCGGGCCTGATCGGTGTGCACGGCGTTAGGCTTCGCCCCAAGAGGTGTCAGCATCGTCCAGTAGGTGCCCTCCTCCACTGTCCAGCGGGCACCGCTATATTCGTTCATCAACAGAAAATCGAACCCCGTTCCGGGTAGCACATAACCGTAATACCAGTTCAAATACCCTTGGACAAAGGAAAACTCGGCCGCCGAATCCACCGCATAATCAGGCCGTTGGTCATGGGCAACGGACTCGCCCTCCTGATCCGTGGCCGTATCCTCGGCCAATGAATAAATCTGGGTGATAAAAGTCGTCTCGTCGCAATGATCCGTGGGATGAAATCCGCCGGGTGTAATCACCAGATCAACCGTTGAGCCGGCCCGTACCGTGGCTCTCACCTGGTACATTGCCCCTTGGGTATCATTAAAGGCGATCAGCCTCGACCAGACCTCCACCCCGTCTACGCGGATCATCCCTCCGACGCCGTCTCCACAAGTACCGCCGCTCAAGGCCAACACCCCCGAGATGAGGATCGAACCTTCAATAGGGCTGACCCAACGTCGTACAGCCCATTGCTCGATACCATTGGCGGTTAGTACCGGTCGACCGCCCGTATCCCATAACCTCGTCGACGGCGCCGCTGTCGCATCGTGCTGCCACACCCCGGCCTCTTCGCTATATTGAGGGAATTCCGTGAAATCACCCTCGCCTGAACGATCCATGTAACCATAATACCAATGATCACCACCCTGAAGTTTTCCGAACTGTGCCGCCGAGTCCGCGATCAGGCGAACCGCCGCCCGCTCGATATCCGCTTCCTTATCCATCCGGATCGTGTCGGGACCGGCCGCATAACTCGCCCGAATCGCCCACGGGCTTAAGGCCGATCGATAGACGCGGAACTCGGTGATGCGCCCCCTGAACGCCGGATCCTGTGTGTTGCGGGATCGGCCCAGCCAACCAACCGCCGCGCTGCCCAGATCCATTGGGGAGCAACTAAGCGATCGGTTTTGCATCACCAACCCGCCGTTCAGATACAAACGGGCGAGACGCTTTGGGCCGTCGAGCGTAACCACCACATGAACCAGACGATCCCGGGCGAAACTCAGGGCCGCGGTCAAGAGCGGTCCTTCATGAACGCGCTCCAAGTGGTAACCCAATTGCGCCGTAGCCGACGGATAGCCCTTGGGCGTTAAATAAATGTTCCGCTTCGGGCTTTCACCGATATCGAAGATACGCTGCCCGTGCGGACCGCCGTTCCAGACCACCCAGGCTTCCAGCGTCGCGCTTCCCATGTCGGCCAGTGTTCGACCAAGAGGCAGGGATACATAACCCTTGCCCTCTTCCAAAACAACGGCACCTCCCTCGATGCGAGCGCCGTCATGTAGAATTCCATGCGCCCCGGATATGGAATCATGCGCGTTTTCCACAAAACTATAGCGATGCACAAGAGTGGGATGTGTATGACCGGGCCGCTTTCCGGATCGAATGGCTATCCAAGCGCAAAAAAACAAAACGCCGCAGGCGAGCAGAAGCAGGATGACCGACCAATGAGGCCGCGACCGGCCCGATGGCCCCTTGGCCGACAACAAAGTCTCGCTGCCTGTCGATACCAAACCAACCTCCAGAGACTCGCTTTCGTTTCCCCTCCCTTGCGTCGCGCGCATCCTGCCGCGCGATCGTTGCTCTCAAACCTTAAATTCCCCCCCCTTCCTCGTGCCCCCCGTGGGACAATCGTTACCCTTTTGTACTTTCGGCTACCGCTCGCGGTTTCATTATAAAGGCTGGAACCGACCAGCACGAACGGCACAGGGGGGGGGCCTTCTCGTGTTGGCAAGCTCTTCCGGGTCCGCTACATTAACCGTTTTGGGCGAACGGCGCCCTTGAATAGGCGGTCGAACTCGCTTGGCGCGGGTTTTATGGATGGAGTTCGGGACTTGAAAATCATTCACGACCCCAGGATTTACCTGATCGGCCGACAAATCATCGACGAGCAGCAGGTGCAGGCATTCCTTGCCGATCATCATGTTGACCACTGGACCACCGACACCGATGTGGCCGGCGAAAAAATGTGCGAAATCGCCGGACGCGTATGTTACATGAGCTTCGCACGCCCGCGTCCGGGAGGAAACCAGGCGTACCTGGGGCATATTCTGGAAGTCGGACACGGCAGCGTGCTCGAACATGCCGTGTTTAACTTCCTGATCACCGGCGTATCGCGAAGCTTCACCCACGAACTGGTCCGGCATCGGGCGGGGTTCGGCTATTCCCAGCTCTCGCAACGTTATGTGGACGAATCCACCGCCGATTTCGTTGAACCGGGATGCATCGCCACTGATCCGGAACTACACGCGATCTGGCTGGAGGCGGTAGAGCACTGTCATCAGGCTTACGGCCGCCTTGTCGAACGGCTGATGGACAAATACGGCCACTTGTCGGACAAAACCCAGCGACGCAAGATGGCCCGCCAGGCGGCCCGCTCCGTGCTGCCCAACGCCGTGGAAACCAAGATTTTCGTGACGGCCAACGCCCGGGCCCTGCGCCATTTCATCGAGCAACGCTGCAGCGAACACGCGGAAGTCGAAATCCGCAACGTGGCCGCCGCTATGCTCCGGATTCTGCAACATGAGGCACCGCATCTGTTCGGTGATTATCGACTGGTGGATTTGCCCGACGGCACGCAGGCCGCCGAGACCTCATATCATAAGGTCTGACGACAAGGCCCATGGAACAGGTCCTCACTCCGTAAAAAAGCAAGCACCCGTGCGCATAACACACGGGTCTCGCTGCAATTCCCTTCGCTGATACGCTATTTACGTCTCTGGCGGGCGAGGCATGAGCCCTGGTACCCTGCCACCTCTCCCCAAGCGCTTAATCACCCTTTCCGCCTCATTCGTGAACGTAAACCCTATATAACGCTGGCCAAGCAAATCGCCCGCCAGTTCATCATCCGTGATGCCGACACCATTACGGCATCGACAACACATGCTAATCCCGTCCAACTGCCCGGCAAGGAGTTAAAAAACAACCTCTTTCTTCTTCCCAAGCAGCCTCCCTCCTTACTCCCGGAAAGCACATTCCTCACGCTTATGCAACATAATATACTTGGAAACGGCTCAACCTGGCTTACTACCGCTTCCTATTCGAAGACACGCTCAAAGACGAGCTCACATACCACACCCAGAATGGGTGTTTAGAATCAGAGTCACCTTCCCCTCTGATTGGTAAGTCTGCAAACCGTATACCATTTTACCCACATCAACATGGCCGCAAACTCAACACCGGTTAGAACATTTGATAAAATCGGTAATTACGTTTCTTCGGAAATCTTGTAAATGAGGTAAATTGGATCACTTCAAATGGATTTCATGAGACCAATGATGCAATAGATCAACAAAGAGGATGATTGCCAAAAGGCCTAATTTATTCATAACTATTTACTCATAAAAAGCTTATGCTGATACGTATTCAGGCTGAACGACAACTAGCCAAGTTGACTTTTGTAAACAATCCAACATCCAATATCGCCCAAAGTAAGCCAACAGAAAGGAATCTGAGATTCGAAGAATGCAACCAAAAGCAAATTTCGTAACGTTTTGACATAAAATGACTTATGTTGTTTCTTAGACAATCAGGACGAATCTGTTACCGCAATATTTCCAACCAACAGAGAAACCATTCGTCGGACCTCTCGCTCATGGACTATTCCAAAAGGCGGCTTTTGAATAAATCGAACAATCTCCGCCTCGGTTGAACCATTATTCAGGCCGAAGGCCCGGCATTTGAACCTCCGCCCGGGCCTGTTCAGCCCAGTCATACTCAGCATAATATGCATAAGCGTATCAGATCGTTGACCGGCAGTACTTTCCATGTTGGCCATACCTTCGACAGTCGGATGGCCGAACTTCAAATAAGGCTGTGGTGGCTTTTTGCTCTGCCGGGGACGGTTTCAAATCCGGGAAGTTGGGCTTTGTAAATCACTATATTTTGAGAAGCCCCAGCATTTTTCCAATCACCTTGATTTTCTGTCCGAAGGATTGCTGAGGCGGGTTATCTCCGTTGTGGTGGAGCAGCATCAAGGTGACATCGTCTTCCGAGGGAACATGTCCTCGATAAGCCTCCACGGCTTCCAGGAGTCGTGGACAGAAGGTCTCCGGCGATTGTGGATCGATCCGGCCGACCATCTGCCGTAATTGTTCCTCGCCCAGCAGCCGTCCGTCAGGGTCTTTGGCCTCGATCAGTGAATCGGTATAGATCAATACCAGATCATTCCGCTCCAAAGCGATCGCAAACTGATAATACGGGGTCGGATCAATCACTCCCAGCGGCAGGTTGGCCAGGCGATCCACGTGTTCGGGCATATCGTGCCTGAGAAAATGCCATTTTCGTTCCCGGACGCGGTACAACAATGGCGTGGGGTGCCCGGCGTTGCAGGTAATCAGATGATCGGTCGGGGCAAAGTAGGTTGTCACGACGGCGGTGGCGAACGTACCGTCGGCGGCCAACGCGGAGAATTCCTGGTTCAACGCCTGCACGAAACTTGTCTGATCGAGGTTGTTGATATGCTTACGCATCAGCGCCCGCAAATGACCGGCGACCTCGCCGACTGCGTCGCCGTGGCCCGATACATCGGCGACACTAAAACGCGAGATCGCCCCCGCCCCGCACATGGAGACGTAATGAATGTCTCCGCCACGATCCTGGCCGGCATAAGGACGACTGTAAACCCATGCATCGATCCCAGGAACGGAAACCATCTTTTCGACCGCTTCGTTTCCACCCCAAATCTCCATGCAGGAGACCCGCACGGGTTGCTGTTTCGGTTTGGTATCGATTACGGACATAAACACTCGGAGGATCAGAGAACAGGTTAGCCACCGGAACGTCTGCCGACACCCCCTATTCTAATGGCAAATCATATCTGAAACCATGACCATAAAGCTATCATACCACCCGATTCCCAATAATCTTAACCCGCGCCCCGGTAACGCGACGTTTCGTATTGATTGACCTTTATTGGGGGGGGGGCTGACAATAGAGAAATATTTCGATTAAGGCCGCTTCCCCGTGGTCCGGAGGGTGACGGCGAATGTCATTGATTAAGGTATCAAATAGGTACCCAATAACGCTGCCCGAATTCATCCTTTCGATAACGTCCTCAAGGTATTAGAATGAATTCGTTGGGTAAGGATTTCCACAATCCATATGGAGAACAGATCGTGTGCCATTGTTTCCATCGTCCACTTAACGGTGAGGGTGTTTCGCGTCGGGAGGTGTTGTTATCAACGGCCGTCGCCGGTTTGGCCGGCGGCTTGTTCGCGCAGACGGCGCGGGCGAAAGAATTCGTGCGCCCCGTCGAGCCGCAGGCGCAGTGGCCGAAGGTGCGGGTGGCTTTCATGCGCCCGCGCGAAAAATACTGGCTGGGCTGGCCTGGAACCGCGTTCCCTCTGGAAGATTACGTAGCCAAAAGCCGCAAGCTTACCGAGCAGTTCGCCAAAGAGCTGAACATCCGTCTCGAATTCGCGCCGGAACCGATTTACGACGAGACGGCCGCCGGGAAATGGGCTGAAGAAACCCGCGCTTCCGATGCCGACGCGGCTCTGCTGTTTCCTCTTCATTTCCAGGAAGTCCGATCCAAGGGCACCTTGGGGCCAATGATAGCATCCGGCAAGCCGACCATAGCTTTCGTCCCGCTGGGTATGTGCTTCACCTCGCATGTCAGAAACTTTTGCGAGCTTCCCCGTCTTTACCTGGCCTCCAGCCCCGATTTCGAATTGGGCCCGGTCCGCTTCGGACTCAAGATGGTCCGGACAAACCACAACATCCGCCACGGCAAGATCGCCGTCCTGCGGGGTAACGAAACCAAAGAGGAACGGCTTGAGCCCTTCGGCCTGACTATCCGCTATCTGCCGCGCGATCGGTTCGTCGAGGCCCTGCAGAGCATCAACCCCGCCGCCCCCGAAGTGACGGCCATGGCCGACGAGTACAGTAAGGCCGCCCAAAAAATCGTCGAACCGAAGCGCACGGACCTGCTTAACGCCGCGCGAAACTACTACGCGGCGGTCAAGATCATGAACGACGAAGGCTGCACCGGTATCAGCATGGATTGCCTCGGGGCCGTTTACGACAAAAACATTCCCTGCCCGCCGTGCCTGGCCTGGTCGAAGCTGCTCGATCAGGGTATCCCCGGCGTCTGCGAGGCGGACATCAACGCGGTCATGGGGCACACGCTCTGCTGCGAATTGCTTGATCGCCCCGGCTTTATGCAGGATCCCGTGCCCAATACCGACACCAACACCCTGATCGGGGCTCATTGCGTTTGCGGCACCCGGCTGAACGGTTATGACCAGGCGCGCGAGCCTTTTGTGCTACGTTCACATAGCGAATCGGACATCGGCGTTTCCGTGCAGGTCCTGTGGAAGGAAGGTCAGGAAGTCACCGTTATGCAGATGACCGCTCCCGATACCATGATCCTCGGCAAGGGCAAGGTGTTGCGCAACTATCAGACGCCGCCGGCCGGCGGGTGCCGCACCTCGGTGGACATCAGCATCGACGCTCCCGAGGACGTGCGGGCCACCAAGGGCTTCCACCAGTTGTTCATCTACGGCGACCACGTGCGCCAGTTCAAGGCCTACGCCCAGATGTACGACCTGAAGACGGAGCATATTTGACCAACCAGCCCGTAGAAACTATGAGAGTGTCCTCCGGGGTGGGATAATTGACCTGTTGGTTTGTTTTG
>CAYNYK010000086.1:0-22620 GCA_964401335.1 uncultured Planctomycetales bacterium
GTGAACGAATCAAGGCACAATTGGCGTTACCCTAACTTTGCAAAAGTCCAGTTATGAACAAAGCACGTATCGCGTGGCGGGCTGAGCGAAACCGGCGAACTCGCGGGGTACGTCCGCGAACTCGGGGCTGTCCCAGTCGTCGCCGTAATGATAGAGGTGGAGTTTGCGGCGAATATTTTCAGCTAGGGTCCGCAACTCACTCAAAAGAGCATGCACCGGTTCGGATTGGTCATGCAACTGGACCTCATGAAAAATAATCCGGGCCTCCCGCAGCATGGGGCCGTTGGCTTGCGGCTCGAACTTGGAATCGCCGGAGAAGAACGCCGCCTGCCCCGTCTGGAGGTCTTTCATATACAATCCGAACGACGGCCAGTCGTATTTCCGCTCGATCATGAGGTGATCGGTGCCGAAAGGCTGAATTTCGTAACGATTCAGCAGGTGGATCGTTTCGAGCAAAGGCCGCCCGGCGGCATCCAGGCCATTTGCCGCCAGTATCCGGAGATCGAAGTAATCTCCGAGACCGGCCCGCCCTCCCGTCTTGGCCTCCATGCCTCCTCTCAGACTGCGTTCCCATAGCATTTCGAGCATAGGCGCCGTGCCATAAAGCGCAGGCTTGACCCGTGTGGTCCGGCCTGACCCGACAGGGGCATACGCACTGACGAAGCCGGCTTCCTCCAGGCCACCGATATGGTCCGCATGTAGGTGCGTGATAAAAATCTTACCGATCACGGCATAATTGATCTGTCCTGCGCGGCCGAGATAAGCGAATTCCGGCCGTTGCATGAGCGTGTACAAGGCCAGCGGTCCGGTGCCTCCGAAATCGATCAGCAGCGTATCATCAGGTACGGTTTGTTGATCCGGCCCATGACCCCAGGCTTCCACCAAGGCATTGGATGCAAAGTTCCGCTTCGCGAATGCCGAGCCGACACCAAGAAATGTGAGCGTCAACATGCCCAGAGTCTTCCCTGACAGTTTGACTTATGGCGGCCGCGTTGTCCGCGAACATGGCCGTCTCTTCAATCATAAGGGTATTTTGTGTTAATCTCAAACTGTCCGCCGGCTACCCCGCACGGAGGCGGCCTGATCGGGTCTGCGCGGAAGTCTTGTTTTTATAACAAGTTGCGCAACCTAAACGCATCGGCAATACCATCCTTTGTCCTTGATCCGGTCAAGACCTCTTCAAAGGTGGAATCTGACCTCCCTTGCGCATAAAATCGAGTTGTACGGATACAAGGACGCGCAGGAGGCGCGCCGATGACTTCAAGCGATGAAAGGGCGAACCATGGTCGAAAAAAAAGGAAAATCGCAGATCACGTTCGTCTATACTCCCAACGGCCAGTGTAAGAAAGTTTTTGTGGTGGGCACGTTCAACAACTGGCAACCACTACAGGGTAAGATGACCCGCCAAAAAGACGGTTCCTTCCGGAAACGCATCCAGTTGCCACCGGGTGAGTATCGCTACAAATTCATCGTCGACGACCAGTGGGTTGTCGATCCGCAGGCCGAGGCCCTGGTCCCTAACGCGTTCGGAACCAGCGATGCGGTGGTTTGGGTGTAATCTCCCCGCTTGCGCCCGCTGATCCCTTTGCGGCAGGCGGTCTTATGCGTGATCCCAGGGCACCCTCCGCGACGCGGGCGTCAGCGGATTCCCTCGGCCACAGGCATGAGGTCAATCATGTCGTCATACCACCAATTGCAGTTATCATCGATGGCCGGAGCGTTGGCGTAATCAATCGAACCGATCAGGGTATTTACATCGTCCAGCCTGGCGACCTTGACTCCCCGATCCATGACGGAGTAGACGTTGTTATCGATGAAGACGCCGCGCGTGAAACCCCAATAGACCCAGCAATCATTGTCCGCCTGGTCCTCCGGCCGTGAGGAGATGCGGCCGAGTTGTTCAAATCCGTTTTCCAGCGTCACGCGGTAGACGTACAGCCCGCTGAATGTATAGGTACCATATTCCCAGCCGGTGCTGACGCCCTCGTAGAGGTCCAGCGGGAAGGCCAGGGCCTGTTTCGCGGGATAATAGACGAACGCCTTGGGGTTCCAGTTGGCTTCGCTGTTGGTGCCCCGAGTCCCGATGATTTCCTTGTGCATCAACTGCGGACTGGCCATGTTCGTGATGTCGAAGATGGATAGTTGCACGCCCTGATACAAGGAGAAATCTCCGCCGGCCGGGTCCGGCAAGGCATCCTTGCCGATGGTCAGCAGGTGGTTCTCGTCCAGCAGTTGTATGTGATCCGAGTAGCCGGGGACTTTCAGTTCTCCAACAATACGCGGGTTGGTCGGCTGGCTCAGATCGAGGGTAAACAACGGATCGACCACCTTGAAAGTCACCAGGAAGCCGCGCGGGCCGAGGAAACGGGCGGAGTAAATATCCTCTCCCGGCGCGATGTTCTCGACCCGTCCGACGATGTCCAGGGTCGTGCCGTTTACGCCCATGACATAAACACCGTTGGTCGTGTCGCTGCCGGTGAACGTATAGGTCTCCAAGGTGGTGGCGATCCGCAGATAATCGTTGTATTCGCCGAGGGAATACTGGTTCAACGGCCGCCCGGGGACAACGCCGCTACCCACATAGGCGGTGGCCGCCTCGGTAAACCCAAGCTTATGCACGATGGTATCGCTTCGGCCGCTGCCGCTCATCCAATCGTATTGCGTATCGGTAACATAAAGCGACTGGCTGCTGGCGTAGATCACTCCGGCATTGGCGGTGATGGCCGTCGTCGCCGGCGTGCTGCTCGGCTCGTCGACGTTGATCGTGGCCACCGTGGTAATGCCGTAGCCGTCCGGAGTTTCCGGCCGGTAGAAATTGTCCCAGGAGGTGATGTCTCCGCTGCCGACGACCTTGCCGTCCCCATCGGTCACCTGGTAGTCCGGCAACCACTGTTCCAGGGTCATGTTCTCGATGGTCTCGGTGGTGGCGCTCCAGGGGATGAAGGGGGTGGTGGTCATCACCACATACAGGTAATTATCGATCATCCGGCTGGAAACCAGATCGCCCTCCATTCGAATAGTGGAAAGCACGCTTGGATTCACCGGATTGGTGACATCGATGACGGTGACCACGGTTTCCGAGCCGTCGCTCCATTCGTCACCGATAACATCCGGGGGCGTTTGCGGCTCCTCGGGTTCTTCGGACCCTTCGCTGTCCTCGTCCTCGCCTCCGTCCTCTGCATCATCTTCATCCTCGCCTTCCTCTCCGCCCTCTTCCGTCGCGCCATCATTTCCATCGTCTTTTTCTTCAACGCCCGCTGCGGTCGTATCCATATCGGCGGCTCCCATTGGCCCGTAATCATAATAGTAATAATAGGGATACCAGGCATATTTGCGGGACAGAACAATCAGCTTGTCCCCGTACAGATAAAAAGAATCGGGGGTATCCGTAATCGGAATGGTCGCAAGTTCGGCCAGATTCGCGGCCGGCATGGCCTGGATCACGTGAATCGTATTGTTCTCGAGCACGTAAATATATTGCCCGTTGTTTTTAATGATGTCGCTTTCGTCGACACCGATCTCCTGAAGATTCGTCGTAGAGTAAGTTGTTTCCCCGGACCCGGCGCCGGCGTCTTCCTCTGCGTTCGCCGTCATATCCGCGGGCGAGGGCGCGGGGAGACTGTCAAAGAACATAAAATCGCCGTCGTATGTAGGTGTTTGATACTGCTTGGAGGCTTGATCGGCTAAAAACTTGCGCAACTCCTCGGCCGACGTAAACTTTCTCAGCCCGGCTTCCCGCGTATCGATGTTGCCGAACGGCCAAAGACAATTCGCCCCGCTGATGGCCACGAAAAGCGCCACGGTTCCTAAACTTAGCAGCCGTCGCATCGCTCAATCTCCTTCAGGAATAAGTGTTTCACATACGTACAGAGCCTCACGGCCCATTGAATAAATTATACTACATTGTAAAGTGTCCAGTGGGCACCAATAAAAATATCGGATCAATATTTTCATTGACCAATTGACCCCAGCAAGTACAATGATCTTTGCGGTCGCGGAGCTCTCGATATGGGCACCTTTTTACGCCCTTAATCGTTTCCGGATCAAGCATTTCGATAAGCAGTTATAAGTGCATACACTTGAAGACTTTACGGTTGGAGTATTTTTATGTACGCCCAGGCGCGTTTCTTAGTCGGGCACGTGTTGCTCATCATTGTTTCAGGTCTCTGCCTTTTAGGCAGTTGTTCCGGGAGTGGCATTTCGGGCGGACCCACTGCCGGCGGGAAAAGCTCGGCCTTGAACCTCGGTGGTGACGGTGCTATCACCACCATAGCCGGGCAAACGGTCAGCCGGTCTTGCCTTGTGCAGGTATTCCAGCAAGCTCCGAAAGACCAGCCCCCACTTGCCATCTTGACGCTTCGACCGAGCGATATCGTTATCGCCGGCCCAAACCTCGAAATCATAAAACGAAGCCAGACTACTGCGGTGAACGGTTCGGCCAGGATCGCTTTTTACGTTGCACCGGCTTCGGCCACGGATACGCAACGGGAATTCGATGACACGTTATTGGGTGAATACAATTTGAGCGTAATCAACAATGAAGTCAGTATCGCCCAGTCCGCTCAGGAAGTACCCCCGCCGGCGCTGGATGCCTTGATGAATAACACGGTCAGGGTAACGACCGAAATAACCGCGAATTTCGATGCCAATGTGCAGATCAATCAGGTAAACGTGAATTTCGGCCATTCCGCGTCCAGCCTTCCCCCATCGGATACGGAAAAGATGACCCCGGAGGAGCAGGAGGCCGAAATTGATCAGTTTTTCGAAAGCATACCCTCGACGCCGACGCCTCCGCCCTCGTCCCCGATGAAAGGCTGCTGGGAGATCAAATTCGTGCCGCTGCGGACCAGCGACGGTAGCCCCGTACCCGACGAACCGAATTTCGCGGTTTATGAAATCAATGATCTGGGCGGTTTGAATCGGGTCTGGAACCAGTCATCCGACCTGCAAAACGGCTCCTCGCTCCACGAGTTCTATCGATTCGGATTGCTGCAAAATGATCCGGCTTTTATCGAGCAGACGACGGAAAACGAGGATGGGGCGATGTCGGGAAAGGTCAGACGGATCGAAACCAACGTCAACTTCAATCAGGAAAATGAAGAGCTTTCCATGACTTGGGCGTTAGAGCGCGAAGCTCGCGTGGAGCCGACTTTCGGAGAAGCTTACACGATCGAGCGCGCGGACATGATCAGTCTGGATGGAGACACGTTTAATAATCCCCTCGGTGAGCCGGATGCGTTTATGGTGACCTATAAGACGGTCCAGCAAACGGTCACCATTTCCAGTAACGGTACGCGGAACGTACGGTTTCGCAAAATCGTCGGCGTCGCCCGGGGTTTCCTGGTCGTTTGCCCCGATCAAAGCGATAGGAATGTGTACAGCCAGGAAGAACAGGTGATCGAAGGCGATGATTCGACGGATGTCGAACCGGATGACGGGTATCTACTTTCCGATCTGGCCGGATGCTGGGAGATAGAGCTGATCGGCCCGGGACAGCAACTCGACGGCCAGAAAATAATCATTCAGATCGACGCCCATGGAATACTTGCACGGCGCTGGCGATATGCCTGGTGCAATGGGGCAACACGCTGGGCGGAAGAACTGCGTTTCTCGACTCCGAACACGGCGGCTTTCGAGGCCTCCTATGCGAGTTACGAGCAGGATATAAGGAGCGATCCATTGACCGGTCACTATACCATCAATACGCAAATCAACGGCTATGGGACTTCACCCGATTATTCGCAAGAAGGTCCGGGAGGTGTTTATCCCTCATGCACCATCGTGACGGACAAGACTTTCAGTTACTCGGAGACTTTCTCCGACGTGGGGTTTGAAACCCCGGAGCATGATCGTATTGTCGGTAATGCCTCGGTTATCATGAGCATGCCGGACGGCAACACGACCACCATCGAATTCAACGGCTATATGACCGGTACGAAAGTCAGTTGTCCGCCGCCGAATTCCATTACCCAGGAAGAGCAGATGGATCAATGCTGTGGTTTTCGCTGAACCCGGCAACAACGAGTAATAGGACAGGAAGGGAACAAGCTGACGCGATATCGCCTACGGCCTATCCATACAGGCTATACCTGACGCAGCACAAACTCGGTGATTTCCGGCCGGGCATTGAAACGAACTCGTTTGAGCCAGCCAAGGCCACGATTAACATATAAGTTCTTGCCGGATAACTGATAATGACCGGCAACGAACTGCTTGTAGCGGGTGGGCAGGATGGGCGGGCCATACAAGGGTAGGTTGACCTGCCCACCGTGGGTATGGCCGGCCAGGATCCAACAGGCGGGCGTATCCAGCAACTCCGGAAACGCATCCGGTTGATGCACAAGGGCGATACAGGGTGTGGCGGGGGGGACATCGGAAAAGGCCGTCTGGGGGTTGAAACGATCGCCCCAATAATCATCCAAACCCACAATGTGCAAATCAGCTCCTTCACGGTGAAGCCGAATGGCCTCATTCCTCAAGACGGTCGTACCCTTGGACCGCAAGGCGGTTGCCACCCGATCCGCCCACCAATCAATCCCTTGACCCGCGGAATATGCCGACCAGTCATGATTGCCCAGGACGGCTACTACCCCGTGTCGGGCGCTCAGGCTGGAAAGCAGAGTCCCCGCCGCATCGTTCCATTGGTTCTGTCCATGATGGACGATGTCCCCCGTAACCACGATCAGATCAGGATTCCGCTGATTCACCTCGAAAATGCATTTACTTAAATATTCGTATGGCACTTCATTTCCGATATGCAAATCGCTGATTTGCACAAGGCGAAAACCGTTAAAAGCCTTGGGCAGATTCCCAATCGGCATAAGCTTTTGGATCGTTTCCACCCAGACCGGTTCGACCCCGAAAACGTAGCCGGCCCCGCCAAACGTGGCGGCCAACCCGCCGTACAAAAACCGGCGAAGAACCCGCCGGCGGGTAGGTTTGGGGATGCCTGAAGCTTCGCCCTCTCGTTGGGTATGGTTCTGTATATACGGTTGTGCCACCGTCTATCCTTCTCAATAACTTAATCTTACCACCGGACTGCCGGTTGCCCGTCTTTTCTAATACTTGTCGGAACCTTTTACTGTTCATAAACGTATAAAATGGTGGAATAGCCATGAAATAATGTGTTTTATTAAAAAAAAACCTTTGTGTTTCATGAAGAAAGCGTTATAATAGACTTCTGGAGCATGCATCCCACCCACGCCTACATGGAGGGAGTAGCCGCCGTGGTGGGTCAGACCGGGGAATGAGCAGGGCGGCGCTCAACAGCCTTCCGGTAAATAATAAAGCTCATGCGCACCGCCTTATTCGTGTGGCAAGGGGGTGTTCTAGCCATGGCCCCCCCGGGAGCTTTTGGAATTTTGTACCGCACCGATCATTGATCGGTGTTGGAGTCGAGGAAGTGCCGAGAAAGTCGAGGTTTCATCGTGGAGCTTGGTCAAACTATACAGCGGGTGGCGGACTTGAAGTTCGTCCTCTATCGCCGGCCCCTGCACCCGGAGCTGTTCTGCATTCATAAGAATCGGCACCTGGCGCGGCCGGCATATCAGGCGGATATCTGGGTCATGGGTTTGGCCCATGCGGTCACTTTTGAATCGCAGGGCCGTTGCATCACCGAGGTGACCACGGACGATATCGAGGTTCTGCCGCAGAATGGTATGGTCACCTCCTTCCAGTTTCGCGGGGAGCGCGACCATCAGGAGGAGTTCGACGACGGAACCCAATACATCCTTTCCACCCAGGTGGAGCGGATGACCCAGAACCTGTTCCATGCCTCGCACCGCGACCTGATGCGTTACGCCAGCTCGCGGGGCATGTTGGTCGATTTCGAGGAATGGGTCGGGCAGGATGAGAGCCTCGTGCCCTTTACCTTCATCGATTGGGAAGCGCGGGATCGGGAACTGCACGTGCAGTCGTTCCATGTTTTCCCGACGGACTTCACAATCGTCAAAACGCAGTCCATTTTCGAGATCACCTCGAAGCGAAAGTGAAATCCCGATAGCGGCCGACGAGCGGCCGGTTGAGTTTTCAGCAACAATACGAACGGGCGGATCGGACAACCGACGATTCGCCCGTTTGCGTTGCTCAAAGATCGGTTGGGTCGCCTTAACCAAGGATTTACGATAAGATATCGGCCATGGATATGGGGAAGAGGTGGGTTGGGACGTTGGCCGAAACCACCGTCCGATGAGCACAACGATACCATGCGGCAAGGAACGATAACCGGATTTCTAGCGCTTGGGGCGGCTTTGGCGGCGGCGGGGTCCCTCGGCTGCGAGCAGTTCGTGCGCCAGCGGGTGGCTCCGCTGGAGGGCGGTTCGTCCGGGCGCCCGGAGCCGGTCTTGTGGGAATTGCCCGATCCGCTGGCCGGAAACGTGGTGGTTCCGCCGGCCGAGCAAAAACCGGAGGATTATCTTAAGGAACCCTACCATCTCAGCGCGGATAACATCATCCGCATCCTCTTTAATAAAAGCCCCTTGATGATCGCCAGCCGTGAAAGGATGGTTGCCGCCCAGTACGGCCTGGAGGAATTCAAGGCCAACCTGAGCCGACTGGAACCCTATGTGCGAGCTGATGCGAGCATCAGCGATTTCCCCGAGCGAAGGGACGCCCGCATTGAAAGCGGAACGGCGACGGCCGGGATTTCCAAGGAAACCTTTGACGGCTCCATTTACCAGGCGGACGTGGGTTGGAGCGGCGCGCGGACGCGCTACGGCGAGGTCGAAAAAGATCAGGATGACGAAGTCCGTGGCCAGGGGGGCACGGTACACGGCGGCGTGGAGGTTCCCTTTGTCGGATCCCGCATCCGCACGAATCGGATCATCTCCGCCGCCTATCAGGAGTCGACCGCTCGTGCCGCCAAGCTGCAATATCTCACGCAGTTTCAGAGTTACGCCGCCTCCGCTCTGCAATATTATCGCTATACGTTGCGTCAACTCGGCTATCTGCGCGTATACCAGGCCCGCCTGGAGGACTTGAAGAGCCTGCTCAACGATCCGCGGCTGCCGCCGGCCGACTACCAGCGCGTGCAAAACGAACTGAGCGCCGAGGTGCTGGCGAGCCAAACCCAGTACAACAATTATCGCACGTACATCCTGATCCTCCTGCAATATCTGGGCTTGCGGCCCGGAGAATCGTATGTCCTCGTGGAAGAGCCGCTGGATCGGCCGATCCGTTTCCTTGATCTGGCCCGCACGCCGGAGGGCGTCAAACAGTTGCTTGAACAGGCTTATGCGAACACCCCGAAATTCCAGGTTTACCGCAATACGATTCAGGACGCGGAGTTGAAACGCCGGCAGGCGATCATCGGCAAATTCGACATCACCGCCGCCGCCGACGCGACCTATTACGGATACGACGAGGAGGACTATGACGATCGGTACGAGGGTGGACAAGCGGAGTTCAGCCTGGCCGTCCGGCAAAACGATCCGCGCGTTCAGAACGCCTCGCAGGCCAAGGCCGAAGCGGAGATTCGCCAATATCAGCATTTGATCGCCCAGCAATACCGCTTTATTCAGCGTAAAATTGTCGAAAACGCCCACCTCCTGGTCCTCCACCAGGAGGCCCGGGCCGCCGCGATGGAAAACATCCAAAAAGCGGAGGCGGAGTACAACAAGAGGAGAAACGTCTACCTCAGCGGAACCACCGGCGATTTTACCATTGACGATGTGCTGAATGCCGGGACCGCCCTGGAAACCGCGCAGAACAACCTGATCCGGAATATCCAGAATATCGCCGACTGCGAGGATGAATTATACCTCGCCACGGGCGAAATCTATCGCCTTGTGGGATTAAGCATGGACGAGCGGAAGGAAATGTCCCCGACCAGTGCCACGTCAGAGTAAATACCTTTGAGGACGTGGTAGCCGCCCGATCAGGGGCGAATCGGCAGCAGATGTGCGGAAACGACTCAACCCAGTTGGGTACCCAACCATTTGATATTTTCCGCCAGGACATCAAGCGTTTGCAGGGCTTCGGCATCCTGCTGGATCTCACCTTCGCCGCGGGCCTGCCCCACCGTCCAATAGCTGCTGCCGGGGACCACCATGCCGTTGATCAAAAACCACATGTTCAGTTCCGCGAAGGTAAAGAGCTGGCCGGCGCGGCGGGCGGGCACAACGGCCGCCCCGATCTTGCGGGCAAGGGAATTCCCGTTGACCCGGCTGACATAGCCCACCCGGTCCATGTAAGCCTTGATCTGCGGGGTCAACGACCCGAAGTAAACCGGCGAACCAAGGAGAATGATGTCAGCGGCCCTGCTTCGAGCGATGATTTCGTTACCGTCATCCACCCGGCCGTGACACCGGCCGTCCTTTTTCTCGGCACAGAGCATGCAGGCCCCGCAGCCGGAGAGTTCCTTTTCCTCCAGGTGCAGTTCATCGATGTACGCGCCGGCGTCGGCCAGCACTCGACAGACACGTTCCAGCATCTGACACGTGTTACCGTGCCGCCGGGGGCTGCCATTGACACTCAGGACCCGCTTATTCATCGTTGTACTCCGTTTACGATCATCCCGTCATCCGGGAGGTTTCGCGCTACGACGATCCTTCCTTCGGGTAATTGGGCTTGCCGTCGATCATACCGGGGTTGGCCACCCCGTCCATCGGCGGCGGGAGTTTCTTGTACCAGAATTGGTAAAGAAAGGCCAGGCAAATAAGGAAGAGTACCAGGGTCACGCGGAATGCATGGTAGTTTTGGACGAGCAATTGCATGGGCATCAGGAAGAGGCAGACCTGCCAAGTCAGTCCAAACGGTACGCAGATGATGTCATAAAAATGCTCGCGTCTGGTGGCCGCTTGCTCGGCGGGGCTGAGCAAATGCCGGAACGGTCCCCAAAAACCAAACGGCCGCGTCGTCTTGTAGAAATGTTCCAGTACTTTACGGTCCGTCGGCGCGGTCAGATAGGTACCAGCCATAATTCCGATCATCGATAGCGTGGTAAGGATAATGAATTTCCATTCGGGCGGCATCTCCCGATAGAGCCAATGTTGGAGAATCGCGGCGACGAGACCCACCAGGGTGCCGACGATGACGCCGCCGGCATTAAAACGCCACCAATACAAACGAAGGACGGCGGGCATCCCCACTCCCGCCCCCAGTCCCATGATAATCCAGTCCCAGATATTATTGATACTGGTGGTGGTATAACCAAGGGCCAATCCGCAACCCACCAGAACGAGACCAAAGCCATAGCTGGCCCAGATTAATTCCCGCGTACTGGCTCGCGGACGCACGAAAGCCTGATAAATGTCCTTCGTGAAAAGGCCGGTGGCCCAATTGATGAACGAATTGAAGGTGGACATGGAAGCGGCGATCAACGCGACGAAAAGTAATCCGCGGAAACCGCGAGGAATACTGTAGAACAGAACGGCGGGGACAATACGCTCCGGATTGACCGTACCTTCGTAACTGACCATCTTGAGTTGCCTGGTCCAATCGCCGGGCAAAATGGTCTTTAGTTGGGTTATCATTGGTTCGGGATAATTCTCCGGGTGGTTTACGATGTCGGCCACCAGGCTGTCCCAGCGATGTTTGGGGATGACCTCCTTAACAAGTTTTTCATTATCCACCGAGTTGACCTGGCCGGGTGCTTTGCGATCCAGTTCGTACTGCTTTATCAGACGGGCGGATTGATCGAGGACCGCTTGATTGGGAAACATGGTATGCATCAGAAACAGACCGATGACCGCGAAGCCCATCATCATCGGCCAGCGGAAGATCATCAGGTTGGACCAAAGGAAGGTGAGTAGACCGCACTCCCGTTCATTGCGGGCGCCGAAATAGCGGGGATCCGATCCATAACCCATGCCCGAAAGACACGTGCGGATCAGATAAAAGATTGTCACCTTAAACAGAAACTCGAATTCCCCATAACCGGCGGGGACATGCATCCTCCAGGCGCAATTGGATCTCGTCCACTCAGGATTGCCGGTCACCGTTTCGGCCAGGGTAGCCAAGTCGCCGTCATAACCGGTGATCTGCCGGCAGGCAATAATCGTTACACCGATTACGGCGGCGACGATGATGCCGCATTGAAATACATCGGTGAAGACCACGCCGTAAAAGCCGGAAACCACGGTGTACAGGACGGCCACGCCGATCAGAATGAGTACGCAATAGATCGGTTTGAAAGGCATGAAAGTGGCCAGGAACAGCCCGTCACCCTTGACCATGTAGGCCAGCATACTGATAACCATGACAATGGTGACCACGGCAGTCAGCAACCGGGTAATATCCCCGCCCGTTCCGGATCCAAAACGGTAAATGTTCCATTCGGCCGCGGTCATGCACCCGCTACGCCGATGCCATTTGCCCGCCCAAAGCATCATGAAAATCAGAACAAGATTGGCCCCGCCACGAAACTCAATGAACAGCCCCCGCGGCCCAAACAAATATAACAGGGAAACGATGAGCATCGTGCCGGTCATGTCCAGGGACCAGGCCATCCCGGAAACGCCAAGCAGATACCATGGAAGGCTCCGAGCGCCCAGCACATAATGTTCCAGGCTGGCCGACGCCCGTTTCTTAAGGTAAAAACCCATACAAACTAAGAAAAGGAAATAGGCAGCGATGATGCCATAGTCAAATACGCTGAAATAATCCGTCACCGTCAGGCCCCCTGTCTTTGGGGTTTTGTGTTCCGCGAAAAAGGCGCTGCAGGATAGCCGACCGGAGCGGCTGGGGCAAATCGCCCGGGGCCACGTTTTCCGGCAGGGGGTGCGTCAACCTGTTGTCGAACCACATATTTTCCGCAATTGGGTCAGCGTGGCCTGCATGTCCTTGGGCAAGGCGGCCTCCACGCGGACCGGTTGATGGGTTTGCGGATGAGTAAAAGTTAGGGATTCGGCGTGGAGGCTGAGACGGGCGAGGAGGGGACGTTCTTCATGACGGTGGCTGGGTTTATAGTCGGGCTTGATCTGGGAGAGGTAGAAGGCCTCAGCGCTGCCGTAGAGCGGATCGACGAGCAAAGGCAGGTCGATCAGGGCGAGATGGATGCGGATCTGGTGCTGTCGGCCGGTCAGCGGTCGGCAGCGGACGAGGGAAATGCCCTGCAGACGCTCGACAATCTGCCATTTGGTCTGGGACGGGCGGCCCTTTTTTTCACTGACGATCATCTTGGCCGGGATGCGCGGATGCGGGGCGATCGGGGCGACGATCAGGCCGCTGTCTTCTTCCGGCCGGCCACGAACCAGAGCGAGGTACTCTTTCTGCACCTGGCGGTCCTGGAACTGCTGCGATAGGCGGGTTTGGGCTTCCGACGTTTTGGCCAGGAGCAGGACGCCGCTGGTCCCGGCGTCGAGGCGATGGACGAGGAAAAGTTTCTGAGTAATACCCAGAGCATGGGCAATGGCCTCGCGCAAGGAATGTCCACCCTGACGGCCGGGAACGGTGAGCAGCCCGGCGGGCTTGTTGACCACGAGAAGATGGTCGTCTTGCAAAAGAATGGTCAAATCTTGTGCGTGTTTCATGTCGAATACTTTCGTTGTTGTTTCACTATGTCGGTTTTGTCCGGGCGGCATGGAGGCCGGCGAGATAGCCGCTGGCGAACGCCCATTGCAGATTGTAGCCGCCGCAAGGCCCGTCGAGGTCCAGAAGTTCCCCCGCCAGATAAAGCCCTGACAGTCGGCGGCTTTCCAGCGTTTCCGGGGACACTTCGCTCAAGGCCACGCCACCTCGGGTTACGAAGGCCGTTTCAAACCCCTCCGTATCCGTTACCGTCAGTTCAAGCCCACCCAATAAAGCGACCAGTGCTTCACGTTGACCGGCGGTCAACTGGGCGGCCGTCGTCCGTTCTTTCACACCGGCCAGCTCGATCAGGAGAGCGCTTACCGATGCAGGCAAATGCTCTCTTAACAGCGTAACCATGCTGCGCCGACCGGCCTCGATGCGCCATTGATTCAGCAGGGCGGTCCAGCACTTCGCGTCCATGCCGGCGATCAACTCGATCCGTAACGGAACGGGTCCATGCCTTTTCAGTAACTCCGCTACCATCCCGGAGAGATTCAGCACAGCCGGTCCCGACAATCCGTGATGCGTAAACAACACGTCGCCAACCTTTCCTACCCTGCTCTGTCCCGGCCGGTCAATCCGCACCCGCGCGTGCCTCAGACTCACCCCCGCCAACCGTGCCGGCCAAGTTTCCCGTGTGACCAGCGGCACCAATGCCGGAAGCGGCTCGACAAGCTTGTGCCCCGCCTGTTCGGCCAGCGCATACCCACCACCCGTGCCTCCCAGCCGAGGCCAGCTCCGCCCCCCACACGTCAATATCACTCGCTTCGCCGCGAAGCGTTGCCCGCCCCTGGCTTCCACGCCGCGCAGATAGCCGGCATCGATCCATAGGCGAACCACCGTGGTCCGTGGACGCAAATCCACGCCAAGCTCGTCGAGTCGGCGACGTAACGCGGCCTGCACATCGGCCGCCCGCTCGCTGACCGGGTAAACATGACATCCGCCCGAAACCATGGTCGGCACGTCCAGCCGGTCCATGAATGCCTGTAATAAGGATGGGCCCATCAATTCCAATGCCGGGCTCATGAAGCGGCCGGACCGGCCGAAAGCAGCGATGAACTCCTCGGTTGTTACCAGGTTGGTGAGATTGCACCGTCCCCCTCCGCTCGCGAGGAGTTTCATCCCCGGTTGGTGCATCTGTTCGAGCAACCCGACCCGTATGCCCTGTTCGGCGGCCGCGATGGCCGCCATCTGCCCCGCCGCCCCCGCGCCCACGATCAATACTTCAAAACCTGCATCTGCCGTCGATCCGTCCATGCCTATCATTTAACGCTAAAACCCATTGTAATACCAATCCTTTCGACCAGGACAACGGATGAACAAACCGATATCGACAAGTCCCAAGGGTGGGGTATGGGCAGACCCCGGCACTCCGGACGCGCCTGCGATCACCTCTGTCACAGGATTTCACCGGGGGTTTTAACGAAATCAGCGCAACAGTGGAGCCCGGCGGGTTGGCAGAAACCTACCGGGCTCCGATCTCTCCTGCATATTCGAGGTTGCTCCCCGCGAACCCCGAGCTGTTTTCCGCGGCGGACTCAACCGCCGCTTACCGCAAATCCCTCCGAAAAGCACCTGACTGTCCATTCCCCTTTCACGCTTCGTGTCCCCGTTTTGTATTCCTGTCAACCTCTTAGAACAGTAGGTTGAGCAGATTCTTTTTGTTATCGTTCACCATGGAAAGCATGATCAATGTGGTTTGAGCCAGGAGATCGGCTCGTTCCAGATTGGCGGTTTCCTCGGCCATGTCCGCATCACGAATAAAGCTGACCGCCGAGCTCAGGCTGGCCTGCTGGGTACTAAGGTTGTTGATGCTCGAACCGACCTGGTATTTAATGAAGCCGCCCAGGCGGGCCGATTCGGTGGCGACCTGGGTGATGGCTTTCTTGACGATGGTGGCCGCCTGATTGGGATCGGTGGTCAGTGAGGCCGTCCCGCCGCTTTTCAGGCTGGAAAGGTAACCGAGATCCGATCGGCCCAACGAGGAGGAATTCATCCCGTTCAGGCTGATGGTCGCCCGGGTGGAGGCGTCCGTACCCAGTTGGAAAGTCGCCCCGCCGTCAACCACCGTGATGGTCCGCGTGCCGGTTGTGTTATCGGCCAGGTTGGCGCTGAAACTTACATGGTTGCTGTTGTAGTAGATTTCCGTGCCGCTGGTCGTGGCATTCTGGCCGTTGACCGTGACCGTCGCGTCCTGGCCACTCAACTGGCCCGAATGTGCCGTGCCCACCACGCCCGCATCGCCGGACAAGGCATCCACGCTCACGAAGGCCTCGCTGCCATAATCGATCGAGGTCATGACCAGTTCGGTGCCTGATTTGGTGGCACTGACTCCGGTGATGCCCGTGGATTGATTGATTGTGGTGATCATCTGGTCCAGGGTCGATCCGGAGGCGATCGTAATGGTGGCGGTTCCGTCCTTGCCGGCGACGGTCATCACCGTTTCAGCGGTCAGGGCCGAAGTGACGTTGGCGATCGACGTACCGGCCGTCGTGGCCTGCGTGGCCGCCGCGGTCACATTAACCACCAAAGAAATATTGGTTTGGCTGGGATTGCGGCTGTAAATCCGAACATCCTTGAGATCAGCGGCGTCGGCCGCGGTCAGTGTGGCCGCGATCTGATTCGCTCCGCCAAAGAGGTTCTTGCCGTTAAAAGTGGTCGTACTGAGAATGCGATCGATGGAGGCGATGGCCGAGTCGACCTGGGCCTGGTTTGCGGCTTTTTCCGAAGTGGAAAGCGTATCGCCAATGGATGCCAGGCTCAGTTGTTCGATATCCGCCAGCAGCGCGCTGACCTCGGACAGGGCACCGTCGGCCACGTCAAGCATGGATTGGGTTCGCTGATTGTTCTCCAGCGCGGCCTCCACCGAGGCCAATTCCGATTCCAGGGTTTTCGTGGCAATCAGACCGGCCGGGTCATCCGCGGCCCGGTTGATCCTTAGCCCCGTGGACAATCGGGCCAATGCCGTGGACCGGCTGATTTCAATTTGCTGCATCGTGCTAAGCAACTGATACAGGTTCGTATTGTCGTGGATTCTGAGCGACATTGGTTTCCTCAGCGTTTTGAGCAAACTCGACGATCGTGAAAAAGGTACGATATAACCCTCGCCGGCCAAATTATGTTTATGAATTATCTACGCGACGAATGTATCCCCGGCATTGGCAACGCTTTGCGGGTCAAGCGTTTTTTTGCGGAATAAGGTCCGAATTTGTGCAAAGGCACTTCGCGGGATCAAGAGGGTTTATGCGGACGTCATTCGACCCCACCAGCCCGAAGCAGTTTACTGCGCTCGCCTCGGGCCGTGGCGAGCAAGCGAGCGTCCTCCTACCAGCCCGAAGCGCGAGCGAGGGTTTCGCCCCGAATGGGGCGACGGACTACGCACGGACAGGATGGGGAGAAGGGGAGACAAGGAGAGGGGGGAGGATAATACGCAATACCAGCCCGCAAGAGTTTACCCGTCGTGGTGCGCCAGCGAGGGTTTATCCATAAAATCAAGCCGGGGGAGCTTCCTGCCATCGGGTCAGCGACCAAACAGCTCTTTATCGGCCGCCTTCAATACCGCCAGATGCTCCGCCAGGGTTCGGCGAGCATCCTTGTAGTCGTTGGGGAAAGCTTGTTCCAATCGAAGAGCAACATCCTCGACATGACGGATGAAACTGTCCGCCAATAACCGCGCCTCCGGCATGGCCGCGATCGCACAGTATCGGTCGAACAGCGGATTCCAGTGCGATTGCCGCTCGGCCAGTAACATACCGGGATACAGTTCAACGAGGTCTTTGAATACCTGACGCTGATCCTGCGTTTCGGCCAGGTGCATGATGGCCTGCCCGATCGAACGGGCCGGATCGTAGTCCAGTGGATCGCACGCATAATCCGCCCCGGTAAATAACGGGAGGCGATTGATTTCGCTCTGCGGATAAAGCGGATTCATCATGTACCCGTCGGCCGCCTTGTACAAATCGCCATCACGCCCGATGACCGGTCCGAGGTGCATCGTGCCGTAATTATCGTTGACGGGGTAGTTGTCCCAGATAATGAGGGGGTGCCGCACGTGGTTCCGATAGGACTCGGCCGCCATCCGGGTGATCGGGCCATAGACGCAGGGACCGGTCCAGAAATAATAGATCATCGGATCCAATTCCTCGGCCAGCACGGCCAGATAGGGACACGCGTCGGCCTCATCACCGGTACCCCAGTAAAAGGTGGGACAAAAAATCAACTGCGCATCCGGACGGATCGCCCGCAGGCGCCGGTATATCTCGTTGCACATGCGGGCCTGACCGCGAGCGTCGATCCCCGTGCTGATATCGTCCAGGCAGACGCTGAACCATTTGACCCCGAAATTCGCCATCCACGCGTAATGCTGCCACAGTTGGTCAAGGTCATCATCGCGGCCATAGCGGAGTTTCCGCTCGGCGCCGAGGTTGGGATGCATCGCGAAACAGAATTCAATGTTGTGGGCCCGGCAAGCCTCGACCACCTGTTCATAGCGGCGTTTTTTTGCCTCGGGCAAGGGTTCCCACCAACGGTTGAGGCGGCCGCTACGCCAATCGGTGCTGGTTTCGATGTCGAACATCGATAGGTAGCAGTTCATCAAAAAATTCATCTTGTAGCGGGCCAGGACCGGGATTTCCGCCAGATATTGTTCGGCGGTCCACATCCAGCCCTTGGTGCCGCGAATCTTGAAGCCCGTTGCCGGTTGGTTGGGGCCGGACGGATCAGGGATCTCTACCCGCTCCGTCGGCAAAGTGACCCGAAAATCCACGGTTGGGTTTAGGGGCGCATAGGGAGGCATGTTGGCCTCGCCCAGCGCAACGCGGGCCACAATGAACCACGGAACACCGCCGAACGCGCCTTGGTCGGCCTGGTTCACGATGTCGAGTTTGTTCTGACCCGTGCGGAACAGATCGGCGGGCACGGTATAGCTTTTCCAGGCAAAGCCGTCCGCGGGAAATTCGTTCGGACCGGCAAAGATGCTTTGGCCGTTGAGATGGACCGCCACCGGGCAGGCCTCGGGGGTGTCATCATCGCGGGCCAGCAGGTGCAGGAATAGGGGGGCGGTCGGCTTTTTCGCCAGTAGAAATTCCATACGCAGAGCCGACGCGCGGCCCGTCGATCGGGCAAAGATTTCGTTGACGCCTGCCTGGCCATAGCGGACGAATCCCCTTTCCGGCGCCCCGCCGCCTTTGAAATCGATGCCGCGCCATTGCATATGGAGGGGGACAGCGGCCGTGGGGGAGGCGACAACTATGTTACCCATGAGGATCGCGGCCAACATGCCGGCAAGTGTTTGTCTCATGATCAATGCCTCGCTCCCGAAATCGAGAGATATGGCCCGCGTCCCTCTGACGGCCTCGGGAGCGAATATCATAAAACGAAGGTAAGCGATGATAAACCCGCTGGACGGAGTCTCCCCGCCGTGGCGGGGCGTCCCACTGGTTTTTGGATGGAGGACGAGCCGGTGTGCTTGCGGGTCACGATCCCATCATCGGCATGGGAAGCATGCCGCTGCGCGGACCGATGAGTTTGACGCCGACGCCGACACGATCGGTTTGCCCGTTTGCGCCGAGGAGCAATTCGGTGCGCACGATACGCCCCTGCTGCATAACGATCTGATTCATCCCCGGTTCGGGGCCGCGTTCGCCGGTGCTCAACCGAAAGGTATACCGTTGCCCCATGGCCACGCCATACCCAATGGGCACGATCGCGTATAGGCCGTCTTCACTGACATTCATGCACTCGGCGGGGACGGTCCGCGGTTCATGATCGGACTCCGTCACATTGTCGATCAGTGCGATCGGGCAACGCAGGCTGCGGCGGGGGCATTGGCGTTTTTCCTCGTCACGCAGCCCGATATGCCATCGAGAGGCAAAAAGATGCCCGCCGGCGTTGGCTTGATACCCAAGGGATGCCGGGCCCTTCCGTTCGGAGAAACCATGCTTGAAGGTGGGAGTGGAAATGGACATGTTGAACCTCCCTGTTTCACGAAAGGTAACCGTCCGGCCGTCGATATTTCATGCTTTTCCTACGGCCGGACCGCACGATCCCGATCCAAGCCGTCGTCGTCCCCATCCAGGCCGAACTCGGCCAACCAGAAGTGCAATTCACCCTCACCCAGCCCTTTTCGTTTTGTCGCCGGCTCGCTCCTCCCCGTTGGTCTGGTGTCGGAGGCGGATAATCTTGCACACATGCTCTCGAAAAACGCTTGTGGCTCAACCTCTCGACACCGTCGTCGCCTCGCCGCCACCCGAATCTCTCGATCAGCGCTTACGACCTCAAGGCGGCGGGGAGCACTACACCGCTGGATTTCCTCGATAAGCAACTCGTCCGCACTCCGCCCCGGCCCGCTGTGCAAAACCCGGATACCGGAACTCTTGAGTTGACGGGCATACCCGGAAGGCGGTTCCGGTCCATCAAAGATGATAGTGACCTGCTGACCTGTCAGGACGGACCACCGTCCAAGTAATTCGCATAAGTGAAGCTGCCCCAGCAACTTATCCGGTCCCCACCTCGCGGCACCGCGCAGAAGATTGTATCCATCAATGAGCGTCGGCATATTGGGCAACTTATTTATCCACCTTAAATATACCTCCAAAATTGCCCGATTCAAAATCTTAAAAAGCGCTTTTAGCCTTTTTCAAGATTGAAATTGCTGATTTTTTAGGACGTTAAGCGAATAAGAACTTTGCAAAGGCAGATAGCTTTTTAATTTTTAGCTTATTAATTGCACTTAAAGTAATACAAGCGGGTCCCGCGAAACGACGGGTATGGTTATTGGGGATTAAAAAATTATGATTTTTGGACAGACATATCTTCAGTTGACGACAGATAGAAGGGGTTCTCGTTTTTTTGACTATTGGGGTGTTTGCCCGTTGACAGAGCGATTGAACAGGGGTTAGAATTAAAAGACGGTTACGGTGGAGGTTTTCATTCGGCGAAGGTGTTGAGTTTCGCCATTCGTTATTATCAAAATGATATATTTGTGACTTCGTGTCACGCGCTATTATTGATCCGTATTCATAATACCCCTGGGTTTTCATTCCGCCCGTAGCCAGCCTGGTTGTGTTTCCCCGGTGTTTGCGGCGCTATTGGAACACCGAGGGATACGCGTGGTCCGCGAGAACAGAAGAGGTCATTCGTTATCGGGCGCAAAGGTCTTGTGTCGGGTAACGGTTTTCATATTGACCGAGGTGTCGTTGTCCTGAGGCAAGTGGAGCGGCACCGAAGGGTTTTCTGTATGCGCGGTCGTTCGTTCGTGCCTGGAACGGTGCGGGGGGTAGGCAAGGGAACGGTCGATTCGTGAGAGATGTTCACAAGTAAATAGGTGCAGGTGTTCTCGCCCGCTGGTATCGGCCATGTGTGCCGAGGCGGACGAGGACGTTCGAGTCTCTTGCCGCCGAGATGCTGGAAAGGCATATCGGCGGGAGCGTCCGCGGGATTCCTGAGCGGAACCGTGCGGCGGTGGACGTGGCGGCGGAACTTATCGGCCCGGAGGCGGATTTCGCTTTTCGGGGCTGGCCCTTATCGGTATTTTTCGTCGTTCTCATTCTGGTCCGCCCGGCGTTTTCCGACACACGGCAAGTGAGGAAACCAGCGGCGCATGCGTGCCGAAAGCACAGGAGGTATATCATGAGATGTCCAAGGAGTTCCCAGGTACGAAAGACCCGGGCGGCGTTTACGCTGATCGAGCTGTTGGTGGTGGTGGCCATCATCGCCCTGCTGATCTCGATTTTGCTGCCCTCACTGGCCCGGGCCCGCGAATTGTCCCGGCGGACGGTTTGTGCCGCCAACGTTTCGGGTATTGGCAAGGGTCTGTATACCTATGCCAATGAAAATAACGACATGTTCCCCATTGCGTATCATAACAAAGCAACCTCGCCCACGACCGATACCGTGCCGGCATACACCCGAGATGAAACAAAGCCGACAACGAATTTCACCGATTATGTAAGGTGCATTGGTGCGGACCTTTGGGGATCAACTGCTACTTCGTCGGGTCGTGGTTTAGTTGACCCCGTTGCACAGGCCACCACTCCCAGTGTCGGAGATCCGACGTTGCAGCAAAACGGGACGACTGCCGTGACCGCCCCATACACCCTCATTTCCACCACGCGTAATTTGTGGATGCTGATTAAAAATGGTGCCTCTTCGACCGGTTCGTTCATTTGCCCCTCCAGTTCAGACAGCAAGAACAGCCAGGACAATCCCCAAGTTTATTGGGATTTTGCAAAATACGAAGAAATCAGCTACGGCTACCAGGTTCCTTACGGGGCGAACGGGCAACCGTCAACCAGCCGTCAACATGATATGCCGCTCCTTGCGGATAAGGGGCCGTTTGGCAACGTGCTCGAGAAGGGAAATACATACAGTAGTAATTTCACAAGCAAGTTCGGTACCTTGACCAGTACCTCGGGTACGGAAGATTGGATGATGTTCAATTCGCCTAACCACGGCGGAACCGATGCCGGCGAGGGACAGAACGTGCTCTTTGCGGACAGTAGTTGCCGTTTTGAGATGACCCCCACCGTGGGTGTCGGCCGGGATAATATCTATACGGCATGGGCCGGTCGTATACCTTACGGAGCCTATACTGACATTTGGTCCCTTCGGATTCGGGGCGTCTACCAGGCTGCCGACACCGCACCGTATTATGCGCCGCTCTCGAATACGGATTCTTATATTTATCCGTAACTTCGAAATGAATGTGAAAGACGTGCGGATGGCGCATTTTGTGGCTGTGTGATGAAAATACCGGCGGGCGACTGAAAGGGTCGCTCGCCGGTTTTCTTTGCACCGGGTTTGATTGTATCTGACGACGAAAGGGGTGCAGAGAGCACGCCCTACATTTTGTGTACACCTAGCCCGGATTATTCATCGGGGTTTACCACGGAGACCCGCTAAAGCGAGGCTCCGCCGTGGCGAGCACGGGAGTCACGGAGAAGAAAGAACTTAGGTTAAAAAATCGAGGATAGATATAGCCGCAGAGTGCTTATAAGCCATCCGGCCGGAACAGGCATTTTATCTATCACTTAAAAGCCAACCTCCGTGTCTCAGTGCCTTCTATGAAGCCGGGTTTGTCAAGTCCCTGCCGGGTCTTCTGGTCGATGGTTC
>CAYNYK010000087.1:0-22504 GCA_964401335.1 uncultured Planctomycetales bacterium
GAGCCGAAGTCATGCCGCCTGACCACAAAACTGGCCAACCGAAAACGGCACTAGCCCGCCGCGGCGGACGGGCTGGTAGTGGGTACCGTTTTTCCCGTTCGCTTTCGCTCGTAACGCTGGCGCCAGGCGGGATATTGATCCGGCGTCACCTTTTCCCACAGGCCCAGCTTTTTCTTCCGGGCCGATTTTTCGAGGTCCGCGAAATGCTCTTTCCAGGGATGATCAAAACGGTGGTCTGCGTACGCATAGCCCCGGGCGAGCAGTTCCTCATTGAGCATGGTTTCGCCGTCTTCGAGATACACGTAGGCCAGCAGTCGTTCGTACCGGTCGCGTTCATGGGAGGTCACCAGCACAAGCCGCACCCGCTTACCCTCGACCATCTGGCGGGCAAATGCCGAGGCCTCGGCCCCGAAATAGCCCGCACCCTGCGGGCTTTTATCCGTCTCCGGAGTATCCACCCCCCACAGACGTATTCGTGTACGGTCTTTCTTGCCGTCGGGGGCATCGATATCAAGCGTGTCACCGTCCACCACTCGGACGCAGGTAAAAGTCTTGTTGTGATAACGATCGAAATCGGTGCCGGCCGGGGCACAGGACCGTTGCCAGAGAACCAAAGCAACAAGCAGCACCATGATGGCGGCCGTGATGGGATGACGCCGATACACCCGCGGCCAGATGTCCGCCCGGCGATACGTGCGTCTTCTGCCTACGCGAAGGCTCACTTGATTACTCCATATGAGCTGGCCCAAAATACCCCGTTACACCGTGCATACATGGGTATGGGCCAAACCAGTCGCACCCGTCAATGGACACACGTCCGTAATCGTTTCATCGAAGTTGAACACCCCGGAAGCGCCTTATGGACTGCGGCGGCAACGACGCCGCTTTTCCTTTGATAGAGGGTTGGCGCAGGACGCCATGACAGTATCACCGCCAACACACTCCGCCGCCTGCTTGAGCCAGCCGGCCTGCCAAAGCGCCGCCGTTTGCGGCGCACTCCAGAGATCCATCTGGATACCGTAGCCACCTAACCTGTCACAGGCCCTGTCGTTCCCGTGCAAACGATACTCACCGGCGAGACGCCGGTGCCACACCAAGCCACGGGCCTCCACTGGCGAGACGCCAGTGCCAAACCCGCCACACCTGCCACACCGACACCCACTAACTCAACGCAGGATCAGCCTGGTAAACGGGCTCCCGGCCTTCGAGAACCGCGATGACGTCATCCACCACGTCATGCATAGCGGCCACCCCTTCCTTCGACCGCGAGGCGATGTGGGGGGTCAGGATGCAATTGGGCGCCGACCGTAATGGATGATCCGGCGGCGGCGGTTCGGGCGAAAAGACATCGATGGCCGCCCCGGCCAGTCGGCCTTCCTTCAAGGCGTCGGCCAGTGGTTGCGCCTCCACCACCGGCCCGCGCGACGTATTAACCAAACACGACTCTTTCTTGAAATGTCCCAAAGCCTTTGCGTCGATCATCCCGCGAGTCGAAGCCGTCAGCGGAACATGCATGGTCACCACGTCGGCCTCGGCGTAGACCGCCTCATGGCTGCTCTTCGACTCGGCCGCGAACGGCAGCCAGCCGACCTCGCGAATATCATGATAGATGATCCGCATACCGAAACCGTGATGCAGCCGGGTACTCACCGCCCGGCCGATCCGCCCCATGCCGATCACACCGAGGGTCTGATACTGCAATTCACTGCGCAAGGGGATTTCGAGGCGTAATTGCTTGAACTCGCCCGCCCGCAGCCGGGCGTCGGCCTGAAGAATCCCTCGTTGCAAGGCAATGATAAGACCGACAACCAGATCGGCCACGGCATGGGTACAGGATGCCGGAGTATGCACAACGGGTATCCCCGCCCGGTCCGCCGCCGGCACGTCGATGTTATCTACCCCCACGCCCGCCCGGCCGATCACTTTCAGCCGCCCAACCCCGGCGGCCGCCTCGATCACCGCTGCGGTCACTTTTGAATAAGTCCGCACCACCAGGGCGTCGGCATCAGCGACGGCCGCGATCAGGGCTGACTCGTCACAGTCGTCCAGCACGACCACCTCGCCGGCCGCCTCCAGCCGGGCCATGGCCGACGCACTCAACCGCTCCGCCACCACAATTTTCGGCTTCTTTGATTCATTGCTCATACGGCATATTATGCGGTGGTTTTATACGTTTAACAAGATTTTGCCGCTATTGCCCGCCGCAAGAACCGCTTCTATACTGACGCCTCCTAAAAAATCACCGAAGGAGAGTTTTTCATGACGGAAATCAAGGCTACTAACATCACCTGGCATAATGGGCACGTCAGCCGCCAGGATCGCGAAGGGCTGCTCAAGCAGAAAGGGGCGACGATCTGGTTCACCGGCCTGAGCGGGTGCGGCAAAAGCACCATCGCGTTCACCGTGGAACACGCACTCATCCAGCACGGGCATCTGGCTTATGTTCTGGACGGGGACAATATCCGCCACGGGCTGAACAAGAACCTGGGCTTCTCGGCCGCCGACCGCGAGGAAAACATCCGGCGGATCGGCGAGGTGACTAAACTGTTCGCCGACGCCGGCCTGTTCAGCTTGACCAGCTTCATCAGCCCCTACCGCAAGGACCGCGACCTCGCCCGCAAAATTCACCAGGAAGCGGGCCTGACGTTTATCGAGGTATTCGTGGACGTACCCATCGATATCTGCGAGCAGCGCGACCCCAAGGGCCTCTACAAAAAAGCCCGGGCCGCCCTGGCCGAGGGCAAAGGCATGGGCTTTACCGGCGTAGACGACCCTTACGAGCCGCCGCTGAACCCGGAGATCGTGCTCCATAACGATAAGCTGACGCCGCAGGAGGCCGCCGCCGAGGTGCTCAATTACCTGCAATCGCGGGGCCTGGCCCGGATCGATTGAACCGGCGGGCCGGTTTTGTCGTGGTATATACATGGGATGGTTAAGAGCCCATCGCCGCCGGTTGCTGTTCATACTTCTGCCAATGATAACGGTGGTGGTCGGTGGCTACTTTTCCTGCATCCCGCCCCGGGCCGTCAAACAGGTAAACACCCCACGGGAGGGCCGGGCCTTGAACCAGCGACTGGCCATCGTCTATTCACAGGATTACCAGATCGACTTCGGCGGCGCCGAAAAACTGCACCCCTTCGATATCAACAAATACACCAAAATCTACATGGCCCTCGTCCGCGACGGCCTGCTCGGCCCGGACGACGTTTTCGTACCCGAGCCCATCGACCGGGAAGACCTCTTGCTTGTGCATACGGCGGACTACCTGAAGCGACTGCAACAGCCGGCCATGCTCGCCCGGTATCTCGAATTCGGCCCGGCCGCAAAATTGCCTACCAAGGTGAATGACCGGGTGATTCTGAGCGCCTTCCGGTATGCCACGGGCGGCACCCTGCTGGCCGCCCGTAAGGCCCTGCAACATGGGATGGCCGTCAATCTGGCCGGCGGCTACCATCACGCGGCCCCTGATATCGGCGGAGGGTTCTGTATCTACGCGGATATGCCCGTGGCCATCCGCCGGTTGCAACGCGAGGGGCTGACCCGGCAGGCACTTGTCATGGATCTGGACGCCCATCAGGGAAACGGTACGGCTTTATGTTTTCAGGACGACCCCGCGGTCTTCACTTTCGACATGCACGAAGGCGATATTTTCCCCATTCCCAAGGAAAAGAACGATCTCGACGTTCCCCTGCCCGCCGGGATGACCGACGCGGAATATCTCGAAATCCTGCGGCAACACCTGCCCAAAGTATTTGAGCTTGCCCGGCCGGACATCGTTTTCTTACAGGGCGGAGTGGATGTATTGGCCCGCGACCCGTTGACCCGGCTGGATCTGTCCATTGAAGGGGTGGTCACGCGCGACCGCCTCGTGTTTCGCGAGGCGGCAAGTCGCGGCATCCCTATCGTCATGGTCCTCGGCGGTGGCTACAGCGACCGGGCATGGTATGCCCAATACCAGAGCATTAAGGGGATCATCATGGAATTCGCCCCGGGAAACGCCCCGACGCCCCAGCAAGCTGGCCATCCGCTCAAAGGGAAAAAGTAATCCATCGCTATTGATTAACGCTACCGCTCCGCCGGACCAATGATCTGCATCAAATCACCGACCGCGTCCTGATAACCGATGGTCCATTGCTGGAGATCAACTTTTGTAAAAGTCATGGGGGCCGTCTTAAGTTGACGTTCCAACATGCGCCGTACCTCAAACCCGATCCCTTGCCCTTGGGCGCCGGTCATCAACGCATCAGGATCGGACACGTGCGCCAACCCCAGTAAATGACCCATTTCATGAGCCGCGATCATCCCCACGGCCCGGCCGTAAAAGTCTGTTCCCATGATCCGGGCTGTTTTGAGTACCGGCTGATTCAAGTCCACCAGAGCGATATCGTCTTGATAGGTGTTGCGGAAATCCACGTTTTCGGCCAACCCGAAGTAATCGATCGGCGGATCGGCCGGGCCGATGAAAATAATGCTGTGGGCTTCGTCCGGCACCGGGTCGGCATCGGTTAACACGCGTACATTAAAAGGCGCGTAGACCATTTTGAACCGCTCGACAACTTTCTCCCGCACGGCGGGATTGTCCATAGCTCCGACATCGGTCGGTACCAACAATCCGTTCCGAAAAGTGATCTCGTCCTGCCCGCCAAAGTGTAAAACCACCGTCTGCCCATGCGGCTCCGGCAGACCTTTAGCTTCGTGACGAGTCAGTTTCGCGATCGGTTCATCCGTATCGGACGGATATTCGAGCTCAAAAAACAGATACGTGACCGCACTGTCATGTGGGATCGGAATCATCAGCGTGCGGGTGTTTCCCTCGAAATCCCGCGCAGGGCCCGCGGGGATGAGCACAAAATCGGCATCGAACAGGTACACACATCCGAGACGATCTTTCAGCGGCTGGATTTCGATACCGTCCCCCACCCGGAAAGGTCCGAGATTAAAAAATCGCACGGTTGAATAGTATTCCTCGGGAATATCCTCGCTGAGTTGTGCACGAAAATATTCCTGCACCAGCGGTTGGGCGGTATCGGTTATTTCCGTCGCATTATCCGCCCACGGCGCCAAGGGAGCCAACAGCAAAACCTCGCTCAGATCGACGGGATCCATGGGACTAAGCGTCACGCCAACCATCGTCAGCCCCCCGCCGATCCGGTCGAGTACCCCTCCCATACCCAGAAACGCATCGGCACAGCCCGACATGTTTGGAACGAAGATAATCACCGCGGCAACCATCGACTTATATCGCAAATGCATCATGGCTTCTTCTCAAGGTGTTTGGAAGATTGGTGGGATTATCCCAGCCCGAGGCGTCTACCGCAAAGGCGACAACCTTCATCTTGGCGTTATAAGAGGGTGTCCTGGTCTGCCGGCCAAGGCTCCAAGGGAACGTAAGCCCCTGAAAAAACGATATCTATAGTCAGTTCTCCCATGGAGTTGCATAAAAAGCCGATATGCCTTACACTGACTTGACTATGCCCGGCCCCATCGTCTAGAGGCCTAGGACACCGGCTTTTCACGCCGGCAACGCGGGTTCGAATCCCGCTGGGGTCATTTGTATCACCGTCCAAACCCTGCCCCCGCGGACTCTATCGAAATCCATCCACGGTTACCGCGTTTTGCGTTTTTTACCCGCCGCCTGCTTCAAAGCCCGGTCGATCTTGGTTACCGTTGACACGTTAGGCAATCCTTTCAGCGATTCGGGGCCGGGTTCCGATAATATGTTGTGTGGTGAGTCGGCCGATGCCGGTGCATCTTTGCATGCGTCCCACGCTCTGCGAGTAGTAATCGATGTTTCGTAGCCCGATCAAAGTCACCCGGCGCGAGGAAAAGTTCGTACCCGACGCCCGCCGGGTCATCACCCGCCCGTTCATTCCCGGCTCGCCGGAGCGAATCAAATCCATCATCCGGCGTGTATTGGCCATGAACGAAGACGATGCCTGTCGCTGGCTGGAGCGGGTCATCCGCAGTTTTGCCACACGGCATAAACACCTCTCCGCCGTCTGGCAGACACATTTCAATGAGGTAGCCCATTTCATCGACCCGCAAACTCCGCTTTCCGTGGAACGACAACTTTTGATCGGGGCCTACCTGACCAGCGAGTATTCATTCGAGGCCGCCGCCCTGTTCAATCCGTCGATCGTCGCTCATTACGATCAGAGCAACCTGCCGGCCGGTGCTCTGCGCTTTTTAATGAGCCTGCGAGCGACGGGCGAAGGTCACGTTTCCTCCATCGTTTTCCGTACCGGAATCATCGCCGCGAATGGAGATATATGCTTTGATCCGGTCAGCCCTTTTGCCCACAGTCTCAAACCCAAGCGCGACACCCGCTATGACAAGCAGACCTTTTTCTACAAGGTGATCGAGGTCGGGGCCTACACGGATCAGGCCGGTGATATTCTGGATCGACTGGGCGATACCTTTACCCTGGCCGAGTTGGAGGAGGCCATTGCCCAGATTCGGGAACGTCCGGGGGATGGTGAAGCCTTTGACACAACCGCCGAACGGATCCTATGGGTGGCCCGATCCAATTATGAACTCGAACTACCGGCCAATACCAATCCTTCCGAAGCGGTCATCTTCCCTTCCACCGAAAACGAAAGCCGCGGCATCGAGGACATGCGCCTTGTACGCTTCCAGGATGATGATGGGACGGTCACTTATTACGGCACCTACACCGCCTACAACGGGTTTACCATCCTGCCGCAACTGATGGAGACGCGGGATTTCAGCACCATCCGCATCATGACCCTGAACGGCAAATATGCGCAGAATAAAGGGCACGCCCTCTTTCCCCGGCGGATCGACGGCTGGTACATCATGAGCTCGCGGGTGGACGGCGAGAACCTTTACATCATGAAATCGAAAAACGTCCGGTTTTGGAACGACGCGGAAATGGTCCAGGTCCCCATGCGCCCCTGGGAGTTCGTCCAGATCGGTAACTGTGGTTCGCCGCTGGAAACCAGGGACGGCTGGCTCTTGCTCACCCACGGCGTCGGGCCGATGCGTCAGTATTGCATCGGGGCGTCGCTGCTCGATTTACAAGATCCGATTCGTGTCATCGGCCATCTGGCCGAACCGCTGCTGGTGCCCCTCGAAAGCGAACGCGACGGTTACGTGCCCAACGTCGTCTATTCCTGCGGGGCCATCATCCACCAGGATCGCCTGATCCTCCCCTACGCCATGTCCGACAGCGCCACAAGCTGCGCCACCGTGGACCTGAACGAACTGCTGTATTACCTGCGAAAAAGTTGAACACCTGTAAGCCGACCACAGGTTTGAGTGCACCTTTATTAAGCGCGCCGCAAGGTCCCCCATTCATCGTATCTCATGAAAAAAGGGAACGGCCTGCCGGTCGTTCCCTTTTTAAACTTTGGATTTTACAAAACACCACTACTGACGAAGCAACTGAATCTTGTCCAAATCCAATTGAGCATTGCCGCTGTATTGGATGCGGAACTCCATTCGATGATTGGAAGCCGAGTTAACGAAGGGGACATCGAATGGTTGCCACTCATTAGCCGCCGTGAAATCAGACCGGGTTAGAACGATCGCCGCGAGTTGTACACTCGTATCCGCGTCGGCAACATCGAGCACGCAAATGTCATCGTCATTGCCGGTAATATTATCGATGGCCAGGTGGAACCGGGCAACATAATTGCCGACCGGCGTACGCACGTAAGGCCCGTAGCTCATATAGCAACCCGGAGAATCAGCGGTTGTACAGCGCCAATCATCAGACCCAAGGGCAACGCCGCATAAATGACCGAGACCGCTACCCTTCGCCTCCCAACTACCTAACAACAAATCCGGGCAATCGGGGGCGTTGGCCAGGGTCACCGGGATGCCCGGACCCGTGGCACAGGCGGCAAACGCCGCGAAATCGTCCGCATCGATCTTGCCATTGCCGACGAAATCGAAACAGTAGCAATTCTCTGGTTCGGCCGGATAGCCTTCGTCGCCACTGTAGCAGGTTTGGAATTTAGCAAAGTCATCCTGATCCACATCCCCATCCGAATCAGCATCGGCCCGTATTTCGCCGCAGACATAACAACGCGAACCGAGGGCCTTTCCAATCACGGCTATCTCTTCTCCCGGACCGAAGGCCCCGGCGTTGGTGAAGGCAATCCAGTCCCAGGAATAATTCACCGTTTGATCGTTGGGTCGATGGCCGAATTCCATGCCATTATACCAGCGATAACCGGTATTGGGCGTATGGACCATATCGATGACCGGAGTCGGATCCTCATCATACCACATCTTGATCCTGCGGCCCCAGTAGTTGGAATGCCAAAAATCACTCTTGTAATTGGGAAAGGCGGAACTGGACGTGTAATTCACTCCGGGCACGGAGGCCACGCGCACGATGTGGTAGCTCGCATTGCCGGGCAGGGTCCATGCCACCGTGTCGTCGGTCCCGTCACTTCCGTTATAACGATCACGATCGACCAGGGTGTTGTTGCCGGTTGAACTATTGTAGTTCACGTGGGCCCAGACATCGCCCGTGTTCCAGTTCCCATAAGGGTCGGCACCAGTCAACATTACATTGTTTTGCATCCAGTCGCCGCCGGCTTTGGAGGTTTTGACACGGGTCACCACGGTCGCGCCAACCAGACTGTTGATTCCGATGTCGCCGGTGGAATAGGTGTCACCCCTGGCGGCATTGGTCACGGCATGATAAATCGTCTTCGATCCGCCACTCAGGCTGGTAATCTCCAACTTGAAGGCTTTTTGATTAACAGCGTCGGTATCGATCACCACTTCACCTCTGGCGACGTTTTGTAATTCCTCACCGCTTGTTTGCCCTTTGCCCCAGAGCCGGAACGAATAACCCGGTCCGCCCGTATCGGCACCGGAAGTCGGATGGACATCACCGCAATATTCCACGACTGCGTAATTGGCGGGGTTCATGACCGCCACCCGGATCTGACGCGTAAACGTATCCACGCAATCGTTACTGAATTTCAGATAGGCCGTATGGATACCCGCGGTTAGGCCGCTAACGTTCGAATTCAACGACGCCGTGACCGTTATCGAGGTTCCTTGTGGGCCGGCCAGTGCACCACCATTACTGGACAAATCCAACCACGCGTAATCCGTCGGGCTGCCTCCGCTATCTACCTCGGCCACCGTCCAATTGATCGTCGTATTTGGATAGCTGGTGTTGGCCACGATAAAATCATGACTAGCGGGGGTCGCCGTGGTCTCGCCTAATTCCATGGTCGAGCCGACCACATAGTGAGGATAAACCATCATGTCGCACGAATCCGCGTAAACCGGAGCCCCCCCTAGATTTTGCGGTGCCGTCGGACCGTAAACCGGCAAACGAATCCAGTCTATGGTGATATCGCTGTTCGTAGTCTGGCCATCGGAACCATGGATGGCAAAAATGGTCGTATTGTTCGTCCACGTGGGCTTACCAGAGGGCAAGGTCCAATTGGATACCAACGCCTGTGGGCCGACGGCAAGTGTATCGTCAATCCAGACGCTCAGGCTTCCGCTGGAAATGGCCATCTTATAAGTTCGCCAGGTAGTCATATCGATGGGGTCAGACGAAGCAATCGTCCCCGCACTGGTTACCAACCGAACTCCATTTGTGTCCAAGGCCACGCACATCCCGTTTGCCGAATTCGTATTGGCATAAAAGGTCATTCCGCCTGCATTGGTATCGCTGTTGACTTTCAGCCGGGCGTAAAAAGGCGAATCGTTGCTCACCGGCCTGCAGATAAATCCGTTGCATCCATGAGCCCCGGTATCCACGAATCGGGCGGTTCCGTCGCCCTGGATACCGGCATACAAGGGCGCGCCGAAATCGCCGGCCGCCCGACTGCCGAATCCGTCACCCATGATCTTCATGGAATGAAACTTGCCCGCGTCTTCACCAAACCACGTTCCATAAGTACTGGTAGCACCGTCCATATCGGGTGGGATAAACATTTCGTAATATTTGATACTCCATGCTCCTCCCTGGGCCAAAGCGCCAGACGCGGATAACCCTATAACAACATACATCAAAATTAAAAGACTTGTCTTTCTTTTGCTCATTCCAGACATGTTTTTCGAACCTCCTATTTTGACTGACCGTCTTCCTATCCCACCAAAGGACAAGACATGCCTCTGGATCCTTAATCAGCTATCGGGCAATCGAAAATGCGCTGATTATTCCCGAAAAACTATCAAATGTTCGGTATCGCACACGCGTAGAAAAAAAGCTCTACGACTACTCGTGTATCTTCCTCATGTTAACAAAAACGAAAGCCCTCTGCAAGAAATTTCCAAGCATTTTCGATGATAAAAGTAAAAATATTTGGCTCATTATTGCCCTCGGCAGACAAGGGAGCAAATGCCCACATTAACGTAAATTTATATATATTGTGTTATTAATACATTTTCATGCCTTTGTTATGGGTCATAACATGTTTTATCGAACTAATAAATATGTATATTAACGGTGTCCTGAGTGTTTTTTTGATAACATTTTTGCCAAACATGACGTAAGCTCATATATGACAACTGTCTACAGTATTTTAATCTGTTTTTGCACTTTTTTTAATTGTTCAATCTATCAACATTCTAACCAATATCATCACATCGAGAAGTGACAATTCCGACACGGCTATTTTTCGCCCCATAACAACACAATGGATGAATTCATGGTCTACCCCCTTAAGCCTCCGTCAGGTCTGCACAGGGCTTAATTACATAATCACCATGAGATGTTACAAGGTTGATCTTAACCAAAACATTCGCAACTAGCCTCATTGCGTTTTCACCGGTATCATACCCGGCCATGATTAAAGCCGTGCGATATCGTATACCCTCCGGGGAACGCCACAGTAAGTCCGGAAGTTTCAAGCACTTCCGACGGTTGCTAGGCTATATCTGGCCGCACCGCAAGTACCTTGTCCCCGCGGTATTCTGCATCTTTCTGATGGTCGTCACCTACTCGGCCAGCATCGGCTCCATTCTCCCGGTACTCAAGGTCTTGGTGGAAGACGAGGGCCTACACGGAGCCGTGGACAAATACATCGCCGAGGATCGTTTCGGTTGTACGCTGGTCACATACAACTCGGCCAGGGTTCGCAAGGTGGCGGACATTGAAGACCGAACGGCACAGATTCGCGAGGTTAAGCCGGATTCACCTTTCCACGCAGCTAAACTTCGTGGCAACGACTTCATCATTGCTATTGATGATGAACCCCTCCAAGCTCTCGATGTTTTCAGCAAATTGGCCACGATCGATCGGCCTACCGTGAAAATCACTTATCGCTCATTTGACGGCGAATGGCAGCAACCAGTGGAGGTAGACGTCCCACCCTTAGACAGGAAATCCTCGCTGGTCCGTAAGCTCATCAGCCCCCTTCCGCGCGGGCAGAGCAAGCAAGCAAAAATGAGCACGCTCCTGGTCATCCTGAGCCTGCTCATCGTGGTGGTGGTGGTAGGTAATGTCGCGCGTTTCATGGCCGAGTACCTGACCGTAATCATTAACACCCTCTCCATCCTGGATATGCGGCGTCACATGTTCACCCACGTATTACGCCTGCCTTTGGATCGGTTCAGCGAAAACACCTCCGATATGATGAGCCGGTTCGTGCAGGACACCAATGACATCTTCCGCGGATTAAACAATTTCTTTCAGATCTTCGTGACCGAACCGTTCAAGGCCATCGGGCCCATCTGCATTGCTTTTATTCTGGACTGGCAGTTCACCTTGTTTTTACTGCTGGGTACTCCGCTGGCCGCGATCCTGTTTCGCAAACTGGGCAAAATGGTTCGACGGGCCAATAAACGGATGCTGGTGCAGTTCGGCCAGATGCTCAGCCGGTTGGAAAGCACGCTGAACGGCATGCGCGTGGTCAAGGCTTACATGCGCGAGAATTACGAACGGCGCCGCCTCTTCCAGGTGGATCGCGTCATTCTCAAACAGCAGGCGCGCATGGGTTTGCTCGAAGCTTTGTCTTCACCGGTCATCGAGACCGGGGCCTTTCTGATCGGTGCGGTGATTATCTACTTCATCGCCAATCGTATGCTGGACGAGAGCGGAGATCCCGGCGTAGCCCGATTCGTCACCTTGCTGGTCTGCATGGGCGCCATCTTCGACCCGGTACGTAAACTCAGCAACGTTTATCCCAAGTTGCAGCGGGCCAACGCCGCCGCCGAGCGAGTTTTTGAACTGATCGACAGCGCAAGTGAATACGATCAGGATGCGGGCAAACCCGATCTACCTACGATCAGTCAGTCCATCACCTTCGACCGGGTCACCTTCAGCTACCCCAAGGCCGATCGGCCGGCGGTGCGCGACGTCAGCCTGACCGTACGCAAAAATGAAATCATCGCGATGGTCGGGCCCAATGGGTCCGGCAAAACGACATTACTCAGCCTGTTACCGCGATTTTACAATCCGACTTCCGGCCGCATCCTGATCGACGGAGTGGATATTCAGGATATTTCCATCCGCTCGCTGCGCAAACATTTCGGCCTGATCACCCAGGAATCGGTGATCTTTCCGGATAGCGTTCGGGCCAATATCGCTTACGGCCGTCCTGAAGCCACCGATGAGCAAATTCAGGATGCCGCCCGCCGGGCATTCGCCGAGGAATTCATCCTCCAGCTTCCGCAAGGCTACGATACGGTTTTGGGCGAACACGGGGCGACGCTTTCCGGCGGGCAACGTCAGCGGCTGGCCATCGCCCGGGCGATTCTCCGCGACGCGCCTATCCTGATCTTCGACGAGGCCACCAGTCAGGTAGACCCCGAATCGGAAATGAAAATTCAACAAGCCTTGGAAACCATCCTGAAAAACCGGACGGCCTTCATCATCGCCCATCGCTACGCCACCATCAGCGGGGCCGACCGGATCGTCGTTATGGACGAGGGTCAGATCGTCGCCGTCGGTGCCCACAAGCAACTGCTTGAGTCCTGCCCGCTCTATCGCCGTCTTTATGAAACCCAGTTCCGTAATGAATCGGAATGAAAGGGCTCTCTGCTACCAGCCCGAAGCGCAAGCAAGGGTCTTTTCTACCAGCCCGACGCAGTTTACCTGCTTGCCTCGCTCGCCACGGCGGAGCTCGCCAAGGCGGAGCCTCGCTTTAGCGGGCCCAGCGGAGCCGGGCCTGGGCGGGCCTGCCTCGCCTGGGCGGGCCGGGGCGGGCAAGCAAGGGACGTTACCGGCGATCAGCTATCGGTTCTCAGTCATCAGTTTTCAATAATCAGCTTTCAGCATCGGCGCGATGGAGCGCAGGGTGGGGAATCCCTCCCGCGCATAATGGACTGGCGGAGAATTACTGACTACTGATTCCTGACCACTGCCTCTGACAAAGGGTGAAGACTACTCCTCGCTCACCCCATTTGACCCGAAACAAGTTTTTAGTATCCTTTGGATCGTGCCATTCAGATTACCCAGAACGGTTCGCAGCATACAACGGGTGCAAACCATCGCCCGGGTGCTGAGCCACCACGGATTCGGTTACCTGGTACAAAACTTGCACCTTGATCGCTACGTGCCGATGCCCAAACGCTGGCGCCAGATGGCGGCCAAACCTGCCGTCGATCCGGAACAAACCCTGGGCCGACGCCTGGCCCGGGTGTGCGAGGAACTCGGCCCCACCTTCATCAAGCTCGGGCAGATGCTTTCGACCCGGCCGGACCTCATCCCCCCGGACATCATTAAGGAACTGATCAAACTTCAGGATCAGGTACCGCCCTTCGATACCGCCATCGCCCGGCGGATAATTGCCGCGGACCTGGGCATCTCGGTCGAGGAGGGTTACGTCACTTTTGCCGACCGGCCCTTCGCCAGCGGGTCCATTGCCCAGGTCTACCGAGCGACGGTCAAAGGCCCCGATGGACAACCCGACCGGCGGGTAGTGGTTAAGGTCAAACGACCGGACATCGAGGATGTCGTCCGGCTGGACATGACCATCCTTCGCTGGATCGCCGACCTGACCGAGCGCATGCTACCCGAAATGACCCCTTTCCAGCCTAAGGTCATCGTCGAGGAATTTGAGGCCAAATTGCTGCGCGAGATGGATTTTATCAACGAGGCGGCCACCATTTCGCATTTCTCCGAAGCTTATGGACCGGATCCGCACTTTCGTGCTCCCCAGGTCTATTGGGATTTAACCGGTCCGGGCGTGCTGACCCTCGAGGAACTCGAAGGAACCAGCATGCAAAAGATTTTGGAAACCGAGGACCCGCGGATCGACCGTCCGCTGCTGGCCTCCCGTCTGTTGCATGCCTTCATTCGTCAGTTCTTCGAGATCGGTCTTTTCCACGCCGATCCGCACCCTGGCAATCTACTGATCCAAGCACCTGCTGAAATCGGGATCATCGACTTCGGGTTGACCGGCCGCATCGATGACGTGCAGCTAGGCCACTTGGTCATTGCCCTCACCGGGGCCCTCAACCGCGAAGCCGAAGTCATCGTGGAAGTTCTTGCGGACATGAATGCTTTGGGCGAGGAAACCGACCGGGCCCAACTTCGCCGCGAGTTCATGGAAGCCATTGAAAAATATTATGGACTGCCGCTCGAACGCTTCGATATGCAGACCATGTATTACGAGATCAACAACCTGATCCGCCGCAACGACGTAAACCTGCCTCGCGAATTCGTCCTGTTTGGCAAGGCCCTCATTTGCATCGGCGGCATTTGTCTGCAACTCGATCCCAAACTCGATCTGGTCGCTCTGGTCAAACCGAAACTCCGGACCCTCGTCATGGAGCGGCTGACTCCTGCTCGGCTGGCCAAGTCCGCGATGATTTCCGGGTGGCACATGATTAATATCATCAAAAGTGCCCCCGGGTTACTCAGGGATATCTCGCGGCGCATGGCCCGCGGCAAATGGCAGGTCAATATCCGTCATCAGAACCTGGATTATCTGGCCAACGAAATCGACCGGGCCAGTAACCGGCTGGGGTTCTCCGTCATCATCGGCGCGGTCATCGTGGGCAGTTCCTGGGTGGTCAGTAGCCCCAACACCACCACGGTCCTCGGCCTGCCTATCCAATCCCTCGGACTCATCGGATACATCGTGGCCGGCATGATGGGCATCTGGCTGCTCATCGCTTTTCTTCGTAGTGGACGACTTTCCTGATTATGGCCCCGAAAGCTACAGGATTATCTAACATCATCGGGCGAAAACCGCTGACCGTGTCCCATAATTAAAACATTTGGTTACATTGCGGATAATATATATACACTTAAAGTACATGTCTCGCCGGGTAATAACCCCATTCCGATGCGTTCACTGAAAACCGGAGTTTTTTTAACGAATATCATTTGCTTTTCGTGTTCCTTAATCCTACAAATATGTTGGAAGCTGTCGTGTCCCCTTTCAACGGCTCCGTGGCTCCCCTCGTGGGAGCCACGGGGTTTTTTACGGGCATCTCACGTATGGCGGACGGGTATTCCCGGCCAATCAAAGCACCTTTCTCATCCATGCCCCCACGGCGGTATTTATCCGTTCCGAGAGTAGGCGGCGAATCCTGCTCTTAGCGGCCGACCAACAAAATGACCCGCCAACCGCGCACACCGATGAGACCCATAAGCTTAATCGGGTATACCGGCCGGCGGGAACCTCATCCCCCCTTCAACAATCTTCCCTGTTATTCAAATGCAGACCTGACCGATAAGTAGGTCTATTCGTGAACAGGATGCCGCCGGCTTGTGATTGAAGGCCGTTAAAGGTATTATTTGGCCCCTTAACGCCGCGAAAAGACCTCCGGTTACAGGTACGCCAGGCTTATGGAAAATCGAGTATTACCCGAACAAGACGTTCCCGATACATTACCTTTATGGATGGTGGCGCGGGGGTATCTTACCACGCTGATCGGAGCGGTTGGTGTGCTGATTCCCGTCGTGTTATTGCCCGGCTGCAGCACCTCCAATCTTCGTACGCCCGATCGCCTCGATAAAGGGTTTGTCGTCGTTCTGCCGGGTATTGAAGGAAAAAGTTTTCTCAATGTTAATATCGCCAAGGGGCTCGACGACGGCGGCGTCGGTTCTTATATCAAAATTCACGACTGGACGGCCGGCTCGCTTCTGCTTTTCCCGGTCACCATGCGGGCCGAGTCGCGCAATCATCGACAGGCCCGGCGCGTGGCCCAGATGATTATTGATTATCAAGACAAATACCCCAACCGGCCGGTGCATCTGATCGGGCACTCGGGCGGCGGCGGCTTGGCTGTCCTTACTCTCGAGGCCTTGCCGCCTCAGCGCCGCATCACCAGCGCGATCCTGTTGGCCCCCGCTATTGCTCCAACTTACGATTTGTCTCGGGCCCTGCGGCGAACGGAGTTCGGCATCTACAACTACTACTCGCGGCGCGATCTTGGCTTCCTCGGCGCGGGCACCACTATTGTCGGGACCATTGACGGCGAACATACCTCGGCGGCCGGGGCCGTCGGCTTCCAAGTGCCTTACGGGCTGGACGAGGAAGGACGCGAGCTTTATCGGACCAAGCTTCATCAGCAACGCTACACTCCCAAGATGGCCGAATCCGGTCACAGCGGCGGGCATCTGGGCTGGGCGGACCGGCCGTTTGTGGCCGAATGGATCGCTCCGATCCTGTGCGCCCAGATCAAGAACATCGCTCAGAAACACAACGCTCCCCCAAAAAACCAGGAAACTTCATCCTTGCGGCCCGGAAGGTGGAACAGTGGGAATTTACCCCCCGTACACGCTTCACCCTGACGCCCATGCCTCTCATTGTCGCGACTTGATAGAGGAGATAGCTAAAAGATGTTATTGGATAAAAAAACCGGATGGCCATATAATATAAAAATTCTTCGTTCATAGATGGACGTAATGCATGAACAAAGGCAATCCGGAAACTTCGGTCGGCAGGATTATTGTCTACCAGCCCGGTGGTACCGGCTGTGAATCGTTGATCGACGCGCTAAGTCAGGTTGCCGATGTCCATGTCTTAAGAGATAAACAAGCTGTCCTCTCCCTGCTAAAACGCGAACCCTTCGACGGCCTGATCACGAGCGACCCGCAAATTCTTCAGGAAGCACCCAAATCCGCCGGTCCACAACTCAACGTAGTCCTTGATTCGATCAACCAAGGGGTTTGCCTCGTCGACGGTTATGGGCGGATCATCTGGTGCAACGCGAAATTCACCGAGTACTCCGGCGAAGTCGGCGAACGGATTCAGGAGCTTTGCCGAGACATCTACCGAAACGCCAACACCGGCTGGCCAACCAGTCAACGGCCGCGCTCGATCAGCCTGACCAGCCCAAGCGAACGCTTCTTTGACGCCACGGTTACGCCGATGGAAGACCCCCTCGGCAACGGCACGCTTCTGGTCGCGGTGGTCACCGATGTAACCCGGGCGCGCCGGTTACAGCAGAAAATGGATGCGATTGACAGTGCCTGCCATGAACTGGTCCGGCTGGACGGTGGCGAGGCCACCCGCATGGATGTCCGCCAACGCCTCAATCTACTGGAAAAGAAAATCATCCAGTTGACCCGCGATCTGCTCCATTTTGACAATTTCGCGATCCGCCTGCTCAACCGGAAAAACGCGAAACTGGAGCTGGTGTTGCACACCGGCCTGCCGATCGAGGCTCAGCATGTCGATCTTTACGCGTCCACGGAAAACAACGGCATCAGCGGATATGTGGCCGCCACCGGTCGCAGCTATATCTGCGCGGACGCCAGCCAGGATCCGCGTTACGTCATAGGTATCGAAAACGCCCGTTCTTCGCTGACCGTCCCGCTGCGTTTGCACGATCAGGTGATCGGCATCTTCAATATCGAGAGCGACAAGACGGCCGCCTTCACCGAGGATGACCGGCAGTTCGCGGAGATTTTCGGGCGGCACATCGCCATCGCTCTGCACATTCTCGACCTACTCGTGGAAGAGCGACACGCGACTACCGGGCGACTGGCCGACAACGTATCGAGCGAGATTGCCGGCCCCTTGGGCGACATCCTCGCCGACGCCAGTTCGCTGATGGAGGACTACATCGGGCACGACGATCTGCGGCTCCGGCTTCAGGGCATCGCCGACAACGTGGTGAAAATCAGGGAGTGCATCAAACAGGTCACCCGGCCGGTCGGCGGCATACTGGGAGGCAAGCCGACCGAAACACGGATCGACCCGGTGCTCCGCGACAAAAAAGTGCTGGTCGTCGACGACGAGGAGATCATCCGACAAACCGTGCATGACGTGCTGAGCCAATCCGGTTGTCAGGTGGAACTCGCCCGGGAAGGCAACGAAGCGCTGGCCTTGATTCAACAGCGACCTTATGATCTGGTGATCAGCGACATTCGCATGCCCGGCCTCGATGGTTACAGCATTTTCGCCACGGTCAAGAAAGTTCGTCCGGATTGTCCGGTGATTTTCATGACCGGCTTTGGTTACGATCCCACCCACTCGATCGTCCGGGCCACGCCCGAGGGCCTGGCCGCCGTCCTCTACAAACCCTTCAAAGTCAACGAATTGTTGGCCAGCGTCCGTAGCGCGGTGAGCGCGTAAAACATAAGTTCCTATACATCATTCAACGCGATGCACCGGCATGGACCGGTCAGGATTGTGCATCACATTGGGCCATGAAAATGCTATCGCATTCACCTATACAAATTCTATCAAACCAGGATCGGGGAGGAGACCTCGCCGGTGTCCCTGGGCTAAGAGCTCGCGGACGGCCTGACGACCCACGTCGCCGTAATCGAGTGTCCAGGGATTAACGTACATACCCACGAAGCGGTCGGCCAGTTCCTGATTCATATCCCGAGCAAATTCCAGGGCATATTGGACGGCCTCAAGCCGGTGATCGAGCGAATACTGAATGCTTTCACGCAGGATAGCGGCAATCGCGGAGATATTGTCGCGTCCAAGATCGCGGCGGATGACATTACCACCCAACGGCAGGGGTAGCCCCGTCTGATCCTTCCACCAGGCGCCCAAATCGACCAGACAGTGCAGCCCGTGGTTACGGTAGGTAAGCTGGCCTTCATGGATAATCAGACCGGCATCGGCCCGGCCGGCAGCGACGTGTTCGAGAATCTGATCGAACATGACCACCTCATGTCGAAAGTTACCCTTGCCCAGCAGGAGATTGAGAGCCAGAAAGGCAGTGGTCATCTCCCCGGGGATGGCGATTTTCTTCCCCATGAGCTGCTCAACAGGGGCCGGTTGCCGGGCAACAACCATCGGCCCTTAGCCGTCACCCATGATGACACCACAGTTGGTGAGGACATACTGATTGGCCACGTATGGGTACGTGTGGATACTGATGGCCGTGATCGCCAGCTCGCCGCGTAACGCCCGCTGGTTGAGGGTTTGAATGTCCTGAAGAACATGCTCAAATTGCCAGCCGTCGGTATCGATAAGACCGCGGGCCAGAGCATAAAACATGAAAGCATCGTCCGGATCGGGACTATGCCCAAGCTGAAGCAACTTTGACTGTTGTGGACGAATCATCGAAATGGTTATAACCCAAAGCAGGCGACGGGTAAACGTCGCCATGCCTGGATTGCGAATGGGGGTAGAGAGGGAAAAATAGGAAAACCAGAAAATATCATAAACGTGATGACATACGGATCATGTTATATGGCCTTTTAGGGAACGTTAATTATAATACCGTGTACTGCAGATTGACGGCTTACAGGGTCGAGTATTTTTAGTATCCCAGAATCTTTATGCAAACACATACCAACGGTCAGGATAGCTTGTCTCATCCCCTGCTTTTCGAAGTTTCATGGGAAGTCTGTTCGCAGGTCGGGGGTATCTACACCGTATTACGGAGCAAGGCACCCGCTGCGGCCCGCCGTTGGGGCGAAGGGTACTGGCTGGTCGGGCCATATCGCGAAACATCCGCCCTTGAGTTTGAACCGGAAATGCCCCGTGGTCTGGTAGGTGAAGTCGTACGTGAGTTCCGTGAAAAAGGCATCCGGGTTCACTGCGGGCATTGGCTGATTACCGGACGCCCGCAGGTGTTGCTCTTCGACGTGGATTCCGTCGCCCAGCGCCATGGTGAAATGAAATACTTCTTATGGAAGGATTTCGGCGTCGGTTCGCCCGCGGAGGACGTGGAATTCACCCGCATCGTGGCTTTGGGCTACCTGCTGGCCGACTTTATGGAGACTTTGTATCACCGCCTTGGCGATCGGCCCCTGCTCGTTCACTGCCACGAATGGCAAGGCGCGGTCGCCCTGCCGCTGTTCAAACAGCGCGATCTGCGCTTTCCCACCGTTTTTACCACGCACGCCACGCTCGTCGGCCGCAGCCTCAGTGCCGCCAACGTCGACCTTTACACCTATCTGCCCGGCATCGGCGGCGAGGCCGTCGCGCGCGAACATCAATTCTCCCACCGCTTCCTGATCGAACGGCTGGCCGCCCGCTCCGCGGACGTTTTTACCACCGTTTCCGACATCACCGCCCTCGAAGCCGAACAATTCCTCGGCCGGCGGCCTGATGCCCTCGTGCCCAACGGCCTCAACGTCGATCGCTTCGCCGCCCCGCACGAATTCCAGAACCTCCACCGCGAAAGCAAGGAGCTTATCCAAGAATTCGTCATGGGGCATTTCTTTTCCAGCTACACCTTCGATCTCGACCGGACGCTCTATTTCTTCACCGCCGGGCGCTACGAATATCGCAACAAGGGTCTGGATATGTTCATCGAGGCCTTATACCGCCTCAATGAGCGGCTCAAGGCCGAACCCGACGGCACTACGGTGGTGGCCTTCATCATCAGCCCCGCCCGCTTCTGGGGCTTCAACGTCGAGGCCCTCAACCGCCAGGCGATGGCCAACGAATTGCGCAAAACCTGTGAAAAAATTCAAAAGGGCATGGGCCGCAAACTTTCCCAGACGATTGCTCATGCCCGGCTACCGACCGTCGACGACCTGCTCGACGAAACCACCCGCATGCAGCTCAAGCGGATCATTTATGCCTGGAGAAGGCAGTCGTTGCCCCCCATCGTAACTCACGAAATCGAGGATAACGCCAATGACGCCGTACTCCGCCATCTCCGCCATCGCCGACTTTTTAACTGCGCCGAGGATCCGGTCAAGGTCATCTTTCATCCAGAATTCATCAATCCGACCAGTCCGATCCTGGGCATGGAATACGATCAGTTCGTGCGCGGCTGCCACCTCGGCGTTTTCCCCTCGTATTACGAACCCTGGGGCTATACGCCGATGGAGTGCGTGGTCCGCGGAATCCCCACCATCACCAGCGATTTGAGCGGCTTTGGGGCGTGGGTCATGCGTCACTTTCCAGGCCACGACGAAAATGGCATTTTCGTGGCCAACCGACGGGGCAAATCATTCGAGGAGACGTGCACTCAGATCACCCACTGGATGTACGAACTGACCCGTATGTCCCGCCGCGAACGCATTCAGATGCGTAACCGGGTGGAGAGCTACGCCGTACACTTCGACTGGGAAAATCTGGCCCGCTATTATCGCAAGGCCCGCCGGCTGGCGTTCCAAAAATATTACCCCGGCCGGGAGATTCCGCAGCTCGAAGCCGATGAGGAAAATGGTACAATTCCTGATGGCGGGAATATCTGAAAACAAAGGGGACGCACTCTTTTTCACGCACTCATAAGGCGACAAAGTCTATGAACCCTGCGTCAATTCATCCCGTTTTCGACGACAACCCGGACATCTACGATGCCCTGGTCGATTGGCCGCGACGGCTGGGGCGCGAGGAGCCGTTTTATCGCTGGATTTTCGAGCGATTCGCGGTCCGTCGCGTACTGGATGCGGCCTGTGGAACGGGGCATCATGCGGCCATGTTCGCCTCATGGGGTTTGCAGGTAGAGGGCGCTGATCATAGTGACGCCATGATCGAACATTGCCGCCGTCGCTGGGGCGAATCGGACGGCCTGCGCTGGCGGGTTCGTTCCTTCGAGCAACCGAGCGACCCGCCGGGCTCGTTCGACGCGGTCCTCTGCATGGGCAACTCGCTGTCACTGGCCGCCGACATACCAGCCGCCGAACAAGCGGTTGCCGCCCTGCTGGCCTCGACCCGCCACGGTGGCGTTTGCCTGATCCACGTGCTCAACCTGTGGCGCCTGGCGGAAGGTCCGACCCTCTGGCAAAAATGTCGGCGTCTGCAGACCGGCGGACAGGATTTTATTCTACTCAAAGGCCTGCACCGCGCAGGATCGCACGGGTTCATCGATTTTGTACGGTTAACCCTCGAAGGCAACGGGGTCAGCGCTCATTATAATTTTTCCACCCTGCTCGGCTTGACCGCCGATGACCTGAGCGCCTGGGCCCGTCGCTACGGTGGCAACGATATTGAACTCTTCGGCAACTACACCCGCGACCCTTACAATCCAACCACCAGCGACGACCTGATCCTCCTCTGCCAACGAACCTGACACCACCAGCCCGAAGCAGTTTACCTCGCCGTGGCGGGCTAGCAAGGGTGAGTCTCTACCAGCCAGCGACGAAGAATAGTCTTCGGGGCAGTTTTTCTGCGGGGCGGAGTGAACGGGAGGGGGTCTGACGCAGGCGTAGGATGGGCATCCCGTCCGGCGAGATAGGACG
>CAYNYK010000088.1:0-22218 GCA_964401335.1 uncultured Planctomycetales bacterium
GCCGGGGGAAAGGATTCCCCTCTGCCTGGGTGCGAGAAAGGATTCTCGCACCAGCACATCTTGCTCTGTCGAGATTCCGATCTCGACAACCCCGCATCGGGATTCCCATCCCGGAGCCGGGGGAAAGGATTCCCCTCTGCCTGGGTGCGAGAAAGGATTCTCGCACCAGCGAAAGGATTCTCGCACCAGCGATGAACTTGCCGGCGAGTTTTTGTTTTCAGGTTTCCAATCGGCCCTCATCTTCCACGTCTGAAGACGTGGGCGGGCCACCCATCCGAAGGCATTTTATCGAACCTCCCAGGCAAGTCCACAGGGTGATGTTTTCGCAAGAATCGTAGGGCCAATGGTTTTCAGCGCAGTTCCTGGTAGAGGCGATCGGCCTGGTAGCTGCTGCGAACGAAAGGACCGCTGGCCACGGCGGTAAAGCCCATACGTTCCGCCAGTCTTTTCAAATCTTCGAATTCCTCCGGCGTGTAAAAACGGGTGACCGGGATTTGTCGGGGCGAGGGTTGGAGGTATTGCCCGATGGTTACGATGGAGCAACCCACGGAGCGCAAGTCGGCCAGAGCTTGTTCGATCTCCGCGAAAGTTTCGCCCAATCCGACCATCAAACCACTTTTGAGGGGCATACCCGATCGGTATTGACCCGCCAGACGCAGGGTTTCCAGCGAGCGTCGGTAATTGGCCTGGGGGCGCACATCGGGTGTCAAGCGCTCCACCGTTTCCAGATTATGATTAAAGATGTCCGGGGCGGCGTCACAGACCATAGCGATACATTCGGGCCGGGCGTGAAGATCGGCGGGAAGGACCTCGATGGTTGCTGACGGGAGCCGTTCGCGTACCGCTCGGATGCAGGCTACGAAGTGGCCGGCGCCTTCGTCGGGCAGATCGTCTCGGGCGACGGCGGTGATGACCACGTGTCTGAGGCCCAATTCGGCGGCGGCGGTGGCCAGGCGTTGCGGTTCGTCGGGTTCGGGGGATGCGGGTCTGGCGGTGGTCACCGCGCAAAACCGGCAACGCCGCGTGCAACGGTCGCCGAGGATCATGAACGTAGCCGTCCGGTGCGACCAACATTCCCCCAGGTTCGGGCAGCGCGCTTCCTGGCAGACGGTAGCTACGCCGCTGGTTTGTACGACTTGTCGCGTGGTGGCGGCCAGGCCGCCGGCGGGGAGAGGCCTTTTCAACCATGCTGGTAGTCGTCGCGTTTTTCCCAGGTTATGAATTGACTCGCACCCCAAAACAATCCCTCGGTTCCAAACGCTTGAATCCTTGAGAAGTTTTCAAGGCCCCGTGCCTTGTCTTGCTGGGAATTATTATAGCGGTGGCATGGAGTTTGTCGCGTTCAAGCGGCGGATTATAGGGCTTTGCGAAAGGTTGGGAGAACGGATCGAGCAATATTCCGGCCAACGCATTGGTTAAGGGTATTTGGCCTTAAGGTGTTGTCAAGGCAGAACGATAAACCATGTGAATGAGTGCCTTTTGTGCGGGTTAAGTCCGCTTTTTCGGGGCTTATATATACCTGTCGTTTGCGCTCCGGACCGGACATGAAAAACCATAACTGAGCCCGAAACTTCATGGATTACCTGCTTTTCGTACATGGTCTGAGCCTGATATTCCTGGCGGTCTCGGCCCGCGCGTTGTCGCGTCTCGTAGCCCGGCCGGGTCCCTGGTTATGGTTCGCTTTATTTGGACTAAGCCACGGGATCTATAAGTGGCTCGTGATGTTGGTTCTTGGGCTGGGGGATAATCAATATTTATTCCTCATCCGCCTCGGGTTATTGGCCGTCTCCTTGATTTGTTTATGGGAGTTTGGTCATCGTGGCACTTTGATTGAGCGCGATGATAAAAGCCGTCGCTGGGTTATTTTGCCCCTGCTTCTGTTGATTCTGATGATCGGCGGCGATCTGCTCGAATGGCGCGTCTCCATGATCCGTATACTCGGCGCGGTCGCGGGGTTGTGGGCCGCCTGGACCCTGTGGAAATACTCCGGATGCATCCCGGGAGGCGGTTATCTGAAATGGGCGTCGGCGGCCATGCTCGGCTATGCCGGCTTGTTTGGATGGATTCCCGCGGAATTGCCGGGCATGGTCGATCCTGCCCGCCATACGGATCTGGCCTTGACGGATGGGAAAATCTTCCTGCGTTTGGCCGGGGGTCTTCTTGCCTTGATGATGGCTTTCGCGGTCTGGCGGGCTTACGAGAAGCAAAGGGCCTGTCCGTGTCAGGGGGGCGATTCGCCAAAGGATTTCGCCGGCAAGCGCATGACCATCGCCTGGGTGGCGTTAGTACTCGTCCTGGGGTGGATCTTCACCGAGGGGCTGGGACGCTATGTGGACAATAGGTACCGTTATCACTTGCGGGACTTGGCGGGCAGCACCGCGGCCGCCGTCAACCCCGACCTGATTAAACAGTTGAGCGGTACGCCGGCGGACGAGGAATCCTCGGCGTATCAAAGATTGCATGCCCAATGCCGCAGAATCGGCAACGCCCTGCCCGATGTCCGGTACATCTACTTGATGGGCCGGCGGAACGATCAAGTCATCTTTCTGGTGGATGTGGAGCCGGATCGTTACCGGGATGATGATCCCGAAGAATTCCCGGGCACGGTCTACGCGGACGCCAGCGACGATCTTCGTGGAGTGTTCCGGACCGGGCAAATCGTTATCGAAGGGCCTTTGCCGGATGAATGGGGTGTCTGGGTTTCGGGGATCGCTCCGATCATCGATCCGACGGACGGCCACGTCCTGGCGATCCTGGGCCTGGATATACGTGCTTCTCATTGGCTCGAAATGGTTTTTCAATATCGTCTGCTCGCGATTCTGGTCACGTTGTTGATCGTCAGCCTGATCGTTTTGTTCCGTTCGTCGCAAGAAAAAACAAGGGCAGACGCGGCCCAGATCGAGGCGTCGGAACGGCGTTATCGGGGTTTGGTGGAAAGTTCGCCGAATTGCGTACAGTTGTTCGATCATGAAGGGCGGTTTCTTTCCGTGAACCAAAACGGACTGGATAGCCTGGGTTTGTCCGAGGCGGAGGTGTTAGGCCGAAAATATTCCGAAATATGGCCGGAATCGATTCGGAACGGCGTGGATGAGGCCTTGCAAACGGCCCTTCAGGGTCGAATGTGCCGTTTCGAGGCCGATTACATCCGCCCGGACGGGGAAGTTATCCATTGGTATGTCATCCTCAATCCGATTGTTCACGGCCAGGAAGAGGCTTCTCAGCTTGTCGCCGTATCGACCGATATCACCAGTCTCAAGCAGTCCCAGGAGATGCTCCGCAAATCGCAGGAAATGCTGCAATTGGTCATGGATAACATCCCTCAGTTGATTTTCTGGAAGGACCGGGAAGGCCGCTACCTGGGGGCGAACCGTGCTTTCCTCGATTTGATCGGCCTGGAGGATCGCGATTGGTTGATCGGAAAGACGGATTACGATCTGCTCTGGACACGCGAACAGGCCGACGTTTTCCAGGTCAACGATCAACGGGTGATGCAAACGAATCGGGCGGTGTATCAAATCCAGGAGACGGCGACGGGAACCGACGGTGTGGAACGGGTCTATCACGCCAACAAGATTCCGTTGCATGACAAGAGCGGAGAGGTGGTCGGTATACTGGGTACCGCCGAAGACATTACCGACCGGTTACGGGCGGAAAACGATCTGCAGGAGTTTAACAGTGAATTGACCTTGCGTAACCGTATCGCGGACATCTTCTTAACCGCGCCGCAGAAGGATTTGTTTACCAAAGTGCTTGGAGTGATCCTCGAATCCACCGGTAGTACGCATGGTTTCCTGGGATACCTGGACGAGGCTGGCCACCTGTTCTGCCCCTCGATGATCGACGTTGACGCCGGAGGCGTTCGAAACATTCACCGGATGGTTCGTTTATCAAAGGATCGCTGGCGCGGGTTGTGGGGTCGGGTCCTGGTCCAGAAAAAGGCTTTCTATACCAATGAGTCGGAACACGTGCCCGCCGAGCATCCGCCCATCCGGCGATCCCTGGGGGTACCGATTATCGAGCAGGGGCGGCTGATCGGCAATATCCACGTGGCCAACAAGGAGAGCAATTACGACGAAAGGGACCTCGCCCGAGTACAGGTCATCGCCAATCACCTCGCTCCGATTTTGGGGGCCATGCTGCGCCGAGACGAAGAAGAGCGCGAGCGGCGGCGAGCCGAGGGCAAGCTTCGGCAATTATCCAAGGTGTTCATGGACGCGGTGGACCCGATTATTATCCAAGACCTCGAAGGGATTATTCTGGATGTCAACAAACAGGTGGAACGTATTTACGGCTGGTCACGGGACGAGCTGATCGGGCGGTCGATCAAGATGTTAATGCCGCCGGAGGTCCATGAGCGGGCCGACGAGATGATGGTCCGCTGCCGAAACGGCGAGGAGATTCCCGATCTGGAATGTCTGCGTTGGAACAAGTCCGGTACGGTCATTCCCGTTTTACTGAGCCTGTTTCCCCTAAGCGACGAATCCGGCCGGCCGGTCAGTATCGCCAGTATCGCCAAGGACCTCACGGAGCGTCAACAAGCCCAGAACCAGCTCAAGCAATATGCCCGACTGCTTAAGGCCTCGAACCTGGAATTGCAGGCCCAGAAGAACCAGTTGCAGGCTCAACAGCAGGAACTGATCGCCGCCATGCAACAGCTGGAGCAGCAGGCCCAGGAACTGACCCACGCCCGGCTGGCGGATGAGCAAGCCAACCGTCGGCTGGAGTCCATCAATCAGGACCTGGAACGGGCCATCGAGCAGGCCAACCAGATGGCCGTCGCCGCGGAGTCGGCCAACTACAGCAAGAGCGAGTTTCTGGCGAACATGAGCCACGAAATCCGCACGCCGATGACGGCCATTCTCGGGTTCGCGGAGCTGCTGCGCGGCTCCCTGGAAAACCGCTCGGACATTTCCCCCGAGTGCAAGCAGGCCGTCGATACCATTCATCGCAACGGCGAGTACCTGCTCCAGATCATCAACGACATTCTGGACCTGTCCAAAATCGAGGCGGGCAAACTCATTATCGAGCATATCCCGTGTAATCCTTATCAGATCATGCAGGAGGTCAAGTCGTTGATTCAGGTGCGGGCCGATGCCAAAGGCCTTTCCCTAACCCTGGAGGTTATAGGCAAACTGCCACGGACCATTACCACCGACCCGACCCGCCTGCGGCAGATCCTGATTAATTTGATCGGTAACGCGATCAAGTTCACCGAAACCGGCGGGGCCCGTTTGATCGCTCAATTCGTCGAGTCCCCAAGTGAGGGGCCCGCGATTCGATTTGACGTGGTGGATACCGGTATTGGCATGAGTGCCGAGCAGGTGGCTTGCTTGTTCACTCCTTTCCAGCAGGCGGATGCCTCGATGACCCGACGCTTCGGCGGTACGGGTCTGGGCTTGACGATTAGCAAGCGTTTGGCCGTCATGCTGGGCGGAGATATTGCCGTGGAGAGCGAGCTGGGCAAAGGCAGTGCCTTTCATGTTACCGTCGCGACCGGTCCGCTCGAGGGCGTGGAGTTTATCGATTACGCAGAGCAGGTATCCGCGCCGCTCACGCCGCCCGAAACCCAGGCCACGCCCGAGCCATCCCGCATCGAGGCTCGGATTCTGTTGGTGGAGGACGGCCCGGACAATCAACGACTGATTTCGTTCCTGTTGCGCAAGGCAGGCGCGGAGGTGAGTCTGGCTGAGAACGGGGCCATCGCCGTGGAACAGGTTCTGTCCGCTCGCGATCAAGGGATGGCCTTTGATATCATCCTGATGGATATGCAGATGCCGATCATGGATGGCTACCAGGCGACCCGGACTTTGCGCGAGAAGGGTTATACCGGCCCGATCATTGCCTTGACCGCCCATGCGATGGAGGGCGATCGCGAGAAGTGTCTGGCGGCCGGCTGCGACGATTTCGCCACCAAGCCGATCGACCGAAAACGTCTGCTGGCCACGATCAGCCGCTTCCTCCACGCCGCCGTTGCGGCGAATTAACCGGGAACATGGCTTCTTGATCCACGGTTTCCCTTTAGGCTAAAACCATGTAAAAAGAATATCGATGGCGCCGGTTTTCCAAGGCGTTCAGGAGTAGTGTTGCATGGCACAAGGACCGTCAGGGCTGTCATCCAAGCCGACCGTTCTGGGTGTGGAACGGATCAACAACCCGCATATCCTTCCGATCTTCGACGAATTGTATCGACGACCGGAAATCGATTTCACCGGATGCGTGCTTGCGCCGCTGGATCCTCCGCGGGTGGCCTTGGGCTGGCCGGAGATGGACGCATCGGCCCCCTATATCCAGCCCTGGCGCGGTCCGGAACAACGTGCGCGCTATCATCAGCTCGCCCGCGAGGCGGATGTCGTCATCTGGCCGGGCCTCAAGCACCCGCACGGTCTGCGCATGATCCTCGGGCGCAACCTGCGGAAGAAAATCAACGTCATCTGGGCCGAACGGTTTCAAGGCCGGCGGCGGCGTTCCTGGCTGGAATATCAGGCCATGCGCATGTCCGTGCGCCTGGTCAACAGCACGAATATACATCTGATGACCATGGGCGAAAACGCGGATAAGGAATATCGCGCGTTCGGGGCCACGCGCTGGAACATGTGGCGGTTTGGATACGCGGTTCGCCCGGTGATCGATCTGGACCACGACCTGACGCCGGCACCTTCCGGAGAGTGGCGTTTACTCTTCGTCAGCGGCCTGACCCGACGCAAGGGTTTGGATATCTTGTTGCAGGCTTTGGCCCGGCCGTCTTTGGTGGGACTGGCTTGGCGGCTGCAGGTTGTCGGCGACGGTCCCGAGCGCAGCGCGCTCGCGGCCATGACTGCTGAACTGGGCCTTGCCGATAAGGTGAATTTTGCCGGCCGCGTCGGACGCGACCACATCGATGCGTATTACCGCCAGGCCGATATTCTGATATTGCCCAGTCGGTTTGACGGCTGGGGGGCGACGGTCAATGAGGGGATGGAGCACGGGCTGGCTATCGTGGCCAGCGACGCGGTGGGTTGCGCCTATATGCTGATTAGGGAGGGAGAAAACGGATTCGTCTTTCCCAATGAGAACGTGGAAGCCCTCGCGCAATACCTGAGGCGCTTACTCACCGACCCGGGTTTGTGCGCCGCGATGCGTCAGGCCGCCCGCAAGCGCATCGAGCGTTTTCGACCCGCCGAGGCCGCCCGTCGTTTCGCCGCCATCTGTCGCGGACTAACCGGTTACGATCCCATGCCCCATTTTCAAGACGATTACGGTGTAAGGCTGTAGCATCAATGCTTCCAGGTTGCCCCTGATCTCATAATCTGCTAGATTGCCTCCGACGGTTTGACGGTTCCGTTTTTCGGGGCATGTTGCCGTGTTTCGCGCTACGTGCATGCGACAGGGGCTTGTTGCAGGAGGGGGATTCCCGCCGTGTTGACGAGCGAAGTCGGTTTTTAATCCGGAGAACCATTATGATCGCAAAAAAACAAACCTGTTCCAGTATGTTCCTCGCTTTCGCCCTCGGATTTATGGTGCAAACGGTAGTGGCCGCTCCGATTACCACCGGAACGCTGCTCGATGAGATGGTCGACATGCGCCGCCTGGCGGATTTCCCGGAGCCGGCCTACAAGACGGTGCAATTTTCCTCCTACGACCGTACCAGCAATCTGCCGGGTGGTCCGGAATGGTTTGCCAATTCGGACGGTTTCGGTAACGAGCCGATCCCCAACTTCGAGGCGGTCCTCAAGGAGCCCGGCGCGGATGGGGTGGGCGAATACCTGATCTGCGATGTGAAGGCGCCGGGGGTCATCGTGCGCGTATGGACGGCCAGGATCGAGGGGACGATCCGAATGTATCTCGACGACATGGAGCGACCGGTGTACGACGGCCCGGCCGAGGAATTTTTCATGCGCCCTTATAACGGCTTCGCCAAGGCCGCCGGTGTTGATCCGGCGCTACTCGAAGGCACGTTCAACCAGCGCAATGCGGCGTATTGCCCTATCGGTTTTTCTCGACGCTGTCGGATCGTATGGATCGGCAACGCCAAGCGCATCCATTTTTATCAAATGCAAATCCGAATCTATGAACCGCGATCCGCGATCGTGACTTTTCAGCCCGGCGATCTGAAGACTTACGAGAGTCAGCTTGTCCGGACGGCAAAAGTGTTGGCCGATCCCGATGGAGCGTTCCCCTATACTTCACAAGAGGAGCCGATCGCGTTTTCCAAGACCGTCCATCCCGGCAAATTCAAACGTCTGGTGGAGATGAAGGGCCCCCGGGCGATCGAACGGCTGACCCTCGAACTGAAAGCGGACCATCTGGACAAGGCCTTGCGCCAAAGCGTTCTGCATATTCATTTCGATGATTTTCCCTGGGGCCAGGTGCAATGCCCGGTGGGGGATTTCTTCGGGGCGGCGCCGGGGATCAATCCGCTCAATCAGCTTCCTTTCACCGTGCGGCCGGACGGCACCATGGTCTGTCGGTTCGTAATGCCCTTCGCCCGCTCGTGCCAGATACGTCTGCAGAACCTCGGCGATCAGGATATTCGCATCAGCGGCTCGGTGTTACCGCTCGGCTGGAAGTGGGACGATAAGCGTTCGATGCATTTCCGGGCCCGCTGGCGGGTGGATCATGATATGGTTGCCGGACGGCCGCCGGAGGATATTCCCTTCCTGATTGCCAATGGTCAAGGGGTGTATGTGGGCACGACCAGTATCCTGCTGAATCCGAACAATATCCCGACCGCCGGCGGCAACTGGTGGGGCGAGGGCGACGAGAAAATTTTCGTGGACGAGGATATTCAACCATCTACTTTCGGCACCGGCTCGGAGGATTATTACAATTACGCCTGGTCGCAGAACGATATATTCATCTTTCCCTATTGCGGGCAGCCGCGAAACGATGGCCCGGCCAACCGCGGTTTCGTGACCAACAATCGCTGGCATATTCTGGATGCGCTGCCGTTCCGGCAACGCCTGAGCTTCTATATGGAGCTCTTTCATCATGAAGAGACGGACGGCTTTGTTTATGCCCGGACCGGTTATCATTATGCCCGGCCCGGTTTGATGGATGATCATCTGGCCATCACCCGCGCGGACGTACGCGAATTGAAACTGCCGGATAACTGGCAGCCGGCGGCTCGGGGCGGCGCTCATCGTTCGGTGTTTTATCAGGTTGAGGATCAAATCAAGGATAAAACCGGCATCGATTTTGTGCAGGACAATCTCTGGTCGGGTGGACGCTTGATGGTCTGGCGCCCGGCAAAGGCGGGTGATCAACTGGAAGTGCCCCTGCCCATTCAAGAGGACGGGCGCTATCGGTTGATGCTGGTCGGGCGGCTGGCCCCCGGTTCGGGAAAAATGTCCGTACACCTGAAGGGTAAAAAGGTCAGCGGCGAGCAGTTGATTAATCTGTGGCTGCCTCATCAAACCCTTTCGCGCATCATCTTTGGCCATGAAACGGAACTGAGCAAGGGCGAACACCCCCTCACGCTCCGCTACGAGGGCGGCGAGGGGAACGAGATCGGGATTGATTTCCTCTGGATCCAGCGGCTGTGAGTGAGCTTTGCTGGCCGGCGTTGTCTGCTTGTTGGTTTACCGCTGTTAACGCGGACGGTACGGTGTTACGGTCAAATCCGTCGGCGTGATGCGGACTTCGATGGCCCCGTCGTCGGCGGTGTTGAAATAGCCCCGGCCGGCCATCAAGTCGAGCAGGCCGTTGTTCGTGTCCCGGGCCCGTTGCCCGCTCGACCGCAGACAATAGCGGGGATTGACCACCTCGATAAACCGCCCGGTGTTGGAACGCATCGATCCATGATGCGACAGAATGAGCACATCCGCCTTCAAATCCGCTTCGGCCATTAAATGTTCCTGGGCGAGTTTCTCGATGTCCCCCGTCAACAGGATGGATCGACCGGCGTAACTGACCCGAACGACCAGCGAGGAATCGTTGGCTTCACGGATTTCCAATTCCTGTTCCGGTGGCGGCCAGAGGATTTCCATCGTTACCGCTTCGCTGTCCGCCAGATGTCCGGCTCGGACCACCGTTTCCCAGGCCAAACCTTTATCGGCCGCCGCTTCCATGACCCGCGTTCCGCCCCGCTCGCCTTCTTGACCATGCGAAACAAAATGAGGCGTGGTTACGATCCGATCTACTCGCCGCCGCTCCAACAGTTCCGGCAGGGCACTGTAATGGTCGAGATTGGCATGGCTGAGCAGGACGGTATCGATACGGTAGATACGTTCTTTGGCGAGTAGCGGGCCGAGCGTCCATCTTTCGAGGTCGTAGGGGGGCATACTGCCTGCGTCGTAGAGGATGTTTTTCCCGTCCGGCAGAGTTATCAGGCAACACATTCCATTACCGACGGAGAGCAGGTGCAGGCGCAGTTCCTGCCCGCGTCGTGAGGGGGCAAGCTGCCAGCCGATCAGGAGGAAGAGCATGATGGTAGCCAGCGCAGGCCAGCGTTTGCGCCACCGCAACCACGGCGCGATCAGCCACAGTCCGATCACCCCCAGCGCACACCAGACCAGCCACCACGGCAACAGCGGGGTGGTGACGCACGAGGCCGGCAGGTCGGACAGCGTATAGACAACTTCGATCAACAAATCCGTCAGCCAACGCAGCGGTATCCCCAACCAGTCGGCGGCGGAAACAAGAATCGTTGCCAATACGGTCTTGAGCAGGCCGAGGATCAACACCAGCCAGATCAAAGGGGCGATCAGAATCGTATTCAGCCAGCCCCAAACGGAGAATTGCTGGAAGTGGTAGGCACTGATCGGCACGCTCACGATCCAAGCCGCCAGACCAATAGACAACCATTGCCCCAGCCACTTCGCCATACGCCACAAAAAATCGCGCAGCGGGTTCGGGTTGATTCTTTTCTGCATGGCCGGTCGTAACAGCGGATCGTCGCGACCGAGCACGCGCAGAAAAAACTCCCCGCCGGCGTCGTAGAGCCGCGGGCTAACGAAAATCAGACCGATCAGGGTAAAGAAGGACAGTTGAAACCCCGGTTCGAACAACTGCGTCGGGCGAGCCACCAGCAGAACAATCGCCGCCGCCGCCAGCCAGTTCAGCGATCGTGTCGGCCGCCGCAGCAGGATCGATATACAAAACAGGTCGGCCATCAAAGCTGCTCGAAGGATCGACGGTCGCGGCTCGGCCAGCAGGGCGTACAGGGTCACGACGATCATGGCCACGGCCGCGCAGCCCCGCCGCGAACGACCCAGCAGAACACCGCCCAACCAGAGGGCGGACATGAGCATTCCGACGTGTGCGCCGCTGACGCTCAGATAATGCACCGTCCCCGTCCGCACGAACGCCTCGTTCAGCTTTTCATCCACCGCGCTGCGCTGGCCGAGGACCAGCGCGGAGAGTAATTGTCCGCCCGGCACGTCGCCGGGAAACGTTTGTTCCAACATTCGTCCGCGCAGATTCAGGCGCAGCCGGTTCAGAAGACGCCGACCGGCGGCCTGGCCGTCACACACTTCCACATTGCCCTCATGCGGGCAGGACAGGCGTACGAGAATACCCTCGCGCCGGCTGACCAGCGACCAATCCCTGCCGCCGGGATTGGCCGGGGGTTCCAGGTGGGAAAGCCAGCCGAGCAAACGGACCCGGTCACCGGCGGCCACGCTTAAGACGGGTTCGCGCACCAGAACGGAAATCCGGCCGCTGACAGACGGGTTCTGGTTATCGTCAACGATCCGGTCCGCTTCCACGAGAAAGCGGGTAAATGAGCTTTGCGGTATCCAGTTGATTGAACCGCTTTTACTTGCCTGGACCTGCGGTGTGTCCAGCACCGTCCCCTCGATCCGGGCGAGGATCGGCTCGTCGCCGCAATAGCGAACGATATGATTATCCGCCCAGTGCCGAAAGGTCAGATCATGCAGATACATTCCGACCGCCGACGCCGCGAGCATCACTGCCAGATACCCCAGCCCGTCTTTGTGTCGCGCCGGAATCAGCAGCAGTCCGCTCAAGATAAATAGCGACAGGCCGACCGCCAAAGGAATGCGCCACACCGAATCCAGCCAGATACCCGCGGCCAGACCGACGGCCGGTGGGACCAGCGGTTGCAAACTCAGCCAGCGCCAGGCCACCTCGCGCCGGGTCGGCAACGGGAAGGCCAGCGGGTCGAAGCCGCCGCGGTCCGGCTCAGTCACGCTCCATCTCGATGATGCGTCGGGCATGCAGGAACACCAGATAACAACTCGTTACTTCCCGGCGATAAATACTGGCGATGGCCTTCGCGTAGGTGCGTATCTGCGTCTGGTAATCACGGGCCCGCTCCGGGCAGGCGGCCGCCTCGATCCGGTCCGTCTTGAAGTCCACGATTTCCAGGCCCTTTTCACCCTCCAGCAATAAATCGATCATGCCGCGAATCAAGATCATATCCGTTGTATCGCGACCGCATACCTGCGGATCGTAATCCTGTGGATCGATTCGGGAAATAAAAGCTATTTCCCGACGGACGCGGGTGGCGGCCTGGCGCACGCGGTGTCCAAGCTCGGTCTCGAAAAACCAGGCGGCGGCCTCCAGCATGACCATACCCGCCTCGTGTCGACCGAGGCGGCCGTCGGCGTTCATTTGCCGACATTGCTCGCGCAGATCGTCAAGATCGCAAGGCCGGGCCAGATCGAGCAGTTGCAAAAAACGGTGCGTGGCCGTGCCCCGGGCGGCCGGGTCGTCGGAAGGTTTTTCGGAAACGAAGAACGGCCGCGCCGGTTCGGCGGGAGGACGGGACGGACGGTGCTGTTCGGCCGGATCGTGTAACACCTCCCAGCGGCGTTTCAATTCGCTGACCGCAACACGGGCCGGCAACGTGGTCAGTTCCAAAGCCGGATAATGGCCACTGAGAAAATCGATCAACTCATCCACCGCGCCGTCGGATACTCGCGGCTCATCGGTGGCGAGCGGTTGTAAATCCGCCAGCCGGGCCAGTTGTTCCTGCCGGCTTTTCTCCTCGGCCGGCGGGATGCGCCAGCGATCGGTGGCGGCTCGGTCATAAGTATGGATCTCGAACAATGCTTCTTGGGACGGATAGTTTTCGCCGGGCCAGCAGACCAGGCGCCCCGGCCCGGACGCAACAACCGGTATCAGCCAGTCTAAAGGATTCGTGGCCGATTCGAGCTCCAGCGTGGAAAGCGCATGAGGGCCTTCACCTTCAACCTGTCCACCGCGCAAAGTCGCCGCCTTGCCCGGATCGTAGCGGCCGACCAGCATCAGATGCTCGCGAGCTCGGGTAAGGGCTACGTACAAGACGCGTAATTCTTCTGCAAGCGATTCGCGGCGCACATGCTCGGCCGCCAACTGGTGGATCAGGGTCGGGTAATAAATACGTTTTTCGGGGTCGGCGGCCTGCATGGCCAGTCCGAACTTGCGATCTACCAGCACGGTTTGTCGCGTATCCTCCAGGTTGAACCGCTTGCTCAAATCCGCCAGGATGACCACCGGGAATTCCAGCCCCTTGCTGGTGTGGATGGTCATGATCCGGACGAGATTCTCCTCCGCGCTGCCGCCGGAAGGTTGTTTCCAGCTTTGCGCGCTGTCCAGCAGGTCGTCGAGGAAACGCAGAAAACGCCGCAAGCCCTGTCGCGAAAAATGCCCGAACTGCCGGGCCAACTCGTGCAGCCGTACCAGATGCTCGCGCCGGCGTATTCCGTCCGGCAATCCCGCGACATAGGCCGGATAGTCGCTCGCTTCGAGGATTTCCCACAACACCTCCGCGACCGGAGCTCGCTGAATACGCCGCCGATAGCGATCGAGCAGGGACAGGAACACCTCCAGCCGCTCGCGCAGGTTTCGGTCCGCCCCGTCGGCCGCATATTGACGCACCGCCTCGTGAAAGGGTGCCGTTCGATCCGCCAAACGGATTTCCAGCAAATCGCTTTCGCTGAATCGCTCGCCCAATAACGGGCCGCGCATGACGGCCGCCAGCGGAATATCCTGCTGTTGGTTGTCCAGCAGACGCAAGAGACTCACGCAGTCGTTGAACTCCGTGCTGTCCAGGTTATCATCGCCGCGCTCGACGTGGACGGGGATACCCATCCGGCGCAGCACGTCGGCGATGGGGTCGGCCTTGTGCGGCATCGAACGCAGTAGAATAACGATATCCTTGTATTCAAGCGGGCGCAGGGCCGGCGACCCGCCGGCGCCGGCCGGTTTGTCCGCGATCTGATAACGCTGCTTGCGCGGATTGTCGCCCATCCAATACTGAATCCGCCAGCCGATCAGAAACGCCTCGCGCTCGAGGGCCTCCAGTTCCATTTCGTCCATGGTGGATTCACCCTCTTCCGCGTTTTCTTCTTCGTCATTCACCGTTCGTTTGCGTGAAGTAATCGGTTCCAGTAAATGCAGTTCGATGGCCGGGCGCTCAAAAACCGGTGTGTCCGCCGATGGCGGAAAGGTCTTGCCCGCCACGAGCCGGGCCCGCTCGTCGTAATCGCTGCCGCCGAACGTCCGACTCATCAACCCCTGGAAAATAAAATTGACCGCCTCGATCAATCCCGGACGGCTGCGGAAATTCTCGCGCAGATAGATCAGCGCGCCGGCGGTCGCATCGTGGGCGAAGCGTTCCGCCCGCCCGGCGAACAATTCCGGCTCGGCCAGTCGGAAGCGATAGATGCTCTGCTTGATGTCCCCGACCGCGAACAGATTACCCTCCGGCGGGTCGGCCGACTCCCGACTGACCAGTCGCAGGATTGCCTCCTGCAGCGGGTCGATATCCTGGAACTCGTCGACCAGCACGTAGCGAAACTGCCGCTGCATCTGCCGGGCGACTTCCGAAGGTCGACGCGGATCGTCCTCCACGCACAAGAGCCGAAAGGCGAAACGCTGCAAGTCGTTGAAGTCCACTGCCGCCCGCGCCGCCTTGGCCGCACGATATCGCTCCTCGAATTCGGTCACCACGCGAAGGAGGGTATCTACATAAGGGCGGATGCGTTCCAGACCTTCGGCGTATTCGGCCGCGCTGAATGCGCAGGTATTTTGCGCAACCGTTTTTTTGAAGAGGTCTTTGATATTGTTACGTATTTTCAAAGCCGCATCAAAAGCGGCCTTTTCTTCGTTATCAATGTTTCTGGATCGGTTTTTTGTTTTAGGCCATTCGTATTGTCTGATCTCCGCGGCCACGGACTGCCAGGCTTCCGCCGGACCGTCGTGCAACGTTTTCCACCAACCTCGCAAATTTGCGACGAACTCATCCAGGTTGTCCGCCCGGTCGGAAGCGATCGGCCAGCAGCGGCGAATACGGGCGGCCTGTTGCTTGGCGTATGTACCAAGCCCCTGCAAAGCGCGCATGATCCGTTCGCGTTGCAGCGTGTGCAGACGGCCAACAAGCCCGTCGGGATTCGTCGCTTCCAGTTGCCGAAGCGACATAGCCAGCCATTGTTTCGGGTTCGCCAGACTGCCGAGATAACCATGCAACCCCAGAACAAGCTTGATTATTTTGTTATCGCTGCCCGCGCCGTAATCGTCCACCCATCGGCGGAACGACTGCGCGAGGTCATCCTCACCCTCGTACAACTCGACAAAAAAGGCGTCCAGCACCTCGCGACGAAGCAATTCCGCTTCCTCGGCGCTGAGCACGGCGGCCTGCGGATCGACCCCTGCCTGGGGGAACCAGCGCTGGATCAACGTCTTGCAGAAAGCGTGAATGGTGGAAATGTTCGCCGCGTCGAGCAGGTGAAGCTGTTCGTTAAGGAAGCCGTCAGCCGGGTTCTTTTCCAATTCGCGCCGAATGACCGATTCGATCCGCGTCCGCATCTCGCCGGCGGCCGCGTCCGTGAACGTCACCACCAGCAGTTCGTCCACCCGGCAGCGCTGCCGGCACACCAGATCGGCGCAGCGCTCGGCCAGCACCGTGGTCTTGCCGGCCCCGGCCGCCGCGGAGACCAAGACGCTCTGCCCCAGCGTGGTTACCGCTCGGCGCTGGCTCTCGGTCAGGTGCTTCAATGGATCATGTGGATCATTCGCCCGATCCGGCATCTTCGGCCTCCCGCGTCATTTGTTCAAGCACTTGCGTCTTCGAACCCATTCCTTCCAGGAGCCGCGGCGGCTGAGTTTCGATCTCGTATCGGCAGACCGCGCGAAAAGCGCAGAACCCGCAGGGCATCGCCCGATTCAGCCGGTACGGCCGCACCGAAATATCGCCGTCCAGTATCGCGTCGGCCAGCTCGCCCATCCGGCGCCCGACGTGCCGTAACAAGACGGCGAATTCATCGTTGTTCAATAAATCGGAATTTGCCGCGTTGCCGCCCTTTTGTGTGATTGCCGCCGAAATGAAAGCCGAAGCGGTACCCGGCCCACTAACCGTACCGTCGAGCGTATCCACCTTCGAGACATCGATCACTCCGCGCCATTTGATCGGCTTCTTGGCTTCCGACGGATGCGAAACGGTCGCGAAAGGTTCGATCAAAGGCAAAAACAACGCCGCCACCGGTCGGATCGGCCGGCCGGTCAGCGATTGTCCCACCTGTTGCAAGGCCAGCAGGTAAGCCACCAGTTGCACGCTCAGGCCGTGATAGGCCTGCGTCCAGTCCATCTTGCGTTCGGTGGTCCGTTTGTAGTCGATCACCACGCCGAGCAGTTCGCCGGCCAGTTCGGCCATGTCCACCCGGTCGATCATGCCCCGCAGCAGAATACGCCGCCCCTTGGGCGTGGTTAATTTAACGGCCGGCGCCTGTGCGCTCATCCCGAACGGAAACTCCGTCGCCGCCGGTCGATATCTGCCTAAGCCTGCCGCCTCCCGCTGCCGACGTAGCGAGCGGTGCAGATGGAAGCGACTGCGGTCATAAAGATAGGCGTTGCGCGCTTCGGTCAGCAGCATGTCGCCGGCCAACTCCGGCAACATCTCGCCGCTGATTCGGTCAACCCTTTCCTTGATTTCATCCTCGGCCAGCTCGGCCAGACTGCGGCGCTCGCGGGCCAGAGTATCGACGAATTTTTCCAGCACGGCGTGGCAGATGGTGCCCAGGTCCATGACGTTCAGCGAGGGCTCAACCCGCGGTTTCAACTTCAATAGATATTCGGTGAAGTGGGCGAAGGGACAGGCCGCGAAACGCTCCAGTCGCGATACACTGGTGCCCAACGGTGAACGCACCGCCCGGTCGATAATACCCGCGTCTAATTTCGCTTCGTTGCGATACGCCAGCCCACCGAAACAGCGCCGCAGCGTATGGCCCCACGAAGGCTCTGTCCGAATCCGCTCATAAACGGTGTTGAATAAAGCCCGTTTATCCGGCTCGCCGTCCTGCTCCTTCTCGCCTCGGCGGCGAAATTCGGCGGCCAAGCGTCCGCCCAATTCGTTGATTCGGGCGACCCAGTCCAGCGAGCGCTCGGCCCACGGGTCGGCGATTTTTTCCACCGCCAAGCCCGGCAAGGCCCGCAAAACATCCTGCAGGTAAGGCGAGGGCCTTAGCGGTTTGCCCTGTCCATCCGCCCTTGGCCAACTGATCCAGACTCGCTCCGAGGCCCGAGTCAGGGCGATGTACGCCAACATGCGCTCGTTAAGCAGTTGTTGCCGCCGGGTCGGACCGATTTCGCGGCCCGCCTTGGCCAACAGTTCCCGCTCGACGTCACCGAGTAACGGATCCTCCGCCGTATGTAACGGGAAATGCCGCTCATCGAAGCCTAATAACAGCACCGCCCGCACCGGCGGATGACGGCTACGTTCAATCGAGCCGACCAGCACCTGATCCAGCGTGGGCGGGGCCAGTCCCAGATTGAACTCCGCCAAAGCCGCTTCCAGCGTTTCGCGAAATTCGTTGATACTCAGCGGCTCGGTCCCGAGCGCTTTGACGAACTCGTCCAGCAGCTCGACGAAATCGAGCCAGATTTGCCGGTGCATGTCGGCTTCGTGGCCGCGCCCGTCGCCTTCATCCTGCTCGGCCCATTCGGCCAGTCGGACGCCCACCTTCGCATGTTCAAGGCAAGCGCAAAAGGCTTCCGCCCAATCCCGCCCTGTGGCTTCAGGATGCGCTGCCGTCCAATCCAGCCACGACCCGACCTCGGCCAACCAGCGCCGACGGATGCGGTTCACCTCCCGAAGAACTTTCTGTTGATGTTCCTTCTGCGTTTCATCCCGTGCCTTGTCGGGGAAATAACGCTTGCTCGTCCACTCCTCTTTCCATGCGGCCCGGCCGACGATCCCGCAGGCCAATACGTAATTTTCCAGCAGGTCCGCTTCCCGTGCATCGAGATTTAGCAAGCCCGTCTTAAGTGACAGCCGCACCCCTTCCATCCGGCAATCGTCGGCGGCCAGCGCCAACAGGCTCCGCACCAGTTCGACCAATGGGTGATGCGTCGTGGGTTCGCGGCGGTCCAGAAAACATGGGATGCCCTTCCCGCGTAACGCCGCCGCGATCAGGTCATGATATTCCGCCAGATCGCGGACGATCACCGCGATATCGCGGTAGCGCATCGGCGGATCGACCCGCCGGGTCAGCCGTTCGATCTCCGCCACGGCGGCGGCCACCTCCGTTCGCCGGTCAGGGAAATCCAGGGCCCGGACGGTTTCCGGAGTGATCGGTCCGGCCTCGGCCGTCCGCGCCCGAAACAGATTGTTTTCCAGAGCGATCAGGGCCGGCGCTTGAAACCGTGGTGGTGTGGAGTCTTTCAATAACACCGGCTCAAGTACGTCGATGCCGGCGGCCTTCAGGTCACGGCCCAGCCGAACCAGCGTGCGTTCCGTCCGGGCGAAAAGCGAATAGCTCAGCCAGGGAATGGTCTCCGCTTTGACCGCCGCCGCCGTCGGATCGAGCAGCAGGGTGATTTCCATGCTTCGCACCCGCCGGGCCAGTTCGGTCAGCAGGTGATATTCCTGTCGGGTAAACCCCGCAAAGCCGTCAACCCATACCTCCGCTTCGTGCAGCCACGGGCATTGATCCAGGCGCGCGGCCGCCAGTTGCAAGTACTGGGCGGGGTCCAGCCGGTCGTCGATCAGATGGTCGAGATACGCCCGGTACAACCGGGTCAGATCGCCGGTCCAGGCGGCCGCCAGCGGATTGCTCTCCTCAAGCCGCTCGGCCAGTTCAACCAGCGCCGACGGATCGACGGCTTCATGGATCAGTTCCTCGATGGTGTTCGCGATCTGCCGTACCAGCCCCGGCTTGTCGGCCACGCGCGCCAGAATGGTCAGATTGGATTTCTCGTTGCGGATCAGCCGCCGCACGACCATCAGCCGCCCCAGAAGCCCGATGGTCTGGTCCGCTGACCGCGGATCAATCCCGCTCTGGGCGAAAATCCGATAGGCCAGTCGCTGAAAGCTCAACACTTCGCAACGGGTAAAGCCGGGCAAATCCGGCGTTTCGATCAACGCCCGCTCCATCTGGAAGCTGGCCTGCTCCGGAACCAGCAGCAACAACCTCGGCCCGCAGGCCGCGTCCTCCCGCAGCCGAGCCCGGATCGCCTCCAGACAGCGCCAGGTCTTGCCGCTCCCCGCCCGGCCAATAATAAAACGCACCGACATGCTCAGGCCCCGAAAATAAAAACGTATCATACACTTTTCATCATTTGTTGAAAATGACCGACCGACAAAATCCGCACTCGACGAAACCGCCCCTATCGGTGAAAATATCATTACCGCTCCGGCGGACGACTCAAACAGTATTCAAGAGGTGATGCGATGAAGAAAAGTATTAACGGTTGGACATTTGCTCCCGAGATGCCCTTGGCCGAGGTTGTGCAGATTGTGCAGCGGGCCGGCTTCCAGGCTTTCGAGCCGACCATCGGCGAGGAAGGTGAACTGACCATCACGACGGATGAAAGCGCCGTTCGCTCACTCGGCGAGCGGATTCGGGCCGCCGGCCTGGAGATAGCCTCCCTGGCCACGGGGCTGTACTGGAAATACTCGCTTACCTCTCCCGACCACACGGAGCGCGAACAGGCCCGACAGGTGACCATCGCCTGCCTGGACCGGGCCCAATGGCTCGGCACCGACGCCTTATTGGTAGTGCCGGGGTTGGTCGCTCATTTTGAGGATAACAAACTGCGCATAGGTTACGCCGACGCCTTGCGCCTGTCTTACGAGGCCTTACGCGATCTGGCCGGCGAAGCGGAAAAACGCGGGGTGGTCATCGCCATCGAAAATGTCTGGAACGCGTTCCTGGTCTCACCCGTCGAGATGCGGGAGCTGATCGACAAAGTCAACTCGCCCTGGGTGGCCGCCTATCTCGATGTCGGTAATGTCCTGCGTTACGGCGTATCCCAGGATTGGGTGAGCACCCTTGGCCGCCGCATCCGGCGGATTCATCTGAAAGACTATAAACTCAGCGTCGGCGGGCTGAAGGGTTTCTGCCAGCTCTGCGAGGGTGATGTGGAATGGCCGGCGGTGATGGCCGCTTTGCGCCAGGTCGGGTACGATGGTCCGTTGACCTACGAAGGCCCCGGTGACCCGGCGGACATCTCCCGTCGTATCGACCGGATCATGGCAATGTAGAAACCGGGCGCATGCCGCTCTCAATCAATTTTCGGCTCAGGTACGTGTTTAGCGACCGATGGTTGTCGCCCTTACCCCCATTGGTTTTTATACACATACACATCTTCAGCTATGGAAGACGCGATGATCGGGACGAACGGTGTTATCGACCCTGCTGCGCTATTGCATCCGCGCTGCAAGTCGCGTATCGTGCCGCCGGTAGCAATTCTTTTTGGAGGTTCAGTTATGTCTGAACAACCGTTCGATCCGTCGTCCGTTTCTCCGCCTTCGGTCCCGCCGACGCAGGCCGGCCCGTTGCCGATCGCAACCCCACCGTCCACCTGGCCGACGGCCATCGGGGTAATCGCCATCGTTTTCGGGGTGGGGGGGATTCTTGCCGCGGTCTTTGGAATTCTCTGGATGGTGGTCATTGCTCCCAAGCTTTTAGAGTCAGGCCCCCAGGAGCAGGTGGCCATGCTCGAGGTTTCACGGGAATATTTTGGCTTGTTGGTTACGCAGCACGCGGTTGGCCTTGTTCTGGCGGCTGTATTGCTTACGGGCGGTATCGGCCTGGTCATGCGTCGTATTTGGGGCGTGAAGACTTGCCGTGCCTGGGCAATGCTTAAAATTGTTCTCGGACTACTCGGTGTCGGTTTAGGTTATGTCATACAGCAGAAGGTTTTTGAAGCCATGAGCCCACAGGCGTCAGGCGGGACGAATCCGGCTTTCGATGCGGGATATTCTGTGGGGTTTAAATTGGGCAGTGTTTGTTTCGGTCTGGTATGGGGTATTGCCCTGCCGGTCTTCATGCTGATCTGGTTCTCGCGGGCGAGCATCAAGGCGGAAATAAACGGCTGGAAAGTTGATGCGGGAAACCCTTATCGGCAGGGCGTCAGGTAACGGCAGGATTTTATCCCTATGCGCTGCAAGACCTGCGATTACCGGTTGTGGAATCTACCCTCGCGACGCTGCCCGGAGTGTGGGACACCGTTCGTGCCGAGCGAGTTTGAGTTTACCCCGAACAGCGTGCAGTTTCGTTGCCCGCATTGCGGCCAGTCCTATTATGGCACCGGGCCACGCGGGCATATCGAGCCGGAGGAGTTCGACTGCATTTCCTGCGGCCGGCATATCCACATGGACGACATGATTATCTTCCCGACCGACGGCGTTCGGGAGGAGCAGACACGGGTTGCGCATATCCCCTGGCTGGAGCGGCGCGAGCGAGGATTCTGGCGGGGTTGGTTTTCCACCATCGGGATGGCCCTGACCTCGCCGCTCAAGTTGATGCGCGAGTTGCCGCGGGAAACCTCCTCCGGCCAGGCCCTCTGGTTCGCGATAATCAATTTCTTCTTTATCGTCACCGTGTCGATTTTACCCATCATGATGTTGCCTATGATAATCGCCCTCGGTTTTTGGGGAAGGGGTAGCAGCGCGCCGGTGTTTGTGGGCTTCGTCATCATCGGGATCATATTCTTCGCGATTCTGCTGGTGGGTGTGTTTGCCTGGGTCTTGGCGGCGCATGCGCTTCTGGCCATAACCGGCCGACGGGCCGGCGGGATCGAGCTGACCTTTCAGGCCATGAGCTACAGTTCGGGGGCCAATATTTTTTCAGCGATTCCTTTCCTGGGTTGGTACTTGGGATGGATCTGGTGGTTGATCAGCGCCGTATTGATGGTCAAGGAGCGGCAAAAAATCGGCGGAGGCCGGGCCGCGTTCGCCGTGCTGACCCCGCCCCTGACCATTTTGGGTGGCCTGATCGGCCTGTATATCTATTTCATTTTCTGAGACTGTAGCATAAATACTGTGGTTTTTCTCAAGCCGATAGGCTTTGCGGGCCG
>CAYNYK010000089.1:0-21995 GCA_964401335.1 uncultured Planctomycetales bacterium
ACAACTAAATTTGCGCTTCTCGGCGCGGAAAATGCGCTTGCGGTTTTTGTTTTCGTGTTAGCGTCAGGATTTACTGGATAGCGCGGACGATTCGGCGTTGAGCATCGGCGGTCAGATCGATGAAAGATTCTCCAAAACGATCCGGTTTGCTCGTGAGTTCGACGATCGGCCGAGTAGGCTGGCCGGTATTTGCTCGAATGACGCGGGCAACACTGCCATCATTCAGCTCAATTATGCTACCGACGGGAAAAAGGGACAGGCAATCGAGCAAAGCGCGAACCACGTTGATATCGAAATGCTTTTGCCGACTGTCACGCAAGATGGTTTCGGCGGCCTGGAAGGGTCGGTAGGCCGGCCGATAGGGTCGGGAAGAAGTCATGGCGATATAGGTGTCGGCCACCGCGACGATTCGGGCATAAGGATGGATGCGCGTCTGAGGAAAGCGACGGGGGTAACCGGTGGTGTCACCGCGTTCGTGTACCTGCCAGGCGGCTAACCGTACGGCGTCCGACAATTCAACCATGTTTTCGATCATCTGGATCGTATGATCCGGATGTGTGTGAACGGTGCGCTGTTCAAGATCGGTCAACGGGCGCGGGGCGAGGCGAACGGCCATAGGTACACGTAACATGCCGGCATCGTGCAGAAGTGCGCCGAGGGCTACTTCGAGAATGTGCCGGCGGCCTAATCCGAGCTGAGCGGCAACGGCCATGCTCAGCAATGATACCTTGAGGGCGTGCTCAGGCAGATAATCCTCGGTCGCGGGTTTGAGCCGACTCAATAAGGTGGGCAGCCAGTCGAAATCGAGCATGACCGCATCGAGAAATTCAATGACCACATTGCGCAGGGCGATGAGATTGAGGGGTTTCAAGGCGGCGAGGTCGGCATAGATACTCCCTAAGGCACGCAATGCCCCGGCGTATGCAAGCCGTCCGCGGTCGACTTCGGCTTGCAGAATCGGCCAGTCGAGGCGTGGGCGACGGTCGGCCGTAAGCGGCTGAAAGGGACGGGTCTTTAGTATCTCGTGGATCAGGCGATCCTGGAGCGGATTGGCGTCCGTGGCTGTTGCACTTGTCGTGGTTTTACTCGGCCGCGACGAAAACCGATTTGGCCTTGACCGCTGGTCATGTATTTTTTGAAGGAAATTGGAAGTAATTAACGAATCCGCATGTGCCGTCGTCCCAGGCGGGGCGGCTTGGCCTAAATCAGGGGAAGCGTCGTCCCGGGACGAGGCGCGCGTGAATTCATCCGGCCAATTTCGGTCTCCGAACAGACCATTGGCCGCATGGGCGCGGAGTCGCGGCAGATCATGCTCCTTCAGGCACGCGCCGGCCGGCAGCAAAACCTGGCCGATATGGTTCTGCAGATTTCCGGGCAGACACAGGCCCGGTTTGAGCCGCTCTTCGTCGATGCGTTTGGGCATAGCTCATCCACCTCCGAGGCCACTTCCGTTGACGCATGTGCGCGATGCGCGGATTCCCCTACCCACAAGTCGGCTTACCCGTGCGGCGACTTAACCTGCGGGTAACGGTGCGCGTTTATGGGAAGTATGAAAAATACAATGGCCGATAATGGCGGAGGCTCTATAAATACATATATTATGGAACAAAATAGGCCCAGGCAGACCGTTCCGAACCATACACATACCAATGGTCAAAGACGAAACGTTTTTCAAAGGAGGGGGGATGGAAATGCAAACGCGATCTATCCTGCCATTCGTTGATCAGGGCAACGATCCGGGTTTTTTCGGGATCCTCGACCACGAAAGCGGATTCTTCCGCGGGGTCGCTCTCCAGATTGTACAGGAACAAGGTGTCCTTGTAAGGCCAGTAGATCCATTTGCGGCTGCCTTCCACGAAACCGACCGGGCTGCTTTCGTACCAAGAGGAATAAAACAGACGGCGGGCGGGGTCGGCGGGGGTCAGAGCATCGCGGCCGTCAAAGCCCGCGTCGGTCACGTCGAAACCTATCAATTTCAAGAGGGTCGGAGTCACGTCCAGCTGGGAACAAGGCCAGGAAACGGTTCGGCCGGCCTCAAGGTGTCCAGGCCAGCGGATGATCCACGGCACGCGAATGACCTCCTCATAGGGAACCCAGCGGCCGTGCTGATCGTCGAGACGGAAGCTGATCCCGTGGTCGCCGAGCACGCACAGGATGGTGTTGTCGTCCCATCCGCGTCGAACCAGTTCAGCGCACAGCAAATCGAGAAAGTGATCGGTGTATTGCACGGTTTGCAGGTAGCGCTGGTAGCGGTCCTCTTGAGGCGGGGCGAATCCGGCGGGTACCTCGAAAGGATCATGAGCGACGGAAGTCATGAGCATCAGAAAAAAAGGCCCGCTTTCGCGCTCGGCCCAGGCGAAGGCGGGTTTTATCATGCGCACATCGTCGCCGGCCAGATAGCCAAGGTCCGCCGAGGGATCCTGAAGGTTTTCTCTAAACCAGGCCCAGTGGAAGGCCAGATTGGAAAAAAGGCCGGGGGCACATTCAAAGGTACCCTTGGACATCTGAAAAAACGCGCTGCGATAGCCGCGCCGGGCCAGTAAGGAAGGCAGACCTTCATAAGGTTGCGCGACGGGGACCGCTTCGGCATAATCCGGCTGAATATCGGGCGTGGTGCCGGTGAGCACCGTCCAGAAGGCTTTCGTGGTATGCGAGACGGGAACACGGGTACAGGAAAACTGTACCCCCTCCGAAGCCAGCAGGGCCAGAGTCGGCGTGGTCGGCAGCGTCGGATCGCTCAACGAGGTGGCTTGGTAGGCAATGCTTTCCATGAGTACAAGGACGATGTTGGGGTCATCACTCGGTGCATGGCGGGGCGGTATGACTGACCTTTCGCCGGCCCGTGGAGGACGGTGATAGGAGTTGGCGTGTTCCCTGGTTGTTGAGCGGCCGTTAAACAGACTACGTAAGGCGTAATAATGGCTGCTGAAGCCGAGGACCTCCGCCTTGAGCCGGAAACGCGCGGGCTGCGGCAGGAAACTCTCCAGAACGATCAGACCGAGAACCAAAGGGATCGTGAAGGCCATACGCTGAACATGGGTTTTGCGTGGATCGATGACGGCCACGGGGCGGATCAGACGATAGACACACCAACTCACGCAAGCCAAAGCGAACACGATCACGGGAAGGGCGATCCTTATCTTATGAAGGATATGGGTTTGGACGATGGGCAGGAAGTCCCAGGGATTACGAAAGATAACGGCGAGCACGCCGGGTTGAAGCTGTACGCCGGTGGCGATCATCCAACCGGTATTGAGAATCGCCCAGACAAAAAAAACGGCCGACACCAAAAGGGTTACGCGGGCAACCCACCGACCGGATCGAAAGTAATAAAGAAGACGAAACAAACCAAGCACGATACAGGTCAATACGACATCGGAGATGGCCACGCGGCCCCAGGCGGACAAGATCACCGGCGGTTGGCACCGAAGGACCAGTACCAATTTGGCCCCGATGGTCAGGAGGAGGGCCAACAGCAGAACGAGCGTTTCCGGTCGGGGCAAGATTCGCCGGTAAACTCCGTTCGACCCCGGCGGAGCGGTTGGAGGTAAATCTGTGTCCTTGTGCGTCATACCTTCACATGCTCTTGGAAAATACCCCCATCCCCTGCGGACGAGTCCCTTATCCGCATTTTATACGCCCCAGAGTAAATAATAAACGCACGACGACGCGGGACTGGACGCGGCGCAGCATACCATCCTACCGTACTTTCGTGTGGCGATGTTGCGTGGATAGGAAATTTGACATACTCGTAATACGATGTATTATCTAATAAAAAGGTTCTCCATGCCGGGCTAGAAACATCGGTAAGATATTGTCATTAAAAGGTTTGCAATCATGAGCCAAGTCAAGCAAGCTACGATCAGTTTTAAGGCGGAGGAGTCTTTGGCGGATATTTTACGCATGATTCCGAACCGGTCGGAGTTTATTCGTGAGGCGATCCTCTCGGCTTTGGACAATGTCTGTCCGCTTTGTCGGGGAACGGGGATCCTCAACCCCCAGCAGAAATCGCATTGGGAACAATTCGCCACGGACCATCCGATGGCCGAGTGTCGCCAATGCAATGAGTGGTATCCGGTCTGTACTCATCAGGTGGCCTCCACCCCCCACAAGGATGAGGAATCGAGGTAACGATGATGTACTCATTTACGCACGCGAAGATCTTGCCGTTGAGGAGCACAGTGCTTAAGGGGGGTTTGGTGTTATGCATGGTTTTCGCGGTCACGGCCTGTCGGGAGCGGGAGCCGGCCGTGGTATCGGATACCGTTACGGTTTTTGTCAGTATTCCGCCGTTGAAAAACTTCGTGGAGCGGGTAGGCGGGGAACATGTAACGGTGACGACGTTACTGCCGCCGGGCCAGTCGCCGCACACCTACGAACCCACCGCCCGGCAAATAGTGGCCTTGTCCGCGGCAAGGATTTATTTCTCAACCGGACTACCCTTTGAAAAACAGATTTCGAGCAGGATCGGCCGTACGCTGACGAAGCTGGAACAAGTGGATCTTCACGAAGGGATCGACCTTCGTCGGATAACCGAAAAAGAAGCCCATGCCCCAGACCATGACCATGATGAAGAAGGCAACTGCATCCACGAGCAGGACGAATTGGATCCGCACGTATGGATGAACCCGCGGCTGGTGAAAAAGCAGGCGGAGATGATCGCCCGCGTGCTATCGCGGATTGATCCGGCCCATGAGGAAGACTACGAGCGGAACAGTCGCTTGTTCCAGAAGGAACTGGACGATCTGGATCGTCAGATCGAGGAAACACTGGCTCCGTTTCGCGGCCGCGAGTTCTTCGTGTATCACCCGGCCTACGGTTATTTTGCCGAGGCGTACGGGCTGGAACAGGTGGCGGTGGAAATTTCCGGCAAACAGCCGACGGCGCGACAGTTGGGCGCGCTGGTTGAGCGGGCGAAGAAAAGCGGGGTGAAGCTGATTTTCGTGCAACCGCAGTTTTCGTCGATCACGGCCGAAGCGGTCGCTGAGCAGATCGGCGGGGTCGTGGTGCCGCTCGACCCGCTGGCGGAAAATTATGTCGAGAACCTTCTGACGATTTGCGCGAGGATCAAGGAAGCATTCGGGGAAGCAGCCTCGGCGGATGGGAAGTAATCCCGCCGAGGATTCGTGATCAGGAGACCGATTGTGGCGGCAGAACCGGTGATATGTTTGAACGATGTGACCTTTTCCTATGACGGTCCGCCGGTGCTGGAGAAGGTCAACCTGAGCATCGCCGAGCGTGATCTGGTCTGCGTGATCGGGCCGAACGGCGGGGGAAAAAGTACGCTGCTGAAAATCATGCTCGGCCTGATTGAGCCGGCCACCGGTACGGTCGAGGTTTGCGGGCGTACTCCGGAGAAGGCGCGTAAGCAGATCGGCTACATGCCCCAACATGCCCATCTGGACCCACGGTTTCCGGTAACGGTGTTTGACGTGGTGCTTATGGGACGGCTCGGCCGGGGGTGGGGTCTGGGGCCCTATTCGCGTGCGGATAAAGCGGCGGCGATGGAAGCGCTGAGTGAAGTCGGTCTCGCGGATTTGAAGAACCGGGCGTTATTCTCCTTGTCCGGCGGGCAGCGGCAGCGGGTCCTGATCGCCCGGGCTTTGGCCTGTTCCCCCCGGATTCTGCTGCTGGATGAGCCGATGGCCAGTCTGGATCCGACGGTACAGGACGATCTGCATCACCTGCTGCGGAAATTGAACGAACATCTGACGGTGGTGATGGTCTCGCATGATCTGGGGTTTGTGTCGTTGTTTTTTCGCACGGTGGTTTGCGTGAACCACACGGTCCACACCCACTCGAGCCATGAACTGACGGAGAAGCAGGTGGCGGACATGTACGGCCGTGCGGTGCGGCTGCTGCACCACGCGCGGAATGGGGCGGCGGGAGGCCGAACATGACGGAGTTTTTCCAGGCTTTGCCGGGCAGCGTCATTTTGCAACATGCATTGCTGGCGGGGGTGATTGCCAGCCTCGCCTGCGGGGTGATGGGTAGTTACGTGGTGGCCCGGCGGATCACGTACATTGCCGGCGGGGTGGCCCATTGCGTTCTGGGCGGGATGGGAGCGGCGCGGTATTTGAACGTGGTCGGGGGGATAAGGTGGTTGGAGCCGTTGCACGGGGCGATTTTTGCCGCCTTACTGGCCGCCGGAATTATCGGGTGGGTCAGCCTACGATCCAAGGAGCGTGAGGACACCGCGATCAGCGCCCTGTGGGCCATCGGGATGGCCGTCGGCGTTCTGTTCATCGCCAAGACCCCGGGCTATTACGAGGATTTGATGAGTTATCTGTTCGGCAACGTTTTGCTGGTCAGCGGCCAGCAGTTGCGCTTGATCGTACTGCTCGATGTGGTGGTCGTGGGGCTGGGCCTGCTGCTGTACAACCCGTTTCTAGCGGTCTGTTTCGATCAGGAGTTCGCTCGGCTGCGCGGCCTGAACGTTGAATTTTATTATCTGCTGCTGCTGGGTTTGACCGCCTTGACCGTGGTCGTGCTGGTGACGGTGGTGGGGCTGGTGATGGTAATTGCCCTGCTGACCTTGCCGGTGGCGGTGGCCGGCCATTTCGTGCACCGGTTGTGGCACGTCATGCTGTTGTCCTGCCTGCTCAGCGCCGCGTTGACCGCCGGCGGGCTGATGCTCAGCTATGGGCCGGACCTTCCGCCGGGCGCGGTGACCATTGTTCTGGCCGGCGGGTTGTATCTGCTGGTGATGTGCGGGCGGCGGTTGTTCCGGGTGTTTTGAGGGTCGCCAATACCCAAACTTTCGTTTTGTCTAAACCAAGGCACTTACGTCAACGCCCAAGGCATGGGCAAGGCGCTTGAGGGTACGAACGGTGGTGTGGTCCGGGTGGCGCTCGATGCGTGAAATTTGGGATTGGGGTAAATCCAGTTTGTCGGCCAATTGTTTTTGGGTCAGTCCAGCCGCTTTGCGAGCCTCGGCAATGCGTTTACCGGCCAGTTCCAGGGCCAGACCATCGGGGTCGACCCACTCGGTTTTACCAGCCGCATCCAGCTTGGCCACCGCGTTCTTGATCATGTCGGCCTGGACAAGACGTTTATATTCGTCAATGGGAACAATGGCATGGGTAATACGCCCATCATGTTCGATATACGACGGGGTTGGGAGCATCCCTTTAATATGATTGCCTCGCGGGGACCGCTGGCCGACGAAATGGCCGGTTTCGCGGCGGATCAAGAGGGATCGATTTTTCCGTTTTTTCGTCTTGGTTGCGATTTTAAGGTTCGACATTCAAGCCCCCGAATCCTATTCTCCGCCGGATCAAACTCAAAGCTAGCCATCCACATACCGAAATGGAAAAACCGTAACATGTATGGGCTCAATCAGGGATCCGATATCGCCTCTGAATTTTTAATCGGTTCCGTCCGGACAGCTTCAAGCTGACGGTAAAACTCGTTGATTTCCTCATGATAACGATGTCGTTGCCTCAAACACCAAGCGACATCGGGATGCAGTTCCGCCTTCAAACGCATACATGTACCTTTATCGAAAAACAAAAACAACATTATGGCACATGCACGCGATGGAGCAACCTTTAAGCGGAATATTCTTGCCCTCCTGGATTTAACATCCCGGAAAGCAAGGCACAACCTGTCATGCTATATATCATATTCGATATATTGTCAACGCGCTTTGATCCCTGGACCGGAGGGCCCATCTCCTTCGGAAGACGTGGGCCACCCGGCATATCGTCCTCTGCGGTCGAAAGAGCACGGGCAAGCCCGTGCTACTGGCGATTTCGTTTGCTCTTGCGGTCGGAGGTGTATAATAGCGCTCGCTTAACGAAAAACGATTACCTGACGAAAAGGATACAACATGCTTAACCGCGAGAAAGATGTGGCGATCGAGGCCGCTCGACGGGCAGGTGGGTTGCTGGTGGATATATTCGAGCACCCGCGGACCATCGAGACCAAGGGGGCATCGTACAATCTGGTTACCGAGGCCGACCGGCGATCGGAGGAATTGATCCTGTCGCTGATCCGCAAGGCCTTTCCGCATCATGCCATTCTGGCTGAGGAGCAGGACACCGTTCCGCCGGAATCCGAATACCTCTGGGTGGTGGATCCGCTGGACGGGACCACGAATTACGCCCATCACTACCCGATGTTTGCCGTTTCGATCGCCCTGTGGCACGGAGGCCGGCCGATCCTGGCCGTGATCTACGACCCGATGCGTAAGGAACTGTTTCAGGCCGAGCGCGGCGCCGGGGCGTTCCTGAACGAGCAGCCTATCCGGGTCAGCGCGACGGCCAGCCTGCGGCAAGCGCTGCTCGGCACCGGATTTTACTACGAGCGTGGCGAGCCGATGCGCCGCACGCTACGGCAGATCGAAGCCTTCTTCGATGTGCCCATCCACTGTATCCGGCGCGACGGATCGGCCGCTCTTGATCTTTGCTATGTCGCCGCCGGCCGCTACGACGGATTCTGGGAGCTGACCCTCGGCCCCTGGGATTACGCGGCCGGTATGCTGGTGATCGAGGAAGCGGGGGGAATCGTCACCGACGCGGCCGGGCAACCCATCGGCCTGTTCAGTCGAAATATCCTTGCGGCCAATTCGATGATACATAAGGACATGCTGGCCGTGCTGGCGCGAACGGAATAACGGACAACGACGCGCTCATTATCCTTCGTTTAACAGGTCGATAATCGCCGCGCAGGCCCGGCTGACGCCCAGTTTCGGCCATTGAGTCGCCCGCACCCAACGCATGGTGTCTGCGCCGCCGCGCAGGTTGTCGACCGTCCCCCGATAGATATGAAACGTGATCTTACGATGGCTCAACAGCCGGGTCACCTGCTTCGAGACTTCGCCCGCCAGTCGGCAACCGGCAGGCAAACGTTTGCGCAGCCGCTTGCGCGCCGCGTCCGGATGTTCGCCGTCATTGACCGGTTCGGTCGGCAATTCCCAAAGACCCGCCCACAAGCCTCTGTCCGGCCGTCGCACGAAAAGCCAATGCTCCCCGCAACGCACGGCGGCCACCACCATCGCCATCGGCCGTACCTTGGTGCGCGATTTTGCCGCCGGTATCTTGTCGGTGAGTCCCTCGCGAAAGGCAAGGCAATCGATACGCAATGGGCATTGGGCGCAAGCAGGGGTACGCGGTGTGCAGAGCGTCGCCCCCAGTTCCATCAACGCCTGATTGAAATCGCCGCAACGCCGCGCGGGCAACAATTGTTCGGCGGCTGTCCATAAACTCCTGTTCAATGCCGGGCTGGGTGTTTTCGCCCTCTGACCCAGCAGACGCATCAACACCCGTGTGACGTTTCCGTCCACCACCGGTGCGCGCATGTCACCGGCGATTGACGCAATCGCCCCGGCCGTATATCGCCCGATTCCCGGCAGACGCATTAAGGTTGCCACATCAACGGGCACATGCCCGTCGTGGTCGCGCATGATGCGCCGGGCGGCTTCGTGCAGGTTTCGGGCTCGACGGTAATATCCCAGCCCCGCCCAGCAGGCCAGCACTTCGTTCAAATCGGCGGCGGCCAGACGCCGCACCGTCGGAAACCGCCGCATCCACCGCCGGTAGTAGTCGATTACCGTCGCCACCTGTGTCTGCTGCAGCATGAACTCGGCCACCATTTGCGCGTACGCATCCGACCCGCGCCTTCGCCAGGGCAGATCGCGTTTGTTTTGGTCGTACCAGGCGAGCAGTCGGCGACGCACGGCCGGCCGTCGCTGTGCAGTTTGAGTGCATCCGAAAACCTGACAACATCGGTCCCGCCGGGCCGACCAGCACCGGCGAGACGCCGGTGCCACACCGGTTTTAGGACGCACTCTTAATACACATGGACGCGTTGTTACCTTGAGAGCAGCTTCAACCATGTTGGGCTTCCAACGACTCATGGTGCTTCAGCCGGGCGGGTCGCGAGACTTTTCGCGCGGTCGAAGATCCTCCTGGTCAGGGGCGTCATTTCCTGAAGATCCTTGGGGTTATTGGTCACGATGGTCGGCAAGGCGTTCATGCGTTCATAGACTTCGATGCCCAGATCATATTCATCGACATTAGGTCGCAGGTGATGATAACCGATCAGTCGCGTGTGTCGCCCCCACAGGAAAGCGTTGAGCGGATGAGCAACCGCGACATGTTTGGGATTCAATTTGCCATGCCCGTGATAAATGTGGGCTTGGGCAAAACTCTGCCGTTGAAAGCTGACTTCGTTCAAGCCTTCGCCAACCAGGACCAGCCCGGGAACGACCGCGGCGAATTCCTCCTGTAATTGCCAGAGTCCCTGTACCGTCGTGAGACCCTGCACCAGACCGTTATCCGTATTATGCGTACACAGCGTTTGATCGAGAAAGGCGACATCCGTGCCCACCCGCTCGCAGGCCTCGATTACTCTGCTCAAGAGGGTCTGTCGCCAATAGCCCAGCCCGGCGTGGATATACGCCATGCGCGTGTTCGCGTATGTGTCCGGCGGCCAGAACCATCCTTGCGGCTTGTTCTGGTCCAGCGATCGAAATTGAAAATCCCGCAGCTCATGATAGAGAGGATGTTGGTAATACACGGCGAAATAGTTGAAATGCGGCATCACGTGAAAACCCATTTGCCGGGCCTTGGCCATGAATGCCAGGGTCTGCTCGCGCGGGGTGTATTCGGGGTAATTGATATCGTATTTGTCGGTCCGCCAGTCGGAAAGGTGTATAAGGGTCTGCTCCGGCGGATGGGCGGTGGCCAGGGCGTCGAGCATCGGTTCGTTCGGCGCGGCCCAGCAGACGGCCAGAGAGATTTTATCCACCCACGCGGGCCGTTGGGCACGCTTGGCGGGCAAATCGTAGGCTTTTTCCATCCAATCGCGATAGCGGGCAGCCGGTACCTGCCAGTCACCGCGGTAGACATTAAGTCGCCATTCGATCCCGCCGGCCGTCCGATTATCCCATAGCGGCCCGGGCGGAACCGTCTCAAAGCCTAACTCGGTTCGGTCCTTTGTCCGGGTCATGTATAAACATTTGAAGCGGCCGTAGGTATCTTCGCCGTGAATCATCATCGACCATTCGCCGAGCCGGGCAATGGCCAGTTGAGCGTTCCATTCCACCGGCCAGGCCCATAGCGCGGTAGCCGGATGAGACTCGGTGGGCATCACTTGCAGCCCGTTGACCACCGGAAGAAAGAGTATGGCTTCCGGATTGAAGGGCACGGTCCAGCGCACCGTTCGCAACGCCCGCCGATCGGTCAGGCCGTCGGGCGTAACACGAAGGTCTCCGTTATCAGGATCGATAACCACCAGCAGGGCGCGGCGGGTTTCATCCCCTTTTATTTCAATAAGCGCTGCCAGCTCGGAGAGTTTTCGCACGGTCAAGGTCTGGTGCTTATCCACGCCCACGAAATCGCCGTTGAGGAATTGCACGTCCACGCCCAATTGGGAGGGCACGGGGTGGGCAAAATCGATCGACTCGCCTACCGGCCGAACACTCAGCAGGCGCGGCCCATCGAACACCGCGGTAAGCGTTTTCGTCCGGACCGTGAGTTTCTGCTCCTCGATGGTAATGCCGTACGGCGCCGCCCAGACGGCAGTAGCGAAAAAAAATACACACAACAGACTCCTGCTCACCATAAAAGTTCACTCCATTTCGCCAAGATACCGGCAGTTATTCCCAAGGATGCCTGTCTTACTCGAAAGGCGTCCAAGCCTCGTAATAATAACGGATTATTAACGATCAATCACCCGCACGGTGATGCTGTCCGGTTCGGCGGCCTTGCGGAATTCGACGATCTTCGTCTTGAAACGAAAGCGGGCCACGTCCGGCGGGCCGAGGAACGGGGCGAGCTTGTTGGTGATCCGAGGATCTTTGAAATCATCGACAATCAGCCAGTTGCCGGGCAGAACGTTTGAGGCATGCTGTTCGTACAGTCGCCGGGCGATGATGCACGTGGCTCCGGCGGCCACGCGGTCGCGAACCGCCTGGAAAGTGGGCGCGGAAAGCGCGTGGCCGCAGACGATCAGACAATCGGCATTGGCCAGGTGCGCGGCCTCGACGTTATGGTCGAAGACGGCCACACTGTCGATCGGGGTGAAAAACTCCTCGATACCCTTGGGATAAATAAAGGGATTGTTCGAGGAGATGGCCCCGGGTCGGGCGGCGCCGTGTGTCAGGATAGGCCAGACATGCAGCCACTCGGAGGCGGGTTCATCAAGCGGCATTTCGCGGTTTCCGAGCAAGCGGTTGCGAGACTCAACTTCCCCGTGATTGGGCCCGGCGGAGTATTGACCCCATCCGCCGTCCGGCAGGCGAATGATGGCCACCCGTGGATCGTAGTCCCGCCAGTCAATCATGCGGGGATTTGTGGGGACATAGTCCTTGTAGAAATCACGAACCACGCGCCCGTAGACCGTGAGTTGATATTCCTCGAGGTTGGACCAGACCAACAGAGAGCCCTTGGGGTCGGCCTGCGGATGGCGTTTGGGCCATTCATGAAAGTCGAGGTTTTCAACATAGATGGTTTCGGCGCCGAGCCAGTAGGCCATCAACAGAGCAGAGCGCAAGGCCTGCGGCGAATGGCCGGGATACATCCCACGGTTCCAGAGATCGGGCGAGGCCCAGAAATGCGTACCCGCGTCTTCGTATTGTACCGCCGCCCCCAAGGCGATGGATAGGACGACAGAACTGATACTTTCCTTAAGCAGCTTCGGTGTAATCGTCCAACCGGCGCGGGCGAAAATGTGAAACAGATCGGGCCAGACCTGCTCGGTCTGTAAGGTGACCCGGTTTTCATAATGTTCGATGCGCAGACGTTTGGCTTCTTCAACCAGCCGATCGTAGGCCGTCGTCAGCGGCAGCCCGTGGGTATTGACCAGAAACGGCTGATCGAACGTGGCCTTCGGATGGTTAGAGAATTTATTGTTGGACAGGAGCATGTGTTCGCATTCGTCGTAGGTGATCGCGACCAGGGCCGGCGGAGCAGGACGCGCCGGCGGCAGGACGGCCGCCAGCCATTCCATGCGCAAGTCCCAGCGATGAATGCCGCCGGGATGCTCAAACTCGTTGACGCCCGGGGTGATCTCCATGCGGGACACAAAGTTGGGATACTCCACGTTCAACGTGTATTGCAGGCCGTGTTCGCGCATGGCCTCGTCGATAGCTTCCACGCGCTGCCGAGTCATCTTCGAGTTGTTCTCGCCGGCGTTCGTCACCGGCCAGAAATGCAGGCAGACAAAACGGGCACCCAGATCGTCGAGGGCTTTGAAAAACGCGGGGTATTGCCAGCAATCTTGATGGGCTGTGGCCGCATGATAGGTTCCCGCATTGTCGACGCCGAGGCGTACGGGAACGTTTGGCGGGGCCGCAAGCGATAAGCCGTGACACAACGCGATCGCCAACGATTGAAGCAACATAGCAGGATCCTTTCCCATAGCGTCGGTCCTGCCATGAAGAGACGGATAGGCCGCAAAAAGTCAAAGCTCTTGGTTTAAGATCCAGGCGGCTGCGGGGTCAGGACCAGACCGGCCGGATCATAATCCTTTTCCTCCAGCCGGGAAAGGATGTCGTCATAGACCTCTTGATCCATCGTCGGGGTACGACTGAGGATCCACAAGAAACGACGGGACGGTTCGCCAACCACGGCCCATTGATATTCCTCGTCGAGATCGATGATGAAGTAATCGCCCTCAAAGAAGAGGAAAAACCGGACTTTCAACTCGGCGTTGGTTTCCTTATTAACGATGCGGGCGACGCCCTCGGTGCTGTCTTCCGGCCCGTCGAGGGATTCTTCGCGGCATTTGTTGAGCACCGTGATCCGCCCATCGTCGCGCAGGCTATACTCGGCCGTCACCCCGCCGAAGCATTGGTCCTGAAAGTTGTTCGGATAGCGGGCGATCTCGTACCACAGGCCGAGATACTGCTGCACATCAACATAGGGTACGGTTTCCAACGGCGTGGAGGGCGAAAAACCGCAACCCGCCAATCCAAGGGCCAATACAGAAACGATAGGTTTGTGTCTCATTTTCAGCATAGACGTTCCTTTCATTCGTGTCCGATTATAGCGCGGTGTAGCGGAATCGACCAGTGCCAGTGGTTAATAAGACGTGGGATGTTCGGTCCAAGAAGACCTGCCTGAATACCGGTTTTTGTCGTTTGTGTTGATGCGACAACCACTTACCCACACATCGACGGTCTTATTTGACGCTTTTTACGTTGGAGTTACGGTTTAGCGTCGTCCCCGTCACCCGCTCAGCGGCGCGTTTCGCAGGGGCGTCCGGTGGAGGACCGTATAAAATGGGATAGCCAATCTGCTACACCATACCTACAGTATCAAAGAGCACTCTGCGGGCATCAGATCAAGTAGCGAATCGGGCAAGCGATACGGACAACAAGGAGCGGTCATGGCCAGACGCCATTTCCTGCACCGGAAGCAAGAACGGCATGCGGAACGCAAGGTAACGGGTAAACCGACCATGGCCCGGCTGCTGACCTTGCTTGAAAGCCGGGTGATCGACCGCTTCTCCCGCATGAGCACGAGTGACCTACAGGCCGTGGCTCTGGCCGTCTTTGAGCCCGACGAGGATGATCCTCCTCCGAACCCCTCTCATCCCGACTGCGCGGAGTTTTCCGCAAGCGATTACTGCCGGGAATCGTGGCAGTTGCATCTGGCCCAACTCAAGCGGCGGCCGGAAACACATTGGGGTATCTGTCAGCATAAGCGCCTTTGTGCAATCATTCCGATCGTGTGCGGAAACCGGTGCCTGGCGGTTCTCAAGTTGGCCGGCCCCGCGGCGTGCGATAAAGCGGAGTTCAAGCGGCTCGTGGAAATGATGGAACTTCTGGCGCGGGACTTCTGCGCCGCTCATATCGACTTTCTGCAGCGCGTGTCGGGCGGCGCATCCGTTGGACAAAACAGCGAGATGCTGGCTCCGTTCGCGGAGGATAATCAAACCGCATCGTCGCCAACCCATCCCAAGGTTGTTCGTGCTTTGGAATACATCAACGCGCATTTATCCGACCCTCGCCTTACGGTCGCCAAGGTTGCGTCCGAATTGGGTCTTTCGCCAACCTATCTCAGCGAGCTTTTCGTCGAGCAGATGGGGCAGCGTATGAGTCGCTATATCGCCCAACGGCGTATCGAGGCGGCCAAGATGTTATTAATCACCACCGATTGGCAGATCAAGCGCATCGCCATCGAAACCGGTCATGCCAACGCCAACTGGTTCGGTCACGTCTTCAGTGTGCATACCGGCCTGTCCCCCGGCGAGTTCCGCACAAGGGAACGGCACGCGCGATAAGCAGCCCGCCTGGCCATGTCTTGGCCACGTTTGATCCATGGGAATAGCGCAGGATTTCTCGGATTTTATTTGTCCGGCTCGGATTTTCCGGATTTTCGCAGGTCTCGGGGCCGGAGGCGCGCTACGATTGCCCCGGACGATATGAACGCGACGGACGGCGGGTCATCGTACACCTGTCCTGAACCGAAGCGATCTTCGTCAGCAACGACAACGCCAGGAAAGGCATAGGGGATGGCGTTCTGTTGGAGTTCGGGCCGGCCACGCAGGCCACACGCGTAACACAAGACAACCCGGCCGTAAGGATGGAAGCGTGATCGACATGCGCCGATGCATGTCTTGAACGCGGAACATGAAGGATCGTCGGTATTCGCGGAGGTGAATCATGCCATGAATCGTCAGGCCGGCGGAGAGGCCTCCAAGCACACGCCAACCGCGGCATTCCAATGTATTCAAGATCGTGAGTCAATCTGTTTGCGTAACAAGAAGGTACATTTTCATGTATCGAAAGGAACCATTATGAACGCTCGAAGGAAAAATCAAACCGGTATTGGGTTCGCTCTGAGTATGAGTCTGGTCCTGGCCCTTTCCTGGACCTCGGCCTACGGCGACGACCTCAACCCACCCGATTATCGTGGCGATCCGTTATCGGTGTATGCCCATTGGTCGGCGGATGCGTCCGGCATGCTGATCATGGATCAGTTCTCCTGGGTCGACGATGGCGACCCGGCAACTTTTCTTCACCCCCTTCAACCGTCCATTCAAGTGCCGCCGCCGACCAGCGGGATTTATCAGTTTCGGTTGCCCAATATCGTTGACGAATTGCCGATCAAGTATATGCGCCTGCAGTTGACCTGGACGGGTACTACCCAGCCTCCGGTTAACGTGTTCAGCGAGGCAATGGACGGTATTCAACTGATTCCCGGAATCCTGACCTATGCTTCAGGTCCGTTGGTGTTCACGCAGCCCGACGGTGGTTATCAGTATTTCGATTTCGAGTTCCGCCCGAATCCGGATTTTGAGTGGATCAATGTCCAGCTTCCGCCCGATGCACTACTGGTCCAAGTGGTGGTGGATACGGTTTCCACCGTTCCGGAACCGACAACGTTGGTCTTCTTGTCTGCCGGGGCTCTGGCCATGGCCAGGAGACGTCGGACCTTAAGAAACTGAACAGCCTCCATCGGAACGGGGCTGCGTCTTTGTCCAAGACGCCAGATCATCGAATAAATTCGCGGCCGAGGGGATCGTCATCGGCTAATCATGATCCCCCCGGCTGTGATCTTTTCGGGCCACCAGCCCATTTTCATCAAGTGGTATCGGCGGCTGAGGTCATGCATACCGGACCAAGGAGTTCAATCTGGGCGCCGGTCTCGTTATCGTTTGACACATCAAGTACCGGAAGATCATTCCACCACGGTCCCCAGAGGCGAGCCCGCCATAGGCGAGTAAAATACTTCGGGGTGAAATTCTGAGATCATCAAGGGCTCCATCGAGACGATAGTCACCTACTTTATCCGCACCAATCCTCGTTTCATTGACACGGAAGATATCCCTCCTGAGGGATTGTCTATGTATACATCACTCTGAAGAACGCTTCTTTCGCCTCCACGCTTCCAACGACGGTGTGCAATTTACCCCCCCCCTATGAATTGTCAAGAAAAATCTATAGAAAACAGCAAAAATTTTTGGCCTTCGTTGGTGGATGGCGTGTTTTCATGGCAAAGCAAATAGGAAATGGAATTCGAGTTGATAGGTTGGGGTATGGAGGTCTGCAACGCCTTGCCGGGACAGGCGTTATGCAATAATCATTTCGACTTCGAGGCATAGTTCAATGGCTTCTCGTACCCTCTTCATCAGGGTGTCCAATGTCTTGGCCTGGGTATGGCAATCCCGAAGTTCAGGTTCGGAGGCTATGTAGTAACCGTCTTCGTCCCGCTCGATAATCACATTAAACGCGCGTTGCGTGGTTGGTTCTCCCTGGCAACCGCGGAGGATCCTGAATTTCGCTCCTCCAAGCAATCATTATATCCGTTTACCGGTTTGTCGCCATTGCATTGCACGGAATCAGATGATGCTCTTGAGAAAGGCCTCGTTGTTGGGATATTTGCCCAGCATATCGAGCAGGGTGGGCATGGCCTTGATCGTCGGCATCGGGCTTAACTGGCGGCGGAGGCGATAGATTTTCTCGACCGTCTCGCGGCCGAGCAGCAGTTCCTCCTTGCGCGTGCCGGAAAGATTCAGGTCGATCGCCGGCCAGATGCGCATGTTGGCCATCTCGCGGCTCAGCATCAGCTCCATATTGCCGGTGCCCTTGAACTCGTTGAAAATCAACTCGTCCATGCGGCTGCCGGTTTCGATTAGGGCGGTGGCCAGAATGGTCAGCGAGCCGCCGTGCTCGATGTTGCGGGCCGAACCGAACACCGCCTTCGGTTCGATCAAGGCCCGGATGTCCATTCCGCCGCTCATGGTCCGACCCGACGAGCCGACAAAAGCGTTGAAAGCCCGCCCCAGACGGGTCAGCGAGTCGAGCAGAATCAGCACGTGCTGGCCGGCCTCGACCAGGCGCTTGGCCTTGGCGATCATCAGCCGGGCGATGCGGACATGGCTCTCGATATGCTGGTCATTGCTGGAGGCCACCACCTCGCCATGCACCGTGCGGCGCATCTCGGTGACTTCTTCCGGCCGCTCGTCGATCAAGAGGACCATCATGTACAGTTCGGGATGATTGGCGGCGATGCCGGCGGCCATCTGTTGCAGGAGCACGGTCTTGCCGGTGCGCGGAGGGGCGGCGATCAACCCGCGTTGGCCCATGCCGATCGGAGTCATCAGGTCCACCACGCGCATGCTTGGCGAACCGCCGGGCTTTTCAAACTGAAGCCGCCGGGTGGGATCGATGACGGTCAAGTCGTTAAAAGGCGTCAATTCCACGTATTGCCCGGGAGACAAATGATTGATCGTTTGCACGTCGGCCAGAATCACCTTCGCCGAGCCCTTGCGCGCGTCGCCCGGTCGAGCGGTTCCCTCGATATGTTCGCCTCCGCGCAACCCGTAATTCCGGATCATCTCCCGGCTGACGTAGGCGTCCAGGGCATGGATGGCATAATTCCTGCTCGCCGAGCGCAAAAACCCAAAACCACGCTCATCCAATTCGAGCGTTCCCTCGACCTTCGTATCACTCATCAATCCACATCCCTTATGTTGAAAGCGTGCTCACACCGCGCCCTGCCAACGAAAGGCCCCGGTCCCGTGCAGAAAGCATGAGCCGATGATGACTACGATTAAATCGCTTGACGCAGAGCGGCGATAAATTCCGGACTGGTCCCGCAGCATCCGCCCACGATATTGGCGCCGGCCTTGACCAGTTGCCTGGCCTTCTGAGCGAATTCCTTTGCGGTCATGCGATAGACGACTTTGTCCCCCTCGATTTCGGGCAGGCCCGCATTGGCCTTCACCCAGATCGGCACATCGGTCACCGCCCGCATCTTGGCTGCCACCTGAATGTAATTCTCGATCCCGATCCCGCAGTTACACCCGATGATATCCGCTCCGGCGGCGAGCAAGGCCTCCACCGCCTGCTCCGGCGTCACCCCCATCATGGTCGAGGTCTTGTCCTTGCCTGAATCATACGTCATCGAGGCGGCGACGGCCAGCCCCGTCTCCTTGGCCGCCCGGACCGCGGTGCAAACCTCGGCCAATTCGGTCATGGTCTCGACCACCAGGGCATCGGCGCCCCCTTCGGCCAAGGCTTCCGCCTGCTCCTTAAAGACCTCGAACAACTCATCCTCGCCGACCTCGCCCATCAGCACCATTTTGCCCGTCGGTCCGATGGAACCGAACACCAGGGCCTTATTGCTGGCGGCCTGCTTACTGATCCTCGCCCCGGCCCGGTTGAAATCACGAACCTTCTCACCATAACCATGTTTGGCCAGCGTAATCCGATTCCCGCTGAACGTGTTCGTCAGAATAATCTGGGCACCGGCGGTTACATAAGCCTCGGCTACCTGGTGGACCCTATCGGGCTGGGAAACATTCCATTCCTCCCGACAATAACCGGGCGGGCAGCCCAGCTTGTCCAGTTCCGTGCCCCACGCCCCGTCCGCAACCGTAACCCGATCCCGAAAATCCTTGCCCTGAACGCCCATGTGCATACCTCGTTGATGGAACTCGATTTTGCCCAGTATATACCAAAGCTGATCCCATTGGCAAAGATATGGAATTCCCGCCCAATCTCATGCGAGGGTATCCCCAAGATGGCTTCAGCAAGCATTGTTGACGCGAGCGGTCCTGGGGGTTGCGTTTGATCACGTTGTCGAAAAGGTACGACTGCACCCCCCCCTGTTGTCCCGGGAGGAATTCGCCTTGCTGCATAATCCCGCTTTCTTCCGTGCCGCACGGGTCGATGCCGGTGTCTGCTCGGTATCGGCACAAAGCACGGGCAAACCCTTGTCCTGCTGCCGCATGACCAGGGCCCGCCCAGGCCACCCTGCCCGCGAGTCATGCGTACCAACTCGTTATGCACGCCGGTGTATACCACCATGACGAGTTGTACGTTCCGCCAGCCAACGGTTAAAATCGCCTGCTCTTTCGTTTGATGAAGAAGTGATTGGACTGATTACTGGTTTGTATTCTGGTGCAACATGGCTTTTCTGGATGATTTGTCGACAACCTATGAACCGCAATCCGTGGAAACGCGGATCCGGCAGGTGTGGGAGAAGGGTGGATATTTTCGGCCGGACCCGACGGACGCCGACCATGAACCCTACACCATCGTTATTCCGCCGCCGAACGTCACCGGTGCCCTGCACGGCGGGCATGCCCTGAACAACACGTTGCAGGACATCCTCATCCGCTGGCGGCGGATGCAAGGCCGCAACACGATGTGGATGCCCGGCACCGACCACGCGGGCATCGCCACTCAGGCGGTGGTCGAGCGCACGATTTTCGAGAAAGAAAAAAAGACCCGCCACGATCTCGGCCGCGAGGAAATGGTTAAGCGTATCTGGGAATGGAAGGAGGCCTACGGCAACCGGATCATCGAGCAACTCAAGCTGATGGGCTGCTCCTGCGATTGGTCACGGACGCGATTCACGCTCGACGAGGTTTGCGCCAAGGCCGTGCGGTACACGTTTTTCCGACTGTTCCGCGACGGGTTGATCGTCCGTGGCAAGCGGCTGGTCAACTGGGACACGCACCTGCAGACGGCCGTGGCCGACGACGAAGTCTATCACGAGACGGTCAAGGGGCATTTCTACCACTTCAAATATCCGGTGATTAACCGCAAGGCCGGCGAGCCGGAATTCGTGCATATCGCCACCACCCGGCCCGAAACCATGCTGGGCGATACGGCCGTCGCCGTCCATCCCGATCCCGCCGGGGCGCTGGACAAACTCGAACGACAGTTGAAAGACGAACTGGCGGTCGCCCCGGTGAAAGAGCGGGCGGCGGTCCAGGCCCAGCTTGACGAACTGGCCGAGCGGCGAAAGACGATGCTGCCTCTGCTGCTCAAGCTGCGGGACATGGCCCGCGACGGGCGGATGCTCAATCTGCCGCTGGTCGATCGGCCTATCCCGCTGATCGCCGATGAATGGGCCAAGCCGGAACTCGGCAGCGGTTGCGTAAAAATCACCCCCGCTCACGATGCTAACGACTACGAGGTCGGGCAACGGCACCATTTGCCCATGGTCAACGTCATTACCCCCGACGGGCGCGTGGCCCGCATCGTTGAGCCCGACGGCGGGGTCAATCCGAACTCGTCGAGATACGAAGGCCTGCGCTTCGCCACCGAGGCCCGCAAGAAAGTGCTGGCGGACCTCGAGGCCCTCGGGCTGGTCGAAAAAATCGAAGACCGCATGATCGAGATCGGCCACAGCGACCGGAGCAAGACACCCATCGAGCCGTATCTGTCCGATCAGTGGTTCGTGCGCATGGGCGACTTGCCGGCGGCCGAGGCCGCGAAAGTTGAAGGACTCCGCGGCCGCACTGGCCTGGCCCAACTGGCCATGGATATGGTCTGCCAGAAAGAGCACGGCGGCGCCGCCGAGCGCAAGGCGTGCGGCAAGGTCCATTTCTTCCCCGAACGCTACGCGAAAACCTACCTCGACTGGCTCGGCGAAAAACGCGACTGGTGCATCAGCCGGCAATTGTGGTGGGGACATCGGATACCAGTGTGGTATCTTCTTTGGGAAGGTCCGGTGGCATTCACTCCAAGTGACTCTCAGATTGTCAACCTCGACCTGCCATTCCTTGCCCCTGAAGATAAACAACATGTGATTACCCAAGTCGTTCGCGAGCGAAAGGACGGAAGGATTTACTTTGCCATCTGTGTTGAGCCAGGATACCCGAGAATTGAAAAACAATTGTTAACACATGGAGCAGAGCAGGATCCCGACGTTCTCGACACCTGGTTCAGTTCGGCTTTGTGGCCGCACTCGACGATGGGTTGGCCGGAGCAGACGCCGGAGTTGCAACGATATTATCCCGGCTCGGTCTTGAGCACGGCCCGCGAAATCATCACCTTGTGGGTGGCACGGATGGTTTTGACCGGGATGTACAACATCGGCCAGGTGCCCTTCCATGATGTGTACATTCACGCGGTTATCCAGGATGGGCAGGGGCGGCCGTTCAAGAAAACGCTTGGCAACGGGTTCGACCCGGTGGACATCATCGAAACCTACGGGGCCGACGCGCTGCGTTACACGATGGCCTCGCTGGCCACCGAGACGCAGGACATCCGCATGCCGATGAAGAAGGTCAAGCTCGACGACGGC
>CAYNYK010000090.1:0-21876 GCA_964401335.1 uncultured Planctomycetales bacterium
GCCGAAGTCATGCCGCCTGACCACAAAACTGGCCAACCGAAAACGGCACTAGAACCGCTTTGGCCAGCAATACGGCCACTTCCGTCATGGGATAGTTCGAGTGGATCTTCTCGGCGTTCGTAATCGTATCGCCCAGGATGCGTTCCTCGATATTGCGTTGGATATCGACAAAGTCGGCCTTGGGATTTTCGAGTTGGTATTGGGCGGCCTTGGCCGAGAGGAAGCGCAACAAGCCATCGTCTGTTTTCAGAGCGTCGAAAACCATGTCATATGCCAGGGCCATGTTGCGAAACTCCGGGCAGGCATCATGCCACGTGGAGACGTAACCGCGATCGCCGCGCCGTTCATAGACCCATCCCTGCGTTTTGAAGTCATGGGTGGGGTACAGGTCGGCTACCCGGTCGAGGAGAATGCCGGCCTTGTGGGCATAGCGTGGGTCGCCGGTCACGACATATGCGTTGGCCAGGGCGGCAATGCCATTGACGATAAGTTGTTTCCATTGGCCGTAAATCAAATAGCATCCGATGAACCGCCAGCGTTTTTCGCCCGCGACATAACCGTCGCCGTCGTCAACGCCGAAGCCGCGCAGCGGATCGTTGGGATCGGGGTGTTCAGTGTTGAAGAGTAACTTGCGATCGGCCCGCCTCGGATCGAAGACGCCGTGCTCGTCCAGGCCGGACTTGTAGAAAGCGTAAAAGTCGTTTTTGGGAAACAACTCCCGGCAATGGGGACAAGCCACCTTCCACGGGCGGTTCAGCGCGTCGATTTTCCAATTATACATCGGCACGTCCTGGCCGCAGGCCGGACAGTGGCCGTTGGACCAGACCATCCATGAGCGTTCGATGGTCGCCCCGAACATCATCGCCCAGAGTTCGTCGTCCGAGTACCTGGTAAAGGGTTCGGCGGATTTTACGATTCCGTCCTTGATCCGCCCGGCCCAGTCGTACCGGTTGGCGTTGGCTTGTGCGTTGGCGATCAAGGTGGCGTGAAACAATACACTGGCCGATTTCGTGGGTGCGTTCGCGGGTTTGTTCTCCGCCCAAACCGGCGGGCAGACGCAACCGAGCATGACAGGGATGATTGCCCTTGCGAGTTTCATTACGACCTCCTCCTAAGTATCTATCGGCCAATCCACTTGCGGGGGCTTGGATAACCGGTTCAGTCCGCAAGGATCGCATTGTATCTCATCACTTCGGCGCATCCTCGCGAAGCATGGGCACGAACCGAACGGCGGTGATATGGGTGATCTTGCGCTTGCCGTCCAGGGTCTTGGTGATAACCATCAGATGTTGGGTCTGATGCGCAGCGCCAAGGGGGATGACGATGCGTCCGCCCGGCTTGAGCTGTTGCCACAGGGCCTCGGGCAACTCCTCCGCGGCAAAGGTAACCATGATCGCGTCGAAAGGCGCTTCCTCCGGCCAGCCCCAGAATCCATCCGAGCGGCGAACTCGCACATGAGTATAACCCTGTTCCTGTAACACTTTGTGGGCCTGTTCGGCCAGGGGCGCAATGATTTCGACGGTAAATACATGGGGAGTGATCTGGCCTAGCACCGCCGCTTGATAACCGGACCCCGTACCGACTTCCAGCACCTTCGAGTCGCGGGTTATCCGCATCAGTTCGGTCATCAGGGCGACAATGTAGGGTTGAGAAATGGTCTGATCGTGCCCGATCGGCAAAGGATGGTCGAAATAGGCCTGATCGACGCGATCGGGCGGCACAAACACGTGTCGGGGGACAGTACGCATCGCTTCGAGAACGGCTTTGTCGGTGACCGGCGTGCGGCCGTCGACAGGATGGGCAATCTGGGTTTCCACCATGCGGCGTCGTTCAGTGACAAATTGAGCGGAGGCGGGTGGGGTAGGGGGGTGCCAGGTGGCGGCCGGTTGGGTGGCCGGCGCCGAACCAGTGGCCGGTTGACTGGCCGGCGTGGGTTCGCCGGCGGCCAGGAAATCGGCGTGTCCGGGGGTGTCCGCCTCGCCGGAACAACCTGTCGTGTTCAAGCTTCCCATCATCATGAGCCCCAGCATAACGCAAGGAATTGATCGCCGCACCTGCATGGTCCACCTCGCCCAGAAAGGTCTACCTCTATTTCAACATGAACGGTTGCAAAGGGCAAGTGAGGGTTACGCCAAGGGTCGTCGAGGTGGTGTGCTGGTTATCCGGCCGCAAGGGTTCCCGACATTTCCATGAGGTCCGTGTCCGAGGAGGCCAGCCAGCGCAGCCAAGCCGCCGGTTGCGTGGGCAAGGTATGGAACTGCCAGGTTTCGCCGACGAGGGTTGGATAGGATTTGTCCACGGGGCCGCTCAAGAGAACGATCCCCTGGCGTCCCTTGGTCAATCCGGCGGCCACCAGAGTGCTCAATGTCTCCACTTGGGCGGCTGGTTCCTCCACGTGGGCCAGATTCAGCACCATGGGAATCTCCGCTGGATATTCGCCGCGTCCCGCACGCTCCATGGCGATCATCGTTTCCGTACGGACGTTGAGGAAAACCTTGATGAGGTCGAATGGGGGGCTGTGCGGGGCGTAATAAAGCAGTCGGCTGAACGGACGATGTTTATAGATATACGCTCGACTGGCGGACTGGGGGAAAAGATAGACCATTTCAGTGGTTAGTTCGGCCATGGTTTTGCGGGCCTCGGCCAACACTTTACCTGCCTGGAGATCCGCGCGATCAAAAGCGTCCAGAAATTCTTCAGCCAGCGTGGTCAGACAGGTCAATGGCGGATCGCCGGAGAAAAGAGCGTCGGCAATCTGATCGGCGGCTTGAACGACGAGCGACAGAACGCGGGCCGATCCACTCAGAGGCTGCCCCATAATACCCGGAACATGGTGGACATGGGCGACAGCGCGGATTTGTTCGGGCAGGTTGAAATGGCGCATGGCCCAATCGGCCACCTCGCCGTGATGGGCCCCAATCAGGCGTTTTTCCCAGACCGGGTGGATGGTGTCGATCATGCCGGCGGCGGAGAAAAGGGCCCCGTAATGTTTGGGGAACAGGGTGGCCAGGATGTAATAACCGAAATCATGGAGCAGGGCGGCGCTGATGGCCTGACCCGGTTTGTTCAGGCCCAGCATTTTGGACAGTTGGCCGGCGATGCGGGCGGTAGCGACGCTATGGATCCAGAAGCATCCCGGATCCCACAGGCCGGCGAGATTATATTCCAAGGGCCAGATGGTCTCGGCCATTTTGGCGAATTCCCGCATACCCAGCACCTCGGCGGCCTCGTGGATATCGGCCAGACCGTCGAGGCTGTGATCGAGATTCATGCGTCCGGCCCGGCTGAGTACGGCGGCCATCATCATCGGATCGCGCATGGCGATATCCGCGATATGCCGGGCCTCTTGCTCGCGGGCGCAGGGCGTGGTGACCGCTTCGTTGATGCTGAAAGCAAAGGCCGGCGGGTACTCCATGTTCTGCAAGGCCTTGAGCACCTGTTCCTCGGTCAGCTTTTCCAAGCCGACCGGCGTGTCCGTTGGCTGGTTGGCCGGGCTTGCCCCCGTAGATACCCCACGGACTGAAAGGCGACCTTGGGTTGTGCGGACTTTTTCGAGGAACTTGTCGATCTGGAACCCCTTGCGCAGGAACCAGGCCGAGGCCCCCGCTTGAATTGCGTCATACACCTCTTCTTCCTGGTGCGGGTTGGCGAAAATCATGACCGGGATGGTTTGCGTTGCGGGCTGTTTCTTGATCTGGCGAAGGGCTTCCAGGGCTTGGCTTTGCCATAACAGGCCGTCCAGAATAATCAGATCGGGTTTATGACTGCCGGCCTGATCGAGTACCTCGCGGATCGAGGCGGCCTCGCTGACCGAAAAGCCCTCTGCGTCAAGGACCTGGCCGAGCAGTTTGCGTTCCGCGTCACAAGGATTCGCGATCAGGATCTTGGCTGCCATGACTTATCCACCCGTATGAATGACCTATAACCACCGTACCTTTGCCCTCTTTCAAAGCCCGGGCGAGGCTTGGGCATCGGAATAATGGGACAGGATGACCGGCATGGAGCCTTGATGCCCGTGGGCGTATGCCGGCTTGGAAAGAAATCATGCGTTGCAGATCGAGCGGATCATGGTCGATTGGGCTTGCCGAGGTTTCATGGCTGTATCTCTGCAAATAATGAGCCGGTTTTTCGCCTGCTAAATAATTGGTAGCGGGCGGCTCAAATTCCAGCATTAGAACATAATATATGATGCTTGATAGGTGACATGGGGAATGTTCCCTAATTGTCGGATCACCTTTTTCGTTATGGGAATTGCAGGGTTTCAGGTTAATGGCTTGTTTGGGCTATGCGGTTTTCATTTTATCATTCTTCCGGATACAGGTAGGGAGCTTTTATGCCGGTGAGTGAAGGGCTGCTCACCCTGGCGCGGCGGGGACAAACCGGGTAGAATGATGCCCGCGTGAGGGGCAGAGGAGGCCTTGAGTGACAGGTCTCGTGAATCATCCGTCGGGAGAAAGGAATCATGCGAAGAGTCGTGTTTGCCGGGATGATGGTGTTGGCCGTAAGCATTGCGTTGGGGCAGGAAGCCGCGGATAAGGCCGCCGTTCGTCGTCCGAATATCCTTTTGATTCTGACCGATGATCACTATGCCCGGGCCTTGGGTACGATCAACCCGGAAGTGACCACTCCTCATCTGGATCGTCTGGCGCAAGAGGGTTTGTGCTCCCTTCAGAACTATATCACTTTCCCGGTTTGCCATTCCTCCCGTTGCACGATTTTGACCGGCCGCTACCCCAGCGCCCATCGGGCCTGGCAGAACGGCCTGTTGCTGCGCGATTCGGAAGTCACGCTGGGTGAGGCCCTGACGGCCGCCGGCTACCAGACCGCGGCGATCGGGAAAATGCACTATCGAAGCGAGGGCCAAACCCAGGGTTTCGCCCATGTCTGGAACGAGGATGATTTTCAACCGATCATGCGAGGGCGGAACATCGAAGCGCACGTTACCTGGGACCGGCCGAAGCAATTTATGTACGAGGTCGGGGTCCTTCGCCTGCCGGCGGAAGAGACGATTAACGGCATGATTACCCGCAAGGCCGTCGAATGGCTCGATGCCCAGGCGACGCGGCAGCCCTGGCTGCTGATTGTTTCCTATCCCGCGCCTCATGCGCCGACAATCCCGACGGAAAAATATGCCCGGATGTATGATCCGGAAAAGATCACCCTCCCGCCCAACGTCAGGAATTATTTCGACAAATCGGTTCCGTGGTATCCGGGTTGGGTGGCCGACCGGCGCTTTTCGGATGAGGAATTAAGGCTGTTTCTCGCCCGCTATTATGCCCTGGTGACCCAAGTTGACGACCACATCGGTGACGTTCTGGATGCCGTCGGCCGCAAGGGGTTGATGGATGAGACTATTGTCATGTTCGCCGGCGATCAGGGCGAACTGGCCGGCGAACATGGTGGAGTCGGCAAGGGGGCTTTCTTTTACGAGGCCGAGGCCCGGTTTCCGCTTATCATCCGCTATCCGCGTCTGATTCCGGCCGGGCAAGTTACCAGCGCACTGGTTTCCCAAGTCGATCTGATGCCCACCCTGCTCGATCTGGCCGACGTGCCCATTCCGATCGGTGTGCAGGGCGTGTCCCAGACGCCGGTATTTCTCGGCGAGCAAAAGAGCGTGCGCGACGCCTGCTTCGGCGAGATCCAGCAGATCAGCAAATTCATCCGCACCGAGCGATACGCTATGACCTGGTATCGGGAAAAGGGCGGGGAACTCTACGATCTGCTCGAGGACCCCCACGAAACGCGCAATGTGTTCAACGATCCGGACTATGAACCGATCGTCCACGATTTAATGCGCCGGATTATCGACTGGTGCATCGAGAAAGAGGATATGTCCACCCCCGTCGGCCATGCGTACAGTCCACAACTGATTAAGGGTCGTAACGACTATCGCCTACAACAAAAGGTTCACCACCCGGGCTTGTCCGTCGAACCGGGACCGGAAACGCCGTGAATACGCCGGCCGCCAAGGCCGAGAAAAGAGCCGACAGGGAATGAGCAGCGACCTTGACATGGAACGTGAGATTCTCACCGAATTGCTACCCGATACGCTGAATGACCCCGAACGGTTCGCCGTCGTGGCCGAGCGGCACCGCCGGGCCTTTTCGTGGGAGCCCCAGGGCTACATCCCCTTGGGGATTCTGGTCAACGACCCGGCACATCTGAAGGGGTTGTCCTATGACCGATGGCTGGACGCCGAGCCGTTTTTCATGGCCCAGGCGCGGATGCTGCGGGACACGCTGCTCGTGGGCTCCGATGTGATGCCCGTGCTGGGGATGAACCATCTGGGCGACGTGCTCATCCCCACCATGTTCGGGGCGGAGCTTTACGTGCCCCGGGAAATGGGAGACGCTGCTCAGGATACGGGGGCTACCCCCAAGCCGGTGTTGAGTTCCATTCGGGACGTGGACTCTCTCGAGATTCCGGGTATGGAGGCCGGTTTGATGCCGCGCTTCGAGGAGATCGCCCGTTGCTGGCGGAAATGGGCCCCTTCCTGGGTGCGGGTGGTCACCCCTTTCCCGATCGCGGCTTTCAGTCTGGCCATGGAACTGCGCGGTTCGGAGTTTCTTATTGATCTGTACGACGATCCGGTACGCAGCCGACGGCTCCTGGAGCTTTGCGCCGAGACTCAGATCCGGACGGAGCAACATCTGCGCCGGATCGTCGCTACGCCGCACGACCCGCCGCTGTCCAACTTCGGCATGCGTACTCTGGGACGGCGGATCGCCGACGATTCGATCATCAACCTGTCGCCCGAGCATATCTCGGAATTCGTGGTTCCCTATCTGGAGATCATCGCCCGAAAGCTGGGACCGGCGACGGTCCACTTCTGTACTTTGCCCCACCGGAGGGCTGACCAGGTCTTCGCCCCTCTGGCCCGTTCGCCCTGGATCAGCACCGCGAGTTCCCAATTCGCCTTCGAATACTACGCGCAGCATGTGTCGGAGCTCCGGGGGCATCTGAGTATCGAGTCCCTGTACGGCGCGGCCCGATCTTACCTGCAAGAACGGTATGGATCATTCCGGGCCTGGGCCCGGGACTTCGTGCCGCGTTACAAGGATGAGTCCGGGCTGGTTCTGTATGTGTTCGACGTGCGGAGCGTGGAGGAGGGGCGGGAGTTGTGGGCTGTGTGGCAGGAGGCTCATAGCCGGTAGAATCGGTTGGGGATATGACGCATACAACAACTACTTATACGAAAGAGAAATTGAACATGACCCAATGGTATGAAGCGCTCTTCGCTAATTACGGCCAAACCTACGATAAGGAATCCTTTACGCAGGGAACCGTGGGCGAAGTGGATTTCGTGGAACGGGAGCTGAAGGCCGATCGCACGAAGCGGATTCTGGATATCGGTTGCGGTACGGGCCGCCATGCTATCGAGCTTGCCCGGCGCGGATATCGGGTGACCGGCTTCGACCTGTCCGAGGCACAGCTTCGGCGCGCACGGGAAAAGGCGGCCGAGGCCGGCGTGGTGGTGGAATTTGAACAACGGGACGCGACCCGGCCGCACTTCAACCGGGAATTCGACGCGGCTATCATGTTTTGCGAAGGCGCGTTCTCGTTGATGGAGACCGACGAGAAAAACCACGCCATCCTCCGACACGCCGGCGCGGCCTTGCGCTCCGGCGGCAAATTGCTTATGACCACGCTCAACGCCCTGTTTCCCTTGTTTCACTCGGTGAAGGATTTTCTACAGGCCAACGAGACCGGCGGCACGGCCATCGGCAATTTGACCTTCGATCTGATGACCTTCCGCGAATGTGCTGAATTGACCTTCACCGACGATGCGGGCCAAACCCGAACGATCAAGACCAACGAGCGTTATTACACGCCGCCCGAAATGTCTTGGCTGTTACAGACCGCCGGGTTCGCCAAGGTGGACATTTTCGGCGGCCATCTCGGCCAGTTCAGCCGCGAACATGCCCTGACGACCGAGGATTTCGAGATGTTGATTGTGGCGGTTAAAGGGGAGTGATTTTTACAGGGGCGGGATGGGCTGGCCCATAAGGACGGTATCCTTGTTCGTGAATCGAGCGGATGTTTTGTCACTTGGCGGATTTTTCTTGCCTTCGCATGGTTTTACTTATTCCGTCCCTCGCTGGCGCATCGGGCTGGTACCGTTGCTAGCCCGCCACGGCCCACCAAGGCCCGGCTCCGCGGGGCTCCGCCGTGGCGAGCGAGGCAGGCGGGTAAACTGCTTCGGGCTGGTGTCCTTGCTGGCGCTACGGGCTGGTGTCCTTGCTGGCGCTTCGGGCTGGTAGGGGGGAGTCGGGGGTGGTGGCGACGGGTTCCTCTTTGGGTTTTGGGGCGGCGGCATAAACGGCGTAGAGGAATTCTAAACGCTGGTCACGGCTGATGGTCGCTCGGTTCAGAAGTTGGAGGATATAGTTCTGGGTGAGCCGTTCGTTTTGTTCCTCCTGGATTCGAGCGATGATCTGTTCCTGGGCTTCTTCAAAGCTCAAGCGTTGCTCAGGGGTGTACTTTCCACACTTGACGATGAACATCGACTGGTCGGTTTCCGTGATTTCGCTGATCTGGCCCTCCCGCAGGGTGAACAGCACCTCGGCGGCTTTGGCCCAGCGGCCGGTAAGAGAGTCCGGGGTGATCTCGCCCCAATCACCGCCGAGCGCGCGCCGGATACCGAGGGAATGCGCTTTCGCCACCTCGGCAAATTCGATGCCGCTGTCCAATTCCGCGCGGGCCTTTTCGAGCCGCTGCCGGGCTTGAACACGAGCGTCGGCCAGCTCCGACGCGGTGGCCTCCTGGGGTAACTTGTCGAGCAGCTTTTCATAGGGCACGTCGATCAAAAGCATTTGTGCCCGGGCCGGTCGGCTGAATTGGTCCAGATGGTCTTCGTAGTATTTCAGCATCTCCCGACGGGGCGGGGTGGTCAGCAACGGTTGAAAACGCTCCCGGAGAAAGGCCAGGACCATCACCTGCCGCCGGTAAAACTCCTTGCGATCTTCGAGGGTCAAGCCCAATGATTTCAAGTGGTTCTCATAGCGCACCTGACTTCCGCCGAAGCGATGATTGATGGTCGCTTTCAACAGGCGGTCCGTTTCCTTGTCGACGGCTTCCTTGGCTTTGTCGCGATAGTCCCTTTTTGCTTCTTGATAAACCAATAGTCGACTGATCTGGGCGTCCAATTCGCGATTGACGGTCCGAAGAAAAGCGGATTGATACTGGCCGAGACTGAGGGCGGCGGCCTGCTGTCGGAGTTGATCGATAATCGGTTCGAGCAATTCCTGCACGGAGATCGTGTCGCCGTTGACAAAGAGAATCGGGCTGCCGATGGGGCCGCTGTCGGTGGCGATGGCCTTGAGCACCGTTTCGTCATCCGGCTGGGTGGCGGCCGAAAACTCGGAAGGCGCGGAAGTCGTCTCGGTCGTTCGCTTAACCTGAGGGTGGTAGCGTGGGGTGTGGGCGGCCTGATGGTCGGCGAATTTGGGGCCGACTTCCTTCTGTTGGCAACCCACGATAGCCACGGCCGGCAATAGAGCGAGAAGGTGGACAAGTCTACTTGGAGTGCGCCCGAAATGGCCAAAGTACCGGCGAGATGCCGGGTACGTGTTTAGCGACTTATGGTGGTAAGGCCGAGCGAGGCCGAAGAGCGATGATGGTTGGGTGGCCCACGTCTTCAGACGTGGGGGAGCGATGACAGACTTCCATAACCGGACAACCTTCAGTATTTCGACGAAGGATTTTCCACATGCCCACTCGCCAGCCGCGGACAACATGACCATGAATGAATGTGGGTTTACGGGGAGAATGGAGCGTGTTCGGTCTCGTGGCGTTATCATCGCTCCCCCACCTCCAGAGGAGGTAGGCCACCCGGCAAAGTACCGGCGAGACTCGCGCTCCGCAGCGAGCTTCGCAGAGGGGCGTGCCGGTACCGCACCGATCAGCTTCGAGGCCATACCCGTTTGGGTATGTAATGGTATTAGGTCTATCGTTTCGTTCATCCGGTCGGCATTTTAGGAGTGGCTGTGGCCGGCCGCAACATGCGCCGCAGGACGGCCAACAATGTCGGCGTCTCAAAATAGCTATCCGTCAAGCGCAGATGCACGGTGTGGCCGTCGGCCATGCGCGCCGAGCCGGGCGAATTGTTAAAAATCGGCTCGACGGCGGCCAGTTCATCCACGGAAAAAACCAGGTCGGGTGGCTGGCGGGTGATCGAGCGGATGCGATAGGGTTGGGCGAGAATGCGAATCTCCGCCAGTTGCAGCAGGGTTTCCACGATCGGCGGGTAGGGGCCGAACGCGTCCTTCAAATCGCCGGCCAGTTGCTCGATCTCGGTCATATTCCGGCACTGGGTGAGGCGGCGATAGACTTCCATGCGTTGTCGGTCGGAGGCGATATAGGCGCGCGGAACGTGGGCGGGTACATCCAGTTCGAGATGCACCGGCCGGAAGAGTTCGGCCGGTTCGTTTTTCAGCCGGCGGACGGCCTGGTCCATCAACTGGCAATACAGCTCATAACCGACGGCCGCGATATGCCCGCTCTGCTCCGGTCCGAGGATATTGCCTGCCCCGCGGATTTCGAGGTCGCGCATGGCGATACGGAAGCCGGCCCCGAGATCGGAATATTCCTCGATGGCTTTAAGGCGGCGTTCGGCGGTTTGGGTGAGTGAGCGGTTGGGCGACAGGAAGAGGTAGCAATACGCACGATGCTTGTAGCGGCCGACGCGCCCGCGAAGCTGGTGCAGGTCGGCCAGGCCGAAACGATCGGCCCGGTCGATCAGGATGGTATTGCAGTTGGGAATGTCCAGGCCGGACTCGATGATGGTCGTGCAGACCAGCACGTCGGCCTCGTGCCGGATGAAACGGACCATGACCTCTTCCAGTTCGTGCTCCCGCATCTGGCCGTGGCCGACCAGTATCCGGGCCTCGGGAACGATCCGCTGAATCGCGGAAGCAAAGGCCTGAATGTCATAAACAAGGTTGTGGACGAAGTAGACCTGACCGTCGCGATTCATTTCGCGCAGAATGGCCTCGCGGATCAGGTTTTCATCCCAGCGGCAGACCTGGGTGGCAATGGCCCGGCGATCGAGCGGCGGGGTGGCCAGGGCGCTGATGTCGCGAATACCGAGCATGGCCATGTGCAGCGTGCGCGGAATAGGCGTGGCGCTCATGGTCAACACGTCCACGGTGGTACGAAAACGCTTGAGCCGCTCCTTGTGTTCGACGCCGAAGCGCTGTTCCTCGTCGATGATCAATAGGCCGAGCTCCTTGAAGCCCACGTCCTTGCTCAGCAGGCGATGAGTTCCGATCAGGATGTCCACCTGTCCCTTGCGGGTCCGTTGGACGACGTCGGTCTGTTGTTTTTTTGTTTTGAAGCGGGAGAGGCACTCGATGACAAAGGGGTAATCGGCCATTCGCTCGCGGAAGGTGCGTTCATGCTGCTCGGCCAGCACGGTGGTCGGCACGAGGACGGCCACCTGCTTGCCGTATTCGACGACCTTGAACGCCGCCCGCATGGCCAGTTCGGTTTTGCCGTAGCCCACGTCGCCGCAGAGCAGGCGGTCCATCGGTTGGGTCTTGCCCATGTCGCGTTTGATTTCGGTCAGGGCGGTGAGCTGGTCGGGTGTTTCGGTATAGATGAAACTACCTTCGAATTCCTTCTGCCAGGTGGTATCGGCCGGATAGGCGGTGCCGGCCTGGGTGGCCCGGGCGGCCTGGATGCGCAACAATTCGGCGGCCAGATCGGTGACGGACTCGGCCACCCGCTCCTTGGTCCTGGTCCAGCGGGTACCGCCGAGCTTGCTGAGTTGCGGCCGTATCCCGCCGGCCCCGATGTATTTCTGGACAAGGTCGATCTGGCTCACCGGCACGTGCAGGCGGGCTTTTTCCGCGAATTCCAGGGTGAGGTATTCCTCCTGCTTGTCGCTTTCGCCCTTGCGCATGGTGCGCATGCCGCAGAAGCGGGCGATCCCGTGGGTGATATGCACCACATAATCGCCGACGTTTAAATCCAGCCAGGATTCGATCGGCCGGGCTGCGTGGGCCTTGCGGATGCGCCGCCGCTGCAGGTAGCGGTGGAAGACTTCGTGATGGCCGAGGACGGCCAGTTCGCCGGTCGGCCAGTCGAAGCCGTGATGCATCAAGCCGACGGCCAGGTACAGCCGTGGCGGCAGCGGGCCGAGCGTGCCGGTGTAGAGTTCCTCGAAACGCTGCCGCTCGGGTTCGTTATCGCAATACAGGACCACGTCGCGCTGCCGGGCGAGTTGGCTGAGTTCGTCCAGGGCCTCGGCCGTCTTCGTTTCGAAGCGGGCCAGGCTCCGCACGCCGAAGTTGAACCGGTGGTCGAGACCGGTGGCGGACAGATGGCACAAGTGCAACTGGGTGAATGTGCCGACCCGTTGAAAAAGCTTTTCGACGGGCATGACGCCGCGCGGCTGGCCCAGCCGGTTCCAGAACGTGCGGCCCAAATCCTGGATTTCGGCGGGCTCGGCCAGGGCGATGATGGTTTCGGGTGGAAGATAGGACAGAAAATTGGTGATGCGAGCATCGCCGGGTGATTTACGGCCTTTTCCGGCACCCGGCAGGCCGGGAATGCGGATCGAATCGAATTCGTGTTCGGATCGCTGGGTGCTGACCTCAAAGCGGCGGATGGATTCGATCTGCTCGCCGAAGAAGTCGACACGGTAGGGTTCCGTTTCACCCGGTGGGTAGATGTCGAGAATCTCGCCGCGCAGGGCGAAATCGCCCGGCGTTTCCACCTGGTCGAGACGGGTATAGCCGTGGGCGATCAGCCAGTCCGCCAGCTTGAGGGGGTCATGCTGCTGATCGACGGCCAAGGTCAGCAGTTCGGCGGCCAGGGCTTCCGGCGCGGGCACGGCCTGCATGAGGGCCTGGACCGGCGCGACGATGATACGATTGTTGACTCTTGTACTGTTGTTTTTTTCGTGGTCGAGACGGGCGCACAGGCCAATGCGTTCGGCGTGGATTTCCTCGCTGGCCGCCCCTTCGCCGGGAGTGGATTCGAAAGCGGTGAGCATCTCCGGGGTTCGGCCGACGAACAGTTCAAGCTCGTCGCGTACTTCGTCGGCCTGCTCGAGGTGGGCGGTGACGTAGAGCAAGGGGCGATCGAGGGTGCGGGCGAGTATGCCGGCTAGGATGGGCGCATAGCATCCCCACAGCCCGTCCGCGATGGCTACCCCCCCGTCAGGTTCGACATCCTCGCCGATCCGTCGATCGGCACGGGATGTTTCCAACTCGCGAATCCGGGCCAGCAGGGCACGAAAGGTGCCGTCGCCGCTGATTCGCTCGACGACTTTCAGCACGCGATTATGGTAGCGAGTTTCGACGGCGTGAGCCAGTCCTTGGGAGGGCGGGAGAGAAAGAGGGATAGAGAGACGGAGAGATAGAGCGACGGAGACGGGGCGGGAGCGCGATGATCGATTGCGCGCATCCACGTCATATTCATGAATGCGTAGTCCATACGACCCTGCTCGTTCTTGATCTATGCGCGTCATCGACAGGTATCACGATTGTTGTCATCGCGAACCCATCCATCCCGGGTTACCGGGATGAATAGGCCACCCGCCCCTCAAGCTGGCCGGTTTTCACCTGCTCACCCCTGGCCGGTTTTGCCCGCCCGGCGACATGTGGAATCTCGGGAACCGGCCGATCGCCTCGTTAATTAATACTTACATATGTATGCCGCATATTTATTCATTCTATTACCTTGCTTACTGATTTCGAAAGTCAGCCTCTTGGAAATACTGGCAACCGCCGTCGCCTGCTGCCGATATAAACTTACGGGAGTCTCTATCTATGGGCAAACGCTGGATCATCCGGTTATATCGCTTTTTTCTCGTGTTGTCCGCCGGTGTGCTGACGGGAGAGGGCTGCGTAGGAGCCAAGGACATTCGCGCTGAACTGGTGGACATCATGAACGACACGGTTATTAGCGGCCTCAATTACGTCGCCGAGCAAGTGATCTATGACTTGTTCAGTATCCCCCCAGAGGACGATACCACGGCTTCGTCAACCTAAAAACATTTTCTACCAACCCGAAGCAGTTTATCTCGCTCGCCTCGGCGGAGCTTGCCAAGGCGGACCTCGCTTTAGCGGGCCGTGCGGAGCCGGGCCTGCCTCTCCGTGGCGGGCTTGGGCAGGCAGTGGCGGGCGTGGCAGGCCAGGCTTTTCCGATCAGCGGGGAACGGCTACTCTATCCGCGTGGTTATTCGTGACGAATCATCCGAAACGGCGACGGCTCCCGCGGCACGGGCCGGGCGGGTTTCGCCGGTGTTGCTTCTCCTAGTCGGCTTCGCCCTGGTGGTCCTGTCGGTCGCTTTTGAATCGGTGGTAGCGCTGGCCATTGTATTTCTGGAAGGGCCGCTCTGCTGGCTGGTCGTGGCCTGCGCGGCCTTGGCCGGCGGCTGGGTGCCGCACTTGCTTGGGCTCGGTAGAGCGCCTTGGAGGTATCGGCTAATCCTGGGTGCAACCATCGGCTTGGGCCTGCTGTCGCTGACCACCCTGGCCCTCGGGGCGGCCGGTTTGCTCAATAGGCCGACCGCCGTTTTGTTGGTCATCATTCTGGCGGCGGCGGGAACTCTTCGACTCGTTCTGGATTGGCGAGCGTGGCGGGCACAGCAGCCGAAACCGGAGACGGCACTATCCAGCTATCACTGGTTCTGGCTGGCGGCCGGTCCGTTCCTCGCCCTGATACTGGCGGCCAACACCCTGCCGCCCGGCGCGCTGTGGGCGGAGGAAGGCGGCGGGTATGACGTGCTCGAATACCATCTGGCCGTCCCGAAGATATTTTATGAACAGGGACAAATCACCTTTCTGCCGAACAACGTGTACAGCAATTTCCCGTTGAACGCGGAGATGCTTTTCCTGTTGATGATGGTCTTGCGGGGCGACGCGATCGAGGCGGCCTTCATGGCCCAATTCGTCAACGCGGCGCTGGCCGTCCTTTGGATCGCCGCCGCCTGGCTGGCCGGGCGGGAGTTTTCGCCGCGCGCAGGGGTGCTGGCCGGCGTGCTGGCGGCGGTCTCACCGTGGATCGCTTATCTGGCCGGCATCGCTTACGTGGAGCCGGGGATGCTGGCGATGGGCATGGCGGCTCTGGCGGCGATGCTTCGGGCGGCACGGACGGCGGAGCACACCGGCCGCTGGTCGTTGCTCGCCGGCCTGCTGGTGGGCCTGTGCTGCGGATTCAAATACACGGCCATCCCGCTGATCGCCCTGCCGCTGGGTCTGTTTCCTCCTTTTTTCCGGGTGGCCTGGCCGAAGCGTTTTCTCGCTCTCGGTATATTCGGGCTGGGAGCGCTGCTGACTTTCTCGCCGTGGATGGTTCGTAACCTTATCAACACGCATAACCCGCTCTTCCCTCTGGCCTACTCGATCTTTGGAGCGAAAACCGGCACGTGGGATGAGGCGTTGAACGAACGCTGGGAACATGCCCACCGCGACGCGGATGTTGAACGACTCGACAAACCGCTCAGCCGAGTGGCCGTCGAACGTACCGTCGGTGATTTTAGGCTGGGGCCGTGGCTCTGCCTGCTGGCCATCGTGGGTGCGATTACGCGGCGGGACCGATGGACGATCACGCTGGTCCTCATTCTCGCGATGTCGTTTACCATTTGGTTGCTGGCCACGCATTTATTCGCCCGCTTCGCGGTGGCGTTATTGCCGCCGCTAATTGTGCTGGCCGCCCGCATATTGGAGGAAACCCGCTCGAAATGGATGACTCGCGCGGTCTGGGGAATCGTGGTGGTTGGGGTCTGCATCAATCTTTACCTGCTCGGCGGGCTTTACTATGATCATACCCGCGTGGGAGGCGAGCCGCTCGACGCCTACGGGCGGACGGATTGGTTCGTCGAGGGGCAGTGGCCGGGGACGCAACATGTGGGGGCGATCAACCGGCTAAATGCGGGGTCGCGAGTCCTGCTGGTCGGGGAGGCCCGAACGTTTTATCTGCGGACCTCCGGCGAGTATGCGGTGGTGTTCAACCATCATCCGCTGGCCGAGGATGTCCGGCAGAGCCTTGACGAACGGGCCGTTCTGGAACGTCTGGCCGCACGGGGCGTTACCCACGTGTTGGCCCACTGGGGGGAAATGGAAAGGTTGCGCCGCTCGTACGGGTTTGATCCCGAAATCGACGTCCATCTTTTCCAGCGTTTGTCGGCCGCCGGCTTGAATGAAGTGGAATCCTTTGTTTACCCGGCCGCACGGAACAGTTACGCGACATTGTACGAGGTGCCGCGGCATGAGTGATATTCTGAATATCGGGATTTGCACGGTGGATGCGATCGCCCGGACGATCGACGAATTTCCTCCGCCGGGCGGGTTGCGGCTTTTTGACGATCTGACCATGACCACGGGCGGCAACGCCACGAATTGCTCGATCGCCCTGGCCCGGATGGGCGTGCCCTGCGATATTATCGCAAAAGTCGGATGCGACCCGCTGGGCGATTTCGTCATCGAGCAGTTACAGCGGCACAACATTAGCACGGACGGCATAATCCGTGACGCGCATAAGCATACTCCCTACACTTTCGTTTGCGTTTTGAGCAACGGGCAACGCAGTTTTCTACATACGCTGGGCACCAACGGCACCTTGGCCTACGAGGATATCGATCTGAACATGGTGCGGCGGGCCCGCTTCTGCTTTGTGACCGGCACGATGGTCATGCCCGCCCTGGACGGCGAGCCGACGGCCCGGCTGCTTGGCGAAGTCCAGCGGGCCGGAGGAAAGACCCTTCTTGACACCGTATATGCCGATGCGGCCTCGCTGGAAACCTGGCACGCGAACGTCTATCCAACGCTGCCGGTACTGGACTATTTCATACCCTCCTACCCGGAAGCCCGCGTATTGACCGGCTTGGAGAAACCGGCGGAGATTGCCCGGTCATTCCAGGACCGTGGATGCAAAAACGTGGTCATCAAGCTGGACGAACGGGGCGTTTTCTGTCGCGACGCACGCGGGGCGGAAACGGTGGTCCCCGCGTACCGGGTGGATCAGGTAGTGGACACGACCGGTGCGGGCGACAGTTGGTGCGCGGGTTTTCTGGCCGGCTTGCAAGCCAAGCTGGACATTACCGACGCCGCCCTGCTGGGCAACGCCACCGCCGCGCATTGTATACAGGCCCCCGGAGCCTCCACCGGTATCCCGAAACTTGAACAGATCAGGGAATTTCAGCGTCGCACACCTCTGCGCAAATAAAAATGCGCCGCATCTGCGGCTTCTTTGTCATCGGCAAAGGGGAATCATTCGTTACCCTGTGCGTTATCCGTATCGTCGGCGTGTAGATCCATGATCGGCGGTCCCTGTTGCTCGCCAGGCAGGGTTTCCAAGTCCGAGAAAACCAGCTCATGGAACGTCGGTTGGCGTTTGAAGCATTGCCGAGCGGTCATCAGCAAGCCGCCGATCGTGTAGAGCGCAAGGGGCGCGGCGACGCCCAGAACCACCCAAAGCCATCGGTTTCCGGACATGCGCATGGCGTCGGCCATGTTGGGCGGGATGTAGCGGATGGCCGCCGGGCCGGGGCGTTCGTTCAAAGCCTTTTCGCGGGCTTCGTCCATAGTAAGCAGGTGGGCCAAATCCTCGCGGTTCCGCCGGTGCCAATCGATCAACCTGGCCAACTTCTGCATTTCTTCGCTAGCGGTGTCGACGGTCAGCTCTTGCATGGCTTTTTCCGCCATGTCCAGAAGCTTCTGTTGTCGCTCGTTCCATTCGCGTTGAAGCCGAGTGTGTTCGGAGGCGGCCTGTTCCATCGCGGCTTTGTGCTGGGCCTCCCATGCAGTCTGCGCTTCTTGACGCAACCGATTCCGAATCTCCGCCCGACGATTATCGATCCGCGAAGTCAGTTGGGAGACTTGATTCACCTGCTGGGCCAGGGACACGTTCTGAGCCAGGTAGAGGGCTTGGGTGGCCCCGACGGCCGCCGAGCGTGCCTCCTGCGTAACACGCATCTGTCGGGCAAGCTTGTTGTACAAGACCGCCAGGCGGGCGGGGAGATAATCGGCCGAACTTTTGATCGATTCGAGGGCCTGATCAACATGCTGCTGGGCCACGGAAGAACGATCGAGAAATTGGCGAACCGCCGGACCGAGCTTGCTCAACAGATCCGTCGGATCGAGGGCCGTGCCCTTTTCCGTAAGGGCCGCGATGTTTTCATCCAATGATGGGATCAACGGCGCCGCTGCGGCCGAACCTTCCGCCAAGGCGGTCTGCATGGCCAACAGGAACGTCTTCGTCTGGTCGCTATAATCGGAACCCATTTCCTGGGCCAAAATCTGCGTACTCTCGGTGATCGATTGCGTATACTTCTGGAGCTGAGCCTGGCTGGTGAGCATGATCTGCAGCAAGGTATCAGCCAGCGCTTGACGTAGTTTACCTTGCTCCTCCAGGTCGGCCGCGAGTTCCTGATCGTTCCTCTCCATCTCCGCCACGCGCTGCTCATCCGCGCCGGCCGCGCCCGGCTCCGGTGCTTTGTCGGACAATCGTTTCTTCGTTTCGGCCAAGGCGTTTGCAATGCGTTTTTGGTCGGACTGGAGCTGATCCCAGGCTTCGCGCCACTTGCGGTGTTGCTCATCGGACAGCAGCAGCGAAGAATTTAACAGGTCGACCCCGGCCGAATCGGCGGCCAGGGTCTGGGCTAATGCGGTATATTCCGCGGATCGAGCGGGTTGGCTCGCCGCCTGTGCGGCCAGAGTCGCTCGCGCCGCCGCCAAGACTTGCTCAGCCAGTCCATCAAGAAGCGCACGTCCGCGCGAACAATCAGACGTGGTCACGGACATCGCCAGAAAACCGAGCGACGGTTCCGCATCCACCCGGATTTGCGGATCGCGCTCGGCCAGGGCCATGCTTTCGGTCCATACTTGTTGCTGATCGACCGGCAAGGTGATCCATGCCGTCAGGTGGTAAACCGGGCGATAGAAAAGATAAGCGCCGACGGCCAGGACCACCGATACGGCCAGGACCGCAGCGCGAAGCGTCCAACTTTGATAGCGGTTCTCGAACGCATTGTCTGGCGGCGAGTGGCCCATCCCATGACCTCGTTCATCGTAACGCAAAATACCGAACACCATCAATGTCTTCGGCAAGCAAGGGCAACATTATAGACCGGACCACATGGAGACGAAATGGTCAGGAATCGGATCATAAAACAACAAAGACAACAAACAACGACGGCGATTCCATTTTCACCGAAGTGAATGATGGTTTACAATCGGCATTCCGAGCGGCGGTCCCTAACCGCCCGGTGGCAAGATGAACCGGATACGGGTTGGCCGTTGGAATACATGCCCGATGCTCAAAAGCCGAAGGAGCAACCATGCCTCGAACTTCCGGATGCAAGTCGAATCTTTGGGTGGTCATATTGATGATGGCAAGCGGCGCGGAGGTCGCGTACGCAAACGCGATGGTCGAGCCGCTTAAGGCAACCAGCGTTGAGGCCGATCGGCCCCTTCCATGGATCGTCGGCCGGCGAGCGATGGCCCGGATTCGGATTGAACCGCTTGAACTTGAAAACGTCGCCGCGGCGCCGGTTGACGCTTTTCGCCGCATCCGTCTGCGTCCCGCGGGGATTCTTCAGGAGCACGAAATCTTTCCCCATCGTATCGTCCGTCATCTGCTCGAACCTGACGGCCGAACAACCCGCTTGACCTTTTTTGCCGCGGCCGAGTGGCCGTGGGTCGTGCTGCTCATCGACCGGGGCGATAGACCCGCCGACGCTCAGGGCGAGGAGCAACCGCTGATGATCGAGATTGATTGCGAACCGAGCCTCGACTACATGAATTATTTTGCCGCCGCTGATTTACAACACTATCAATGGACCGAAAAGGGGTTTGTCGTGGTCAATTCCGACCATCCCGACCTGAACAATGTCCTACTGACGAATGCCCAGATCGAATTCGAGGGCCCCAATTCCGATGATGTGGTATCGGGAAAAGCCATAAAGGGTAAGTACCGGTTCGCCGCGAGGCAGGGCCTAGTCGCCTGGGGGGCCGCGGAAGACGATCTCTTCTGGAAAATCCTGCCCGAGACGAACCGGGCCGCCCTCGAAAAGGATTTGAAACAGATTATCGCCGCCGAAGAGGCCGCCTCTGGCACCCGACTGAACACACCCGACGAGGACTTGAACCGGTTCATACGGGGAACACGTCCGTGGCTGAATAAGTCCATTCGCCTGTTGCCCGTCGGCGCGCCCTTTAAGGCGGATGCCGAAAACAATGAAGAACTCGCCGTACCCACGGACGCGCCGGAGCAGCCCCGGCTTTCGACGGCCGGCAGTGTTCAATTCATGCGCGAGGCCTTGCTGTTCGCCCCTGATTTGCAGCCGGTTTACCTGAATGCCCTGAAGGTGATCCAGAATCACGCTAAAAACCTGGAGCGAACCATGCCCGCGTCGATCACGTTTGGAGGTGGCGCCAAGAAACTCAGCTACGAACGCGTTTCACTCGGCCAACAGGCCCACTGGATCATGGCCGCGGTAGATATGATCCTTTGGACTGGAGACCGGGAGCTTGGCGAAAAACTCTGGCCCGATATCGAAACGGTTCTCAAACAGATTGCGCAGCCGGACCGTCAATCCGCGGCGGCTACGGAAGCGGCTACCTGCCCAAGTACATCGCGGCCCGTTGAGATCATCACCCCCGCCGAGTTACATGACATGAACACCCGGGCCGTCGTCCGCGGCGCTCAACTGGCCGACTTTTTAGGCAAGCGGGAGCTGGCCGGCAAATTGCGCCGGGAATCGGCTGCCGATAGCGTAACCGACAACCGACCTAAACCAGCGAACACCTGTTGTGCGGCCGCCAAGGAACAGGATATCTTTCGGGCAGTCTTCTGGACTCAGCGGGATCGAACGGCGATCGACAAGATCATGCCGGACCTTGTGCGTCGCGTTGGGGAGGAGCTGACCCTTGGGTTACCCGCGGCCTGTGCGTGGCCGATGCAAAAGGATACGCCCACGGGTTGCCTTCCCTCGGCGGCCCGCGCGTTGCAGATCGTCTCCGTCGGTTTGTTCGGTTTGGAGGCCGTGGCCGACGGTCTGCAAATCGACCCGCATTTACCGCGATCATGGCCTTCGATGACGCTGAGCCAGGTCCCCTTCCGCGGTCGGACCTTGGCCATTAGCGTCAAACGCGGCGAGCAACCTGCCTCCACGCTGAACGGCAAGCCCTGGAAAGGCCCGTTGGTTGCGGAAAAAGACCTTCAGCTGGGCGAAAACCGTCTGGACATTACTCTGCCGCGCGAGCCGTAGGAGATCGCCAATAACGGCAATGGACCTGTTGGAAGCGGGTTAACGGCCAGCCAATGGGCACTTCTTGACATACCTTCAGATCGGCCGAGGGGTCGCCCCCTTGATCGATGGAAAAATTTCCACGGAGTGTAACTTGCCAAAAACGGGGTAAATAGGGTATACAGGTTGTCGAGAAAACACTCTTTTTGGAGAGGTGCCCGAGTGGCTGATGGGGCAGCCTTGGAAAGGCTGTGTACGGCTTGTCTGTACCGTGGGTTCGAATCCCACCCTCTCCGTTGACTTGTGTTCAACACTCATAAGTCTTGAAGCCCTAAGGACATCCGACCTGGGGCTTCAACCATTTTGGGCCGGCTGTCCGACCGCTTCAATGACAAGAGCATAAAGCATAAGTTCACGGATTACACTGCCAATCTTGCGCGTAGTACCACTGAGGGTTTATCTGCCCTGACATTACCAAAGGATGCTCACTACACATTACCCGTCTGGAAATGGGAAGAAGGTTTTGATCTGAACCGCCGGCCATCACCGGACCAGGCGGTGGACCTGATTACCGTTCGAGCGCTTCGGGAAGCGGCGATCGCCTTACAGTTGCCTAAAAAAACTAGTGTCCTGTCCCTAACGCTGCTTTACAACGGTCAATCTTGGCCAGAATCATA
>CAYNYK010000091.1:0-2157 GCA_964401335.1 uncultured Planctomycetales bacterium
CCTATTGGAATACCAGACCAGCCTACTTGAAGGCCGCCTAATCTGTCACGGACCCAACTGGGCGTACCCGACGGACGGCCGCTGGCCGATTTTTTGCCGACGATTACGATCAAGGCCAAGGACTTCGCCAACGAAATCACCAACTTTAATATCAAGCAACACCGTCTGGATAACGAAAGCGGGATCACGGACGAGCATGTGCGGAATAATCAAGAGGTCCGCCAGCTATTGGTGGATCGGGGGATCGTGCCCGAGATTCTGCCGCCGGCCGAAGACGTAAGAAAAATTGAGCGACGATTGAAATCGGAGCAAAAGCGCCTGCCCAAATAATCAGAGAGCCTGGAAGGGCCGGCGGAGTCCGTGGAGTAATGGAATTTCGTTTCATGTTGTGGATTCTTGGGGAGGGATGGGATGGAGCGGAGGAGAATCGCAAGGGAGGGAGCGAGTGCGATCTGACGGGACTGATCGCTGACTGTTGACCGCTATCCCGACCCCAGAGATCTCGAAAAACAGGATGAGAAATCAAACAAGGGAGATAAATGAGTATGGTGTCCCACGATTAGATAACCAATCCCAACGGGATTGCGTCCCCCAGCCCAGGGTTGCGGTAACACCGCTACCCTGGGATCATACCCCGTAAAGCATGGTCAACCTCAACGAGGTTGCGTATTCCCCGAATCTGAGATTACCTGTCGAATCAACGCAACCCCTTCAGGGTTGATATTGTGGTTCATGTCTTTCACCCAGGGTGGCGGCTGCGCCGCGACCCTGGGCTTGCGTACGTAATCCCGTTGGGATTAACCCGTTGTGATTGAGTGTCCGCGGGGTCCGCGTCGGGTGGCCGCGCTGCCGTACCGCTCTACCCGTGGCTACGGACCAGCGATCCTTCGGAGCAAAAAACAAACCATCCTGCCCCGCCGTTTCCGTCGCGAACCCATCTTGAAAAACCGCCGGATGATTCCCTTGTCATCGACGGGGGGATTGGACGATACTATGAGCACGATAAGGTAGTTAGCGAGTACATCCACAAACTTCATAGCTTCGGTTTTGTGGACCGATGTGCACCGGCGAGACGGCGGTGCATAAGACAAGGGAATAACCACCGGCGGGACCCGCTGTGGCGGGGTGCCGCACCAAGGAAGAACACCGGCGGGACGCCGGTGCCACACCAAAACAAGGAAATGACCACCGGCGAGACCCGCCGTGGCGGGGTGCCGCACCAAGGAAGAACACCGGCGGGACACCGGCGGGACGCCGGTGCCACACCCGGTGCCACACTAAATGGGCTCTTGGGTGATTAATGGGGGTCGAATTCATGAAAGAACGTCCCATTGCCATGTTCGATTCGGGGTTGGGCGGATTGACCGTCGTGCGGGCACTGCAGGAATTGCTGCCCAACGAGGATATCGTCTATTTCGGAGATACCGCCCGGGTGCCGTACGGGATCAAGTCGTCGCGGACGGTGCTGTCGTTCGCGGCCCAAGACTGCGATTTTCTGCTGCGCTTCGAGCCGAAAATGGTGATCGTGGCGTGCAACACGGCCAGCGCGCTGGCTTTGGACGAACTGGAAAACAAATGCCCGGTGCCAATCATGGGGGTGGTCAAGCCGGGGGCGGCCGAGGCGGTCAAGCAGGCCGACGGCGGTGGAGTGGCCGTCCTCGCCACCGAGGCGACGGTGGCCTCCGAAGCCTACACCAAGGCCATCCAGGCGCTGTCGCCCTACCTGCCGGTGATCCAACAGCGCTGCCCGAGCCTGGTGGCGCTGATCGAGGAGGGGCGTGACGGAAAAGACCCGATCCTGCGGGCCCTGCTGAACGAATACCTGGAGCACGTGCGGCAGTTACGGCCGGCGGTGGTCCTGCTGGGCTGCACGCATTATCCACTGGTGGCCGACGCCATCGTCGAGCTGATGCCCGGGGCGAAGGTGGTCGACTCGGCCAATGCCACCGCCCGGCGGGCCCGGCAGCGGTTGGCCCGCGAGGGCACCTTGAGCGATGCAAGCAGCCCCGGTAGACTCCACTGTTACGTGAGCGACAATCCCCAGCGGTTCCGCGAGGTAGGCGGGCGTTTTCTGGGGCGTCCGATCCTCGACTAAACTGGTACCCCCCGGGACAATTTTTAAATTGGGCCCCCCCACAGGCCCAAAACCCCACCCCA
>CAYNYK010000091.1:2167-18098 GCA_964401335.1 uncultured Planctomycetales bacterium
TCGACGTAACCTGGATCACCCCGGAGCAGTTTTTCAATGAGGACCTCCATCAGAGCGACATGCCGAACCCATGGCAGGCGTTTCCATCCCCTCCTGCGCCTCTTCAATAACCTGAGAAGGCGATTAGAAATCGTCAGGGCGCTGGGGCCATATATGTTCGACGGCCTTAAGGTTCTGAATCGGCGGACACAAACGGTACTGGCAATAGACACCCGACAAAAAACACCCACAACCAATCTCCGGCTGAACGCCGGGAGATTGCTTGAAGGTGCCACCCGCCACCGCGAGTGTTGGCGTCCCCTTCGAGTATACCGAGTCACATTGTGTCTATGCGGGCTATCGATAGCGGCCTTGTTCACCTCGGCCAGTTGCAGCGATCAGCAGAAGCGACAGTGGCGTTTCCGCTCGGCGGAGGAGAATTACCGGGTCGCCCTTGAGGCCGAGCATCCGGACGTGCGGCGCGACGGGGTGACGCGGATCGCGGAAAGTTATTACGTGGACAGCACGCGGGCGTTCGAGGTGCTGGATGCCGTTGCCCGCCGGGATGCGAACGCGCAGAACCGCTGCATCGCGATTCGGGCGTTCAGCCGTTATCGGGACGATCGGCCGGTAGGCACGCTGCTGGCGATCCTGCAGGCCCGGACGGACTCCGAAGATACGTTACCCGCCGACAACGAGGTGCGCTGGGAGGTGGCCCGCTCCCTGCTGGCCTTGCAGCGCAAGAGCATACTGAACGCGGAGCAGCAGGCCCTGGCCTGCGATTTGTATTTGCGCATGCTGGAGGCGAAGCCGACGCGCGAGGTGCGTCTGGTCTGTCTGGAAGCGTTAGGATGCTTCAAGGACCAGAAGGTTTTTCCTCCGTTAATCGCCGGTTTGCGCGGAGAGAAGGATTTCGCGGTGGCCTACCAGGCGGAGCGCTCGCTGATCGCGCTTACGGGAGTAACTCATGCTTACGATCCCGACGCTTGGGAGCAATGGCTGGCCGCCACCACCGACCCGTTCGCCAAGGCCGGTCAAACCCCGCCCGGCATGAGCCCCGGCGGTGCTTCCTGGTGGGAACAGCAGCAGCGCTTGTGGCGCAAGGCGCTCAAGCTGGGCGAAGGGAAATAATCCGGATATTTACCACGGAGGTCACGGGGCTCACGGAGGAAAAATAAGTTATTAGGGAACAAGGGGAGCGAATGTTCCGACAGGGTGCAGGTATTCAGAATCAGACACGCCTTGCCTTCTCTCCCCTATTCCATCGTTTCTCCATGCCTTCCCTTCGGCCTGAGCTCATGGCCGAAGGCCGTGGTGAATAATCCGGGCTGTGTAAATCCGTCCGTTGGGTATCCGACCATGCATGAAATCTTCTGGGTTCGGCCGGGTTTTGAGTCGGTATTGGCCGCCCTCGGTCTGGACACTCTCGACGCGGTCTTCGCCCTCCGCACCGGGCAGCGCATGGACAAACCCGACCTGGAAAGCTGGCGGCAGCGGTGGCGGATCGAGTTGCCCGGCGGGCATGGTCGCGGCTATTTGAAGCGTTTCGCTCACCCGCCGTTTCACCGTCAGGTACAGCGATGGTTAAGTGGAGTGAGACACTATAGTACGGCCGGCATCGAATGGCGGAACGCCCGGCAACTAGCGGACGCGGGTATCGCGGCAGCCGAACCGATCGCCTTCGGGCAGGAAATGATCGGCGTTTGGGAGCAGCGAAGTTTCATCCTGCTGGCCGAAGTCGCGGGCCAATCGCTGGAGCGATGGGTGCCTGTGCACTTGCCCGCAACGTCGCGGGATCGGCACGGCGCCGCCCGACGCAAGCGGCTGGATCGGCTGGCCCGTTTCGTGGCCCGGTTCCATAGCGCCGGTTTTGTGCATCGGGACCTGTATCTGTCGCATATATATATTGACACGACGGATGGGAATCTTGCGGGCGAGGGAGAGTTTTGCTTGATCGATCTGCAACGGGTGTTTCGGCCGCGCTGGCGAAGACGGCGATGGGTGGTCAAGGATCTGGCGGCTCTGAATTTTTCCACACCACGGGAGCGGGTAAGCGAGCGCGAGCGGATGCGCTTTTTATGCCGTTATGTCCGGGCCTGCGGCTGCCATGAATCGACCCGGCATCTGGCTCGAGCCGTGGCGGCGAAAACGATGAAAATGGCGCGGCGGCATGAACGGCCGCGGGCGGATGAGCGTATAGGAGAAAGCGACGAATATCGTGGGGTGTAGATTTTCCGAGGCTGGAAGAATCGCGCCCGACGATACGGGGGCAAGCAAAAAGAGGCTTGCCCATGTCACCCGGTAAACGATTGAATAGAGAGTTACATGCATATTGCGTTGATTATGGAACGAATCGAGACCTGGCGAGGGGGGGCGGAGACTTCCACGCTGCAATTCGCCCATCATCTGGTCGCTCTGGGTTGCCGGGTGAGTATCGTGACGGCATCGTACACGCCCTCGACGCCGCTTTATACGGTCGTTCCGATCCGGGCCAATCGTTTATTGCGCGGGTTGCGGACCTGGCTGTTCGCCCGGCGGGCGGCGGCGCACGTTCGCCGCGAGAGTTTCGACATCGTACACTGCATCACCCCCTGTCAGGCCGCCGACGTTTACCAGCCGCGCGGCGGAACGGTTCCGGAGACGCTGGCCCGCAACTTGGCGCTGCGATCACCGGCACGCCGAGGGCTGAAGTTACTGGGACAGAAGAGCAGCCTGAAATATCGGGTGATCGGCGGCCTGGAACGCCGGTTGTTGACCCGCCGGCCGCCGCCAATGGTCATCGCCATCTCGCAATATGTCCGCGAGCAACTGGTCCGGGACTACGGCCTGAACTCCGATTCAATCCGGGTGATCTTCAACGGGGTGGACCCGGACCCCGTCGCCCCCGCGCAAAGGCGGGAGGAGCGGTGGCGCATACGGCGACAATATCATCTGGCCGACGACGATGTATTGGTGCTGTTCGTGGCGAACAATTTCAAACTCAAAGGCGCGGGACGACTATTGGAGGCGTTGGCGACGGTGCACAAAAACGACGGTGCCGGCCGGTTCATGCAAGTGCGCGCCCTGCTGGCCGGCCGGGACGATCCGGGGAGCTACATCGCCCAGGCGCAGAGGCTCGGCCTGGGAGATCGAGTCATTTTTGCCGGCCCTACGCAGCGGATTCACGCTTTCTATCATGCGGCGGATGTATTGGTTCATCCGACGTACTACGATCCGTGCAGCCGAGTGGTATTGGAGGCGATGTCCGCGGGGCTACCGGTCATTACCACGCGGTTCAACGGAGCGGCGGAGTTGATCCGCGATGGCCAGGAGGGTTACGTTATCGAATCGCCGGACGATACGGATATATTAGCGGAGCGGATCGGACGGCTCACGGATGCGGAGCATCGGCAGGCTTGCGCCGCCCAGGCGGTCAAGGCGGTGGAAAATTTCACGATGCGGCGGCACGCCGAGCAGGTTGTCGCGTTGTATGAGGAGATTATGCGAACAAGGAAGAAACTTGTGTAGTGCGGCGGGGTGGCATGGGCAGGCCCTTGTCCCGCCGGGGTGGGACAAGGGTTTGCCCGTGCTTTTTCGACTGAGGAGTAGAGCACGAATATCCCTAAACAAGTTGGAACTTCCTGTGTCACCTTTCTTCGGATGCACTGGGCTAAACGGAAAGGGGCCGCTCGATGGATGTAGGACACAATGTGCTGGTTGTCTTAGCCTGGCTGGGTGGATACCTTTGCGGCTCGATCCCCTTCGGGTTATTGATCGGCCTGTTTAAGGGCGTGGACATTCGCACTAAGGGCAGCGGTAATATCGGAGCGACAAATGCCGGTCGTGTATTGGGCAAACCTTATGGCCTGGTTGTGTTCGCTTAGGACGGCCTGAAGGGCTTTTTGCCCACGGTGGTGTTAGGGATGTTGTTGCGATCAGGATATAGGGAGGGGTCATTGGATGCGACGGCGTTTGTGTTCTGGGTGGTGATGGCCGCCGCCTGTGTCGTAGGACACATGTTCCCGATTTTCCTCAAATTCAAGGGTGGCAAGGGCGTCGCCACTTCGCTGGGGGCGGTGTTGGGGGTCTACCCTTACCTGACCTGGGCCGGGCTGTTGGGTTTCGCCTTGTGGGTTGTACTGACCTTGGCCTCGCGGTATGTGTCGGTGGGGTCGATGGGGGCGGCTACGGCGTTTCCGATCATCTTTGCGCTACTGGCCTCCTGGCATCAGCATTGTTGGGGCAGTTTTCGACAATTGTGGCCTCTGTATGCATTCAGCATCGGACTTGCGGTTCTGGTAATTTATCGTCACCGAAGCAACATACTTCGACTGATGGCGGGTACGGAGTCGCGGATCGGATCCGGGCGCAAAGACGCTACCTCCTCCGGGCCGAAAACCACGAACCAACCTTGAACATGCGATCGAGAAGATTCTCGAAGGGATTTCTTGTCTGCTTAACCAGCCCCATCTATCCCGAATTATGTACCATGGAGGCCACGGAGATCCGTGGTGAGTAATCCGGGATAGCGACTCCAACCCCTCGCGATACTCCATCGGAAACGAGGCGATGCCTTCCCGTCTTGACCATACAGAAAGGCAAATCGATCATGAATAGACGCCGTGTTTTCGGCAGAGGGCGATGAAGCATTCGACGCGTTCGGGGGAGACGTCGGCCTGGATAATGTGGGCGGGGGCGATCATGTAACCTCCGTCTTTGCCCAGGATGCGGATTTTTTCCACGATATCCGCCTCCAGTTCGGCATCGGACCCGCGCGGCAGAAGTTCCTGTTGATCGATCGCGCCCCAGAAGGCAAACCGCTCGCCGAAGCCCTCCTTGATCTCCCGTGGACCGTGGCCGGGCACGCCCGGCTGGACGGGGTTGAACACCTCGAAACCGATTTCCGAAATGGAATCGAGCAACTTGCTTACCGCCCCGTCGCAATGCAGGATCGGGATGATTTTCGGGTTGGCCTCGCGGAACGTCGCGATCATGCGGGCGTAGTGCGGCTTGAGCAACGTATCAAACATCCGTTGGGACATCAGTAATCCCGTCTGGGTGCCGAAATCGTCGCCCACCCAGATGGCGTCGACACCCAATTCGATCAGATGCAAGCCCATCGCGGTCTGAAAATCCGCGCAAGCCTTGAACAGCGGATCGATATACTCGGCGCCCATGGCCATATCCAGCAACATTTTTTCCATGCCCACCAGTTGATGCGCCAGCGAGAAGATGGTGACCTCGATATCGCCGATGACGACGTAATCATCCTTGTATTTGTTGATCAAGGCTTCGGCATCGCGAAACCGGCCGGGGGCATCAGGATCAGGAAAGGTATAGGCGGCCACGTCGGCGGCGGTGGTGGCGGCGGCCAACGGATATTCCACGACCTCGACGTACAACGCGCCCTGGCGCATGCGCATGCCATATTCGTTGAGCCAGGTGCCGTCGGCGTCCGGGGTCACGACGTAATCGTCGGCCGTACTCGCCCCCGTCACCACCACGTCGCTGCCCATCGCCAGCCGCACCTCGTTGCCGCTGATCCGGTAGGTCACATCCTCGTAGAGGTTGTTCGTGTAATTCACCGGCAAGCCCAGAACGGACCCGAAATGATCCAGCAGCGTTCGGCAGAGATCGAATTGGATCGGCACGCGGTCCGGGAGACCGGGCATTCGCCGGAAGGCTTTCAAGACGCGTTCCCTGGATTTCATGGTTTCGCTCCCTTGATGGTTCGCAGCCCCCCTTCGGTCCATGCGGTTAATCCATGTGAAAGACTTCCCGTAGCGGCCGCGAGATGGGTATACCATCAGGAGTGGTTTCCATCATTTCGCGCATGTAATCCCACCACTTGCGCATGATGGGCAGCTCGGGAAGACGATCGACCGTGTTATCGTCGGCGAGGGTCCACACCGCGAAAAGAATGTGCGTTTCCTCGTCCAGATAGATCGTGTAATCGGAAATGCCCGCGGCGGTAAGGGCCGCCTTCAGCTCCGGCCAGATTTCATCGTGGCGTTTTTTGTACTCGGCCACGTTGCCGGGCCGCAACTTCATCTTGAACGCGGAACGAATCATACTCACTCCTCGACAAGTTGTGATTCTGAAGGAGCGGTGGCCGCACCGCTTGCAACCCTCACCCGGATAATTCACCATGGAGAAACTGAGACACGGAGGCTGGTTTAAGTGATGGATAATATATTGCGGGATGGCCTAGAAGCATCCTGCGGCAATATCCATCCTTGATTTTTTACCTAAGCTCTTTCTTCTCCGTGTCTCCCGTGTCTCCGTGGTAAAAACCAATAAACAATCCGGGCTAGCCGCCGTTCGCCAGTCGCTCACGAAGAAGAGCGTATTTTTCCGGCGAGAAGAGGACCTGCTCATAGATGGCCCGGATTATCGCTGGATTAAGTCTTTCAAAATCCGCCGGCCTTGGCACAATCAGCAGGCCGGCCAGGTCCACCGAGCCGGGACTGATCAAAAACTGATCCGGCCCTGAACCGTAGCAGTTCGGCCGATGGGCCTGGCGGGGAAACAGCCATACGATCCATCGATCCTCGGTATAGGTCACGAGCAGATTGACCATCGGCTCAGGTTCGGCCGGCTGTATTTCGCTTAACAGAGCGAGGACCGCTTCGACTCTCTCGCCAAGAGCAGCATGGTCATCGCCAAACAGAATCACCGCCGGCCGATAGCTTGGAGGCGTCAATCCGACCCGGACCGGCTCGTATCGCACCCAATCGATCCAACGTCGCGCCGGGTTGCCGTCATTACCACACATTCGGCTGGCCAATTCGCGTTCGCAAGGCAACGCTCCGATCGGCGCGGCTTGGAGATGCAGATGGTCCGGCAACGAGGCCCCGCACGACGGCCCGTTATAAAACACCGTATACGTTCCGTCCAGATCGTGGGCCAGATCGAGCATGGTCCCCAGGGCCGGGGTGAGACGTTGGGGCTGATGGCTTCGGCTGATGATGGTAAAATGCGGATCAAAAAGCGGCGCCGGGTTACAGAGGATAAGCCAGTCCTGCCGGTATTCGATCGCTTTTTGTTGGCTGGGCCGCTGGTCCGGGCATAACAGGCACGGACGCCGGGTGAGCCATTCAAGATCGATGCGGGCCGACGCGCTGGTCAGACGCGCCTGATTGCATTGGGCGGTCACCATGGCGTCACCCACCGGCCAGGAACGCCGCGCGGCCTCGCGATAAGCCGCCAGACCATCAGCCAATAGGGGCCAATCCGCCGGCTGGCGGTGCCAAAGCTGCAACATGCGCCGCGCCAGGCCGGTTATCCGAGTTGGTATCAGACAGCGTTCGGAAATCATAGCGGCTTCGTGGAGTCCGGGTTTCTACAAACGTCCCGTGCGGGGCCTCCCTCCCGCGATCTCAAAAACACTGAACGGTATTATACCTGGCCTGCGCCGTTTATGACAGCCCTGTTTCGCATTCGGTCATTGCTGAATCTCGTGATGGAAAAAATAGAGTACACTCGGGGGAGCCTACCCCTTATTGGCCTTCATGCTTCAATTCCGCCTGAGGCAGCATTTCTTGTATTTTTTGCCTGACCCGCAGGGGCAGGGGTCGTTGCGACCAATATTGACGTTGGGAGACGTGTGGAAGGAAGGATCGATAATCACTTCTGGAGTCGGCCCACTGGTTATCACGCCAAGGGGGCCATCATCATCAAGTTCCGAGATAACTGAAAGGACTTGCTCCGCCGGCCGGGGATAACGCTCCTTAATGCTCCTCCATTCCGGTTGACGGCCGAGGCGCTTGAGCAAAGGCCGCACCCGCTCCGCAACCCTATCCCAATCATGGGCATGCGCGGCCAAACCCAGGGCCTGAAGATATACTTCCAAGGCTTTTTCATTATCGCCAAGCTCGACATATACATCACCCGCATGGGTCCGAATCTCGAAAATCTCCGGCCATCGCTCCAGGTTGGCGGCCACTTGTTGAAGGGCTTCCTCCCGCCTGCCGGCTTGGGCCAAAGAGAACGCAAGGTCGCCGAGGTAATGTTCCGGTATACGAAAGCTAGCCACCACCTCGGCGACGCGCCTCATTTCGTCGGGATGTTCCTTGCCGTAATCCAGAATACATTCGAAAAACCAACCGTCGAGATCGAGGAAAGCACAATCCTGGATTTCCTCAAAAATTTCCTCTCGCTGCTCCTCGGGAAACCGCGCCAAATAATTCACGGTCTCTATGAGGAGGAGAATGTCCTTGCCTTGAAAGCGACGAAACGAATCGATTTGCTCGAAGACTTCCTCGAACCGGCCCGCGATGATCTCCGGACAGAGCAATTGAGGCGTCAGCCGCTTCTAAAGCTCCTCGGCGGCCCTAAAGAGAAACTCGTCCTACGGGGTATCGTCCAAGGCAAGGCCCTGCCGCCATTGCTCGGCCAGGTCCAGACAGCGGCCGGCGGTGCCGGCCTGCTCCTCGAAATGTTCTTGATCGGTATGTACGCCGATCTCGCGAAGTTTGTCGAAAATGGCCTCGGTCGACCATTCCCCCAGTCCATCGATCCGCCACCCCATGCCCTCTGCCCGGCACTTCTCGGCATCCTGGAGCATATCGTCAAGGGCTTGACGGTCTTTCCCTTTAAGATACCCGTTCCTGCGGCGCGTCGTGTGGTCCATCTTTTTGTTCCCCGTGCGTTTCGTGGCCACGAATTAGCGATATTATACCCGTGCCCTGGGGAGAATGAAAAACCTCACGGAAAATCGAGCCTTTTCGGGATGCGGTTATCATGATCCCCGTTTCCTGCTTCGCGCCGATAACTTCCGCCGGCGATACAGCTCCTCGAGATTATTTTGGGCGAGATAATCGTCATCGGGCGACAGGTTGAGGGCTTTTTTCAGAAATTCCTCCGCCTCCTCGAACCTCTTGAGTTCCACAAGGGACCAGCCGAGGTTGTTTAGAAAATAATAGTTGTCAGGCTCCATTTCCACCGCCCGCTGAGCATATGCGAGGGCCTCGTCGTTCCGGCCAAGTTTACCCATGCAGTAAGAAAGGGCATTAGGATAAAGCGGCTCCTTTGGATGATGTTCCGCGGCCGAGGTATACAATTTAAGCGCATTGCCAAAATCATGCTCGTCGGTTAGAAAATCCCCGACTTCATCGATGATCTCGGCCAAATCTTCCGTATCGCCGGGGAGTGTTGTAAGAGCAAGAAAAAGCTTCATGGCCTCCTCGATGCGTCCCAGTTGATATTCCACCGATCCGACGGTCAGCATCGCGGCCGCGCATTGCGGATCGATGGCCAGAGCGTAAACCGCACCCGGACATGGATCCGCGTTTTCATCTTCGTAAAAATTGGACTCGTCAACCAGTCTGGAGATCGCGTCCTTGAACAAGTCCCTGGCAAGGGATTCGTTGTACTCCCAAAGGGCCGCTTCACGCCTGGTCTTGGCGGATAGGGTTTTGTATTTTCTCCGCAGGTTCCGTAACTCCTCGTCGGTTTCGACCAAAGTAGCAAACGGGACATCCTTCAGAGTCAACCGCCGCGGCCCTTCCTCTCCTTCGTGTCTTCGCGGAAACAGTTTCATAATGGCACCTACTTCCTGGCCGGCTCGATCGGCGAGGAGATCTACTCTCCAAGAATACGCACAAATGGTATACGGAATTCGGAGGACGGTGGCAAGGGGAACCGCTCGACCTCGATCGATTGACTCTCCACCGCCCGCACGGGAAAGCCGGTCCAGGATTCTTGCGTGTGCACACCGACGTAAACGTGCAGATTTTTTGGTAAAGGCGGCCAATCGGCGGGCATGGCGGTATCGGTGGTGAGTCGAGAATCGTCATGCTCGACAATACGGCCGGACCATGAGGGCGTGGCTTTCTCGTAGCCCAAGCCCTCCATCATGCAGGTCTCCGCGCCTATGCACAGAATCCATTTCTTTCCCTCCGACGTTTGTTGCAACAGCCCCCACTTTCCCGAAAAACGAACGCCGGCCACTTCGACCGGACGGGCAAACTCATTGAATAACAGATAAGTCCCCCAGTCGGAAATGATGCGCAAGGCCACTGCCTCCGCGCCGGCCTCGGCAGGGATATCCAATCGTTCAATTTTTTGAACAGGCATACGGTGGTCCGGTCCGCTCGGTTCGTGGACGGCTACGAACGTGCTCTCCAAATCATGGCCCTGACGAATCACGTCGAGATAGCGGACACGGCGGCCGGGCTGGTTCAAGGTTTCCTGGCCCGGACCGTTGGAAGCCTCCACGCGATGCGCCGGACCAAGAGCCCAATGCCGATACACCCGATCCGGCTGAGTCCAGGTCGCCTGCCAGACGACTGGCGGATTATCGACGCCACGAATGTCCCGCAAGCCGAAGATCGCGTCGCGTTCCAGGCTGGTCCCGAATTGGGGTAACGGCGGCTCCTTCGGCATATCGATACCGGTAAACGCCAACCGTCCCTCGGTCTCGTCACTCGAAGCCAATTCGCTGAACAAGCGAAAACTGTGTCGATCGCCTCCCTTGACCCGAAAAATGTCCACGGCAAAGGTCTGCGACGCAGGCCCTTTGATCAAGGCAACAAGGCGTCGATACTCGCGACATTGGTCGTAAGCCTCTGAGGAGGCTTCCACCACGGAGACCCGCGGACCGGTGACCATAAAGGACAAGGACGGCGTGCGGGAAGACATTTTCTGTTCGGCGTTATCCACGACCACCAGATTATGGCTCTGGGTGTTGCGGATCCATCGGTTCTGAGGCATATCGCCGAGATAGCCCTGGTCGCCAAGGATGACTTGTCCCCGGTCGAGATAATAGAGCGAAAGGTTATCGAGGTGGCGATGGCCGCCGGGTGGGGCAAACGACAAGGCCACCATGGACGCATCGGCTCCTCGGCCGTGTCGCAGAAAGGCGGTCATCCAGGCGGGATAATAGATCTCCGGCGGGTTGAAGCCCTCATCCTTGCGGGCCTGCTCCACATCGAGATGAAAGAAGGCATACGCGCTCGGCGCGTGTTCGCCACTCGCCATCGGCAGTTTACCGCTGAAGTATTCGGGGTATCGTTTCTGCCCGATTTCCAATAAGCCCGTGCCCGGCCGACTGAGAACCGACGTGTCTGACAGAGGTGGATATAGGCCGTCCGGGCGTAACTGGTCGATAACGGACCGAAACATCAGGCGAAGCCGCTTATCCGTGCGGTACATATCCGTAACCCCTTGCCGCCCCGGAAAATCCGCCGGCCATTGAAAACCATGCAACATCTCCGGTATATAAACCAATTCGCTGAGATACATGTTGGTGTAGGCGGGACTTTCGCGGGAAAACCCGTCGTAAAGAAACGATTGATCACGCACGCCCTCGTAACCTCTCAGTGCTGTGTCGGCCATCATGGGTAACCCCAAACACTGAGCGACCGCCGCCATGGCATGATAGATACGAGGGGATTTATTGTTGACACACTTGGCTTGGTTGGCCCCCCCCAGGAAGGGCTCCGCCCCCATGATATATTCCAGGATCAAGTCACGTTCCACTTTGGCCCGTTCCTCCGCCGACCAGACGGGCCGGCTGTCTTCGGCGGCGGCCTCGCATACCTGATCGTAAGCCTGGGCCAGCGAGGCCAGAAGGCTGATACTGTCCGTGCTGGGATGAATGCGCCCGGCGCCCCAATAGTTTTGCAGCATGGCCGCCCGCTCCGGGCTGTCCTTGGCGTAGGCCTGGCCGCAAAGATGCCGTTTCCATTCCAAAGGTAGACTCCGATCATGCCAGGCGGCATACATGGGATCGCAGTCGGCGATCGTGTCCCAGTAATCGTGATATAACCAGCGCGGATAACAATGAGCCAGACGCAGGAGAATCTTTTTGGCCTTTTCCGCATGGCGAACATCGCCGTCGAGGGAGTAAACCACCGCAAGCGCCCTGGCTGCGGAGATCATGAATTTTATTTTTTCCTGTCGGATGATGCCGGTGAAACTGATATGAATCGGACGGCCCACCCAATGCCAGGCATATCGTCCGCTGCGATCCTCCGGGTTGGCCCGCTCGCGTTCGTTGAGGTAATAGGTGAAGGTCTGTCCGGAACGCGGGGCTTCGAGCCGGGCGGTTTCCGGATACTGCTCACTGGGGTAGACATGCCCGCATTTCGCGCAGGAGAGAACATCGGGATTCCGATAATCCCATTTAACGAGAGAATGACCGACACACTCCTGTGATTTCGTGCCGAGGCAATTGGGGCAGGTAAATCCATAGGCGTGGGTCGGGGTCAGCTCGGGGATCATGTCGTCTATGTACTTGTCGGGTTGGGCAAGAACATAATCGGCCACGCTCTTTTGCTCCTCATACCACCGGCGGGCCCAGTCGGCGGCGGCAATATTCCGTCTGGCCTGGGCAAAGTTTTCCTTCGTCAATAGTACCGGCCGCTCGACCGGAATACGGGTGGCCAGCAGCTCATCCTTACGCTGTTCGATGCCCTGCCGGAATACCTTTTCCGCATCGGACACACCACGCTCCTGCCAGGGCATGAATCCCACCCCCCGCGTAACGGCGTCGATATATTCGGCCTTACGGTCGGATGAATCGTTTTGGGCAAAACCATTGGCCGAAAAAAAAGCCACGGCTACCAGATAGGCGACATACCCAAGCCAACGATATGGATGCGATTCCATTATTAAACCTCCATACGGGTCAGGGGCCAGGAGCATCGAGCATGATCCTCCTCGGTCGCTCCGCAAACTAAAAAAACCACTGTGGTTCCGAGAACGGCAAAACCATAAAACCGTCGACCAACGAGCAAAGTTGTTGGGTTGTCCAGCGTTTGAGGCACTTTACCATAATAAACCGACAGAGACCAAAGAGACCAAACACCCGAACCTTTGACTTTGAGTTAATTTCAAAATATTGATTACAAATTTACATACCTTTATCGCCTTGCATCCGAAACCTCTTTTTTACGGGCAAGTGCTTGTTGGACAGGTCTGTTTCGGATAATCTGCATCGCCTTGGATCGAGGGTTGGAAGCCAGGCTGGCAAGCCCGTTGAATGGAGGATCGGCCATGACTGCCAACCGGATGGCGAAAACGACAAAAAAACAAGGCTATCGGATCACGGCGGGCTCGTTACTCAACGAGACCGGCAAAACCAGACGGATACTGACGGCCGGGTTGTGCGCCCTGATGCTGCTGGTGAGTTGCGGCGAAAAAAAACCGGGGGCCAATCGCTTGCACCCGCGCGGGACGCCCTTTCTCACGGGGGTTCCCGTGCCGAACGGTTTCAAGCTGGTTGACCGTTTGAGCGAGGACTACGAATCGGGTAGTTCCCGTTTTGCCCGCCACCAATACAGTGGCTCGGGCGATATTATGGCGGTACGGGATTTTTACACCGATCAAATGCCCCTGATGGGCTGGTCGCTCATCAGTAACCAGAACGTCAAAGGGGTGATTCAGATGCGTTTTGAGAAGAAAACCGAGGAATGTACTGTGGAGATTGAAGGAGGCACGTTCGGCCGGGTCACGATCCAGGTCATCGTCAAACCGTTTAGCCGTAACCCGAACGAAGCGCCCCGGCGACCATTACCATGAAACAAAGCCGACGAAAAGAACTAAAAACCAACGAGTTGGGCGAATACCTGTTACAATGCTATGCATGGGCCTCGCAAAACGCCAACTACCTGCTCGGCGGCGCGGTTGTGATCGTACTCGTGCTGGGTATTGGCTGGGTGGTGCATAACAATCGTTTGCAGGCCAGACAGAACGCTTGGACTGAATACAACGAGTTGTATGAAGTGGCTTCGGTTACGCCCACCCATATCGAACGGGCGGACAATCTGGCTGCCAAATTCGGAAAAACCTCGGACCTGGGACCGCGGGTGACGTTCCTCAAGGCCGACTTGGCCTACAAACGCGCCCTGAACTTGACCGGTGAGGCCGAGCGGGACCAGCGCATCAAGCTACTGCAGGAAGCCAAAGAGACCCTCTTGCCGATGGAAAAGCTTTTTGCGGATAACCCGCTGGTCGTCGCTCAGGTATTTATGCGTCTGGCCGCCATCGAGGAAACGCTCGTGTTGGCCGGACAGGGAGATAAGGAAAAAGTTCGCTCGTTCTATCAAAAAGTGATAAACGAAAAGAACGCTCCCTATGTTGAGGATGCCTCGGATCAGCTTGAGACGCTCGACGAGCGTCTCGCGGTACTTCCCCTGGTGGCCTCAAGACCGGCGGAAGAGGCGGCCACCCGTCCGGCAATCATGAGTGCCCCGGCGACGAACACCGCGCCGGCGGAAGGCTGATAGCGACGAAAGGACGAGGCCCCCCCGGCTTCAGCGCGCTATAATATTCAAAAATTACCCAGGCCGACCGTATCGTCGGCCTTTTTGATGAACGGATCCGGCCGAAAGGGTCTTCTCGTGCAAAGCATGACGTTGGATGTCAAACTCGATAAGATGAAAAGCGACCTGAGGGCCCTGGAGAGCGTGGCCGTCGCCTTTTCTGCCGGCGTGGATTCCACCTTTTTGCTCAAGGTGGCCATCGATACGCTTGGGTCGGATAAGGTCATCGCGGTCACCGCCGACAGCGACAGCCTGGCTCGGGCGGAGTTCGAGGAGGCGGTCAAGCTGGCCGAGGCGATGGGCGCGCGGCACGCGGTCATCAAGACTGACGAATTCAACGATCCGAACTACCTGGCCAACCCGGCCAACCGCTGCTATTACTGCAAAAACGAGCTATTCAGCAAGCTCGACACCTTCATCAAAGAGCACGGGTTCAACGCCGTCGTGGCCGGGGTGAACGCCGACGACCACGCCGATTGGCGACCCGGCATCCAGGCCGGCCGTGAACATCAGGTGCATACCCCCTGCGCCGATGCGGGACTGACCAAACAGGACATTCGCGTGTTGAGCCGGCAAATGGGTTTACCCACGTTCGATAAGCCGGCTATGCCCTGTCTGGCCAGCCGGATTCCGTACGGAGAAACGATTACCCCCGAGAAGCTCAATATGATCGAACGAGGTGAGGCCCTGCTGCGGGAGATGGGATTTCCCGAGTGCCGGGTACGTCATCATCAGAATCTGGCACGCATCGAGGTGCCGGCTGACGAGATCGAACGCCTCTGCCGCCCCGAAACCCGCCAAAGGATCGAAGCCGCTTTCCGCGAAATCGGCTACGCTTACGTTGCCGTGGATCTTCGAGGGTTCCGCAGCGGCAGCATGAACGAAGTGATCGACCTCGGACAAAGCAAAGCGACGGAGTGAGAATCAGATGTTCCCCTGAAGCCGATGCCAGTCGGCCAGGGCCTGTTCGTAGGCGGTCCGTAAGCAGGTTTCATCCGCCGCGCTGGATACGGAGCGGAGCTGCCGAATCGAGGCTTCAAAGCGGGCAAACTCTTCCGGCCGACGTGTCTTGATATCCCAGGTACTCATGTCCGCCAGCAATCGGTCGCACTCTTCCTGGAGTAAAATCAGCTTGCGGTCCTGACGATCCAGGACAGGTTTACGGAAACGTTGGGGAGGATGATACATAATTCGATCGTATAGGGTAGTGATCCGGCTCATGGCGTCCTCACCCACCCGGCCGGTCATGGCCGTTGGTTGCGCGGTCTGACAGCCGAGCAGGATCAATGTTCCTAAACTCGCCAGAAAGCATATCCAGGCTATGCGTCTTTTCATAATCGACTCCCGAATCGCTGCGCCCCCACACGATGCATTCCTCAACCCTATTGTAGGACGCCGACGGCCCGATCTCCACGTCACGTTCTCTCATTCATTTTTGCTGGTCAAACCGGAAAAGAAAGTGTCTTTTTTCGGACGCAACTACACAAAAATCCGCAATTACCCCGGCGAGACGCCGGGGCCACACCGGAAACCATTACCGCGGCGAGACGCCGAGGCCACACCGGAAACCAGTACCCCGGCGAGACGCCGGGGCCACACCGGAAACCAGTACCCCGGCGAGACGCCGGGGCCACACCGGAAACCATTACCCCGGCGAGACGCCGAGGCCACACCGGAAACCAGTACCCCGGCGAGACGCCGGGGCC
>CAYNYK010000091.1:18198-21844 GCA_964401335.1 uncultured Planctomycetales bacterium
ACACCGCCTGATGGCCCCGGTTTAGAAACTCATCTGGACGCGGCAACCGGCCACGAAGGCGTCGCGTCCGCCCTCGGCGCCGGGATTCACGATGTATTGCATGTCGGGCGAAACCTGCAGCCAGGGGAAAACCTCGATGCGGTAATACAACTCGTAAACGGACTCGCGGTCTCCACCGACATAAACATGCCGCTGGTCGCTGATGATCCCCTGGGCGAAACCGAAAGCCAGCACGTCGTCATCACGCGTGGGAATCAGGCCTCGATACTGGGCGCCGCAGCTCCAGAAATGCTCGATATCATTCACGTCTTCGTGGGCATAACCATAGCGGAAAAACAGGCCCAGACCCTGTTGATCGAGCTCGTCGGACGGATTCTCCTGATAAATCATCTGATCCAGACTGGCATAGAAACCCAGATCATCACGTCGGGTAGGCGCTCTCTTCCGCCGACCGTCGCGATCATCAAAGAACTTTTCCTTGGTTTGCGGATCGTACCAGATACCTACCCGATAACCGCCGGGCAGTTTACCCCAAGGGGTCGACCATACCGGAAGCAGTCCGATCTCGAAAATGCCGAAGAAATCGGCCGAATCGTGAAAAGTGGTGTTGAGACCGGTTTCGTTGCCGTCCGCCTGAGCGTCGGCGGCGGCGAGACCGAAATAGAACCAATCCGTCGGGCTGACGAACAACTGAGTACCCAATCCGTAATCCGGGAAGGGGATATTGCCCGCGTTGACCAGGGCGGCATTCATATACTGGCTGGTTTCATCATTGGCGTAGGCATTGGTATCGAAGTCCACGGTCAAATCGAGCTTGCCCACCCGCCATCGGGCCTTCTTATCGAAAAACATCTGTTCATACCACAATTCGATAAGGCGAATGGCCCGGTCGCCGATGGCATCGGTGTTGACCGGGAAGTAACTGCCCACCCGGTCGGCGCCGATCTCCTCAGCCCAGCCGCTTTCGGCGTAAGCGTACACCACCCCACCGTCAATGATGTGCATGGCTTCAAGGTCGAGGGTCAGCTCCAGGTCCGCGCTGCCGGTGATGCGGTGGCCGTTGCGGGTCTGCAGGCCGCCGCGCACGTTGTGCTGGTAAATGGTGGTAAGTGAAAGATGAAGGTCGATACCCCGCTCCTCCAGAGCGGTCCGCGCTCCCCACCAATCGCCGGTAAAATATTCGCCGGTGAGGAAATCCAAATGTCCAGAGGGGGTTTCCGAATCGACGGACGGCGCCGGGGCGCTGGCAACGGGCTGCGTGGTCACCTCATCAACTGAAGCCGCGGGCGACATCAGGCAGGGAATGATCCATAAACATATTATGATTACACGCATGACGCTCTCATTGTCGATCCGGAAGCCTGCTTATCCGTTGCCATATCCTTCATCGACGGATCAGTTTCCCACAAAGGTGCATCCCCCCGGCACACGCCGTCACTTTCGAATCGTCACCGGATTACCATAGTACCAGTTTGACCGGCGCGGCCAGTTGCGGCGAGGCCACACGGTAATAATAGTCGGCTAACGTCGGCTGTTGTACGTGTCGCACGGTAACGGTCAGCTTGTTTGTTCCTGCTTTGGCCCGGCCGGTAAGAATAATCCGGTACGGTGCCCAATGGTCGGAAATCATCTGCCCATCGTTAAGCTTTACTTCGCAGAGGTTTTCCACCACTCCGATATCCAGCAGGATTCGCTTTCCAGCTTCCTCTTCGCTCATCTCGAACGAACATTCGTAAACCCGGCTGGGCCCCGACGGCCCGTAAACCGCGTCACTTAGCCGTGGCAATTTCCATTGCCCGTTCACGGTCCATCCCTCGTTCAGCTCCCGGATAACCGCCTGCCCGCCGGGTACAAATTCCTCGATTGTCTTGCGGAAGTCGCCGGGCAACTCCCCACCGGTCGCCACCACGACACGGCCCTGGCCGTCATCAATCTTCAGTTCGTTCAGTTTCTTACACATACTGGAATCCACGGCATCGCTCGGCATCAGCACGACGGCGCGGAAACCCATGGTTGCGAAAGTCTGCACGATCTCCGGAACCAACAGCTTGAACAGGGGGGTAGGGATGGACACGGATTGCCCATCGTTCGCCGGAGCGTAGGACAACGCCGGGAAAACCATGCCGCCGTATTCCCGGGCAAACTTTTCCGCCCGCTCGGTCGCCTTCGTTGCCGACTCCGTCGAGGTCACCAACGGCCAATACACGATCGGCATCTGCTCGTACCGGGTCATCCACTGATAAGGCAAGAGGAAGTCGTACCGCACTTCCGGTTGTTTTCGTTCGTCCTGAGGCCAGCGGATATTGATCTGGCGGCCATAATTTGCATCATTCAAGGCCTCACGGACGCGTTTTGCCAAGCCCTCCATGACGGCCTCGACGCCGCGTTTTCCGAAAGTCACGTTGGCCCACACCCGCGGGTCGGCGCCGTAAATACCGTAGTATTCGCTGCGCGGGAGGAAAGGCCACGGCGGTGGAATCACCTCGCCGGCGTTTTCAATTCCCTTGGGTAGTGCCGGCAGCCGACTCATGTCCACCAGTCCCGGCCGCAGGACCATCAGCACCGCCGTTTCCCAGGTGGCCGCGTGGTCTCCGGCCGGCATGCCCTCCACAAGATTGTTCTCGCTAAGAGTGATCACCTTCATCCCGCCGCGGGCGTTGAATTTCTCGGCCACCGGGGGGATCACGCCCGGATAATGGCCGGAAAGATAGACCGCGACCTTGAAGCCCATCGCCTCGATTTGGGTAAGCATCTCTTCGGTGGCGGCCAGATAGATGGTCCGGTCCACGGTCACCGTGCCTCGTGGATATTTTGTCGGATCAAAAGGAGTGGACGCGGATGGACCGAGCCAGACGGTCGGAAAACAGACTCCGCCAAGATTCTCGGCGGCCATCCGGCACAGCGTTTCGGCCTTGAGGGCGTCCAGTCCGCACGCCGATTGCTCGCCATGCCACTCGGCGATACCGGCGGGGATAAACGCCACCGAATGCCGGGCGATGATCTGCTTGAGCTCCTCGCCGTTGAGATTTTCATACAGCGTCCGTGAACCCGCGGCGTTGCCGGGAACAGACGCAACCAGCGCCGTCAGAATTGGAAGAATACTTTGCATTAGTCCGCCCTTACCAGTAAGAAACCGAAATTATTACTCCCTATCGAACGATTGGCTTATCCTAACCGGTCGGCAAGCGAGCCACAAAGCCATCACGAAAGCCGGCGGATCGGTGGAGAAGCGTTACGTTCGCCGTTCATTTGCCGTAGGTTAGTGTTCACTATCGATTATATTTGCTTACATGTCAATTGGTTATAACGATTTTTCGCGAGTTTGGGTTCGTTTGGCGCTTTTATGTTTTTTACCATTTCGACGCCAATTCGGGGCAAGCTCCGAGAGGGAGACCCGTAGTGATAAAGGAGTTTTGACTTCGTAAATATCGGGCATCGCCATGGGAGAATCGCTCCTTGTCGGAAATCCGGTGGCCATACCGTATGGCCATTCTATTAAGAACACGTTTGGGTGCTCCGGGAAATGGGGCGTGGGTGGAACAGGGTTTTATGGCCGGGTAGCCCACTCATCCCGGTACACCGGGATGAGTGGGTCTGGACTTTGGCGGTTTGCGGTAAGTTTCTGATGGGGAAAACATTTTTCTGA
>CAYNYK010000092.1:0-21605 GCA_964401335.1 uncultured Planctomycetales bacterium
TGGACCAGAACGACTTCAACGTGTTCAAGAACTGCCTCGGCGGTGCGGACCGGCCGCCGGGATGCTGAAGTAGACCCCATATCCGATTCGGGTAATCAAGCTGGGCCGAAACCAAGTCAGGTTTATTGGCGGACAGGGCCTCGCTTTATGCAAGCAGGTGGTAGAGAAAGATAACGGCAATTCCGACGGCAAACATTGCTACTACGATCGTGAGCCAACTGACCGCAACGGCTAGCGGAATTTCGCGGATTTCGGCACATTTGGTGGTTTTATACACCACGCTCACGGTCAAACACAGCGGCAGAAGCAGAAGCAACTGTTGCAGCCGACTCAAATCGACCGGATAAACAAAGAATGCCAGCATATCCGACATAATCATCCCTCTAAGCTTTTATCGGCGGACCACGTCGTGGAACGGCCGGGCTACCACTGCGTTCGAGGCGAGCGGAAAGATCCAATAGAATTAATATATTCAACATACCACAGATTGCAGTATAGACCACGGACACTTCTTCCGCCCGGCCGTAAGCAATTAGAGATTCTGGCGTCTGATCGGGTTCGGCCTGCAGATATCTGCTCCAGGCCATCGTCGCCAGCGTGTGCCCGCCGGCACCGATCTGCCCGAGAAACCAGAGGGTTCGTTGCTCTCGGTTAACCGTGTTTTTCACACCCCCGATCGCCACCCCGGTCCAGAAAGTCAAGGCGATGGCGATCAGAAAGATGCAACCGCGGCTTTTCTCGCCAATAAGCAGATGTCCGGCCCCCGGTACCAACCAGCCGAGCAGCATGGCAAGAGGCAACCGGTAGGACGCGTGTTCCATCGTTGAAGCGGATTTCATAAGCGTTTCTTTAAGTCAATAACCGGGATCGCCCCGGTGGCTTCTCATGGGTTTCAGGGTTTGCTGAAAGGGCACGAACCCTGTTCAGCACATTTTCCGCATCCGACACCCGGAGAATGCGGACTTTCGAGACCTCCTCCGCGCGCGGCAAAAACGCTCAGTCGGCGGGCCACTTTAGTACCGGCGCACCGCGGACAGAGCAGTTTGGACTCCTCGCGTGGGTTACGGATCAGCTCCTCGAACTCATGTCCGCACCGCGCACAATGATACTCGTAAATCGGCATCAGGACCTCCTGGAACCGGTTCTTCCTTGTCAAAGTATAGAAAGACCTCCTTGGGAACACAAGTGGAATCGTCACGGGCGATAAATTGTAAAATGCTTGACATAAGTATCGCGCCATCAGTAGGATCGGACCAACATGATTCACCCTGTTCAAGCTGAGATACGCGCGGAAGCAATCCGAAGAAATCTCACGGCCATCCGACAACGTCTCGCGCCCGGCACGGCGATCTGCGCGGTGGTCAAGGCAAACGCTTACGGCCACGGCGTCCAAAATGTATTGCCGATTCTCCTTGAAGAAAACGTCGAACGGGCGGGAGTTGCCCATCTGGAGGAAGGCCTTGAATTAAGAGGTCTGGGCTGGAGCCGTCCCATCTTATGCTTCTGCCCGTTTCTAGCCGTCGGTGACAAGAAAGAACGTATGGAAAAGGCCGTCATGGCCGTTAATGCCAACCTGTCCTGCACGATCACCACCGTGGCCGAGGTGGAGGCCCTGTCCCGCGCCGCGGAAAAAACCGGTGGTCGTGCCGGCGTCGAGATTAAAATCGACAGCGGCATGGGGCGGATGGGATTTCTGCCATCCGATGCGGAGGAGTTTGTTAACGCGGTGGCCCGGATTCCAAATATCGCCATCGAAGGCATCTACACCCATTTTGCGTCCGCCGACGACGACGATCTGACCTTTACTCATCAACAGCTTGACACGTTTAACACCCTGAGAGTAAAACTTGCCGAGCGGGGCCTGAAAACGGGCCTTTATCACGCAGCCAATTCGGCGGCGGTTTTTCGAATGTCACAGGCTGGTCTGGATTCGGTCCGTCCGGGTCTGGCTTTGTACGGCTACTGGGGTGGTTCCGACGGTCAGCGGCCGGGCGACATTCTTCCGTCCATGCGTATCGTCGCCCGTCTGACGGCCGTGCGGCGCGTGCCGGCCGGACACTCAATCGGTTACGGCCGTACCTTTGTGACTCATCGTCCAAGCGTGATCGGTATCGTTCCGATCGGTTATGCTGACGGTTATCGTCGTCTCTTAAGCAACGACGCGATCATGACTCTCCCCGCTCGACAGGGGCAGCCCGCCCGACAAGTACCGGTCGTGGGCCGGGTCAGCATGGATCAGACGACCGTCGATTTGACCGATGCAGGACCAGTAGCCATCGGTGACGAGATCATCGTGATCGATGATGTTCCTGAGGCCCCTAACAGCGTGGAAGCCTTGGCCCGCAAATTGAATACCATACCCTACGAAATCACCACATCGATCGGATCACGTGTTCCTCGTGTCACCGTCTGAAACGTGTTGACGAAACACGGGCAAACCCTTATCACGCTAGCGCGTAATAAGGGCCTGCCCATGCCACCCTGCGATGACACCCATCATCTCGTCAAGCCTTAAAAAAGCCTCCTCAGCAGAATCTGTGGGTCGTTTTGACCCATTGAGGCGCTGAAACATCCGTATCCATGGGCTTTTTCATGCTTTCTGTCTACACGGGATTTCCGAGTTCACTTTCCACACGGGTATTGGGCGGTGTTGGTCGGGGGTGCAACATGGTCTTCCCCCACAAAAACACCCGTGTTTGCTGCCTTTGGAACACCGGAGCCATGCCTCAAAAATCCCAGGGCTTGGGGCGGAGCCCCAATTTCACCCACAGATTCTGCTGAAGAGCCTTAAAAAAGATGTTCCTGCCGCTCTCGCCCTGCCTGGAACTCCCGCGTATAATACCGATCGATATACACTATGTTGTTGCGAGGATAAATCATGGGTGCCGCGGCAAAATTGCTGATTCATCCGATCAAGGATGTCACCATCGTCAACATCGAGGAAATGCGAATACTCGATTCCCTCGAAGTCGAGCAGATCGGTTCTGAACTTTTCAGCTTGGTGGACGATAAGAACCGCAAGAAACTCATTGTGGATTTCACCAAGGTGCGCATCCTCTCCAGCTCCGCTCTGGGCATGCTCCTGACCCTGCGGAAGAAGGCCGAGACCATCAAAGGCACCCTCGTCCTCTGCGGCCTGCGGGACGATCTGAAAAAAGTCTTCAAAATTAGCGGGCTGGACAAGCTCTTCACCTTCGCCGAAAACGAGGAAGCCGCCCTGAGCAAATTCGGGATTACTTCCGCGGGGTAAACTCCTGGCTGACGAGCAAGAAGCGAGTCTATCGGAGGTGTATCGATGAAATACAAAACCCTTTTTCGGTTGCTACTTAAACTCCTGGGTGTTTATCTGATCATATCAGGTATCTCGACGTTGCTCCCCTCAATCCTGTGGTTAGGGTATTCGCTGTTATCCAAAAAACCTCAATTCCCTTTTGATTTTACTACAAGCATTTTCCAGTTGCTGAACCCTATGCTCGAAATTGCCATTGGCATCTACCTTTTTTTATCTGGTGCTTGGATTGTCGACAAGGCCATCCCGAGCAATCGGCCGTATTGTCAGGAGTGCGGCTATGACCTGACCGGAGCGCCGCGCAATCGTTGCCCGGAGTGTGATACGCCCTTTCGGAAGGAAGATGTGCAACCACCGGGCACGCCGGATAATCCGGAATAAACAGCTTTTTTAACCGGCAATCGTACAACATCCATCGATGCGTTTTTGCGCAAAGGAAGCCGCCTCTCCAAACTCCCCTTATTCCTCGTCCGCTTGTGCGTTCTTCTTTTGTCGAGGTAAGACTTGCTTATCCTTCACCGCCGAACTGGCGGGCATCAAGGTATGACGCAGGACGTGGTCGATATCGCTGACGAAAGTGAACTTCATTTTTTTACGGCGAATATCCTCTGGGATATCAATGAGGTCTTTTTTGTTTTCCACAGGCAGGATCACCCGCTTGATACCCGCCCGATGGGCAGCCAGCACTTTTTCCTTCACCCCGCCAATGGGTAATACGCGGCCGGTGAGGGTGATCTCGCCGGTCATGGCCACATCGGGACGGCAAGGCCGACCGGTGAACAGTGATACCAGCGCGCTGAGCATACCTACTCCCGCCGAGGGGCCGTCCTTGGGAATCGCCCCCGCGGGTACATGCACATGTACATCCAACTTGGTCATATCCTCGTCATCGATATGTAACTGCCTCGCCCGGCTGCGTACGATGCTCCAGGCGGTCATGGCCGACTCTTTCATCACCTCGCCGATCTGGCCGGTGAGGGTCAGATTGCCCCGCCCGGGCATGCGCGTGGCCTCGATAAAAAGAATCTCTCCGCCCGTCGGCGTAAAGGCCAAACCGGTGGCAACACCCGGTACACCGGCATGCCGGGCGATCTCATGATCGAATTGGGCCGGGCCCAGATAATCGCTCAACTTGTCCGGCGTTATCTTTACCTGGCGTCGCTGCCCACGGGCCACCCGGGCGGCCACTCCGCGAGCGATGGTACCTATCTGCCGCTCCAACTCGCGCACACCCGCTTCACGGGTATACAATGCGATGATGGCGCGGAGGGCCTCATCGGTGAAAACCAGGTTCTTGCGGGTCAGTCCGTTTTCCTCCAACTGGCGGAGAACAAGATACCGCTTGGCGATAAACAATTTTTCCTGCGTCGTGTAGCCCGACAGCCGGATCAACTCCATCCGGTCGCGTAGGGGCGGCGGGATCGGATCGATATAGTTGGCCGTCGCGATAAACATCACCCGCGACAGGTCGAACGGGGCATCGATATAATTGTCCGTAAACGTGTAGTTCTGTTGGGGATCAAGGATTTCGAGCAGAGCGCTGGCCGGGTCGCCCCGGAAATCCTGCCCGAGTTTGTCCACCTCGTCGAGCATGAACACGGGGTTGTTCGCCCCACACTTGCGAATTTCCTGAATAATCCGCCCCGGCATGGAGCCGATATAGGTTCGCCGGTGCCCGCGGAGCTGGGCCTCGTCGTGGATGCCGCCGAGCGAAATGCGGATAAACTTACGGCCTAGGGCCCGGGCGATGGACTGGCCAAGCGAGGTCTTACCCACCCCGGGCGGACCAAGGAAACACAGAATCGGGCCGCGACCATCAGGTTTGAGTTTGCGGACAGCGAGAAATTCCAAAATCCGCTTTTTGACTTTGGCCAGGTCGTAATGATCTTGATCGAGTATTCGCTCGGCTCGTGGGAGATCCAATTGATCGGTCGTACCCTTCGCCCAAGGCAGATCGCACAGCCAGGTAACATAATCGACGGCCACCGAATATTCCGGCGAGGCCTGGGGAATACGAGCGATGCGTTCCAACTCGCGCTGGGCCTCCTTCAAGGCCGCCTCGGGCATCTGCGCCTGTTCCACCCGCTCCTTGAGCCGTTGAATCTCGCCCGTACGACTGTCCGTCTCGCCCAGTTCCTTCTGGATGGCTTTGAGTTGTTCCTGAAGGAAGTATTCCCGCTGCGTCTTGTCGATCTGCTGTCGGACCTGCTTCTGGATTTTATTGGACAGCTCGAGCACCTCGACATGTTCGGCCAGGGCGGCGTTCACCTTATTCAAACGCTCCATCACGTCAAACGTTTCCAAAAGTTCCTGCCGATTCTCCAGGGACAAGGGCAAGTTTGCCGCCAGGAAATCGGCGATTCCTCCCGCCGTCTCGATATTGTCCAGGATGACTCGAGCTTCCTCGGGAACGTTGGGCGACAATTCAAAAGCACGATAGGCGTTTCGTTTGACGTTATGGATCAGCGCGTCCAGTTCCTGACTGGGACACACTTCATCCGGGCGGGTATGCACGTGGGCGACCATGAACGGTTCGGTCGACCGAATCTCCTCGATGCCAAAACGCACTAACCCATGCACCACGATATTCAGCGTTCCGTCGGGCAGGGTCAGCATTTTAAGGATCATGCAGACCGTACCAACCCGAAAGATATGCTCGAGGGTGGGATCCTCGATCTCTTTGGCCCGCTGGGCCACGACCCCGATCAATTTGTTTCCTGAAATAGCGGTCTCAACCAACCGCCGGGATTTGTCCCGTCCAATGTTCAGCGGCATGATCGTGCCGGGAAACGCCACCGCGTCGCGAATTGGCAGGATCGGCAGATTTTCCGGAATTTCCTGCTCGCCGCCGGTCAGGGGACCCGGCAACGCTGGAGGGGAGGATGGTTCCGATCGCGGATCCTCCTGCACCGGTGGCTCGGGTACATCTTCCGAAGCGGGTTGCTCGAGGGATTTTTTCGGGTCATCTTCCATAAAAGCGCGATATCCGTGTTATCAACACTCCCTTTTGGCCATGGTGATCCACAAAAAGCCGTTAACCAGCGTGGCCTCGATCGTGTTCAGGTCGGCGGCCGGGGGCATTTCAAACGTCCGCTCAAAAGGCCCGGAGTCGATTTCCATGCGTAACAGACAGGCGGTTTTCTCCGCCTTCGGCGGCGGGGGTAGCGGCCGCTCGCCCTTGATGCGTACCGTATTATCGAGCACTTCAAGTTGAATCTGATCGCGGGTCAAGCCGGGCAGTTCCACGCAAACATAAAAGGCCTCTTCGTCTTCGTAAACATTCAGAGCGGGCTTCCACTTCGTCGATTGGGAATAGCGGAAATACCCTAACTGAAGCATGCTTTCAAGAACGCCTTTGTGCGGCCGACTGATATACTCTCGGTCTTGTTCCGCCGTGTGGATTTGAATGGTCATATCCCGGCTCCTTATAGGTTTTACCCCCCCTATCCAATCTAACCGGGGATTATGCGGCGGTCAAAGCCCAACGGTAAGAATCGTATGATAAGAATGAACGGCGGGTGGGAATTGTCAGAGGTTGTTGTTATCCTATTCTGATCGGCGGTACAAGCGTGAGGAAAAGCCATGCGCATAATCAGAAGAAGGGATTTCCTTCGATACGGAGCGGGTTCCGGATTGGCCCTCATATCCCCCCGATTATTTACCGGGTGCGGCGCCCCCATGCCCTATATCGCCGCACCCACCGACCACCCTCTGGATGACTCCGCCGAAGTTACCGCCGTCCGCGGAACGGATTTGTATGCCATGACCCGAGAGATTCTTGAGGCCATGGGCGGAATCGGCTCCGTCGTTCATCCGGGCGAAACCGTTTTCATTAAACCGAACCTGGGCGGCCTTGATTTCATGCCGCAAAATGTTTTTGTTACCGGCGAGAGCGCAAAAGTCGAGATCATCACCACGGTAGCCGAGGAATGTCTCAAGGCCGGCGCGGGCAAGGTCATCATCGGGGAAGGTGGCCAGTTGCCCACCCTTGACTGGGAACTCGCGGTGACCCTCGACGGATCGACCAACCTCGCACAAGAGGCCCGGCGGCTTGACGCGGCCTACCCCGGCCGGATCGCCCTGGTGTGTCTCGAAGCGGAATCGCCTTCGTGGGACGCCGTTCCCTCGCCTCATACCGATCTGGATCATATTCATGTATCCAGTCTGGTGACACAGGCCGATCGGGTGATCTCCATTGCCCCGGTCAAATCGCATCGGTGGACTTATCTGACCGGCGCGATGAAGAATTTCGTGGGGACCGCCTCGCTCGATAAACACAGCACGATACCGTTTTCGCGATCGCGTCTGCATACGGCGGCCGGGGGCGTGACGCAATGTTTTCTGGATATCGTGGCCACCGTGCAACCCGACCTGGCCATCATCGACGGGTCCATCGGTTGCGAGGGAAACGGTCCGCACGTCGCTCCGTTCTGGGGCAAAACCGTGGATATCCGCGACCGGCTTGGCGATTGGTTCCTCCTGGCCGGCACGGACGTGGCCGCCGTCGATGCGACCGTCGCTCGCATCATCGGCTTGGAACCCGAGGTAGTACCTTGCCTTCAACGCGCGTATGAACAGGGTATCGGCCAGATTTATGAGGATAAAATCACCCTGCGGGGCGCAAGACTGGACGACCTGAAAATGGACTGGCTCCTGGCCGACCACACCGAGGGATTTGATCGAGCAGTCCTGCCGACTATCCTGACCGCCCTGGCCAAGATCGTCGGCGTCTGGTAAATTGAGTTACTTGATGATCAGACAGTAGCTCATGATCGCAGTTTCTTGCGCACCTCGACCAGAGTGCTACCACCGGCCTCCTTTCGACGGCGTCGACTTTCGGCCACATCACCGGCATCCTGCCGGTCCTGCTCATTCTGCCGACGGGCCTGGGCGGCCATGCGTTCGAAATCGCGCTTTGGCAGAACCACAAATTCTTGTTTACCAATCTTTAGTGTTTGCACGGTCATACCACAGCTCATTCTTAAAGAATATCATAGACCACATCAAGTAACACGCTGTCAGAATTCCAGAGAATGCAAGCGGATGCATCCGAAAATGATTTGTTGGCTGGCATGGACAGGCCCTGCTCACGCCGTGGCGGGACAAGGGTTTGCCCGGGCTTTCAAGACCACGGAGTATCCTACGTATACGCGCGCTCCAAAGTCAGAATGTCCCCGGATAACCTTTTTTAATGCCCCCCATGGAAGCGGAAATATAAATCGCCGATCACGGCCGCCGGTCGGCGTTGCGGGTGGCTTTGAGGTGCTTGACGGCCGTCTGATAGCGGGCCAGCTCTTCGAGAAAAGACGGGGCCGCGGAGAGGGGCACGGGAACCCTTCGGGGCGTATAGAGATGATCGTAGACCGGATTGATCCGGGCGATATCCGTACAGACCCGCGGCAACGCCAAATCTTTACGGGCATAGATCATCCGTACCGGCCAATCTTGATTGAATAATCGGCAGACCGGCTCAAAATCCGGTAGTTTCGAGACCAAAGGTTCGCGTTCGTTATCGACGATCACGGCATCCACGTGGCCTTTCATCTCCTCCAACAACGGAGCGATCATGGCCGGCAGGATATCGTAGTGGGCGATGATTCTCCGTCCGCAATAATATTCGGCAACCGTGACTTCCATGCCGTCGTTGGCGTGAAGGGACATCACAACGGCTTCAACCGGCACGTAACGACGGACATACCAACCCGCCGCCTTGATTCCGGTATCCTGACGGACATTTCCCCAGCCGGTCCGAACACCCGTCAGGCCTGACCATCGACCACCTAACAAACACTCGTCCGCGGTACCCATACCGAGCACGGCCACCACAACCACTGCCACCGCAAGGGTCACCGCGCGTGATACGAGTCCGGTACTCAAGCGTTCAAACAGACGCCACATGAAAACGCCGCCGAGCAAACCGGCACAGTAGATAACCTCGATAAAATAGCTACCGGGATATCCCACGGCACTCCAGTCCGTAAGTATGACCAATGGAAAGGCGGCTACCACCGCCCAGATCGCCAATAGTCCCAACCGTCTCGACGATGGATATCTGAGTTGAGCGATACCCCAAACCAGCCCGACGGCCGCAATCAAACCGAAAACATAGCCAAATTGCGTACACCAGAAGGCCGGTAATTCCCATATTTGGTTCAAGCGTCCTGCCAACGCGCCATGATTCTGCTTGGCTAATAGACGCCCGATTTGTCCACCGCCGGTCCACCACCAACTTATGAATATCACAAAAAGCGCAGCCAGGCAGGGTAACACGAAACCCACCACCGGCGCGCCCAGATGACGAAGTTTCCAGGCGGACCCGTTCGGCTGCTCGTTATTCCCCTTCCGAATGACGGCATCGAATCGCAAATTAACGATCCAAAACAACAACAATACAATGGGTAATCCGAAGGCGAAGACATTGCTCAAGCAGTGCAGAAAGAGAGCGACACCGGCCACGGCCAACTGAACCGGACGACGCTCATCAAGCCACGAAACGGTTGCCCACAAGGCGATCGTACCGGTAAACAACCAGACCGTAAGATAACCCCATGCATAATGACCGTCGGAAACCAGAGTGGGCAATAAGGCCGCACATAGGGTCGCGAAAAAAGCTTCCCGACCGCCGGCTCCCAGACGCCTCAGAAAAGGATAGCTGATCAGAATCTGGGCCAAGCTCACCAAGGCCACCGGAAACCGGCAGGTCCATTCGCTTGCCGGAATGCCTAACAGGCAACACAGCGTGGAGAAGGAACGTTGTAGTACGGGTAGCGTGGGGCCGTAATCATGCGCGAATATCCAGCGCAGTCCGAAGTTGTGATGGATCATGTTGGCCATCGCGGCCTGATCGGAACTTTCAAAAATGGCATCGATGTTCCAGAACCGCAGGCATGCCGCAAGCACCACGATGGTGAACCATGCCAGTCGAGCTCTTCGGACCGGATACGCTTCATCCGCCGTTTCCGCCCGCGCCTTCATCAGCTCAGGCCGGGCCCATTTGGTTTGGATGGTGATTGTCTCCATGATATACCTGTTGGCCATCTATCGGACCCTGCCGGAGCGATCTTGACCTTTGCTCATTATTCGCCAACAGGTGAAATGGAGCCTAAAGTATGCTTAATAAAAAATTTACGAATCATGGGCCGGTGTGATAACCCTCGACTTTTTGTCGTTTAGCCCGCCATTTCTCTGACTTATCGGCCGTTCTTTATCCGCCCTGTCGACACCCAGCCCAAAACAATTTTCCTCGCTCACCTCGCTCGCCTGGGCGGGTCGTGACGAGCGAGGAAACTGCTTCGGGTTGGCAAATCGTGCCGGGCATTTCATTCGCAAAACTGGAAGGCGTAGAGTTTGCAGTCGCGCATCTGAAAGCGGATCTTGATCGGCTTACCGGCCAGGGGGCTGACATCCTGCTTCTTGTTTTCACCCCACGTTACGGGTAGGCGCACGGAGTTGCCGTACAGGGCAATGGCCGCTTCGCCGGAATAACCCTCGATCGGCTGGTCGTTTTCGTCGAGCAGTTCGACGCGAACGCTGCCGCCGGCCCCGCCGTCGAAATTCAGTTCGAGCCGCTTGCCGGCAAAGGTAATTAATGGCGTAACCAGTTCGCCGCCAGTGTATTCGGCGTCGGCAGAGACGAAACCATCGAGGCGCAGAATGGCCCGATCAATGCCAGCCAGATAGCCGTCCGACGCGGGATCAATAAAACCGTCATGATCCCGGTTCTGGCCGTAATAATAGATCCATAGTTCGTCACCCATACGAACAGGGTTCGGCAAAGCCCAAACGAATTTGGAAGAAAACGTGCCGGCCAAGCCGACCCCAAGGAAAGATTTCCGACCGCCGGTCCGTTCGAAATGAATGCCGTCGCGGCTGACCATGAGGCGCACGTCGAGGGTGGCAGGAGCAAGTACTTCATGGTTGAACTTATGATCCGGGTACCCCCCTTCTCTCTCCTCCTTCGGCCGTCGCTGCCAGTGCCAGTACGTCTGGGCGAGCATGATATAGGGGCTGTCGGCCGCATTCACATCCGGATATCGAAAAACGGCGGCACCGTAATAATCCACCGGCGGTTGCGGCGTCGGCGTCTCGCAAAGCTGTTTGTCGATCTCATCCGCCTGCATGACGAAGATTTCCTCACTCCAGTTCAGTAAGTCGGCGGATTCGTGGCGGCGGACCACGCGATAGCGGGCGGGCGTATGGCGCTCCAGATTTTTTCGGGTGTAAAGAAGATATTTCCCGAGCGGGTCATCCCAGAACATGATATTCTGGGTATCCATTTCGTCGAACGGCTGGGCCTGCCCGAAAAAAGTCCACTGGAAGCCGTCGGGGGAAGAGTAGATATAAAGCTTACCGTACTCCTCATTGGGCGGATAAAACTTGGCCTGGGTTTTATAGCGATGCTCCGGCAGAGCCTTCGGATCGATCCAGACGGAAGTTCCGCCGATACGGCCATGCTTGCCGATCTCCGCCTTGGACTTATCATAGGCGCAGCGTTCAGGATCAGGGCCGACGAAGTTTATCCCATCCTCGGATTCGGCATAGGCAAACAAGTCCACAACCGGCCCGTCCTTGACCATCCGCACCGGAAGCACACGCGATCCTGATCCCCATATACGTATTTTACCGTTCTCCTGGATCACGGAAGAATACCAGCCGGGCCCGCCGGACGGTTCGCCTCCGGCCAGCCAGGGTTCGTTACCGACTAATACAGGCTGATTCATCTTGGCCGGCGGATTCATGGTCAGTTGCACGCCCCGACTGGAGGCGATGAATTTGCCGTCAATAAAAAGCTGTTTTCGTGAGCCCACATCGATCGGCTGACTCGCCCGGGCGATCGTCGGGCTGGTTGCCAATACCAATATGACGATAATCGTACTTCGCGCAAACAACCTTTTCATGTTTCTCTCCTTGTGCAAATGTCAACCGTGAACCGTCTCCTGCCGTTTGAAATGATCTTCGAGTACGATGGCGGTCATGGCCTCGATCACCGGCACCGCCCGCGGGCAGAGGCAGGGATCGTGTCGTCCCTTGGTACGGATCAGGGCGGGCCGGCCGGTCACGTCGATCGTTTTCTGCTCGCTGGGAATGGACGAGGTCGGCTTGATGACCGCCCGGAACAAAATTTCCTCGCCGTTGGATATTCCGCCAAGAATCCCGCCGGCATGGTTGCTCAGGTGCCCTTCCGGGCTCATAGGATCGTTGTGCGTGCTGCCGGTCATATCCGCGGCGGCGAAGCCAGCGCCAAATTCAATGCCCTTGACCGCGGGAATGGAAACGATGGCCTTGGCCAGGTCGGCATCGAGCTTGTCAAAAACCGGTTCGCCGAGTCCGACAGGTACCCCCATCACGCGACATTCGATGATGCCGCCAACACTGTCCATATTGGAGCGGGCTTGTTCGACGCGCTCGATCATGGCGGCCGCGGCGACCGCATCGGGCGCCCGCATGAGATTCTGTTCAATCTGAGCCAAATCGATCGTCTTACAGGCCACCCCGCCGGCCCGCAGGGTATAGGCCACGACCGTCACTCCCCGCCGGGCAAGCAACTGCCGGGCAATCGCTCCCGCCGCCACACAGGCCGCCGTGGTCCGGGCCGAGGACCGCCCGCCGCCGCGCCAGTCGCGCAGGCCGTATTTCTTGAAATAGGTGTAGTCCGCATGGCCAGGGCGAAACAAGTCCTTGATCTGTTCGTAATCCGCCGGTCGTGCGTCCGCGTTACGGACCAGCATGGCCAGCGGGGCGCCGGTGGTTCGGCCCTCGAACAGACCGGAAAGGATTTCCACCTGATCGGCTTCCTTGCGTTGTGTGGTGATCTTGGATTGGCCCGGTCGGCGGCGGTCCATCTCCGCCTGGATGGCCGCCAAGTCGAGTTCCACACCGGGGGTAACTCCGTCGACGATCACGCCCAAGGCCGGGCCATGCGACTCGCCAAACGTGGTAATACGAAATACCTGGCCGAAACTGTTACCGGCCATGTGGATGCTCCTCGATTTCCCGGGCCAGGCAGTCCAAAGCCTGCTCGGAATCCAACCCGTCCAGATTCACCACCAGATCCGCCAATCGTTTATACCTTGGTTCGCGATTTCGATAAAGGGCGAAAAAATGGCCCTGCGGGTCGGCGGCGTCCAGGAACGGCGGCAAGCCGCCGCGTTCAACCCGCATCCATAACTCTGCCGGTGGTACGCGTAAATAAACGACCAGCCCGATGGCATTGAGCAACTTGCATACCGCGTCATTCAACGCCGTGCGCCCGCCGAGAGCTACGATGCTGCGGCTGCCCGGGCGGTCCAGCTTGAGGTACAAATCGCAAACCACATGCCCCTCGATGCGGCGAAAATGCTCGTCGCCGTAACGGGTGAAGATCTCCCGCACGGACAAAACCTCCCCCTTGTCACAGGCATGCATGGCCTCGATGAGCGGATCCACGTCGTAAAACGCGCAGGCCCAACGCTCGGCCAGGGCCGCCCCGAGCGTGCTCTTGCCACAATGTTTCATACCGATCAGGACGATGTTCAAGTTACGCCTCCTAATTGTCAGGCGGCTTTCCAAGGCACCCGTACTCTGATAGACTATTTGCTAAGTATACTCGATAACGTTTGATCCTGTCGCCCGACAGGGTGTCTCAGGGTTGCGGAACACATGGCTAAGGTAAAACGTCAGGTAAACGATATCGTAGGTGATCCGATGCATCCCCATCCTGATCTGATTAATGAAGCCGTGCGCCGGATCGTAACCAACGTGCATCCGCTGCGCATTATTCTTTTCGGATCAGCCGCTCGCGGCGCGATGAGCGCTGACAGCGATCTTGATTTCCTCGTCATTATGCCCAAAGATTCCAATCGCCTCGCCGTAACCCAAAAAATCCATCGTCAGTTGCGCGGTCTGCCTTGTGCCAAGGATATTATTGTCGCACTTCCACAGGATATCGAACTGCTGGCCGACAATCCTTATCGCGTGATCCACACCGCCCTGAGCGAGGGCCGGGAGGTGTATCATGCCGCATAGTCCCGCTCCCGGTTCCGCGGCTGAATGGGTGGAACGGGCCACCGATAAGCTTGCCTTGGCTCGTCAACCTTTGCCGGCCGGCGCATATTTGGAGGATTTGTGTTACATGGCCCAACAGGCGGCTGAGTTGGCTATCAAAGCCATCTCCCCAGCATCGCCGCAAACAATTCGCTTTTACCCATGATCTAGGCTTGCTCCTCGACGAATTGGCCGAATCCGGTTTGGACATCCCGGATCCTGTCCAGGAAGCGGATCAACTCATCGTCTATGCTACCCAGGCACGCTATCCGGGCCTTATTGGACCGGTTTCAGAACAAGACTATCGCCAAGCCTTGGTTATCGCCGAGGCCGTCATTGCCTGGGCGCAAACCATCGTGCAATAAGATCGTTGTGCTGCTATCATTTTCGTGAAAGGGGGTCAAGCCTCATCCTCTTCGGCCAGTCCATCAAGATGGGCGATATCGCCCCAGGGGCCCAGTTGCCAGCCTTGGGTATCCCGAAAAATTGTGTTCATACCGGCATTATAGAGCGGAAATCGTCGCGGCGAACCAAGGGCCACGCCCAACACATATTGAAACAGGCAACTTAACACTCCGCCGTGGGTGACCACCAGCACCCGTCGACCGACATGGCGGGCAGCAAGTTCCTCGATACACGCAATGGCCCGGGTGTTTTTCTGTCTTCGGCTCTCGCCGCCCGGAATCACATACTCGTCATCGGTACCGACCATGCGCGCAAAATCCTCGGGGTATCGTTCGCGGACCTCGGCCATGGTCAATCCCTCAAAATCTCCGTAATTTTTTTCACGCAGTCGCACATCCGTATGAATGGCATGACCGCATTTACGGGCAATGGCCTCGGCCGTCTGTACGGCACGGTGCAGGTCGCTGCTGTATAGAGCCTCGAACGATATGGTCGCCAGACGTGCCGCGAGGGCTTCCGCCTGGCGTTTACCCAACGCGCCCAGTTCGCCGTGCAAATGGCCCTGAATGCGCCCCTGGAGGTTCCACTCCGTCTGGCCGTGGCGAATAAGGATGAGTTCCGTTCGAGTTTCTTGATCCATCGAGAGGCCCATGGAAGAAGCGGGAATCCAGCGCGTCAGTTCTCCGCATCAACCCATAAATCGCCCCCCAGGTTGCTCATGCAGGAGACGAATGTTGGGAAAGTTACCTCAACAGCCTCGGCCGTTCCGATACGCGTCTCGCCGGCAACCGCAGTCCCGGCGACGGCCAAAGCCATCACCACCCGATGGTCGAAATGGCCGTCAACTTCGGCCGCATGCAGCGGGCTTTCCTCAATGATCAGGCCGTCCGGTTTTTCCTCCACTTTCGCACCCATTTTGCTCAACTCCGCGCGCATGACGGCGATGCGGTCGGTTTCCTTCAATCGCGCTTGCGGCACGTTGACCAGAGCCGTTCGTCCACGAGCGAAACAGCCGACTACCGCCATCATGGGCAGCGCGTCCGGAGTGGCGTTCATATCGATCTCGCAGCCGGTCAGGTTGCCCGGCCGAACGCGGATACCCTCGGCGGTGATTTCAATTTTCGCGCCCATCTGCCGCAGGTAATCGACCACGGCCTTGTCACCCTGGGCATCATTCATATCCAGACCGCGGACCAGAATATCGTTGTCGCCCAGCACACCGGCACAGAGAAAGAATGTCGCCGACGAGAAATCCGCCGGCACGCGCACCTTGACGGGTCGAAACTTCTGGCCGCCGGGCACATGGAACCGGCGCATGGCCTCATGCTCCAGGCGTATCCCGCTACGGTCCAGCCAATCGAGGGTAATCTGCACGTACGGCTTTTCGTTGAGCAGAGGCACGTCGATGTCCGTATCCTTCTCCGCCAAAGGGGTGCAAAACAGCAGGCTGGTCAGGAACTGGCTGGTCACGGCCTCGATGCTGGTTTGCCCGCCGCGTAACTTGCCCGCCACCACCAGCGGGGCCATCCAGTTACCCCGCGTGCTGGTGATCACCGCTCCGAGTTCGTTGAGGGACTTAGCCAGAGCGGCCATCGGGCGGCGACGAATTTGCTCGTCACCGGTCAGGACGGTCAGGCCTTTTTCCAGAAGCGAGCAGGACCCCAGTACGATCCGCATGGTCGTGCCGCTGTTGCGTACGTCGATCACATTGTCGGGGACCTGGGGCCGCGCGGCAAAACCGGTGATCCGCCATTCGTTATCCCGCATATCAATTTCGGCACCCAGGGCCTGGTAGGCATCGACGGCGGCCAGTGTATCGGCGGAAATCAGCGGGGCCTCGATCTGGCTGAGCCCATCGGCCAGGGCGGCCACGGCCACCGCCCGGATCGTGTGCGATTTGGAACCAGGAATCTCCACGCTCCCGCACAATCTCGAACGCCTGCATACCATGCGCATAAGATCACCCTCTTATCCCAAGAAGAACGCCATCGGTAATCATATCCCCTCCCCCAGGCCGCCCGCCTATCCCAATGCAAGGGAAGGGCTTGGAAATGGTCCGTACACTGACATATTGATGGATTACCGGTTTATTCTCGATCCCACCGGTTATTATGATTCAACTTATTGCATGCGCGCCGAGTTGTTGTTGCCGTAAATCAGGTATACCTCGCCGGCATCCTTGCGCCGTTTGACCGGATTATCCTGTGGGTAAACGTAATCGGCCAGCGGCAGGCCCATCAGCACATCATCGAAACCATCGGCATTCACGTCACCGGCCGATCCAGCCCAGAGGATGGCGGCCTCGTCCACCGAGCCAACTTTATACGGGCTGATGAATTTGACACCCGGCAATTCCGCAGTACCGACCTGGCTCAGGTTAAGTTCCTGAGTGTTCAAATGCGGTCCGCCGAAAACCAGATAGCAAACACCCCGTCGGGAACTCGACGTGCCATCGTCGTTGGTGAAAATGTGCGTTTCATTGGCGGCCACGATCAACAGATCGCTATAACCGTCGCCGTTGAAATCACCCGCATCGGCGACATATTCCCCCACCCCGCTGTTCAAGCTGCCGTATAACCGCACCCCCTTTAAGGCGGGAGTTCCAATCTCGTTGACCATGAACGCGTTTTCGCCGGTCATCCGCTGCCCGCCGAAAATGATCCCCACAAAACCGGCGTTGGCGGCCGTCGGGCTGTCCATAGTCGGAGAGGCGATGGCGATATCGGGAATACCGTCGCCGTTCACATCACCCAAAGCGGTCTGGCGTTCACCGAGCCGGGCACCGCTCTTATCACCATAGATTTCCACGCGGGGAGGGTTATCCGGTTTTCTGTCCGCGTAATATGTATAGTCACTTTCGATATAGCCAAGATGAATATGGCCAATATCGAGGCGCCCAAAGATTATGTAAACGATCCCGTTGTCGGTAAACCCTTTGCGATCGGCCCCCGGGGCACCGGCCAGAATATCCGTATGCCCGTCAAGATTAAAATCTCCCGCAGGTCCGGCATAACCGAATTCATCACCCGGTTGTTCACCGTAAAAAAAGACTTCTTTCCCTTGATCGACCGTTACAACTTCACGGGCCACACAGGGATCCCCGACAGGATCATATCTTGGGAATGACTTGACCGGATCGGCAAGACGAGCAGTGAAATCCCTGCCGTTAATGAATAAAATCCGACCACGCCCGAGTGTACCCTCTTCGATGTAATGAACATAATCGGGTTCCGATATCAACAATTCTTCAACACCATCCCGTGGGTGCGTGAGACCATCGCCCGTCATGTCCGGAATGGCCTTGGCGGTTTTTCCGAATTGACCAACCCGACCAAAACTGCCGGCCGGCACAGACAAATTATCATACCAATAGCCTCGATAGCGTACGCCGTTAGGGACTTCCTCGCTCGGTCTGCACCACCCTTCATCCATACAAACACCACCATCCGGATCAAATTGCCCAGTCAAGGCAACCTCGATAACACTGTTATTCAAAATACTGTCACCATAGGTGATAATAACATAGCCGCCGGTGATGTATGGATAAGGGTAAGTTGTGGTATCACGATAGCCGATATCATCAGGATTGGGTTCCGACAATCGATTCGGCCAGAGATCGTCATAGTAAAATGGCGGATCGGCATCACACGGGTCGTCATCCAAATAATCATATAAGCCAACGATCCATGGCAAACCGAAAATAATTTCCGGCGTGTCGTCGCCGGTTACGTCGGCGATCTTGTTGATGGAAACCATCCCGTCGGAATTCATTCCCGCCCTCGACGTGTCGGAGAATGCCTGCCCCATGGCCAACAAAGTCCCTCGATATCCCTGATACTGCGGATCGGGATTGGTCGAGCCGTCAAAATTATTGATGCTGACCTGTCCACCAAATTTGCGCCCGACCGTGCTGTTGCCGGTGGGAGGCCGCCCATAAATCAGGTAGGCCGAACCAATTTTGCCGCGCTCGAAGGGCTGGCCGTACCGAGCCACTAAAGCAAAATCGTCCGCCCCGTCTCCGTCGAAATCCCCCAAGGCTACACCGGTAAATCCCAGCAAGGCCTCGGCATGAAAACCAAGAAAGCGCGTTCCGGAAATGCTCTTACCCACCTCGGCCAGATCGACGAGCGAGCCGGCCATCTTGCTGATGCTTAGCGTCCCCCATGCATAACTGTGCACCGGCGGGTTGACCCGATCCCACATCATAATCCGAACATAATAAGGAGAGCCATCGGGCAGCGGAGGAATCTGGGTCACATCCTCCTGGATCGTGATTCCCGAAGCGGTTGTCGGGCGGGCCTGATCGGTGTTACGCACACAATACATGGCATAAGCGCCTTCCAGGTTCCCTGATAAGGTCGGATTTCTCGGACTAATCTGCGGAAAGTCCACCGTTACGACCACTTCTTCCCCTTCCGGCCCTGTTTGCTCATCCACCGGCGCGGTGGTCGGCGGATTTTCGCAGATCGCTTCGATGCGGTTGAGTATGTTCGGATCATCAAGGTCGACATCATTACTCGGATCGCGATCAAAATCCAACAAAACGATTACAATCGGATCCTCCACATCTTCATCCGCCCCCGGCCGATCCCAGCCCCGCCAACTGATGGTGTAGAAATCGTTATGCCCGACCGTGATATTTTCGACCGGCGACTCGGCCACGATCGTCGGCGAGGGGTCGGTGGAAGCGATATAGTCGCTCAAGGTCACAATGCGTCCTGAGGCCACCACGGTCCGCTCCGGATTGACGCCGTCGACAATCCTGGCGATCACCCGATAGGCGGCCTGTCCCAGAAAACGTGTGTCATAAGAAAAACTGTCATACGTGTCATCTAAAGCCATTGGGCGGTCGGTTAGAATGGTAATCTCGTTACCGTTATTCAGGGTATTATCCGGATCGAGTACCAGAGTAATCAGGGCGTTGCTCAGATAATGCTCATCGGTCCAGGATATGGTCACGATCTGCCCGACGCTCACGCTTTTGTCTTTGGCGGGTTGGACAAAGTTGAATTGCGGAAGTGGATTACCATCCACACCCACGCCTGTTTCCGTGCCGGATCCCGAAGTGATGGGCCGTATCGGGATACCCTCAATGTTGTTGCCGGGGCATCCAACCCCGATCAACAACGGTGTGCCGATCAGAAGCAGAAAAACGATCGGGATACCTATCCAATGGGTGCGCTGTTCCTTGAGCATGAATCCAATCCTTATTCTGGCAAGAACCCGCGACGGCTGGCGTATCGGTTCGGCCCCTCCATCGGACGGTCCCCTGATGCCTTCGCCTCGCTCAAAACCGCCGAGGATGCCGTATAGTACGTTATGAGTAAAAGTCCAGTCAAGACACCGACTTAGGACCGGCCGTCAAGAGGGAGAGATTCACCAAGAAACCAACGTAAATCAACACAAAAGCTATAAAGATAAATTTTAATTAAAGATCCGTAGAACCGATTGATGTGATAATAATAGGCCGTTTCCCCGGATTTTCGTCTGCCTCATACGGCCGTACAACCAGTGGAGCAAGTCAATGTGCCGGAAGCATGCTCGCGGCACGGCCTTCGTTAAGCTACAGGGGGAAAATGCCACCCAAACTCGTTCGTAAAGCCCTGGTGAACCCCCGTCGAACCACTCGATGCATCGGCCACGCGACTTCTTCACGATTATCCGCTTCCGGGCGGCCACCTCGCGCGTGCCGTCAAGTCTACAACAACCTTCGCCTGGCGACCGGCGCGCTGTCTGGCCTATCCCGGGTAAAATCGAAGGATGGATTGGTGTTGCTCGTCCTTCTCTTACATACCCGGTGTGAGTTCGAAATGGCGGTAGGGTGCGGGAGAAACCGTCTTGTGGCTCATGCCCACACGCTGCGATAATGAATGGGTCAAGTTGACGCTGGAGGAATCGTATGAAGATCGACGTGCTCTATTTTGCCGGGTGCCCCAACCACAGGCCGACCGTTGAACGGGTGAATGAGGTCGTTCGACAACTGGGCATCGATGCGAAGGTTAACGAAATCGAAGTCAGGCAAGGAGACGATCCAAAGGCCTTGCGATTTGCTGGTTCGCCCACGGTGCTGATTGATGGCCGGGACATCGACCCCGCGGTGCAACGGGGGGCGAGCTACGGATTTGGCTGCCGGATGTTCGGCGGCGATGGCGTGCCGCCCGTCGAGATGATCGAGCGGGCACTGGGGGAGGCCCAGCGCGACGGGAGTTCGAAATCGCGGTAGGGTCCGGTGCGAACGGGTCTGTCAACTGGGCGAGGGCTGTTTACGAGAGAATCCGAGAGTTCGGGCGTTGCTCTTGGCGGGCGGGCCGGAACGTGTAGGTTCACGGCCGCAACGTGGCGGAGGCGGGTTGAAACAGAGAGCGCACCCGGAAGTGGCGGGAACGCCGTAACCCTTTGCCCGCAACAGGATACGAAAACGCCCGGCCAGTTTCCTGGTCGGGCGTTTCCGTTAACTTGGACTGGCGAAAAAGTTCGCCAGGTTGATTTTGGCTCCCCGGTCGCTACCCCACCCGAACCGCTCTCGGCTGTCGCATCGGGCTGACGCCCTCGGCGCGACCGGTTTGACCTGTTCAGGCGGCTTCCCGTCCGCCGGATCGTCACCAACCGCCAGCCTGACCCCGACAGAGAGTCGCCGGACAGACGCGCCAGACGCCTGGTTTGACCACGCCGCCGGGGTGATCATCGTTCGCACGACCTACCGCGTCTGCCTGTTCCGATCCAAACCTGCGGAAGCTCCCTGCGCTTCGACGACGCCCGGTCGTCGATATGTCGATGACAATCCTCTGGCGAAGCATTGACAACCCGACTCCAGCATGTAATATATCATGTCGTTTTACACAAGCGAGGAAAGGGCCCGGAAACGAATCCAGGATGAAGACCATGCATG
>CAYNYK010000093.1:0-21357 GCA_964401335.1 uncultured Planctomycetales bacterium
AAAGTTTTTTTTTCCCGGGCGGGGGCAATGCCGGTTATCCGTTAAATTTGGTAACAGGGGGCCCGGGTTACGCCGCCCGTTGGCCATAGTCGCCGTTATTCCAATCCGGGAACGTCGGGACCGTAATCGTGCCGTCATCGCTGATATTCCAATGCCCGCTGTAGATGTATTCCGGAAGGCGCTTCGGGGCTTTTTGCAAGTCGGCCCAGGGATAGCGTTTAAGGGTTTCGGCGGAGATGCGTACACGCGCGTCGCACTGGCCGTTCTGTCCCTTGTACCACGGTGCGATGACGCCATGTTCATCCTCCACCGCATCGTGAGCGTAATAATGCTTCAACGTGGTGGCCGCCGATGCGGACTGAAGCCCAATCGACGCGGCCAACAAGATTAAAATACCGATCGTGCGAATCATGGGTTTACCTTTTCACTATGGAAACCGAAGTCTCTCAAGAATCGACAAGTTGATGCGGAATATACGTTTCCACCGTAAGCAAGGGTAATGAATCATGCGTTTACGTCAAGATGCGGTCGCCGATTCTATGATCTTTCGCTCAGGATTTCATGATCTTTCGCTCAGACTGATTCCCGATGATACCGGGCCAGATAAATTGACAGGGTGGCGATATCCGCCGGGCTGATGCCGCTGATGCGGGCGGCCTGGCCGAGGCTGCGCGGCTGGACCCGGGCAAATTTCTCGCGGGCCTCGCGGCGAAGTTCGGGCATGGCTGCATAATCGAAGCCGGCGGGGATGAGGCGCGCTTCCATCTGCTTGTAACGTTGAATAACCCGCTGCTCACGCTCAAGATAACCGGCATAACGGGCGCCAATTTCAACCACATCGATGACCGCGGGAGCGTACGAATCGAGGTTCAGCGCGGGAATCTGAGAAACCAAATCCCGCAGACGCGCGTCCGGGCGACGCATCCAGTCCTGAAGAGATCGTCCTTGAAAATGGGTTGTTTGCAGAAGAGTCTGGAGTTCCTCAATGGCCGCCTGTTTTTGCTGAAAGTGCATCCAACGTCGATCATCGACCAAGCCCACCCGCCGGCCAATGGGCGTCAACCGGGTATCGGCGTTGTCGCTGCGTAAATGCAGGCGGTATTCAGCCCGTGACGTGAACATACGATAGGGCTCGTCGGGCGGCCGGGTCACGATGTCGTCAATCATCACGCCGATGTAGGCTTGGTCGCGGCCGAGAACGACCGGTTCAGTCCCTTTCAACTGTGCGACCGCATTGATCGCGGCGAGTAAACCCTGAGCGGCGGCCTCCTCATAACCGCTCGTGCCGTTGATCTGGCCGGCCAGATACAAACCGGCCACCAGCTTGCTTTCCAGAGTCGAGGTGATCTGGTCGGTCGGCACCCAGTCGTATTCGATGGCGTAACCGTATTGTACGATTTCCGCCTTTTCCAGACCGGGAATGGAATGCACCATCGCATCCTGTACATCGCGCGGCAGCGAAGTGGGAATACCGTTACAGTACATCCACGGATTGTCGTATCCTTCCGGTTCGAGGAAAACCTGGTGGGAATTCTTGTCGGCAAAGCGGACCACCTTGTCCTCGATGCTCGGGCAATAACGCGGCCCGCGCGATTTGATCTGGCCGCTGTACATAGGTGCCCGCGACAGATTCGCCCGGATGATCTCGTGCGTGCGCTCATTGGTATGAGCGATCCAACATTCGATCTGTCGCTGCGGAATGTTCTCGGTCAAAAACGAAAACGGCACCGGCGGGTCGTCGCCGGCCTGCGGTTGCAGGTGCGAAAAATCGACTGAATCGCGATGCACACGCGGCGGGGTACCGGTCTTGAGCCGGGCGAGCGCAAAGCCCAGTTGTTCCAGGCTCGCACTCAAATTGACCGAGGCCGGTTCGCCGATCCGTCCGCCGATAGTCTTTTCCTCGCCGCAATGCATGAGGCCGCGCAGGAAAGTCCCCGTGGTCAAAATCGCCGCCCGGCAACGCAGCAATCGACCGTCATGGAGACGAACGCCGGTAATGCTTGCTTTTCTCTCCGTCTCTCCCTCCCTCCGTCCCTCCGTCTGCCCCGGTCCCTCGCTAGCGCTTCGGGCTGGTATTCCCTTGCTCGCGCTTCGGGCTGGTAGATCGCTACATTCCTCGACGAGCAGTTCCTCCGCGGTTGCTTCAATCAGATCAAGGTTGGCGGTTTCGCGCAACATGCGTTGGACAACCGCGGCGTAAAGCCCGCGGTCGGCCTGGGCTCGTGGTGCCCAGACGGCCGGTCCCTTGCTCCGGTTAAGCATGCGGAACTGGATTCCGCCTTCGTCGGTGGCCAAGGCCATCAGGCCACCAAGGGCGTCGATCTCGCGCACCATCTGCCCCTTGCCGAGCCCGCCGATGGCCGGGTTACAGCTCATCCGCCCGATGGCCTCGATCCGCATGGTTACCAGTGCCGTGCGGCCACCCATCCGCGCCGCCGCCCAGGCCGCCTCCGCCCCCGCGTGCCCCCCTCCGATCACAATGATGTCATAGTCGTTGTTCATACTTTTTATGCCGGACAAAGCCGTAAACGTCCGGGGATTATTATAACAATTTTACTCCCTCTGTGCGGCGAGGAGAGGTTTCACGATCCCCGGCATGTTTTCCTACCACAGGGGTACAGATGTTATGCCACGTATTATTTATAGGACATCCGACCCCTTCTTCAATAATCACTGGTACAGTTTGACCATACTCACATTCTGGTTAAGATCATGAATGTAGCCGGTTGGATAAATGCGACCGGAATCAGGTCGTAGACCGTATATGGGAGCCGTAAGTGTCTATTATCGAGAGACTACGCAAGAAAATCCGGGATCGGGATTATTATCTATCCTCTCATGCGGAAGAGGAGATGGTCCAGGACGGATTTTAGCGTAGTGATGTCGAGAATGCGGTTCTTGAGGGATTTGTGGAGAAAAAGTTGACGCATGATCCCAGAGGCACGAGGTATCGGGTACAAGGTCCATCAGGCGATGGTCGGATAATGTCCGTACTGTGCCGCTTCCAAGAAACCGGTCCGTTGATTATCATTACGGTATACGAAAAGAGGTGACGTTTATGAAATGCGAATTCTGCAACGCCGATACCAGCCTGCGCAAGGTCAAAAAACAGCATTGGTACAAAGGCAAGTTATACATTGTCGAGAATGTTGATGCCGAGGTATGCACCGATTGTGGTGAGAGGTATTTCCATGCTACCACCCTCGATAAAATCGACCAGATGGTAGCCGGCGATCATCCGGTGAAGGAAGTACTCTCCGTCGAGGTGTTATCAACTTAGCCCGCATCACATGAGTTGCCTCCCTGTACCAAGGAGAGTCCATGATCGTCGATCGTATCGAAAACGCGATGTTGTACTATCCCATGGGGCCGGGCATTGTCAGCGCTCTGGAATATCTGGCCCAGAATGACTTTTCCGCCATCAAGCCGGGCGAATACGAACTCGACGGCCGGCAAGTCTATGCCGTGGTTCAGCACTATGAACCGAGAACGCTCGAACAGGCCGTCTGGGAAGCCCACCGCGACTATTTCGATGTGCAATACGTCGCCCAGGGGGCCGAGCGCATGGGCTACGCGACCCTGGTCCCCGGCCTGAAGGTGAAACAGCCGTATAACCCCGAAAAAGACGTGATTCTTTACGAAACATGCGGCTCGCTGATCGAATTTCGCGCCGGCGACTTCGCCATCTTCGCCCCGGCCGACATCCATGCGCCGCGTCTTGTATCCGCCCAACCCTCTCCGCCACGGAAAATCGTGAAAGTCGTCGTGAAGGTGCGGATCGACCAAGTTACCGGAAAGGTCCACCTGCCGGATATATCCGTCTGAATAACCGCCTTTGCCTGCGACCCTCTGAAAACAAGATTTTGATCGACCGTGAAAGAACACGGCGGCCGGCTATACCCCCCCTCCTTATCACCCGTTCCACAGAAACCCGTTTTTCCGGTTCACCCCCGCGTGTTATTACCGTGGCAAAACCGCGCGCCCACTTCGCGAACCGGGACAACGACAACCCCCCGGTAATGGAACAAACGCCATGACTCCCCAAACCAACCTGCCTATCCGAGATATTCCCCTCGAATTTTGGCCTAATGCACGGTACGCCGCCCACCCGGTCCGGTTTCGCTGAAGAGATTAGAAAGTTGTGAATGGAAAGGAGAATGGGATCGTGGGCAATAGCGGAATACCGGGGTAGTTGCGGCAATCGGCGTTTTCCATCCAATATTACTGAAATCGAAGTGGTCGCAACGCGAGAGGGTTCATCGGAGTCAGCGAAGTAATACATCGCCCGCTTTCAGTTCGATTGTGTCAGGCAGATAACCCGACCTACCCGTTGAAACGCATCATCCAACCTGGATCGGCAATTGCCGTTCACGAACCGCCTCGGCGGCATAATCGAGGGCCTGGCGAATATCCTCCGGTTCGAGGTCCGGGTAATCCGTCAGAATTTCCGCATCGCTCTTGCCCTCCGCGACCAACCCGACCACGGTGGCCACGGGAATACGTAACCCCCTGATGCACGGCACGCCGCCCATCTGGGCCGGATCCACGGTGATATGATCGAAACGAGTCACGCTACTTACTCCAATGGGACATTCCCTGATGAATCGCCTCCTGTTCATCGCCATATACAAGGGTTATTATATCTTCAATTTACAAAAAATGCCATATCCGTAAACGCCTTGTGTCGGAGAGCAATCAACCAACTATGATAAAGGTATGCCAGAATCAATAGTCCCGTCTGCCCCTCCGATCCTTCTTGACGTCTCTCCCTTGGTGGTGGATAAATAACACGCTTGTCCGACATAATCGCTGCCCCACCTTGAAACAAGGTGGGGCACCCGACCTCATTTCAATTACGGGCAAAGGTTAGAAACGCCGACGAATGGAAACCGGAGCGAATCGGGGTGCGGGCGATCAGGCGCAGGCCGGCGTCCTGGGCGTCGCGGAGCAGATCGTTCGGATCGACCTCTTCGCGAGGCTTACGGCCTCGAATCCAGCGGGCATATAGTCTCTTCAGAACACGAAACGGGGAAACGGCCGGCAGGCAGGAAACGATCACATACTTTTTCGTGGTTCGGGCCAGCTCGTTGACCACCGCTCGGCGATCCTGGGCATCGGGCAGATGGTTGAGCAGGCGGTGACAGAAGACCGCATCGACCACCCGGTCGTCGAATGGCAGATGCCGGGCGTCCGCCTGGATGTAACCGCCGTGAATGCCTTCCTTCAGGGGGTAATCTTCTCGGCTCAGGGCCAGCATGTGTTCCGAAAAGTCGACCTGGATCAGGCAATCGCCAAACTCCGTGAACAGGGGCACGAATCGACCGGGTCCGCTACCTACGTCCATGAAACAGTGGCAATCGGAAAGCGTACCCAGCAATTCCCGCAACGCCCGGATTTCCCGTTCATGGGTCCGCTTGCGTTTGTTGAAGAAGCGGTCGCGGTAGCGCCGAGCCTGGGCCATTTCCGAAAACCGCTCCGCGATATCCTGCTTGGGAACACGCCCCTTCTTGGAAACCAAATGACTGATGAACAATTGCGACATCCTTTAAACGACTATGCGACACATCATTACAGCGTACAACAATCATTATACGTTAAACCACCCTTTGGGGTCATAAGAGAGCAAACATATTTTTGAAAAAACCGAAACAGGCCCCAGAGGCCCATTTCCCGGACAGGGGCATGGGTTCATGCCCGGTAAGGATTGGTCCGGCGTCATATCCCACTCGAAACGCCCGTACTGATCGCCGCTTGCTGATTGCTGAATGCCGATTGCTGAAGGCTGAAGGCTGAAGGCTCTTATAGCCTACCCCCGCCCCTTCCGTTATTATACCATCAATGATTGAATTACTGCTGCGCCAGGCGAAGAGACTGATTGTTCTCGTAGTCGGTGGGACGATCCTGCTGGTGGGTATCGTTTTCCTGTTCACCCCCGGGCAGGGGGTTTTGACGATCGTTGCCGGCCTGGCGCTATTGGGCACCGAGTTCGTCTGGGCCCGTCGGTTACTGCGTCGCCTGCGGGCAGGCGGGCAGAAACTCGGCCACCTCATGGGTTGGTGGTGGCGAAAAACCGGGCCTCCGGCGACGGATTGCGTTGACGATCGAAACGGAAAGTCGATAAGAAGGCATCCTGAAACCCTATGGCATCGGCCCCGCCGGGCTGACGAGCACCGGCGAGACGCCGGTGCCACACCGGTTTCAGGACGCACGCCAAGAAGGAGCAACGGCATGACCTCGAAGGAACGGATGATGCGGGCCTTGAACCGCGAAAAACCCGACCGCCTGCCGGTCACCATCCACCAGTGGCAGGATTATCACCTCAAGCATTACATGAACGGGATGGACGCCCTGTCGGCCTTTAAGGCCACCGGCATGGATGCCGCTCTTCAGTATTTCGAGGCCATGGGCCAGTTCTGGATCGCCGATTCGGCCCAATCGCTCGATTCCACGCCCGAATGGCGAGAGGAAATCCAGGTCATCAAGGACGACCCCAACGAGAAATCGGTTCGCCACATTATCACCACACCCGGTGGCACCTTAACCTTCGCCACCAGCGCAAACGCCACCACGACCTGGGTTACCGAGTATCTTATCAAGCACCACGAGGACATCGACCTGATCGACAAATATATGCCGATTGCGCAGATTGACAAAGCCAAGGTGGCCGCGATCTATGACGAACTCGGTGATGCGGGCATCCTGCGCGGCTTCGTCTGGGGTGACCAGGCCGGCTGCTGGCAGCACGCCTGTTGCCTGAAGGATACCACCGAACTGATTATGGAAGCCCACGACAACCCTGACTGGGTTCACCGCCTGCTCCAAATCCTGCTGGACAAGAAACTGCGGTTCATTCATGAGGCCATGCCGGGAGTTAAATTCGATCTGGTGGAAACCGGCGGTGGAGCGGGCAGCGATAATGTCATCTCCCCGAAAATGCACCGCGAATTCTGCCTGCCCTACGACCGTCAGATGCATCAGGCCCTGCATGAACATGGTTTTAAGATCACCTACCACACCTGCGGTGGGATGATGCATATTCTCGACCAGATCATCGACAACGAAACGGACGCCTCGGAGACCCTGTCGCCACCCGGAACCGGCGGCAATATCCGCGAGCCGGAAAAAGTGCGGGAAGTCTTCGCGGGAAAGGTGGCCATGATCGGCGGCATGGACCAATTCAACATATTGACTAACGGACGTCCCGAGCAAATCCGAACGGAGGTGCGGCGACTGTTCGAGGGGTTCGGCAAGGAAGGCGGATATATCCTCGCGGCCTCCGACCACTTTTTCGACGCCCCCGTGGAGAACCTGAAAGTATACGCCCAGGCGGCACAGGAGTGCGTTTACTGAGAAAGGAAGCAACCGGCGGAACAAGCGGACAGAGGGACGGAGAGAAGGCGAGACGGAGAGATAACGCAGGGAATAATCTTCTCTGGCAAAATGAACGTTGCGGTTGGCAACGATCTTGTTGGTTTTCAGATTATGAGCAAAGCACGAGCCAAGGTCGAACGGGTCATCGCCGCCCTGGAACACCGCGAACCAGACCGGGTGCCGGTGGGCGAGTTTTTCTGGTCGAACTTTCTCCGACGTTGTCGGAACGAATTGGGGGCCGGACCGGCTTTTGATCCTTATCGCTATTGGGACCTCGATCTGGTGGTGCTGACCCCGAACCTGGATCCGCACATCCGCGATTTCCGCGTGCTGGAGGAAAACGCCGGCCGAACCGTCGTGGAGACCGGTTTCGAGGCGGTCATCGAGATACATGCCGATTGCCCGATGCCCATGTACCGCGAATTCGCGACCCAGACCTTCGAGCAGATGGACGATTTTTGTTTCGATGACCCCGCCGATGAACGCCGCTACCGTTCGACCATCAGCGATCAGATCAACTGCGTCGGCGACACTCTTAACCGCCGAACCAGTTCGTATGTCGAGCAGGTCGCCGCTTATACCGATGATTTTTGCGTCTTCGGCGGCGTCTGCGAACCGCACGAGATGATCTGGCGAATCATGGGGACGGAAAACGTGCTCCTGAAAATCGCCGAGAAACCCGCCCGGGTCGCCCGCTTTATCGAACGACTGGGTGATTTTCTGGTGGGGATCGTTCAGGCGCAAATTGCGCTCGTCGGGGACAAGCTGGCCGGCATGATCGTCTGGGGCGACATCGCATACGGAAAGGGCATGTTCTTTTCCCCCCATTATTGGCGGAGAGTCTATAAGCCTCAGTTGAAGCGTATCTGCGATGCCATCCACGCCGCCGGACTTAAGGTCATCTATCACGGCTGCGGCAACGCATCGGCCGTTTATGAAGACATGATCGAGGCCGGGGTTGACGCATACAATCCGCTTGAAGCCAAGGCCGGTCTCAACGTCGTCGATCTCAAACGTTGCTTCGGGCCGCGCTGGGCATTCAACGGGAATATCGATGTCCGCATTCTGGCCGCCGGTGATCGCCGAGCCATCCGTCGTGAGGTGCTGACCAAACTGAACGCCGCCAAGGGAGGTGGTTATATCCTTCAGTCCGACCACAGTATTCCGGATAACGTGGTCCCCGCCGATTACGATTACATGATCCAATTGGCTCGCGAGTATGGCGGTTATCCCCTGCAATTGGGCGAATTTGACTTGGAAATCTGACAGTCAAGGATTGGGAGGTTGTGTATGCAGCGGTATGGCATGGTTATCAAGGTCCGCCCCGAAAAGTTCGAGGAATACAAACGGCTTCATAGCGCGGTCTGGTCGGGTGTCCTCAAGACCATTCACGAGTGCAATATTCGCAATTATTCGATCTATCATAAGGATAACTATCTCTTCAGCTATTTCGAATACGTCGGCCAGGATTTCAGGGCCGACATGGACCGGATGGCCGCCGATCCGATCACGCAGGAGTGGTGGGCGGTTTGTAAACCCTGTCAGGATCCACTTTCAACCCGCCAGGAAGGCGAATGGTGGGCGAACATGGAGGAGGTTTTTCATTGCGATTAACCTCGCGAGAAAGAGTTCTGACCACGTTCGCGCACCGCGAGCCGGACCGCGTGCCGGCCTGGTGCGGGGCCTCACCGGAGTTCTGGGCCAAGGCCAAACAGCAGCTTGGCCTCGACGACGAGGGTCTACGCGTTCGTTTTGGGGATGATTTCCGACGGGTTTATGCTCGTTATGCCGGACCACCGCTTACGCTCTCGGCCGAGGCCACCTATGTGACCGTATTCGGCATCCAACGTCGCGGTTACGGTTTCGGTCAACCCCTGAGTCACCCCTTGGCCGGTGCGACCCTCGATCAGGTACATGCCTACCCCTGGCCTGACCCGAGCTGGATGGACGTGTCCGCTATTCGCGATGAGGCCGCAAGCTACAACGGCCGATACGCCATCTTGGGCGGCGATTGGTCGCCTTTTTTTCACGATGCCATCGATCTGCTCGGCATGGAAAACATGCTTTACGGCATGTATGACCAGCCTGAGCTAATCGATGCGGTTTTACAGCATATCGTGGACTACTACACGGAGGTCAGCCGAAGAATTTTCGAGGCGGCCGGCGAGCAGATTGACATTTTCTTCATCGGCAACGATTTCGGCAGCCAAACCGGCCCTCTGTTGGGCGAGAAGCTTTTTCGGCGGTTCATGCTTCCGCATTTGCGACGACTGATCGACCTGGGCCACGACTTCGGCCTCAAGGTCATGCTTCATTGTTGCGGGGGGTTTGCTCAATTGGTACCGGCCATGATCGAGGCGGGGCTGGATGCCCTGCACGCCATTCAACCTTCCTGCCGAGGCATGGATCTGGCCAAACTGAAGGCGTATTTCGGCCGGCACATCGTTTTTAACGGGGCCATCGATTCCCACCATGTGCTTATCAACGGCACGCCGGAATCAGTCCGCGAAAAAACCCGTGAGGTACTCGGCATCATGAAACCCGGGGGCGGTTATGTCGCCGGGGCCAGCCACGATTATCTGCTTGAGGAAACCCCCGTGGAAAACGTGTTGGCCATGTTCGATGCCGTCCGGGAATTCGGCCAATACACCTAAATCCCTTGAAAACTCATAGAAGACACGCCCTCCACCCGATACAATAGGCAGCGTGATTTATCCGTCAATTAAAAGAATGATGGATGTGCTGGCCGCTCTCAGCCTGATCTTGCTGGCCTGTCCCATCTGGCTGTTGACCGCCCTGGCCATCAAGCTGACCTCGCCCGGGCCGCTGCTATTCATCCAAACGCGCGGCGGGCGCGGAGGGCGTCCTTTCAGATCCTACAAGTTCCGCTCCATGCGGGCCAACCACGTGCATGACCCGAACGAGATGGTCATCCCCTTGTCACACCCGGCGATTACCCCCGTCGGCAAGATCATTCGCCGCACGAAAATCGACGAGTCTCCGCAGTTAATCAACGTACTCAAAGGGGACATGTCGCTCATCGGGCCGCGACCCACCATCATGGAGCAGGTCAACGCCTACAACGATTTCCAGCGTCGCCGCCTGGCCGTCCGCCCGGGCATCACCGGCCTGGCTCAGGTCAACGGCAATACCGCTATCCCTTGGGACGAACGCATCCAATACGATGTCTGGTATGTGGACCATTTGAGCTTTATGCTGGATTTGAAAATACTGCTTAAAACCATCGCCGTGCTGGTACTGGGTGAATCCCGCTTCGCCCGGCCGTTCGCGGAAAGCCCGTATGCGAAGCAAGGAGTAACTGAATGAACGCGGTGCTCATGGGTAGTGTCAGTTCCAGTGTAGCGGCCTTGCGGGGGATGCTGCGCGGCGGGCTGGAGATTGCCGGCGTATTGGGTTTACACAACCGCCACGCCGATCGGGTCAGCGATTACCACGATCTGGAACCAATCGCACGTCAGGCACGAATCGCCTATTGTGCCTTCGACAAAGTCACCGATCCGCAAGTGTATACCTTTCTTCGCGGCCGACCTTTCGATTGGCTTTTCGTCATTGGCCTGTCACAATTAATCCCCAAGGATATCCGTAACATGCCCACCGCCGGGGCGATCGGCTTCCACCCAACCCTTCTGCCCGAGGGCCGCGGGCGGGCACCCGTGGCCTGGACCATTCTTCTCCAGCGCCCGGCGGCGGCCAACCTGTTCTTTTTGACCGATGAACCCGATGCGGGGGACATCATCGAACAACGCCCCGTTCCCGTCCTGCCCGACGACTATGCGGCCGACCTGATCGCGCGGACCAATGACGTACTCGAACAGATGTTCGCCGATTTGTCTCCGGCCTTTGTTTCCGGACAGGTCCCACGAGTGCCCCAGGATCCAGCCAAGGCAACTTATTATGCCCGCCGGCGTCCGGAAGACGGATTGATTAACTGGAGCCAACCCGTCGAGGACATTTACCGACTCATCCGAGCGGTCAGCCGGCCTTATCCTGGCGCTTTTACCTTTGTGAACGGGCGAAAACTGATTATCTGGCGAGCCGAGCCGGTCGATAACAATACTATCTCCGAGAAGCCGGGCTCGGTCCTGGATGTCCGAGCAGGCCGACCGGTCGTGCAAACCGGTCGCGGCTTATTGTTGTTGACCAACATGGAATGCGAAGGAGAAATCGCTCTGGCAGCCGGCCAAACACTCGGTTAAGATTCCTCGATGATCGCCCTTGATCGGACACAAGACGCGGAATGGTTTATGCAAAAGGTCCTGATAATCGCACCGCATCCGGATGATGAAATACTGGGCTGCGGCGGAACCATCCGGCAATGGGTAAACCAGGGCGCACAGGTTACCGTTGCCATCGTTACCAAGGGCACTCCGCTCTACCCGGCAGCGCAGGTTCGCACCGTGCGGGCCGAGGCCAGACAGGCGGCTAAGCGCCTCGGTGTTTCCAAGCTGATCTTTCTCGGCCTGCCCGTGACCGCCCTCCATCTTATACCCGAGCACAAACTCAACGCCGTCTTCGATCGCCTCATCAATCGGCAGATCCTTCCCGACCTCGTTTTTCTGCCCTTCCCCGGGGACCGGCATGAGGACCATCGGCAGATTTTCGATGCGGCCATGGTTGCCCTGCGTTGCGATGGGCGCCGCCCTCCCGTGCGCCGGGTCTGTTGTTATGAAACGGTCTCGGAAACCCACTGGACCGCCCCCGGCCTGGAACCGGCCTTCGAGCCTAATATATATGCGGATATCTCGGAGACCCTGGCCGACAAGCTGGCAGCCATGCGTTGCTATCGCTCACAACTGGCCGCGGGTATCCCCGCCCGATCCATCGAGGCCATCGAGGCCCTCGCCCGTTTCCGTGGGAGTGTCGTCGGCGTACCCGCCGCCGAGGCCTTCTATCTGATCCGCGACTTGTGGATTAAAGCTGCAGCGAAATCAACGGCTGTCCGGAAAAGAAAATAGTCCCCCCGCATGTAAAAAATGCCAACCACGACCGCCCGGAAGTGTCTAATTTATTAACTGGCAAGAATGAGTCCCTGTTCATTTTCTTGCCAATACACATGCCGGTACGGATAATATCAGGTAACGCGTGTTTTCCTCCACGCACAAGGAGGTTCCTCATGTCCATTCATGGCCAGCAATTAACCGGTTTTTATGCCTGTCTACTCGTGTATGTTGCTCTGGTGATGCCGGTTACGGCTGAACAAAATCCTCCAGCCACCCGGCCGGCCAACACCCAAGCCGCCCAGCAGGCCGGCCTGCGAACGGTCTATACCATCCCTCCGGCAGCAGGCGAGCAGACCCAGCCCACACAGGCTGACCAACCCGCCGGAAATGAATTCCAAAACTTCGCCGAAACCGATAGGGTCACCCCTCCTACGCCTCTCAATCGCTACCCCAGTTTTTTCATAACCCCCCTAACCCCTTATCCGGTTACCGCTGGCTCGCCTGTCAGCCAGAGCCGCCGAGATTGGGTCAATTACCGATACTTTGGCGGTCGGCCCTCCCTTTATGGGTATGGGCCTAACGATCCCATTTGGGGTGGCTGGTATGGAGATGCGTATCGCGACGGTTTTATGCGCGGATATGACCGCGCCCGTTTCGACCGGCTGAGCAGCGAACGGACGGTCCGCGTCCTCGGTCACGGGCAACGACACCTTGAACGCGGCAAGCAGTTGCTCCAGGCTCGCCAATACGCCGCGGCCGCCGACGCTTTCAAACTCGCCGCCGATACCAACCACGGCGACCCCAGTTCGCGCCTTTATGCCGCCCACGCTCTCTTTGCCACGGGGCGATACCGTGAAGCCGTTCAATACCTTCGGCGGGCCTTTGAATTGCAGCCCAAGATCGCCATGCTGAATTTTGACTTGCGCAACGATTACGGCACCCCCGAGGACTTCGACGAACATCTCAATAATCTCGTGGTCGCCTTGCAACAATCACCCGGCGACCCAGACCGCCTGCTTTTGCTGGGCTACATCAGCTATTACGGCGGGCAGCGTGAAAAGGCCTACGCACCATTGATGGCCGTCCTCAAGCTCCAGCCCAACGACACCCTGGCCCGACAACTCCTTGACAACTGCCCCGTGCCCGATGTCGTTGCCGACCAGATCAATAAACCAAAGCAGAATCAATGAAACGCCCTCGAATTCACCCTTTCCCGCCAGGCGCATGTACTGACCCCGACGCAGGGGGCAGGAGCGGTTTGGGACAGGTTTATAAAGCGGATATACTGTTGGAGTAAATGGAGCAACAAAAACAGTCAACCCGCCCCCCTCTTGAACTGCTCAGCCCCGCCGGCAATGCGGAGAGTCTCCGCGCGGCCGTGGCCAATGGGGCCGACGCGGTCTATTTCGGGCTTACCGACTTTAATGCGCGCCGGCGGGCGGACAATTTTCCACCCGAACAACTGGCCGAGGTGATGAACTTCCTGCACAAGCATCACGTGCGCGGGTACATTACCGTTAATACCCTGATATTTCCTGATGAATTACCCCTGCTTGCCGAACGAATCGAAGCCAGCGCCTCGGCCGGAGCCGACGCGGTGATCGTCCAGGATTTGGCGACGGCTGCCCTGGCCCATCGGATCGCTCCTACCCTGCCCATCCATGCCTCCACGCAGATGACCCTGACCGAACCGGAGGGAATCGAACAGGTTCTTGAAGTGGGTGTTTCCCGCGTAATCCTGGCCCGCGAATTGACCTTGGTCCAGATCGCTCGGCTAACTCGCACAACCGATATTGAAATCGAGGTTTTTGTCCACGGGGCAATCTGCTTCTCCTACAGTGGACAATGTCTGGCCAGCTTTGCCCGAGGTGGGCGCAGCGCCAATCGCGGCCTGTGTGCCCAGCCTTGCCGGCTGGAATACGATCTCTTCATCGACGGGCATGCCCGCGACCTGGACGGTGCTAAATATCTACTGAGCCCGAGCGATCTGTCCGCCTGGCGGCATATCGGTGAACTGGCTAACGCCGGCGTCCATGCGGTCAAGATCGAAGGCCGTCTCAAATCGGCGGAATACGTGGCCGCAACCACTGCGGTGTATCGCGCGGCCATCGACGCTGCCGTGGCCGGTAAACCCTTTCAGCCCGATCCTCGACACCTTGAAGCATTAGCCCAAGTCTTCGGGCGGAATTACACGGAAGGTTTTCTGGGCAACGCCGACCGACGAAAACTCATCGACGGCCGCTCGCCTACCCGTCGTGGACAGGTCGTGGGAACGGTTGTCCGCACCGATAGTCGGTATGTGACCATTGAATTAGCCCACGAATACCTCGGCCAACTCAAACCCGGTGACGGCCTGGCGTTTGCTCCGGAACTGGTCGATGAGCATTGCCCCGGCGGCCGAATCCATGAAGTCAATCCCCAACCGCCCCGACAAATGCGACTGGCTTTCGCTCGCGAAGACTTGGACACGCGGAAAATCTCCGCCGGTATGTGTGTGTGGAAAACCGACGATCCCGTCGTCGGCAAACGCTTGCGGACCTCTTTTAGCCGTGTGGAACCGCAGCGGCGAGTCAAGCTGTCTACCCGTTTGGCTGCTCAACCCAATCAACCACTGCGTATTGAATTCACTGACGATGCCGGCAACTGCGTGAGTGTCGAGTCTGACAAGCCCCTTCCCGCCGCCCGGAACCGGCCTTTGACCCTCGACGATGCTTGTCGGCAGCTTGATCGCCTTGGGCCGACTCCGTTTTCCCTCGATCAAGTCGAGTTGCTTGGGCCGGACGGCCCTACCAAAGAACTGCCCGTCATGATCCCGGCCAGCATGCTCAACCAACTCCGCCGCCAGGGCGTCCAGGCCCTGATCGAACTGCGTCAACGCCAAGCGAGACACGCCATTGTTGACCGGCAGGCCCTCGAACACCTCCGCGCGGATCTCGCCTCCACATCCCAAGACTCCTCCTGCCCAAAAACATTTTTATCCATTCTGGTCCGCACTTCCCCACAGGCCCGCGCGCTTGTCGACAGTGGAACATGTGCTTGGGGTAACCCGATCCTGACCTATCTTGATCCACAGAATCTGGATGACTTGCCGCGAATGCGAGATATTCTTCGCGATAAGGGCTTTCGGATTGGCACCACTGTTCCGCGCGTTCTTCCGCCGGATAACGAAATTTTGTTGAAGCGGATCATCGCAAGCCAGCCGGACGCCCTGCTTATCAGAAACCTTGGAAGCCTTCGCTATCTACGAAAGCACCTGCCCGGTGTCGAAATGACCGCTGATTTTTCATTGAATATCGTCAACGATATTTCCGCTCTATTGCTGCTACGTTGGGGTGTGCAGCGCATCACGCCGGGGTTTGATCTCACGGAGGACGCCTTGCCCTGCCTGCTGCCATATATCCCCGCCGACCGACTTGAAATGCTCATCTATTATCGTCTGCCTTTATTTTATACCCGTTATTGCCTCTACGCGGCCCATCTGGCGGGCGGTCGAGACTGCACGGCGTGTGCCCACCCCTGCCGGGACCATCAGGTGGCCTTGCGCGATCGATATGGGGTGATGCTGCCGGTGCTGACGGACGCCGTCGGCGGCAATACCATTTACGCGGAAGTGACCGGCTTCAACGCGCTTCGTCTCGAACACCTTAAAGCCCTTGGTATTCGCCATTTCCGCGTGGAACTGACCGATGAATCATACGAGCAAGCTGCTGCGTTTTTGCCGGACATTGTATCGTTATTTTTTTCGTAAAATACGATCAAATCGGCTCGGCCTGGACGAAGAACAAATCATCCCGCAGCACCCATCGCTTTAAAAACAAGCCGGCCTGCGCAAGCAATCGCGGCCAAGCGGATTCATCCGGGACATGGTCTCCGCCAATAGCCCCGCCGACCCTGTCATGCAAGGCATTAATATGCGACAAACCGGCCAGATGCATCACCAGCAAGCGACCGCCGGGTTTCAATGCCCGGGCCATGTTCGCCAAGGCAACCTTTTTGTCCCGAAAATGCGGGAAGCTATGAAAACACAGGATCACGTCGTACAACCCTTCGTCCAGCCGGTCCGCGCAGATATCCACCCGCCGAAAATCCGCGTCGATATTCTTGGCCCGGGCCCGCTCCAGCATCACTTTCGAAAAATCAACGGCCGTCACCCGCCCGGGGCGGACCGCCTCGGCCAACCAGGCGGTAATCTGCCCGGTTCCGCAACCGACCTCGAGCAGCTCCTCGCCTTCGCACAGGCCGAGCAAATCTCTCAGATTCTCCAGCCGTCGCAGGGTATCGGCCACCTTTAGTGCGTCGCTATCCCAAGTGGCCGCCTGACCGTCAAAAAAAACAATCCGTGGGTCATCGACCTTCTTTTCAATTGAAAGTTTGCTATTCATGCCCCATCCTGTTATAAAAACCATAATTCGTGGTATTACGATTTATATAATAGTAATACCGGATAAGATCCGAGTCAAATATGATGATAGCAAAATTTCGTTTTCTGAGAATCGTGTTGGTTTCATCGCTCTTGATGTCCTCGAGCGGATGCCGGCGTTCGACGGAACTGCCCGCGGGTACCCATACTGTGGCGGTCACCAATAGTTACCTGCAATGCGCCCTTATGGAGTTTGCGCCAACTCTCCGCGTTTATCAAATGGCCGGGCCGGGGCAGTGTCCGGGACATTTTGACCTTCAACCCAGCCAGATTGAAATCATACACCGGTGCCGACTGCTGCTCCGATTCGACTTCCAGGCCGGTTTGGATGAAAAACTGGGCGCTTCGGCCGACGGTTCCCCGCGAATCGTAGCCGTCACAATCGGCGGCGGTCTTTGCGTACCGGAAAGCTACCTGGACGCCTGCCGGCAGATATCCGAGGCTTTGGTCACAGCCGACATCCTGGAACCCGCCGACGCCCAGGCGCGTCTTTCCTCCCTTGGTCAACGCCTAGCAGAGCTTTCCGATGATGTTAAAAAGACCATGACTGAACGCGGAATAAGCGGGCGGCCGGTCCTCTGCAGCCGACACCAGGAGGCCTTCTGTCGATGGCTCGGACTCTCAATCGCAGGCACATTCACGAGTTCCGATGCCACCACCCCGGTCGAAATTACTCGGGCTATTGAAAGCGCTCAGGCCAAGGAGGTTAAAACAATCATTGCCAATGAACCCGAGGGCCGCCGCCTGGCCGATCGGCTGGCCAATCGACTAAACGTTGAAGTGGTTGTCTTCGCCAATTTTCCCACCATGGCGGACCAGGAAACTCCTTTTGACGACCTGTTGAGAGAAAACGTACGCCGTCTGCTTTTCGTGGGGAATCGACCATGACCGCAGCGGTTATCAGGATGGAAGGGATCCGGGTAACCGCCGGTTCAAAAACCCTGCTCGAATTGGATCAATTAGCCATCGACGCTCATGAAGTCTTTACCGTCATCGGCCCAAACGGAGCAGGAAAAAGTACTCTTCTGAAAACCTGTCTCGGCTTGGTACGGCCCGGCGCGGGTCGGCTATGGATCTTCGGCCAACCGCTTCACGAGCTTGGACATGTGGCCCAGGTTCGGTTACGACAGCGGATTGGTTATGTAGCTCAGGAGCTTGCCAGTCACAGTGAACTGCCTCTGACCGTACGCGAAGTAGTGGCTATCGGCCGCACGGGAACCGCTGGACTGTTCCACCCGCTACGGGCTGCCGACTGGCACCTGGTGGATGAATGGATGGATCGGCTGGGCATTCGCTCCCTGGCCGGGCAAGGTTATGCCGATCTTTCCGGCGGCGAACAGCGAAAAACATTGATCGCCCGAGCCATGGTGCAGCAACCGGAATTACTCCTGCTTGACGAACCGACCGCTCACCTCGATCTGGGCTGGCGCGAACAAAGTGTTCAAACATTGGAAAGTCTGCACACTCAGACGCACATCACTATTGTTCTGGTTTGTCACGAAATGGAGGTCATTCCACCCTCATGTAGGCGGATGGTGTTATTGGAAAACGGCCGTATCACCGCCCGGGGAGCACCGGAGGACGTCTTGACCGACGAAACTATTTGCCGGCTTTATGGTCCCGGGCTATCAATCCTGCACAATGGCGGTCGTCATACCGTTATACCCGCAGGGGAGCAATGTTGATGATGGATACCTTCTGGATCCCAGTGATGTTGGGGGGCCTGATCGCCGGCACGTCTACCGGCCTGCTCGGGGTATATATTGTCGGCATGCGTATTCCCTTTCTGGGGATCAGCGTCTCCCATGCCGCGTTAGCCGGAGCGGTGCTTGGTTCGCTGGCCGGAATGAGCGGGCCACTGCTTCTGCTGCCGGCGTTGGCCGGCGCGGTGCTTACGGCCCTGATTCTGGGCATGATCGATCCCCACCGGTTGCGCGTTGATACCAACACCGTGCTGGCCGTCCTGTTCACGTTAAGCATGGGCCTGACTTTCCTGGGCATCGGCCTGCTGAAGAACCGCGGCCAGAGTGATAATGACATACTCGGTCTCCTTTGGGGCAGCTTGCTCTTCTGTGGTTGGCAGGAAGTGTATCTGATGCTCGCCAGCACCGCCGCCCTTCTGGTTTTTATTTTTGTCTTTTATAAGGAAATGAGGGCCATCATGTTCGATCGGCAGCAGGCGGTTGCCGCCGGCGTGCATGTCGGCCTCGTCTGGACGCTCTTTCTGGTCTTGGTCAGCCTGGTCCTTACCGTCAATTTTCAAACTGTTGGCGGCTTAATGATTTACAGCCTGATCGTCTGCCCCGCCGCAGCGGCTTTCCAATTGGTCAGAGGTTACGGCCGGTCGCTTCTTTTGGCGGCTTTTTGGGGTGGGTTGAGCGGTCTTGGCGGATTCCTGATCGCTTACCAGACAAACCTGCCCACGGGGGCCATCATCGTGATTTTCGCCTCACTCGTGACCGCCGTTGCCAGCGTATATCGCCATTTCGCGCGCAAATCTGCATAATAATTACTATGCTCCCCTTTGGAGGAGCTTGCAGATGGTTTTCATGATACATATTGGGGGTTTTATTCCGCCAACGCGGACTGGCCGTTGCATCGGAGAACCTGATCTTGTGGCATCTTTTCGTGCGTCTGGGGAACGTTTATCGGCAATTTTTGGCGATCTTGCTGGCCGTGCTCGGTCCCCGTGCGGCCTATCGTATAACCCGTGTCCTGGCCGGGCTTTTGTATGTAAATCTCCCTCCCCTGCGGACCCGTTTCGAGCAACAATACGCGGCCTCCCTCGGCCGGGGCCTATCTTGTGAAGAGATTGCCCGGAAGGCCCGTGCCTCGTTCATTCATCGAATGTGGAATTTAACCGACTTGATGCTCGCCGATCGTCTTTTGCATCCGCATACCTTCGCGGCATATGGCGGATGCATCGACGAGCCGCATCGCGAAATGCTTCTGCAAGCCGCCCGCGAAAGACAACCGATCATCCTGGTAACCGCCTACTATGGTCCGTTCGACCTTCTGCCGATTTTTCTGGGTTATAACGGCGTGCGCGCGGGCGTGGTGTATCGTCCACACCCGAACGCGGCTTTTGATAAATACCGCCGACGCATTCGTGCGCGCGGCGGATGCGAGATGGTCCCGGTCGAACAGGCCGTTTACCGATTACCGCAAATCCTGGAATCCGGCGGCGCGGTCGCGATCCTGGCCGATCATTACGCGGAACGTCGCGGCCTGCCCGTGACGTTTCTCGGCCGACCGACCACCGCGATGCGCACCATAGGCCTTCTGGCCCGCGCCTACCGGGCCATCGTGGTCGTGGCCGGCATCCGCCGCCTTCACGAATCATTTTACTTTGCTATCGTCGTGGCCGATATCATTCACCCGCGCGATTGGAGCAAGGCATGCGATCCCGTCGCTTCCATCACCCATCGCTATTTGCGCGGACTGGAAACAATGATTCTTGGCGATACTGTACAATATTTATGGGGGCATGATCGTTGGGGCGAAGCCCCGGAAATCAACTGGCCTTGATGGCCGCCTGAGTAATATTCGAAGCCAAGCCAATGGAAGACACCGCAATATCGAGTCCATCGCTGGCGACCACCTTGTCGGTCAGTGGCAGGCCCAATAAAAAGGCCGCCAGAGCGGCAAGGAGCAAATTCAATTTCCTGAACATTTACGACTCCCTTCGTTTATGAATAATCCGCGGCACCCAATAACATAAAACAGAAAAACCTATGCTGTCAAATGGTTTCATGGGGTGGCGACAAACGCCAGCCAAAGGGCGGCGACGGCCAGAGTGGCCAGGGTAACCGGAACACCGAGCCGGGCATGTTGACGCCAACTGATGGTCACACCCAGACGAGCCGCCTGGTCAAGGACAATGATATTGGCGATGCTGCCAACGATGATCAGATTACCGGCCAGCGTACTGGACAAGGCCAGGATAGGACCAGCCAGCGGATGGGTGGCGGCCGGCAGCAGCAACATGACCGCCGGAACGTTGGATACTATGTTGGAAAAGATGGCCGTAACCACGAAAAGCTGACCGGGCTGCCGCACATCACAACCGGCTTGGGCGGAGAAATCCATAATATGGCCCATGACCGACGTGGATTGGAGGGCATGATTAACGATAAACAATGAAATAAACAGGATCAGGAGCTGCCAATCCACCAAAGCAAGCATGTGGCGGGAGTGCATCCTTCGACTGGTCAGGATAACCCCCGCCGCGGCCAAGGCCAGTACTTCGCGAGGGATGGAGGTAACCAGAAAGGCAATGACCAGGATGATCAGGATGAGCAGCCCCTTGCCGGACTGCCAGGGGTTAAAAACGGGGGCCTTGACTTCCGGAACCGGCGTGGTCGCCTCCCAATCATGCCCCGTCAACAAACACAGCAGCAACCATAACAAGATCAGGCCGATGACCGCCGGAATACCGCCGTCGAACAGATAGGCGGAAAAGGACAAACCGAGCGTCTGGCCAATCAACATGTTCTGCGGGTTACCGATCAGGGTGGCGGCCGAACCGATGTTGGCCGCACAAGCCAGACCTAGTGTCCTGTCCCTAACGCTGCTTTACAACGGTCAATCTTGGCCAGAATCATA
>CAYNYK010000094.1:0-21345 GCA_964401335.1 uncultured Planctomycetales bacterium
ACCTAACACGCGGAAAAAGTGACATGAAGCCCATGGTTTAGATGCGATTGCCCTGGGATTGGCCGAATGTGGAAACCGTCGCGCAAAACAAAATAATCAGCGACAGTGTGGCTCTGGGACTTTTTTTCATGGACATTTTGAACCTCCTTGGCTGGGGTAAACGGCGTTTCCCGGCTATCAGGCCGGAAACGGCCAATGTTCATGACTCCACTCAACGGATTTTATACAGATCGATCGCCAATCCGCAAGGGTGGCGTCTGCCAGCCCGCAGCGCAAAGGATTGAGAGACGGCGGGACGGAGAGAAGGAGAGAGAGGGCATAAAACGGGGTGTAATCCCGGCATGATGAGGTGTGTGACAATTAAAACGAGGCTCGATACGGCGTAGAACGGCTTATGGACTGCGGCGGCAACGACGCCGCTTTTTCTTGAACGGCGGGATATGTTCAAGATGCCGTGGCGGGATGAAGCATCAGGAAAGCCAATCCGCTTCTTGAACCAGCCGACAGTCCAGCCAAAGCGCCGCCGTTGGCGGCGCACTCCAAAGACCTTGCGACGCGACAGAAAAAATGGGCGCTCCCGGTTTACCGAAACCGCCCATGTCGTTCATTTGCTGATTTTTATTATGTCGGCATATCGTTGCCGACAATTTTCACACCCATTCACTATGGAAGACACCCGGCTTGTCGATGCGCTCGTAGGTGTGTGCACCAAAATAGTCGCGCTGGGCCTGCAGGAGGTTGGCCGGCAAGCGAGCGCTGCGATAGCTGTCATAGTAGGCCAAGGCCGAGGAGAAGGCCGGGACCGGTATCCCCAACTGCGCCGCGGTGGCCACCACCGTCCGCCAGTTGCTCTGGTTCTTGTCGATGATTTCCTTGAAATACGGATCGAGCAACAGGTTGGGCAGGTCCGGCTTGCGGTCGTAAGCCTGCTTGATGCGGTTGAGGAAGTGGGCCCGGATGATGCACCCGCCGCGCCAGATCATGGCGATCTCGCCGTAGTGGAGGTCCCACTTGTACTCCTCGGCGGCCGCCCGCATAAGCTGAAAACCCTGGGCATAGGAGCAGATTTTCGAGGCGTATAAGGCACCGAAAATGGCATCGATGAATTTGTCCTTGTCGCCGGTGTACTTGGGGCTGGGGCCGGTGAGCAGTTTGCCGGCCGCCACGCGCTCATCCTTGATCGCGGAAATGCAGCGGGCAAAGACTGCCTCGGCGATGGTCTGGGCGGGGACACCAAGATCCAGGGCGGAAACACTTGTCCACTTGCCCGTGCCCTTCTGCCCGGCCTTGTCGAGGACCAGCTCGACCAGCGGCTTGCCCGTTTCTTCGTCGATACGTTTGAAGATATCCGTGGTGATTTCAATCAGATAGCTATTCAGCTCACCGGCGTTCCATTTTTTGAACACCTCGTGCAGGGCCTTGGCGTCCAGACCGAGGGCCTCGTGCATGATATGGTAGGCCTCGCAGATAAGCTGCATGTCGCCGTATTCGATGCCGTTATGTACCATCTTGACGTAGTGGCCGGCACCGTCCGGCCCGATGTAGGTACAGCAGGGCTCGTTATCGACCTTGGCCGAGATGGCCTTGAAAATCGGGGCCACTAGTTCGTACGCCTCGCGCTGCCCGCCAGGCATGATGCTCGGGCCTTTCAGGGCACCCTCCTCGCCGCCGGAGACGCCGGTACCAATATACAAAAAGCCCTTGTCCGCCAGGGCCTTGTTCCGCCGAATCGTATCCGGGAAGTGGCTGTTGCCGCCGTCGATCAGAAGGTCGCCCTTTTCCAGGTGCGGCAACAGGGCATCAATGAAATCGTCCACCGCCTTACCGGCCTTGACCATGAGGATGATACGCCGCGGCCGTTCCAGGGAAGCCACGAATTCCTCCAAAGTCTTGGCCCCGACGAAATTCTTGCCCTTGGCCCGGCCGGCCATGAACTTTTCCGTCTTTTCAGTCGTCCGGTTGAAAACGGCGACCGAATAACCCCGGCTCTCGATATTGAGGGCCAGGTTTTCGCCCATTACCGCCAATCCGATCAATCCAATCTGCTGCTTGGCCATCGATTCCTTGCTCCAATTAAGCTGTTGTTAATGAAGTCTGTGCGAAACCCTTGTGTAAGGGGGATCACGCCATAAAACCACGAGATTCTAAGGCTCGCCGCTATTGATGCAAGGGGGCGCCAATAAATCTATCTATTTCATGGTTAATCCGGTGGCGATGCGGATTTTCGGATAAAACGGCGCTACAGCATATAAGTAGCTCCGGGTGTACCAAAGACTGTCCATGCCGGACATTTTCAGAGCCACTCGGGCATGGATCGAACAACGGTGGCAACTTGTCCATACACCTGGGCGACGGTATGCTTATCCATCTGATGGTTTTTCAACGGCCCTGGCGAAAGCCCGCGGCCGGGCATGAGCGCAGGAGAATGAGCAATATGCTAAGAGTACGACGATGGTTTTTCGTTCTGGCCACGGGGATGTGCCTGGCTTCCAACTGTGTCACCCTGAAAGATATTCGAGACGAAGTCAGCAATGGATTGCAGGCGACGGTTACGGATGTACTCGGCCTGTATGTCACGGCCGCCGTGGATGCGCTTTTCCAAAAATAGAGCATCTCACACATCTTGGGGATGATACGTACTTAACCCCTCGCCGGCGCTCGCGGTTGGTTTCGTGAGATGCCTTATCCGAGTTTTCTGTCATGAACAGAGCTCCCCCTCCGCCCCCTCCTATCCTATGCCAGATTTGCCCGCATCCGGCGGTAGAGGGCCTTACCCAACCATCTCGTGCGGGTTTTTCAGGGATGGTCCGGCCTCGCCGAAAATATTGGGGGCCGGTGGGTGCCCCAAAATGCTTTCAACGGTTAAAATACCCTCATGCCGACCCGTGGACTATTTTACATCTCGCTGGCCCGCAAGTGCCAATTAATGTTCGGACTGGCCGTCGCTCTGATCATCGCGGCGGCCCTGCTGGTACCCGCCTATTACATTGAAACCCTGGTCCATCAGAAAAACTTCCAGCGGGCTTATCAACTGGGCATCCTGGCTAAGCCTTGGGCGGACCCTTCGATCATGGACTGGAAGACGCAACAGGCGGCCCTTAACCGCTGGTGGGATGACAACGCCAAAAACCTCAAATTACCCGAGGCCAAACCCCGGTTGATCCGTTTACAAAAAGCCGAATCAAGCAAGACGCCGCCCGGTGTGTGGCAACAGGTATTCAAAGAGTTTACGCGGTATCTCGAACTACCGCGGGAGTTGAAGCTGACGGCCGAGGCGTGGCAATTGCTTCCTAGTGGCTTTCGCGAAAACATCACCGCACAGGCCCGGAGGCTGGTGGTCGAGTTTTTGCGAGCGATGGGTCCGCGGCCTTTGCGCCTGGACGACTTTCAGAAACAATGCATCGAGCGAATGCGTCGCGATGAGTCGATCAACGAAATCCCGCAAACCGAACGAGAATCAGGGCATTATCGCTATGTTCTGGCCGTCCGGCGGCAGGATCCCGGCTCCGGACGGCATCCGCTGGTGGGAGTTGTCGACATCCAGTTGACCCCGGAAACCGACAAGGAATTACAAAGTGACGACGCCTTGATCGTTGCCCGGATCGTCATTGTGCTGGCAGGCGTGTTGGCCGGTTTTCTGGCCATCGTCGTTTTTTACCTGATCCTGCACAAGTTTATTCTTGCCCCGGTGCGTAACCTGAAAGACCTGGTGGAACAGATCGCCGGCGGGCAGTTTTCCGCGCGGGCTAATTTGACCACGGGTGACGAATTCGAGGAGTTGTCCGACGCTTTTAACGACATGCTCAGCCAGTTGGAGCGGGCCCGCGTCGAGCTGGAGACCATTAATCGCTCGCTGGATACCCGTTTGGGTGAATTGGCCGAAACCAACGTCGCCCTGTACGAATCAAACCGTCTAAAAAGCGAGTTCCTGGCCAACGTCAGCCATGAATTACGCACACCGCTGACCTCGATCATCGGGTTCGCCGACCTGCTGCGGGACATGGCCCAGAGCGGGCCGATCACGGATCAAGCCCGTATCATACGTTTCACCGGCAACATTCTCACCAGCGGTCGCATGTTGCTGGACATCATTAACGACCTGCTGGACCTGGCCAAGATCGAGGCCGGCAAAGTCGAACTCCATCGAACGATTTTTTCGCTCCGCGATGTCTGTGAAGCCTTGTACGATTTCATGCGACCGCTCACGGAGAAAAAGCAGTTGACCGTGGAAATGCACTTGGACGATGAGTTGCCGCTCATGCATTCCGATGCAGGAAAGATCCGGCAGATTCTGTTTAATCTCCTGAGTAACGCGGTCAAGTACACGCCGGCGGGTGGGACGGTCGGCCTGCAAGCCCATGTACGGGACGGGCAACGGGTACAACTGGTGGTCGAGGATAATGGACCGGGCATCGCCCCCGAGCATCAGCAGATCATCTTCGAGAAATTCCACCAACTGGACGCCTCGGTCACCCGCGAGCATAGTGGAACGGGACTGGGGTTGCCCATCAGCCGAGACCTCTGCACCATGCTGGGCGGAACCATACGCCTGGAGAGCGAACCCGGCCGCGGTTCACGTTTCGTGGTGGATTTACCCGTGGAATGTCCGGAAACGGCCCAGCGCCCTTTGCCTTCGCTGACTTGACGCTTGGAAACGACGGCCACGCGATTCATGGAGAGATATCATGCTCAAGGAGTTTTCTCTGACGGGTCGTTTTGCCTTGGTAACCGGTGGAAGCAAGGGGTTGGGGTTTGCGATGGCCGAGGCCCTGGCCCGGGCCGGAGCGGAGGTGGCTATCGCCAGCCGTCACGAGTCGGAGATCAAGGCCGCGGCCGAGCATCTGACTCAAACAACCGGCCGGCGGATTGTACCTCTCGTTGCCGATATCACAAATCGAATCGACGTGGAAAGAATGACCGGGCAAGCCATCGATGCGTTGGGTCACCTGGATATCCTGGTCAATAATGCAGGCATCAACATCCGCAAGCCGACCATCGAACAGCCGGAAGAGGAATTCCGGAAAATTCTGGACACGAATCTGGTGGGGGCTTTTTTGGTTGCTCAGGCCGTCGGCCGACACCTGGTTGAACGGAAAAGCGGGGTGGTGATTAACGTCGCCAGCATGATCGGCATGGTCGGCCTGGCCGGGCGGCCCGGTTATACATCCAGCAAGGGCGGATTGATCCAGTTGACGCGCACAATGGCCCTCGAATGGGCGCCGTTGGGCATCCGCGTCAACGCTCTATGCCCCGGCCCGTTTGAAACGGAGATTAACACGCCGGTGTTAAACAATCCCGAAGCCAATCAGTGGTTTCTTCAACGCATCCCTCTCGGCCGCTGGGGGAGACCGGCCGAACTTGGACCGGCGGTCGTGTTCCTGGCCTCGGACGCTTCCAGCTTCATGACCGGTGCAACCTTGGTCATCGACGGCGGGTGGACGGCTCAGTAGGTGCAAAACATTTTGCCGCAAACGATACGTAAGTTATTTTATATTAAACAGTTACAGGATGAACACCAATTAGCGGCCATCCCGAAAAAGGATTTCGGCCTTTCGCTTTCATCCGGTAAGGCCGCCAAAGGAGTGATAAACACGATTATCGAAACACCCCGGTGATCCGCTATTGTTATTCGTTGCGACTTCGGCTATGATCCTCGCGATCTGGCGTGCAGGGAACAACGACCGTCCTGAGTTCGCCATATCCGACATAGGCACAAGCTCCTGATATTTTGGCGTACAGGTATCGAATCAACCTGATCCCTGCGCCCGGACGGAAAAATAAACGGACTGGAAGGTCCAGCCCGCGGACCGGTCAACAGGCAAGGGATACTCGAACCCCAACGTCGCGCCAACGAAAGGAATGTTCATGACCCAGCACAAGAAGCTTCAGGCCTGGATCAAGGAATGCGCCGATCTCTGTCAACCGGACGAGATCATCTGGATCGACGGTAGCGATAAACAACGCGACAAGCTGCGTGAAGAAGCGGTCATGATCGGCGAACTCGTCCCGCTAAACCAGAAAAAATGGCCCGGTTGTTACTACCATCGGACGGCCAAGAACGACGTCGCCCGGACGGAGCACTTGACCTATATCTGCACGTCGGAAAAGGATGACGCCGGCCCGACCAACAACTGGATGGCCCCGGCAGAGGCCTATCGCAAGGCAGCCGAGATTTTCAAAGGTTCGATGCGCGGGCGCAAGATGTATGTCATTCCCTTCTCGCTGGGGCCGGTGGGGTCCGTCTTTTCCAAGATCGGCGTGGAACTCACCGATAGCATCTATGTCGTATTAAACATGCTCATCATGGTGCGTTGCGGCAAAGAGGTGTTGGAACAACTGGGCACGGACGGCGAGTTTACCCGCTGTCTGCACGGCAAGGCAGATCTGGATGTTGAGCGACGGCTGATCCTGCACTTTCCGGAGGACAATACGATCTGGAGCGTGGGTTCGGGTTACGGCGGAAACGTACTGCTAAGCAAGAAGTGCATGGCCTTACGGCTGGCATCATGGCAAGCGCAGCGTGAGGGCTGGCTCGCCGAGCATATGCTCATCCTCGGCGTGGAAAATCCCGCCGGGCGGATCGAGTACCTGGCGGCGGCGTTCCCCAGTGCATGCGGCAAAACCAATTTAGCCATGCTGGTTCCCCCGGAAGGCCTTACCCGCAAAGGGTATCGTATCTGGACGGTCGGCGACGACATCGCCTGGATGCGGGTCGATACCGACGGCATGCTCTGGGCGATCAACCCGGAGACAGGCTTCTTCGGGGTCGCTCCGGGCACGAATTCAATCACCAATCCGAACGCCTTGGCCACGGTACGGCGAAACACGATTTTCACCAACGTGCTGTTCCGCGAAGGTGGCAATATCTGGTGGGAAGGTCTGGACGGCGATCCGCCGAAAAGCGGTATCGACTGGAAAGGCGATCCCTGGACTCCGGACATGAAAGACGAAAAGGGCAAACCGATTCCCGGCGCGCATCCCAACGCCCGCTTCACCGCTCCGCTGAGCCAGTGCCCGTCGCACTCGTTCCGCACCGAGCATCACCACGGCGTGCCAATCTCGGCGATCGTTTTCGGGGGAAGACGAGCCCACCTGGCTCCGTTGGTGTACCAGGCTTACAGTTGGCAACATGGCGTATGCATCGGCGCGATGATGGCCTCCGAGCGGACGGCCGCTCAGTTCGGCAAGCTGGGTGAAGTGCGTCGTGATCCCATGGCCATGCTGCCTTTCTGCGGCTACAACATGGGCGATTATTTCCGCCATTGGCTGCAGATGGGTACCCGGATGAAAAAAGCCCCGAAAATTTTCCACGTGAATTGGTTCCGACAGGATGAAAGCGGCGATTATCTGTGGCCGGGCTATGGCGAGAATCTGCGCGTACTGGAGTGGATATTGGACCGGTGTCGAGGGGAAGCTCCCGCGGACGAAACGCCGATCGGCTATGTGCCGACTGCCGACAGCCTGGATCTGACCGGTCTGGACCTGCCGGCCAATATTATCGAGGAACTGCTGGCCGTACATCCCGAGCCATGGCTTTCGGAAGTTCAAAGCGTCAGAGAGTTCTTCTCGACTTTTGGTGACAGACTCCCCCACGCCATGCATGATGAACTCAACTCGCTGGAACGCCGGCTAAGAACACAGATGAGAATCCCTCAGCGAGGCGGCAACGGTTAAGGCGCGAGGGTGCCCGGCAACAAGGGAGGACACGGTTGCAGGCTAAGCAGGGGGCCAGAGTTTTTGTAGAAACCCCACCGTCGATCGGTCCATGCAGAGATTCTTTCAGATGACAACCTTCAGGCTCCGTATGTCAAAGGCGTACGGAGCTTGTGGGTGCCGTCCGTGAAAAGTCTCTCCACCCGCGAAAATACCCGCAAACGGGGCCGCGGGGCGCCGGGGATCCTTTTGAAGGTGTCGCGCGACCAAGTCGAAATGCCGTCCGATCCCTTTGGAACGCTCATCGCTATGTTTTGCTAAAATCCCTTGCGACACTTGGTGAAACCGCGCACCGATTCTCGCGCTTGCCAGGAAGCATGTAAAACGCTTATGATTAAAAATGAACCGCCAGCGGGAGCTCTGCGCTGCGGCTCAGAAAACATGCCGCCGCCGAGGCCCCGTTCAAGCCGTCGCCGGAAGCAAGATCAAAGGGAGAGGTCAATTTGCTCCGTTTTGTAACCACCATACTCCGCTACATGCCCATGGAATCACGGGGTCGACTCCAGAGGGCCCATGTCGGCACGATTTCCTGGAAAACCACTGACCATCACCGATGCGCGGTAAAATTCATCCCGCGTTGGTTCTTCGTTGCGACAGTCCTAGGCGTGCTGGGCGGCTGCATCTTTGACGAGCAGTCGTTTCCGAAGCGACCCTGGGACATCGTCCGCCTCAACCCCCCCTTTCCCGAAAAACCCGAGAATACGCGGCAATGGCTGTCCTGTGCGCACGGCCAACTTGCCGGGCTGTTACCGCAACGCGGTCGCCGGGTATTATTGACCGAGCAGATGGTGGATGAACAGGGTCGGCCACGAGACGTGTATGCCTATTTTGACAAAGACCCGACTACCCTGCTGCTCCTGAGACATAACTGGTATGGTATCGTGAACACCGCCCAGGCGGTCAGTCGGAACCTGTGTATCGATCAACCCGCCCCCCCCTGGCCGGGCTTCCAGGAAATCCAGATTCCAGTGAATGATGAAGTAAGATTAAGCGGACGCCTCGGCCTGGCGGAATCGAGGGAAGGGGTGCTTACCGCGGCCTGCATCGTGCTGCTGCCGGGCTTGTACGGTGATAACGGCATTCTGCGTACCCGGGACCTGGCTCTTGGTTTACAACGAACGGGCTTTCATGTCCTGGCCCTCGAACTGCGTGGACACGGGCGTACGGAATTCCATTACCCCGATATCAACTACACCTATGGAGTGTTGGATACCCAGGATTTGTTGACCGTCTCGGAATGGCTTGAAGATCATTATACCTGCATACAGGAAACGGGGTTAGTCGGGTTCTGCTGGGGTGGCAATCTGGCCATGCTGGCCGCCTGGTTTGACGGACGATCCACGGACGACGACAACATCTCCCCGCACCTGGCGCGCATCCTCGGCCCACCTTCATCGCGACGACATTACACCGCGGGAGCCATGGCCTTCTCGCCCGTGCTTCGCTGGGAGGAGCTGGTCGATCGTTGCGATCAACCGGCGGACAAGAAAAAAGACCCGGCCACCTATTATTTTCAGAACACGGTTCGCGAACGCATGCAGCGTAAGGCGTTCCCCGAAATCAGCGGCAACCTCCGTCACCTGATCGCCTACGAACTGGGCGGCTCCAAACAACTTGCGGACTTGCCTTTGCCCGAAGCTTATCGTTTTCTGCGTTTTTTGCCCTACTACGATTTGCCCGCCGGCAACAAACTCGAGTCGGCCCGTGTACCGGTCCTGATGGTTACCGCCGTCAACGACCCTTTTCTTTCCGCTCAGGATCTGGCCGACCTGACCACGACCATCTCGAACCCGCGGGTGGCCTCGCTGATACTTCGGGGCGGCGGACACATCGGCTTCGCCCCCTATAATCGAGCCTATTACTACAGCCTGATCGTTAATTTCTTTGATCCCTGGCGTGGGGCCGCCGTGGCCAACAAACTGGCCCTCAAGGAAGGTCCGAAAACCCAAGCGGGTTTTTCAGTTTCATCGAGTCATGGGCCGGCCCGCCACGGAAACCCCTAAACGACCCCTTCATGTCGCATCGCGGCGGAAAAGGGCCTCTAGACGGAGCAAAAGTATCATGCGAACCCTCTTCATCCTTTTTTTTCTCGACCTGTTTGGATGGGGGCAAACCAATCCCTGCCGGGTAGACGACTCCGCTTTATCCAATAAAGCTCATAAAACCATCCGCCGCTTTGTGTTCGATCAGAATGAACCGCCGACCGGTTGGGCCTTCAACGCGGACATTCAAGACCTCAAAGCCGGACCGGCCGGATTACACTTTCGAGCCACCGGCGCAGATCCGATGTTTATCAGTCCGGCTTTTGAAGCCTTCGAGGCAACGGACAACCAATGTCTGATTCTGGAATGGGAAGCCGACGATTTCGGATATGGGGAGGTGTTTTATACCAACGTGATCGGCGGAAGGCACGGGGGGTTCAAGGAAGAATGGAAAACGGGTTTCTTGATCGCCCCGCCGAACCAGGAACGCCAACTCCGACAGACTCGCATCTGGCCATTGTGGTCCAAGTTGGGCCGGATCGTGCGGATTCGGATCGATCCGCCGTCAGGGGTGAACTATCGTTTGGTATCCATCACCATCACCGAAGAGCCGCCGATACCCCTGAAAGACGATTACCGCTGGAAAGGTAACGATTTGTTGCTTTGGTGGAGAATGAACGGTGTCGATACCGTTGAGCCCGCCGGCGCGGATGCCGTGCGAATCGGTGTTCCCCATGCATTCGGCATGCTCATGACTCCCGTACCCTCCTTCGACGCGGCCTCGCGCGGAGATTTGCGCGTACAGGCCTCCGGGGCCGCCAGTGTGGCTTTTTACTGGCAAACCAAGGAAGGCGAGAACATCCATGGGGCCGCCGTGCCGATATTCCCGCCTGATAAGCCGACCTCCGCGGGAATCGCCCGACTCGATCTCCGGAACCATCCTCGATGGAAAGGGACGATCACCCACATCGGCGTCGGCCCGACCACGGACGTGATCACGATCGAAGAAATACAACTGAATTCGGCGACCGATCAACCGCAAGTTGCTCCGACCTTTTTCGGCCCCATGCGCCCCATCAACCGTGCGGGAGAGATTACTACGGTACGCTTGGAAGTTGAAAACATGACTGACAAACCGTTCCCGGCACGGCCAGTCGAACTCCGCATCAGCGCTAATCCGATTTCCGAACGTGCCGGCGCGTCATTGGAATTCATCACGTGGAATACTTGCGACCGCGATCATCTTCCGGCCATCGAACCGGGTCAACGGCGAGAAGTATGGCTGACCGCCACTCCTGAAAGACCCGGCTACCATCTGATCGCCGCCGGTTTCCCCGCCGCTAAAGGTATCGAATGGCCGGAAAACTTCCGATCCGTCCTACGTATCGATCCGCCTCTCCCCGAGGACATCTCCCCTTGCGACCATGTGCCCGAGCCGCGGCCGGTGCAAACCGATTACGAGATCGGCGTTTATTATTTCCCCGGCTGGTCTCGTTCTTATCATCGGTGGCAGTATCAGACGGCCTTTCCGGAACGTAATCCGGTACTCGGTTATTACGGCGAGGGTGATCCGCAGGTGGCCGACTGGCACATCAAATGGGCGGCGGAAAATGGGATTCATTTCTTTGTGTACGACTGGTATTGGCTCAAAGGTGAGGTTGCCCTGGCGGATGGCCTGGAGGAGGGTTTGCTGAAAGCTCGTTATCGCGACCGGCTCAAGTTCTGCATCATGTGGGCCAACCATGCACCGTTCATGGTCAAAACCACGGAAGAAATGCTGACGGTGACCGACTACTGGATCAAGCATTATTTTCATCTGCCAAATTATTATCGCATCGACGATCGACTGTATGTCGGTTTCTTCAGCGTGCCCGAATTGCTGAAAAATCTCGGCTCGGTGGACAACATACGGGCGACTTTCGCGGCCATGCGCGAACAGGTACGCGCCGCGGGACTGGGTGAACTTTATTTGACGGCCTGCAGTGCCTGGAATCGTCACGAGCAGGAACAATGCCGGCAAATGGGATTTGACGCATTGACTGCGTACAATTACGCTCGCGAATGGTCGGCCGCCAACCAGTTGCCTTACGAGCCATTTCAGCGCATGCACGAGGCCATCTGGCGAACCGAGCGTCGCGTGGGACAACTTGCCTATCTGCCTTTATTGTCCGTCGGCTGGGACGCGCGACCCTGGCACGGATCCGGAACCATGTATTATTTCGACCGGCGAACGAGCCACTTTGAGAACGGTCTGCGCCGGTTAAAAAAATTCCTTGATGAAACCGGCGGACGCGTGGGGATTCTGGAAGCCTGGAACGAATGGGGCGAAGGCTCTTATCTCGAACCGTCGGCCGAATATGGTTTCGATGATCTCGAAGCTCTCCGGCGCGTTTTCGCCAAACCAGGCAACTGGCCGATCAACATCGGCCCGGACGACGTTGGATTAGGTCCCTATGACATCCGATGGCCTGTTCGACAACGCGGATAAAACGACCGGGTTGTTCGGCCAGGGGATTTTTCCTCCAACGTCCCGCTACCTCCGGGATCATTCCTTCTTGACAATGCGTACCGAGACGCTATAGTAGTGTCAGGCGTTCGACGAAAACTCTTTTCTTGAGGAACTGCCCCGCCTTTTTGAGGCATGTCTCTCGAATTGTACCTATTGCAGGTGTTCCATGGAGTTACCCCGCCGTCATACGGATGACACCTTTCTGCCGGATGGTTCCCTACGCCAAACAATGGCCGCGCTGCGTCAATTCCACGATGCTCACGAACTCAGGATCGGGATCGTTTACGCATTCGATGGTCGAACGTGCATGTTGCCCTACTGGTATGCGGATAAGCGCATGGTACCCTGTTCCGTGCGTACCTTGGGGGACGTTCTGGACGCGGCCGGTTTTCGACACTTACGAATCGTGCTCCAGCAATGGACCCCGCGTTTTCGGCCCAGCCAGGCCCTGCTCGATGGTAAGCCTTTGGACCTTTTACTGATTTCGTCGATGCAGGTCCACGCGGAAAAAGCGTATGATCTGATCCGAGATGCTCACCTGTTGGGAGAAAGGCGTCCTCTTATCCTCGCGGGCGGGCCGAAAGCGACTTATGAACCGACGGATTTTCTGGAAATCGGGCCTGGGACCGGGATCGGAGCGGATTGCGTGGTGACCGGCGAAGTATTCATTCTTCTCGATTTCCTGCGAACAATCCTACCGTACTATCGCCCAGGGGTATCGTTGCGCGAGGCCTTTCGACTTGCCCGGGAGGGCAACGCGCTGGCGAGGGTAGCCGGTTTGGCTTATCTGCGTCCGGCCTCGTCGGGTCATCCGGTCGCCGTCCATACGGGCGTTCAACGCCTTCTGCGGGACTTGGATGAATTACCCATGCCGGACGCCGGCTATCGGATGCTGGAACCACCGCATCGCGGACAGCGGCTGCGCGCTGCACCTCTGCCGGCCGCCAAAGTGCGGCGCCAATCGCCCATCGCCTCGGTGATCGCTACGCACGGCTGCAAGTTTACCTGTCCCTATTGCCCGATACCGGCGGCGAATCAACGCACTTGGCGACATAAAAGCCCCCAGCGTATGGCCGCCGAACTCAAACACATTTATGAGTGTTTTGGGATTCGTATTTTCTTCGGGACCGATGACAACTTTTTCAACAACCGCGAGACGGTCATTAGCCTGATGACCGCCCTTCAGCAAACCCAAACCCGCGGCGTATCCCTGGGCAAGGTGATCCGATTTTACACGGAAGCCACCCAGTTTGACGTTTTCAGGAACCGTGACCTGTTGGGCCTTTGTCGCAAAAGCGGGCTTCGCGGAATCTGGTTCGGTATCGAGGACATTACCGCTGAACTGGTCAATAAAGGTCAACAAGCGGGGAAAATGGCCGACTTGTTCGCGGAAATGAACGCCCTGGGCATCGTGCCGATGGCCATGCTCATCCACAATGATGAACAGCCCTTGCGTACGCGTCGAGGCAATCTGGCCGGTCTGATCAATCAGGCCCGGTATATGTTCCGGGCGGGGGCCATCTCGTATCAATGCACTTATCTGATGCCCATGGTCGGCACGCGTTGCTATGAAGCGGCCCTGGCGTCGGGCATCGTCTATCATTCGGTCGGCCATCGACCGGTACCGGAACACCGAATGGATGGTAATCATATCGTGGCCTCCCAACATGCGCGACCGTGGCGCCGACAGCTTCATCTGCTGCTGGCCTACGCTACGTTCTACAACCCGGCGAACCTGTTGCGCGGGTTGCTGGGCTCCCACCGTGACGCCGTTTCTCCAAAACGCCTCGCCTACCAAATCATCGGGCAAATCGGTTTATTACGCACGATTCCGAAAATGCTGCGCTGGGCCTGGCGGCTACGCCGCGGACCGATCGAACGCCATGAGGGGTTATCCCCGGCGAGAATCCCCCTGATCGACGTCCGGACCGGACAACCGATCCAATGGGCCGTTGAACATCTGCTGGATGCTCCACCCAGCGAGCGTTTCCCCAACGATCGTTTACAAACAAGCACCGGGCAAGATTTGTCTTTCTTGAATACCGCTCCAGCCTAAGAAAAATGCGGCGTGATTATCGGAGTCAAAGGTAGTCAATTCCCCATTTGTGTTCGATAAAATATAAAACCCACAAACCAAGATGTTCAGCGGGCAACGCCGCTGGCATAATGAAGCCATCAAGAACGCAATAATACAATATAGGCTGTAAATGTTGTTTATTATACTGAAATAGTGAATTTTTTACACAACTTTGTCGTGTCGATTTTCTTTACTACTGATTAGCCCGATAACCTTCGGAACCACCTTATGTTAAGATTTTTCAGAAAAACGGGAACCGCGGAAAGATTTTTGATCTGGAACACGATACGATATTATATGATGGCTTGGGGTGTCATATGTTTTTGGGGAGACCCTCGTTATAATCCGCCATCCAAGCGGAGTATTGGCAACCGTTTTACTATCCGTGCCATGTGATAATGAATTACCTGGCAGATACAGCGGAAACCGCCAATCGCGGGTTACCTCCCCATAACAAGGTATCCGTGAGCGGCATCAAGGAATAGCGAAAACAAATTATGCTTTTCTGATGAGGCGTAGAGAACAATGATTGACATCATGATTGTCGACGATCACACTTTGGTTCGTCGCGGTATTCAACGTATCCTCGAAAGCGAGGAGGATTTTCGTGTAGTGGGTGAGGCTTCCGATGGCGAGGAAGCCCTGGCTAAAATCGTGGAGCTGCAACCGGATGTGGTGCTCATGGACATTGCCATGCCCGGCCTGGACGGCATCGAGGCAACCAAACGTCTTCTCAAGAAGCGCAAACCGACCTGCCAACTGTTGATTTTGACCATGTATGCGGACGAGCATTACGCGGCCCGCCTGTTGCGCATGGGGGCCTTGGGATATGTCGTCAAGGATGCCGCTCCCCATGAATTGGCGGAGGCCATCCGCGCCGTCCACCAGGGAAACCGATTCGTGTCCGCGTCTCTCCGCGAAGCCATGGCTTTGCGGTATATCGACGGTCTCAGCGAAGATCCTGTGGGAGCATTGACCGACCGTGAGTTCCAGATTTGTCGGCATCTGGCTTCGGGTTCGACCAATCGGGAAATCGCCCAGCAGCTTGATTTAAGCGTCAAGACCGTCGACGCTCATCGGTTGAACATCCTGGCCAAACTCGGCCTGCGCAATAACTCCGAACTGACCAAGTTCGCGATACAGCATGGCCTCGTAAACGGTTGACGGTTCAAGGCAACAAGACAACGTTGGGGGACCGTCCGCTATCGTTCTTGCGGCCAACGACAAGTCGGCCGGCACCTTCGGGGGACATTCCCTGTTCTATTTCTATTTTCGGAATCTTGCCATGCCGAGCCTAAGACTTGTGGATTCGCCGCCACGGCGAGTAAGCTGTACGAAGTCGGGGGGCCTGTAGGATGCCCCACACGGTCTAACAATGAGCGCATTGATCGACGGGGGCCCCAGCAGGCCTCCGCAACCTGTCGCGGGAGTCGGCCATGATCACAACTCAACAGCTTTCCGATGATCTTATCCAGGGAAAACAAAGCATCGAGGAACATATTCGCGCGACCCAAAGCCGTTTGGTCAATATTACTCTGCTCACCGGCACGGTCATGGCCTTTCCCGCTCTGCTCGCTTCCTATGTTCACGCCCAAACGTTCGGGTGGAACACATTCATGTATGTCCAGATCGCATCGGCTGTCCTGATATGGATAACCACCCTGCGGCGCCACCGCTGGTCTTTACGACTCCGTATTGTCGTTCTGCTATCCGTCGCCTTCCTCCTGGGCACCGGCGGCCTGTTGACGTGGGGATTAATCAGCGGCGATTGGAACTGGTTCGTGATCGGAAGCATGCTGGCCACCGTATTTCTGGGATTGCGCTACGGAGAGGCCTGCATAGCGGGTGGGTTTTTAATCATGTTGATCATCGGCGCGGGCATTTGTTTCGGATATCTGCCGTCCACGACTGACAGCAATACATACGCCATATCTTATGTGTCTTGGTTAATGACGGCCACCACGGTATTTCTTTTCCTGTTCGCCGTTTTATTGCCCATCGGCATCCTGCAAAAAGAGTTACTGGAAACCATCGGAATTGTCCAGCAACAAGCCCGTAATCTAAAAGCCGCGAACGACCGCCTGCAAGTGGAGATCCGTGATCGTGAACAAGTCGAAAAAAGGTTACGGGAAAGCCAGGAACGTTATACCCTCGCCGAGAAGGCCGCCAAAATCGGTGTATGGGATTGGAACATTCTAACCGATCATCTGCGCTGGTCGGATTCGATCGGGCCGATGTTCGGCCTCCAACCGGGCGAATTCGCGGAAACCAATGACGCCTTTTACGAGTGTGTTCACCCCGATGATCGTCAACGGGTGCGCGATGCGGTGCGGGCAACCTTGGAGCAAAAAGCCGAGTACAACATAGAGCACCGCATTGTCTGGCCGGACGGAACCGTTCATTGGGTACAGGAAAAGGGGGATATCTATCGGGACGAACAAGGCCGACCTATACGCATGCTCGGGGTGGTCCTGGATATCACCCAGCGCAAGTCCTTGCAGGAAGCCCTCTGGGAAAGCGCGGAGCGTTATCGTGCTCTCGCGGAAGCTTCACCCGACTCGATTTATATGTTCGACATGTCAGGAGTGTTCCGGTTCATCAACGGACCGGGGGCCCGGATGGTCGGCCGGACGCCCGAGGAAATGATCGGCCTGCGGCAAGAGGACATCTTTCCGCCCGAGCAGGCACGGAAGCATACGGCAACGCTTCGGCACATCCTCGAAACAGGGGCTCCGGTCAGCGAGGAGGGCTGGGTATCGCTGCCCGACGGCAACCATTGGTTCGATACACGGATTGTCCCGCTGAAGAACGCGGAAGGTCAGCCCATCGCCATCCTCGGCATCTCGCGCGACATCACCAAGCGCAAGCTGGCCGAGAAGCAATTGCAGGAAAGCCAGGAACGCTACACCCTGGCCGAGAAGGCCGCCAAGATCGGCGTATGGGACTGGAACATTTTAACCGGAGAATTGCGCTGGACGAACTTGATTGAGCCGATGTTCGGCTTCAAACCCGGCGAATTCGCCGGAACCATCGACGCCTTTTTCGAATGCGTCCATCCCGACGATCGGCAACACGTGCATAACGCCGTGCGAGCGACCTCCGAGCGGGGGGAGGAATACAATATTGAACATCGCATCATCTGGCCGGACGGATCCGTTCGCTGGGTGCAGGAAAGAGGGGACATCTATCGAGACGAACAAGGTCAACCCATCCGTATGCTCGGTGTGGTCCTGGATATCACTCATCGTAAATATCTGGAAGAAGCACTTCTTGAGAGCGAGGAACGCTTTCGAGCCATCGCCGATTACACCTACGACTGGGAAGAGTGGATCGGGCCTGACGGTCGCCCCTTGTGGATCAATCCCGGCGGCGAACGGCTGACCGGATATTCGCGGGAGGAATGCATGACCATGCCCGGTTATCCTATCGCCCTTATTCACGAGGAGGATCGCCAGCAAGCCGAACATCATTTTCGGGAGGCTATTCGGGGATCAACGGGAAGCAATGTGCCGCTGCGCATCCGCCGAAAAGACGGTTCCATCGTACATACGCTCGTTTCCTGGCAACCAATCTATGATCAGCAAGGCCGCTTCCTGGGCTGTCGAAGCAGTATCCATGATGTAACCGAATTAAGGCGGGTGGAGGAGGATCGTGCCTGCTTACGGGAACAACTTCTCCAGGCCCAGAAGCTGGAGGCCGTCGGCCGGCTGGCCAGCGGTATCGCCCATGATTTTCAAAACCTTCTGGCGGTCATAAAAATCCATACCGAATTGCTCGGCCGGGCCATAGTCGGACAAAATAACGCCCTCGGATTGCTGCAAGTCATTCAGCAGGTGGCCGATCAGGCTAAGGACATGGTTCAGTCCTTGCTCATGCTGAGCCGTTCGGTACCCGTCGAGAAAAAACCTATCGAGTTAACCCGCACCGTTCAGAACATTACCAATATTTTGCGGACCATGTTACCGGTTTCCATCGATCTGGTAACCGATCTCAAACCAGACCGTCCGGTGTGGATCAATGCCGACGTGTCCGGTATTCAGCAGGTGCTCATGAACCTGGCCCTTAACGCCCGGGATGCCATGCCGAAGGGTGGGACCTTGCGGATCGCGGTTTCCAATGTATCCGCGGAGGCGGTACCCAACCGGCCTGCTCTGTCCCGCGATGTTCGCTCATGGGCCTGTATTACGGTCAGTGATACGGGACGGGGGATCCCCCCTGAAATAAAACCCCGAATTTTCGAGGCTTTTGTCAGCACCAAGTCCAAGGAGAAAGGAACGGGGTTGGGGCTGGCGGTCACGCACAGAATCGTTGAGGATCACGAGGGGATTATTCAGGTCGATTCGCAATTGGATCATGGATCCACTTTCACCGTCTACCTGCCGCAAAAGGCCGAGGAAGATTTACCCGCCAAGCAATACCCCTCCGAAGCGCCTCCCAAGGAGCAGGGCAGGGTTATCCTTTTGGCGGAGGACAATTGGTTTTTAGGCAAGGAAATCGCTTCGCTTCTTCGCTACACCGGACACCGCGTCATCCGCGCGGAGGACGGCCATTCCCTACTGGAGCAGGCCCGCCAGAATCATGACGCGTTGTGCCTGCTGATTTTGGAGGCGGACCTGCCCGATGAAGGGGGATACGAAGCCTTGCGCCGCCTCCGTAAAACCGGTGATCGCACCCCGACAATCTTACTGACGGATTCCAGCGAACCGCTCGATTCATCCAATCTGGATCGTTATACCACCCCTTTGCTCAAACCTTTTTCGTGGGAAGCCATGATCCACCTGATCGGGGATTTGCTGGTCAGCCATACGGACCACCCTGACCAGGCATAAGAGACTTGATCTCGCCGGTCAGCAAAGGGAATCAAGTCCCGTGTTGCCGCGGCCTCAAAGCCATGTGCCTCTTACAGTTTCTTATTGTGCTTCCAATATACCTTGGTCAAGTGCTTGACCATCTCAGGGAGCCGATCATAGAGCCTTTTGGGTTTGCGCGGCTTGTGCCGGGCCAGGGCATAATGGGTCAGCATGGGCAGGGCCACCGTCGAATCGAGGTAGCAGACCACGGCATCCGGCAGCTTGGTCGGATCAACCTTGCCCCAGCTCACCGCCTCATGCGGGGTCGCTCCCGAAAGGCCGCCGGTGTCCGGCCGGGCGTCGGTGAATTGAATGAAGAAATCGTGCCCTTCCTCCTTGACCCGGAGCACTTCCTGAATCTGCGGCTCGGTCTGAAGGGTAAAGTTCTTGGGCGACCCGCCGCCCACCAGGACCACGCCGGTCCGCCGCTTACCCCGTTTGGCATCGAGAACAATCGCGGTAGTCTCATTCACGTCGCGCGATGGATTAATCCGCAACTGGCAGCCGCGCAATTCCAAGCCGGCCACGTTCATACCGATCGTCGAATCGCCCGGAGAGGGGCAGAAACACGGCACCCCGGCCCTATAAGCGGCCGCCAGTACCGATACATCTTTTCGCCCGGTTTGCTTCTCGAATTCCGCGCAGTACTTACCGAGCAGCCAGTGGAGCTCAGACGTACCCATCTCGTGCTGAAACTCCGGTTGCAAAAGAATCTGCCGAAGGACATGGTCCGTCTGCATCAAAACATCGTTGTAATCGAGCAAAATATCGTAGATGCGGACCACGCCGGCCTTACGCAGCTCCGGATCGCGCAGGAAAGGCGACCCGCGAAACAGCGGAAGGTTCATCGCATGGTGCATGTCGTGGTACAGGTTCGCCCCGGTGGCCACGATCCAATCCACATAGCCGGCCTTGATCAGCGGGATGACCGCCGCCCCACCGAGCCCGGCCGGGGTTAATGCGCCCGCCAGGCTCATGCCCACGGTCACGTCCGGCTGGAGCATCCGCTCGGTAAACAGCCGGCAGGCCTCCTGCAACCGCCCGGCGTTGTAGGCCAGAAACGTTTGATCCATCAGCTCGGGAAGGCTTTCCTTGCCGGTGATCGGCCGCGGCAGGATACGCTGGCCGCAAAGAAACCGCTGCTTGCCCTTGCTGAACTTGTGCGGATATTTGCTGATAAACTTCTTCGGTAGCTGGACCTTGGCCATTAATGTTATCTCCTTCTTCTTCTGTCAGAAATCCAAGCCGCCAGAAAGATACTGCCTGTGCGCGGGGATTTCAAGAAGAAGCCCCATCGCCGCAAAATGGGGCGTGGCCAGAGTTCTGGCACAATGCAATGTGTAACCTGTTCATTCAGATTTCCTCTTTCGGGTGGCACCTTCAAGCTCCGTACGTCAAAGGCGTACGGAGCTTGTGGGTGCCGGCCGTGAGAAGGCTCTCCACACGCGGAAGCACCCACAAACGGAGCCCCGGTTTCCCCGGGTCTCCGTTTGAAGGTGCCACCCCGATCAGGTCGAAATGCTCATCGCCATGTTTTCCCAAAATTCCTTGCCACACTCGCGAAATAAAATCTCTCCCCCCTTCTTGACAGCATTTGGAATCCGACGCTATCATTCCTCTTGCGGTTCGGCCGCATATCGTGTTCGGGGTCTTGGACATATCTTTTTACAGGAGCGGTATCATGTTGAACGCATGGACGACTTTCGCCCAGACTCAGGTAGAAGTAGAAACGGAAGTATCCCTGTTTTGGTTGGTGATCTATCTGGCACTTGTGGTCGTGGTCATCGCGGGTATGTGGAAGATGTTCGAAAAGGCCAACCAGCCCGGCTGGGGAGCTCTGATCCCCATTTACAATATCATCCTCCTCCTCAAGGTCGCGGGAAAACCTGTCTGGTGGATCCTTTTATTGTTCATCCCGCTCGTCAACATCGTCATCTCAATCCTGGTTTACGCGGCCGTGGCCAGGAACTTCGGCCGAGGGGTCGGTTTTACTATCGGGCTGATCTTCCTGCCCATTGTGTTTGTCCCGATCCTCGGTTTCGGCGAGGCCAAGTACAACCCCGTCGCCGCTTCGTCGATCTGACACCACGGCAAGGGCCTTCTCAACCAGAACACCAGCCCGAAGCGCTAGCGAGGGACGGAGACAGTGCAATGTCACATTAGCCCAACTTTCGCACTTCGATATGAAAATTATTTTTTTATCGCCGCTGGCGG
>CAYNYK010000095.1:0-15607 GCA_964401335.1 uncultured Planctomycetales bacterium
TGTGAACGAATCAAGGCACAATTGGCGTTACCCTAACTTTGCAAAAGTCCAGTTACCAGGTAATCATCAATTCGGCCCGGAGGAAGCAGGCCGGGTCGTTACGTTCGTTGGAGTAATAATCGCCGGGGAAGAAATACTCGGAAAGCAAATGCCCGCTGAGGAAACGGTTGAACTGGTATTTCATCAGAGCGGTGAGCAGTTGGCCGCGGAAACAGCCGCTATTGCTGAACCCGTTCGTACCGGCGTAGGTGTTCTGATCGGCGAAAAGCAGGTGGTAATCGGCGCAGAGTTCCATCTTCTTGGTCGGGTTGCCGGTCCAGCCGAAGCCCACCCGATGCATATTGGTTACATCGCCGATGCGGCCGCCCTCGCCCATGTTCGTGTAGATGTACATCTCGCTGAAGCGCGGCCACCGGCCCCAGAGAATATCGAACGCCTCGTTGGTGGCCGTGTCCGGATCGTCGCCGGAAAGGTATTCGTAGTCGAGGCGAAAACGGTTGTTCCAGGCGTCCTTCAGTTCGTAGCTGAGCCGGTTCAACGAACCGAGCGCGCACAGCGTAGCGTCGTTCTTGTGTCCGAACTGCGAGGCGATATCACCCCGGAACTTCAAGTGGTCGGTAAAACCGTGCTCGCCCATGCAGCCGAAGGTGTAAATCTCCGCGTCATATCCCCGGGCGGTGGTTTTACTGCCTTTCTTGTAGATGAAATAGGCGTCCAGTTGAGTGCGCTCCAGCGAGTTGTTGGTCAACCAGGCGATGACCCCGGTTTCGTCCTGCTCGACCACATAAAGATCGCGGTCGCGCATAGGGTTGAACCAGTTGTCCTGCTCGGCGTCATTTTCCAGGTAGATCAGGTCGAGCTTGGTTTTCGCGTCCGTGAAATCGCCGGTCAGGCGGATTGCATCGAAATATAAAGTGGACGAGCCGTCGAGCGGCGTGCCGTCCATGACCAGCCAGCGGTCGCCGAGCATGAGTTCCTGACGTCCGGCCTGGATGGTAAAGGGCGAACTGCCGATCTTGCTGAGTTTCAGGTTCAGTAGGTCGAACACGGTCGAGGTCGGCTGCCAGTTGTCGAACGATTTGGGCTTGTCGAAGTGCTTGCCTTCCCAGGCGAGACGCATGTTGAACTCGACGTTCTCGATCGGCGTGATCGTGTTCCACCACCGGGCCCGCTGGCGTTGCCAGTGGATTTCGTGGTCGGGGTTGTGCTTATCGAGGGTGATGGCGTTGTTGATGTATACTTCGCGCAGGCGCAAATCAGCGCCCCACTTGAGCCAAGGCACTGGATTCTTGATCTGGTCCACCCAGTCCTTCATCGGGGCGGCCGGCGGGGGACCATCCACCATTTCACGACGATCGCATCCTTCCGGATGGGGCGCGGTGCTTGGTTGACTGCTTTGTCCTTGGGCCGCGTCAAGAACTAGACAGAAAACCAGAAAGGCCATCCACCCCCTCACGCGGATCAATGGGCGGGGCGCAACGCAAACAACGCTTGTACTCATTCGAAACACCTGTGGATATGGGCCTGGTCCGGCGGGCGGGTCAACATACTCACCCCCAAGGCCACCAGGCAGGACAAAGGCAAGGCCACGACAATCGGATCGATTACCGGCCAATTGGGATACTCGGCCAGGATGCTCGATTTCCCGTTGGTCAGTAACTGGACCAGGCCGATAGACTCCGCCTCTTTCGCCTTGACCAACAACAACCAGAAGGCGGTGACGACGAACCCCGTCATCATCGAGGCGATCGCCGCCGGCCGGGTCATGCGTTTGAAAAATAATCCACCGATATACGCGGGCAGAAAGGCGGACGAGCAAAGCCCGAAGAAAATGGCCGTCGCCCGGGCGATGATGTAACCGCCGCGGGCGTAATAGGCGATGATGCCGGCCAGAACGATGCCCAGGATAATGCCCACACGGGTCACGCCGATACTGCCGCTTTGCGTTCCGGTTACTTGTTCGTATACATCCCGACTGATGCTGGTGCCCAGCGCATGGAACTGACTGGCCAGGGTGCTCATGGCGGCGGCCAGCAGGGTCAGCAGAAAGAGCAGACCAAACCACTTAGGCATGGCGTGAGTGATGTAGGCCGGGATGATCTGATCCGAATTGCCTCCGGCATAGACGATGGCAACGCTACGCCCCCGGACGATCCCCGCCTCGGACATACCGGCGGGCAATTCCCCGGAAGCCATCTCCGATGGATCGAGTACGGCCGGGACTTGTTTGCCCTCAATATCCACCCATCGCCCCGTTTCGTCCCGGCGGGTCAGTTGGAGAACGACCTGCCCCTTATCCTGATCCAGGGTTTTAACCACCCGACCGGTGAGCAGGTCGCCATGCTTGACAAAGTACGCGTTGGACAGGCTGCCCACGACATAGGCGGTGCCGGGAATGACGAAGATGAACAATCCGCCGATGAGCACGCCGCGATTAAGCTGCTGACGGCTTTTGACGGTCATGAACCGCACGACCAGTTGCGGCTGGGCGAGGACACCGATCCCCACGCCGAGGGTGATCGTACTGACCACGATCCACCAGAGGTCATAACCCGCCTCACCGAATCCGAAAGAGGGGAACGAGGTCCAGCCGTTATGCCCCATGCTTTTCAACGCGGGGGGAACCAGGGGTGTCAATTCGGATAGTTGACGGTGGCCTTCGGTGACCCCGCCGACCAGGTGGTACCCATAGCCCAGCAGAATTAGCATACCGATAAACATGATCGTGCCCTGAAAGGCTTCGGTATACATCACCCCTTTGAGTCCGCCGGCCACCACGTAGGCGGCGGTAACCACGGTGAAGACGGCCAGGGCGGCGTGGTAGTCGATTTGGAATTGAGCGGCGATGAACTCCGTCCCGCCGATGAGCACGGCCCCCGCGTACAGGGGAATAAAGGCAAAGATGATGGCCCCGGCGAGGACCTGAATGAATTGGCTCTGGTAACGCCGGCCGAGCAATTCAGGGAAGGTGTGGGCGTTCAGCCGATGGCCAAGGCGGCGCGTCGGCCCGCCAAGAAACACGAAGGCCAGAAAGATTCCCACGAAGATATTGAGGAAAACCAGCCAGAGCAGGCTCATGCCGAACAGACCGGCCACCCCGCCGAACCCGACGATCGCGCTGGTGGAGATGAACGTGGCCCCATAGCTGGTGGCCATCACGAATGGATGCGTGCCGCGCCCGGCGAGCAGGTAATCGGTCGCGGTCCGCGTCCGATGATAGCCCAGCCACCCGAGATAACCGATGATTCCGAGATAGACGATGACTAGCAGGATTTCCCAGAAATCGATACTCTGCGCCAATAACAACACCTCATCTCCTTCAGGTCATCGGTTCGCATAACAGTCGGTCAATGGATCGGGAAACGAAGAACCACTTCCTGGGCCGGATCGCCCGCGAAGTTTTATGAGAAATTCTCCTCGACTTCCTTCTCCTCGGCGGCCTAGCGAATGTCGTCAATATCCGTGTCCTCGGCCCCGCGGTTCCAATTGAGCAGGCCGTAGATCACGCACAGCAGGACCGCTCCGATACAGAGCAGATAACCCAGCAGAACATAAGGATCATCAATGCCCAACAAAAGAGTTCCTCCGCGATCGGCGTTTCCGATAATAATGCAGTATCATCGACAAAAACGCTGTTTTCAGGTGAAGGCTTTCTTTTCGTGAATGGCATCATACGTGTTTGGCGGGAGGTCGTGTATGACTCATTCACGCCAGCCATAGCCATAATAATTAAACTGGATCGTGAAGCTCGAGTCGGGCGAGGGGACGCCGGTTTTGATCTTCACCGGCGAATCTGGTATCAAAGGCCAAAATGGGGCGACAGTCGGTATGGAGTTGCGGAAGGGCTCTACTTTTCCCGGCGGAGCCGTGGTAATGAGCGAAGATCGACGGGTGCAGACCACCCAGCTTCGGGTGCGTTACAGCGAGACCGACCAGATGGGCACGTTCTATAATTCCCGTGCCCTCGAGTGGTTTGAGTGCGGGCGGACCGAATACCTGCGGGCGATCGGTTGTGCGTATACGGAGATGGAGCGACGGGGGGTCCTGCTGCCGGTGATCGAGGCCCACGTTCATTACACGGGCAAGGCTCGTTACGACGACCTGCTGCAAATAGCAACGTCGGCCCACCTGTCGGGCAAGGCCCGGTTGCGCTTTGATATTTGTATCACGCGGGTCGACGGCGAACAGGAAATTGCCCGCGGATACACCATTCACGCTTTTGTTGATCCTTCCGGACGGCCGATCCGACCGCCGGCATGGTTTGTCGAAGTGCTTACGCATGGCGGACGGAATAGCGCATGAATCAATCAAAACGGCACTTATGGAGCGGAGACGAGGCGGTGGCCCATGCGGCCCTGCACGCGCAGGTGGCCTTGGGTACCGGATATCCGGGCACGCCGTCCACGGAGATTCTGGAAACGCTGGCCGCCCTGGGCGGCAAGGCCCAGTGGTCGCCAAATGAAAAGGTCGCGCTGGAGGTCGGTTTGGGCGCGGCGTTCGCCGGGGCCCGCGCCCTGGTGACCATGAAGCACGTCGGCTTGAACGTGGCCGCCGACCCGTTATTCACCGCGGCTTATACAGGAGTAAGCGGCGCGCTGGTGATTGTCTCGGCCGACGATCCCGGTATGGCCTCCAGCCAGAATGAGCAGGATAACCGCCGCTACGCCGTGGCCGCCGGCGTGCCCATGCTCGAACCCGCTGATTCCCAGGAGGCCTACGATTTTACCTTGGCGGCCCTGGAGATTTCCCACCGCTGGCAAACCCCCGTCCTTCTGCGGATGACCACCCGGGTCTGCCATTCCCAGACGATCGTCGTACCCGCCCGGCGGATCGAACCGGCCGCCCCCGCGAATTTTCAACGCGATATCCAAAGCCGCGTGATGATCCCCGCTTACGCCCGTCCCGCCCATCGGCGTTTGCGGAAAAAGTTGGCGGAGATCGAGGCCTGGAATGAATCCTCAGGACCGAATGAGGTGCATCAAGGCTCACCGGAACTGGGCATCATCACCTCAGGTATTTCCTTCGCTCACGTTTCCGAGGTCGCTTCCGAGGCAAGTATTCTCAAGCTGGGTATGACCTACCCCCTGCCGATGGAACAGATTCGGCGGTTTGCCGGCACGGTCAAGCGTTGCCTGGTCATCGAGGAGGGCGACCCGTATCTGGTCGAGGGCATCCGGGCGGCGGGCATTGCCGTGGAAGGCAAGCCGGAGATGTACCGCTTCGGCGAGTTGAACGTCGAGCGGGTTCGACGGATTCTGGCGGGTGACGTGAGCCCCGAACCGGTGCCCCCGCGCGGCAAACCGCCGCAACTGTGCCAGGGCTGTCCACATCGGACAGCGTTCAATGTGTTGAACAAGCTTGGCTGCATCGTGGCCGGCGATATCGGATGCTACACCTTGGGTGTATTACCGCCGTTCGAGGCGATGGACACGTGCGTATGCATGGGGGCCAGTATCACCGTGGGTTTGGGATTGCGCCATGCGTTACCCGCGGACCAGGCCCGGCGGGTGGTCAGCGTGATCGGCGACAGCACGTTCATGCACAGCGGAATCACCGGATTGGTCGAGATGGTCTACAACCCGCCGCCGCGGGGTCACGTGGTCCTCATTCTGGACAACGGAACGACGGCGATGACCGGTTTGCAGGAACATCCCGGGACCGGCCGGACGCTCAATCATGAACCGACCGGCAAGGTAAGCATTGAAGATCTGGCCCGATCGCTGGGAATCACAAATGTACGGGTGTTGGACCCGGCGGCGGACCCAGTGGGTTTTGAGGAGACCCTGCGGCAGGCTTTGGACGCTGATGAATTGACGTTGTTGGTAGCCCGGCGGTCTTGCCTGCTGGCGGCCGGCAAGATTCGCGAATATGAAAAAGCGGCGGCGCGGGAAACGACATCACAATGAACCAAGAGCAAGTCACCAACGTGGTCATCGCCGGACTCGGCGGACAAGGGGTATTGAAAGCCTCGGATATTCTCGCCCGAGTGGTGTTCGATCAAGGGTTTGATCTGAAGAAGAGCGAAATCCACGGGATGAGCCAGCGCGGCGGGTCGGTGACCAGCGACGTGCGCTTCGGCAAGAAAGTACACAGTCCGATGGTGCCGGTGGGCGAGGCCGACTTTGTCGTCGTTCTGGCCGTCGAGGAAGTGGAAAAGGTCCGGCATTATCTTCGCCCGACGGGTATCTTGATCACCCCCGATGCGGTGAATGGCGAGGCGTTGAGCAATAAGCGCAGCATGAACGTGGCCTTGCTCGGAGTCCTGAGCCGTCATCTGGATATAGCGGAATCCGCCTGGCGGTCGGCCATCCGGACCTGCCTGCCGGAAAAATTGCACGAGGTGAACGAGGCCGCCTTTGCGTTGGGGCGCGGCACCGGCTAACGCGGCTATTGACTGTTGAGACAACGAACATGTTTTGTAACCAGAGCCATGAATCCTGGAACGATTTACCGGGCGGTTTTCACCCGGCCAGCACGCCGGATTATCTGCCCCTGACACAACTTCGCGATCTCCAGTTGCGCCGGTTGCAGGTTACGGTGCGTCGGGCTTTCGATCACGTCGAATTATTCCGCACCCGCATGAAGGAAAGCGGGCTTACCCCCGACGATGTGCGCGCTCTCGAGGACGTGGCCCGACTGCCCTTCATGGACAAGCTGGATTTGCGGGATACCTATCCGTTCGGCCTGTTCGCCAGCCCGATGAGCGAGATCGTGCGGTTGCACGCCTCCAGCGGTACGACCGGCAAGCCGATCGTGGTGGCTTATACGCGCGAGGATTTGCAGGTTTGGGCGTCAGTGATGGTACGTACGTTCGCGGCCTGCGGTCTGCACCGGGGGGACATTATCCAGAATGCCTACGGGTACGGCCTGTTCACCGGCGGATTGGGGGCCCACTATGGGGCGGAGGCTTTGGGGGCCACGGTGATTCCGATTTCCGGTGGCAACACCGCCCGTCAGATCATGGTCATGAAAGATTTCGGCGTCACCGCCATCTGCAGCACGCCGAGTTATTTTCTGCATCTGATCGAGCAGGCCGAGGCCATGGGCACAAACCTGCGCGATTTGCCGTTGCGGGCGGGTATTTTTGGGGCGGAACCGTGGACCGAAGCCATGCGGCAGCGCATCGAGGAAGCCGCCGGCATCAAGGCCTATGACATCTACGGCTTGAGCGAGATCATCGGTCCGGGCGTAGCCTCGGCCTGTTCGGCCCAGGAGGGGCTGCATATTTTCGAGGACCATTTCCTTCCGGAGATCATCGATCCGGCCACCGGACGGGTCCAGCCCATGGGGGTGGCCGGCGAGTTGGTTTTGACCACCTTAAGCAAACGGGCCATGCCCATCATCCGCTACCGCACGCACGACATCACCAGCATTATCGAGGAGCCGTGTTCCTGTGGACGGACCATTCGGCGGATTCGGCGGATCGGACACCGCACCGACGACATGTTAATTATCCGCGGGGTCAACGTTTTCCCGTCGCAGATCGAGGAGGCCCTGCTGGCCGTCGAGGGAACCCTGCCACATTATCAAATTATCCTCACCCGCGAGCAGGGTCTGGACCAAATGGAAGTACAGGTGGAAGTGACGGCCCAGGTTTTCAGCGATAAAATCCGTTCCTTGGAAAACCTGCAGAACGCGCTGGCCCACTCCATCGAGCGGATGCTCAATATTCGGGCGCGGGTACGTCTGGTGGAACCGCAAACCATCGAACGCAGCCAGGGGAAAGCCAAACGGGTTATTGATAAACGCGAACTCAGCTAACGAGGGGCCTCTATGAAATTACATCAGTTATCTCTGTTTCTCGAAAACAAACCGCGTCAATTAAGGGTTCCGTGCAAGGTGCTGGCCGCCGCGGGTGTGGATATCCTGACTTTGGCCCTGGCGGACACGCAGCAGTTCGGTATCCTGCGTCTGATCGTGCAGGATTGGGAGAAGGCCAAGAAAGCCCTCGAGCAGGTCGGCTGCGTGGTCAACGTCACCGAAGTGGTGGCTATCGAGGTACCGGATCGGCCCGGCGGACTGGATGAGGTGCTGGCCGTCGTCGAGGAGGCCGACCTCAATATCGAATATATGTATTCGTTTACCTTCCATCGTGGGGATCGCGCTATTCTGGTGATTCGCTTCGAGGATGGCGACGCGGCCATCACCACCCTGCAGGCCAACGGGATCAACGTGATCGGAGCGGTGGAATTGTACAACCAGGCCAAGGCCTGAATCGTTCGACATCGTAACCTATGCAGCCTTTTCGCATCGAAAACCGCCTTTGGGATCCGCCGGCCGAAACCATGCCGCGCGAGCAGCTTCGGGCCTTGCAGGTAACCCGGCTGCGGGCTTGCATAGCCCGGGTCGCCAAGGTGCCGTTCTATCGCGAGGCCTTCGAGCGATTGGGCATTACCTGGGACGCGATAAAAAGCCTGGACGACGTGCGCCGCCTCCCGTTTACCACCAAACAGGATTTGCGCGATCATTATCCCCTTGGCTTTCTGGCCGTCCCCCGGGAAAAGGTGGTTCGTTTTCATGGATCGTCGGGCACGACCGGCAAGCCGACCTTCGTGGCTTACACGGCCGAAGACATGGAGCTCTGGTCGAATTTATGCGCTCGTTTCCTCACCGCCGGCGGCCTGCAAGCGCATCATGTGGCCCAGATTGCCTTCGGCTATGGGTTGTTTACCGGTGGCTTCGGCCTGCACCAGGGCGTGGAAAAAGTCGGGGCGGCCATCGTACCGGCGGCGGCCGGCAACACGGCACGGCAACTTTTACTGTTGCAGGACATGGCCCCCGACGTGCTGATCTGTACGCCGAGTTACGCCCTCAACCTGGCCGAGGCCGTACACAAGGAGGGCCTTGATCCGCGTCGTCTGGCCTTGAAGTTCGGGCATTTCGGCGGTGAGCCGTGGACGGAGGCCATGCGCGAACGGATTGAGCGGGACCTGGATATCATCGCATTCAATAATTACGGATTGAGCGAGATCATCGGGCCGGGGGTCAGCGGGGAATGCGCTTGTCAGCGGGGCATGCATCTGCAGGAAGATCATTTCCTCGTCGAATGTCTCGATCCTGCGACCCTCGAACCGGTCGGCGAAGGCGAGCCCGGCGAACTGGTTATCACCACCCTGACCAAGCAGGCCATGCCCGTAATCCGCTACCGTACGCGCGACATCAGCACGCTGGATTATTCGCCCTGTCCCTGCGGGCGAACCACGGTACGGATGAGTCGGGTGGTCGGCCGTACCGACGATATGTTCATTGTCCGTGGAGTAAATGTTTATCCGTCCCAGATCGAGGAAGCCTTGCTCCGCGTCGAGGGCACCGCTCCGCATTACCTGATCGAAATCAGTCGCCCCGGAGCACTCGACGAGGTGACCGTCAAAGTCGAATTACTGCCCGGGCAGTTTTCCGACCGGATGCGGGTCATGCAGGCCTTTCGTGATAAAATCGACCGGGAGATTCATACCATCACCGGTATACGGGTGAACGTCGAGCTGGTCGAGCCGCAGACCTTGGAACGTTTCGTGGGCAAGGCCGTCCGGGTCGTCGATCACCGCCAGTTAAGGGATTAGGATGCGGGCCGAGCACACCACAGGGTTGCCCAATGACACCGGCCGTGCTGTTCGCACGATGGGACGCATGGTTGGATTATGCTGCGCGCTGCCGGGGTTCATTATTGGTTGTGCCGAATGGTCCTGGAATTGGCCCGGGGCTCCCGTTTCGGCCTCTTCGGCACCGGCGGAAAATCCGCCGCTGGCAAGGACGGAGACGGGGATAACCTCCGTGAACGCGGAATCACGCCCCGATCTTGTCGGGGAGGGTTTACGACTTCCTCGGGAATCGATCCGTTTGAAGATTACTTTCCATATCTTGCGAATCTGGGCGAAACAAGGGGTTTTCAGTCGATCGAATCTCATATGGAATTACCTTGACGAGGAAATTTTATCCGCTGAACTATCGAGCCACTTGCGGCGCAACGGCCTGCGGGTAGCCAAAGGTCAGGTAACCATTTGGCCGGCGATCAAGGATCTGCTGGAAGAGCAAAGTACGGGGACCTGCGCCCAGGAGATCATCTTGGCCCCGCCCGCCCCCTTGGAGATCGAGGCCAGCGCGGAGCCGCGGGACCAGGTATTGTTTGTCGTTCGGCCGGATCTTCGACTCAAGGGGGGAGATTTCGTCAAGAGCACCAATCTTTGGCGCGTCGAATACAGCATGGCCCTGGACGACTGGCGAAGCCTGGAATTGGAGGTCATGCCTGAAATCCGGTTGCCGCTTTATCGCCGCCCGCGAAAACTCACGAGCGAAGGATGGGTTTATCATCCGATTGAGCAGCCGGGAGCAATCCTTCGCGAATTGGCCTTTCGTGTCAAGATCGCGCCGGGTGAGTTTTTGATGATCGGCCCCAGTCGTCAGGCCGATGCCGGGCATTATGCGGGATCGCTTTTACTATACCATGAAACCGAGGAAGGGCGGTTGGAGTCGATTTACGTGCTCACGCCGCGGGTGGAACAAACCGGGATCCCTGGCGGATAAAGGGGCACGCAGACGCTTTAAGCAGGTGGATGGTCATGGCGGATGTGAACGGTATCGGCGCAGAGCTTTGTCACTGGCTTTGTCAGGGATTGGATATGGCCTTGCTGGTGGTGGACCATCGGCAACGGGTATTGTGTATGAACCGGGCAGCGGAAAAGATCATAACCGTCGGCGATCAACCCGTCGTAGGCCGACCGGTACAAGAACTTTTTCCCCCAGAACGACACGAACTCATCCGTAAAATACTGGAAAAAACCCTGCAAAACGGAACAAGCGGCGAATTCGACTTCTGGTCGCGAAACCCCGCCGGACAGGCGACTTATTTGATCGGCGTCGTTTCGCCCATTAAGGACATGTCCGGCCGTTTGATAGGGGCCTCCATCGTGGTAAACGACACCACGCAACGAATGGAGTTACTTCGTCAGATGGCGGACCTCCAGAAAATGTCCGCCCTTGGTTCGATGGCCGGGGCCGTGGCCCATCATTTCAACAATCTGCTCGGCGGGGTTTTGACCACGATTGATTTCGCCCAGTCGAGCAATGATCCGCAAACCCTGAAACGCGCGCTGCGGATATCCTCGTCCGCCCTGACCCGGGCCAATGAACTGACTCAGGATCTTCTGGTGTTCGCCGAGGGAGACCGGCGGGTCAGTACCAAGGCACGCATGATCGACATCGTCAAGAGTTTCATCGAGTCCTTTTCCCATAATCTCGACAATCCAAGGATTTTTCTCGAAAAGGAATTGCAGCCCGTCGAGGATATGTATCCCGATCGCCCCCTGCTGACTGTCCTGAAAATCCTGGCGGCCAACGCCTGCGAGGCCATGCCTCTCGGCGGCAAGATTCGGCTTGAACTCACCAAGGAGGGGCGGGAAGTGCTCCTGCGTTTCGCGGATAACGGCCCGGGGATCCTCCAGGAACACCTGAGTCATGTGTTTGAGCCGTTTTTCACCGCCAAGAGCATGGACGAGAGTATCAAAAAAGATCATGCCGGCTTGGGACTGGCCGTCGCTCATGGCATTATCCGTAATCTCAGGGGGGTAATTACCCTTGAATCCCAACCCGGCGGGGGAACCACCTGCGTGATTCGCCTGCCCTCTATTGGATAGTAAATAAAACGCCATTCTTATCGCTGGGGAGCAAATTGGCCCGGAATGAAGACAGGTGAATTAACTATATTTTTTATAATGGTTTATGATCCGAAATTTTTAATAATCTGCCTGGCATCGCATCTTCTTCTCTTCGGCATACGTACAATATTAGGACAGGCGGGGCTTTGTGACCTCGTCCTCTTGGGATTTCTTGGGAGGCTCGATTGCATTCGGCGGGGGGAACGGGTAGCATGATTCGTTCGTATTTCAAGAACTGATTCGGCGAGAAAGTTGGGGTAGGCGCGGCTCCGACGGCAGGGCAATGGCGCGAGACCTGCGTATGAGGGGAATGGAAGCTATCGAAAGGTTTCACCGGTTAAGAATACGAGGTTAAACGGTCGATAGTAGTATGATGACGCGGGGTGTCGGTCATCCGACATCATACGGATGCGATCACCGCGATAGGGAGCGAGCATAAATCTTTCAATAACAGGCTTACCGAGACTTCATGATGAAGGCCGGTATGTTCACAAGACGGGGGGCCGCGGTTTCGCGGAGGTTAAACAATAGATGATTCAACGCTCGTTGACAAAGAAGCGTCTACGGGGACTGGTGGGCCTGATTCTGGCCGTCGGTTTGCTTTTTCAGTGCTATCAGGCTTTTCTACAGCAAAGCGATCTTGTACCCCAAACCCGCGTTGTCGGCCCAGCGAAGTCCCCTTCGAATATGGTTTACGCCATGCCCACCGCCGATACGCCGCGTCAAGCGGCCACGATGGAAGATTTGGCCGCCGAGAATCCGCTCCGATTCTTCAAACTGTTATTGGATCGCTACGATCAGCGGGTGCGCGATTACACCTGCACCTTCATCAAACAGGAACTGGTTTGCGGAGAACTGACCGCCGAACAGGTCATCGCCGTGCAGTTTCGCGAAAAGCCTTTCAGCGTCCTGTTCAAATGGGTGAAAAACGAGGACAAGTGCAGCCGTGTTCTTTACGTCGAGGATCGCTGGGTCAAGGACGGCAAGCAGATGGCCTTGGTCGAGCCCGGCGCGATCGCCCGGCTCTTCGTTCCCTATGTGATGCGGCAGATCGACGGCAAGGACGCTTACAAGAGTTCCCGACGGACGATCAATCAGTTTGGTTTGCGAAACAGCCTGGCCTTGGTCATTCACTACTGTGAATTGGCCCAAAGCCGCGGAATTCTCGATTTTGATTATATGGGCAACGGGGAAGTGGATGGCCGACCCACTTTGGTATTCGAGCGCCATTTACCCTACACCGGAGAAGATTGCGAATGGCCCGACCGCGTGCTGGTCGTGCATATTGACAAGGAAATGCAGATGCCGATTCTTTGCGTTGCCTATGCCGACGACGCCAAGACGCAACTGCTCGGCAAATACCTCACCACGGATATCAAGCTGAATGTAAACCTCCCCGACTCCGTGTTTACGAAGGAAGGCATGGGCCTGTAAATCCCCCGCTGACACAAGACGATCGGCCTGACCATACCATCGGCAAGATGGATACCGGTTAACCCGCCGTAAACGATACGATTTCTCTCTTCCTCATTAGCCATCGCAATGTACAATCATGCGATGGCTTTTTTATTGCCCGCTCACATCCGCCCGTTGAACCGATGCACGGTTTCCAACATGGCCAGGTAATGGTTGACCGGTATATAATTCGCGACGGAGTTTCCCGAACCGGCGGCGTAACCGCCCACGGGCGCGCAAGTTTGCAGAATCTGCTGCGTACGCCGGATAATGCGTGCCTCATCACCCCGGGCGAGTAAATCGACATCCACCCCGCCGATACCGGCCACCTGGCCCGCCCAGCGACGCACGAAGTTCTCCACCGGCTCGATGACATCCTCGAAGCTGTGCTTGGCGTCCACGCCCGCCTCCGCCAGATCGGGCATGATCGACTCGACGTACCCGCAGGAATGGAGCATGAACAGCCGACCGCTGCGGTGGGCCAGATCGGCGTACCGTCGGTACCAGGGCAGAAAATAGCGGCGGATATGTTCGGGGGCGATCAGGGTGGCGGTCTTGAAGCCCAGATCGTCGGCCAGCCACAAGATCGGAACGTAATCCACCGTGCACCAACGCTCGAAACATTGATAAATCAAGGTTCCGACCCGGCCGGTGATGGCCTCGACGAGATCCGGCGCCTCGTACAAGGCCATCATGAAGTTTTCCGTCCCCATCAGCCAGGTGCTCCATTCGAACACCCCGCTGCAGAAACCCATACAGGCCATCCCTTCCGGTAGGGACCGACCGACTTCCTCCACCGGGCCGAAGTCCACGTCGCTTAGCGTCGGCCAGGGATAGCGTTCGAAGTCCGCGAACGACCGGATCGGCCCGCTGTGCTCATCCTGCCATTCACGTTGTCCGCGGCTCAGCTCGGCCGTATCCGTCACTCGTTCACGATGCACCGTGAAGGGCATATTCGTTCGCAACCGAAAAACATCGAAACCCATGCGATGCATGGGGGCAATGAGATGGTCAACCGCCTTGCGACGCGCCTCCGGCGGCGCTTTCTTGGACCACTTGACCAGCGGTTCGCCCAGCAGGGCGGACATCGTTTCGTCGTCGAATTTCAATTCGAGCAAGGGGATGCGCCTGGGCCGTTGGCGGCGCATGACGGCCACTATGTTTTCCACGTTCGGTTGCGGCTTGGGTAAGCGTTCAACGCGTTCGATCAAAGAAAGTCTCCGGATACGGGTCGCCCATGATTCATGTCTTGAACAACAACAAAACGTAGACCCTATCGTTCCTGGGTCTCCCAAGCAATTCCCCGTCGTCGGGCAATGGCCCGGAGCATCCCGGTGAAAATGATGACGTGCAATGGATAAAGCGCATACCAGTAAAGCAGGCCGATGGCCCCGGCAGGTTCAAAGACCGCGGTCTGGCGGATCATCGCCCCCTTTTTGTAGGGCAGCACTTCAAACTGCAACCATGCTCGGCCGGGGAGCTTCATCTCCGCGCGCAAACGCAGCATCCGATCCGGCGTGAAGGCCTCAACCCGCCAGAAATCGATGGTATCCCCACAGACAACGGTCTCCGGATCACGGCGTCCAGATCGCGGTCCGACGCCGCCGGCCAGCCAATCGATGATACCCCGCAATTGCCACAACAGATCCGCGAAATACCAGCCACGCCGCCCGCCGATACGCCGGATAGGAGCAAAAGCTTCCGCCGGCGAGCAGGCCACGTACACGGAACGGATATCCCGTCGCCGCGATGCCCGGCACCATTCTCCTTCGCTCGGCGAAGGAGTGGTATCTTCCCATTTCCGCGGCCAGCGGGTGGAGGCAAGTTCATCCTCCTCGGCCTCAATGGCCCGTTTCACGGCCTCTCGAACCGACATCGGCCGAAGGGCAAAGTCTTCCAAGGCACGCTTATCCCGTACAATTGTTTCATTACGCACGCCCTCGATCAGGTGCCGACCGACGCGAGCATATAGAGGAGTGAACAGGCTCAGCCAAAGGCTGGACAGATAGGGCGAAAGCACCGGCACGGGGATCATCAACCGTTTAATCTTGCATAGACGGGCGTATTCCTTCATCAAATCCAGATAGGACACCCGATCCGGCCCCCCGATCTCGTAAATAGCGCTGCCCGGGCAGGGAATCTCCAGGGCGGCCATCAGATAGCCGAGCACATCTTCAATGGCGATCGGCTGAGCCTGGGTGGCGACCCAACGAGGTGTAATCATGATCGGCAGCTTACGCACCAAGGCGCGGACCATCTCGAAGGACAGGCTGCCGGCCCCGATAATAATGGAAGCACGAAATTCAATGGTCGGCACGCCCGCATCGCGGAGAATACGGCCTACTTCATGACGGCTGGCCAAATGTGGTGAGAGATCAGGGCCATGGCCCAGCCCGCCAAGATAAATGATCCGCCGAACACCGGCCTCACGGGCGGCCCGGGCGAAATTCTCCGCGGCCTGCCGATCGCGGACCACAAAATCCTCACGGCCGGCCATGCTG
>CAYNYK010000095.1:15617-21296 GCA_964401335.1 uncultured Planctomycetales bacterium
GTATACACCCCTCATGGCCATGCGGAGGCTCGACACCTCGAAAACGTCGCCCCGAATGATTTCGGTGTTTTCAGCCACCGACCGCCGCAAGGACTCAGGATGTCTGGCCAGGCAGCGCACGGATCGGCCCTGCTGCTCCAAAACGTGCAGCAATCGCCCTCCCACATAACCGCTTGCTCCGGTCAGCAGAATCGTACCCGGTGGATATCGAACGTCGTCCATATTTCTACATGAGCGGTGTGAGCCGCTTCTCCGCCTGCTCATGCCGTTTATGGATTGGAAGATTGGAAAACCTTCACAACAGTTAGTCTATTTCTTGCAACATGCGCAGCCTTGGGCCTCGTTATAGGGCTTTTTGCACTGGGCACAATAGGCCACTCCCGGCACACCCACATACTTCTTACACGTTTCGCAATATTGCCCTTTGGATATGTCCTTGTTGCACTTGTCGCAATGCACCGTGCCTTGCAGCATAATCCGGTTGCACGCGGAGCACCACTTGCCGGCGGGCATGTCCTTGTTGCATTTATCGCAATGGACCGTGCCTTGCTGGCCCATGAGCGTCTGGCCCCTGGGGCAATAGGTGCAACTCGGAGCAGCCACCGGACAGGTCTTGCCGCACGCGGCCGCCTTCGGGCATTTTCCACAACACGCCGGCTTGTCCGCCGCGGCACAACCGGCGGATTTTTCCGTGGACGCACAACCGGCCAACCCCAACAACATCGCTCCGATCAACAGAAGCATCACTCGTTTGGACATGGTTTACCTCACAATTACGATTCCACCGACCACCGGGACGAACCATTCGATCTCCGGTAAGAGTAGCTTATTGTAGGCGCCTTTTCAGGATTATGCATATAGGCGGCCGGTGATCCATGCCGGTCGGGTCCGTGACAGGAACGGTGGGGCAGGGGGAGACGGGGAGACTGAGCGATGGCGGGGCAGAGCGACGGAGAGATTGGTTAAAAAACCTCCATCAGCCCGAAGCACTAGCTTGGCTTCTTTTTCCCCGCCCGACGGAGTTTATCCGGAGTATCCGCATCCCCGAGGTCGATCATCCCGTGCGGATCGTGATTCTCTGGAAGCACCGCAACAGCAGCCAGGCCAGCAAGATCCTCGTCAGCAACCGAACGTATGGGGAGGTCAGTCGAATTCTTCGCGTCTACCGCCGCCGTCAGCGCGGGACCGAGTGCTTCCATCGGGACGGCAAGCAGCATCTGGGCATGGGCGATGGTCAGCTCAGGAACGGCCGGGGGCAGACCCGCCCCACCTGTATATGATCTTTCTGGCACACAGCGTTCTCATGCGACAGTTGCACCAGAGCCGTGCGCGGGACTGGGCACTCGAACGTCTGACGACCATCGGACAAGCCTGCGGGGCGGTCCTGCGCGAAACCCTGAGCCAGGCCATCGCGTGGGTGGTCGACCGCCTCGAAAATGGCTGGGATTATGGGAGAATCAAGACACAATTGGCTTTACCCTAATTTTGCTAAAATCCGATAAATGTAGATTTTTTGATTGGGTGGTTTTGTGTCACCGATCGTCATCGCTCGCCTATTTCCAAAAAAGGCGGACGTTCGATGCGCTCCTTGGCGGATAACCTTGATTGGCAGTTGGCCAGAGCGATGGCCGCGTTGCGTTGAAGCATGGCCAGCCTGGCCCGCCGGATGGCCTTACCGGCCAGACGCTCGCGATATTCATCCTCGGTCCATTTCAATAAATCGTTCAGTGGCGGCCGCGGCAGCCAGGTCTGCTCCGGATTCAAGTGGTAAGCCGAATCACTACCAGGGGGGGCTTTTTGATTAAACGGGCATACCTCCTGACAGAGGTCACAGCCGAAAACCCAATCCTCCATCAGGGGGGCCAGTTCCGCGGACACCTCGCCGCGATGCTCGATGGTCAGATAGGCGATACAGCGGCTGGCGTCCATGCCATACGGCGTCTGCAGCGCGCGGGTCGGGCAGACCCGCAGGCAACGGCTGCATGTTCCGCAGTGGTCGTTCATTGGCCGGCTCGGGACCAGTTTGAGTGTCGTGATGATTTCACCCAGGAAGAAGTAGGATCCCAGCCGCGGATGCAATAACATGGTATTCTTGCCGATCCAACCGATACCCGCGGCGGCGGCAATCTCACGTTCGATGATCGGGGCGGTGTCCACGCAGACGCGGCTATCAAACGGCTCGGCGAGCACCTGATGCAGGGCATAAACCACTCCACGAAGTTTCTTGGCGAGTACCCGATGGTAGTCGCGTCCCCAGGCATAGCGGGCGACACGACCGCGGGGGACATCGTCATCGAGACCAAAACGCTCTTCGTCGGCCGCACCGGGCCGGTAACTGTGGGCCACGACAATAACCGACTCCGCCTCCGGCAGCAGGTTGGCCGGATTCATTCGCAGATCATGGTACCTCTTCAGGTAATCCATCTCGCCGGCACAACCGCGCGCCAACCATTGGGTAACATATTCCATGCGCTCGATAGGCTTGGCGGCGGCCACGCCGACCGCCTCGAAGCCGGCCGCCAGGGCCGTCTGCTTAACCAGTTCCGTTAGCCGTTCGCAGCTCATTAGCTCCATCATAGCCACATTAGCGGCAACTCCCAAGGTCGTGCGCTCCCAACGCATCAGTATCTGAGGACTTCAGTCGATTTTGTTGATTCGCGTCTTTTTGCGGCATGGCAACAGTAGGGAAAAGTTATGCTGGATGATTTCGGAGCAGTCACGCCGCGAACATGAAACAGACCATACGCTTTCCTCAAATCCCATCCGTAGCAACTTGCGCGGCCGATGACACATATAAAATTAACGGGTACAATACTCCTCGCTTGTGGCGCCCGGCCGGTCGAGGCGCGTACCCGGTTTTCTCTTCGGAGGTATGGTGAGTGCATAACGGCTTGTCCGCTCGGATCGGTTCAGCCTTCCGGCTGGTTGCATTCCTGGTTCTCTTTTCCAATACATTGCTCGCCCAAGATCCCGCTCCGGTCATGGAATACCCTATCCACCCCGATGGCGGCATCATCTACGATCCGCTGTACCGCGAGGCCGTTAAAACCGGACAATTGGCCCGCTACGCCAACGCCCCGCAACAGGACGGCTCGCTGCAGCTCGGGCCGTACCGGCTCCGTTTCTCCATGTCGAAAGAGGCGGCCGGCTATGATGTTATCCCTATTACTTATGAACTGAGCTGGGAAGGCGACGCGCAAGATAGACCCGCGACGTTTCCGGTGGCGGTCGAGGCCACGGCGTTTGAGGATGAATCACGACGACAGGGACGTGACCTGTTCGATCTTAATCTTCCCGGTCATATCGACCTCAAGGTCGAATTTCTCGGCTCGATCACCGGGCATCTGAAGCCCGGCGGACGGCATATCCTTAAACCCGATCATTCCGACACGCCGGCCGTCTATCCGCCTTACGAACGCCGACCCTTCGTGCGTTCCGGGGTCATCGAGGCCGGCGACATCGTCTGGTACAAGTTCCGCTACACCAATACCGGTAATACGATCCTCGACCCTGAAGGCTATGGCGGCAGTCTTTTCTTCCCCCAGATCTTTCGCCGCAACAGCCGGGGCAATTATGAATTCTTCGCCGAGCCTTACAACCTCTATTTTCGCGACCTCGAATACCTGTACCCCGGCGAATCCCGCGAAATCTGGTTCCATCTGCAAAGCAAGGCCAAGGAATCCAAGACACCACAGCATTTCGGCATCAGTCCCGGTCAATACCGATTCAAGTTCCAACTCCGCTACCGCTGCTATCGAGACGACGCGCCGTTCCTGAACGTCTGGGACGGCCCCTACGCCTACATCTGGGAGATGCCCTTCACGGTTGAAAAGAAACCGCGTGAAGCGCCGGTTCGGGAAGGGGAAAAAACTTTCCCCATCGAGCCGCAACCGGATTCCCTAACCCGGTTCATCCGTACCTTCGAGGAGTTCATGAGCGCCTTCGATTGTCACCAGGCCCCGCCGAGCGATGGAGGCCGAACGATCCGTAACACGCTGCACCTTCAGGTCGCGCCCTGGACCCGGCAGGTGGTGGTCAAACTGGTGACCGCCGAGCCGCTCGCGATTAAGACAGTGGCTATCCCCATCGCCGTGAATAACGAAAGTCTCAAGGTCGCGTTCAATCCACATTCGCGGGCCTGCTACGTCGATCAAGGACTGGCTTGGCCGGTCATCGCCGGTCAATCGATGGCCGACATGCGGACCAACGTGCAGATCGGGCCGTTCCCTGAGCTCCATATCCGAGAGCGCCTCAAGGAAATGATGGATTGCGGCATCAACATGGTTTCCATGACGGCCATGCCCTGGCTTTACGACTATACCTTGCCGTTGATTCAAGGGGATATCCACGAGACCCATACGAACTACCAGGGCGACGCGATGAAGTATTTCCTCGACCTGGCCCGCGCAGAGGGAATGTGGGTCGAGGGGTGGGGTACTTATCCGTATGACCGGGACACCTGCGAGGCCATCTCCGCTTGGATTACCGGTCAACCGGTGAAAATGGAACGGGTAAACGTCTTTGGCTATCCGGCCATCAGTGCCGCCGATCCGCTCCTGCCCTGGGCCAACGCGGTGACCTGGCTTTACCAGTTTCAACGTTGGGGTGATCTCTACTTGCAATACGTGGACGGTTCGGTACCCATCAGCGTGGAGGATACACGCGGGTGGGTTCGCCAGGACATCAGCATCCGTCACGCCATGGGCGAAAGGACCATTGGACAGTTCCGCGAGTGGTTGAAAAACAAGTATACAACCATCGAGGCGGTCAACCGTGCCTGGGGCACCCACTTGGCCGACTTTAAGGATATCGATCCGGAAAAAGACCAGACCCAGCAGAGCCATGGCGGGGTCATCTACAAACAATTCACCCACACCTTTTACGATTGGAACAAGGCCGTCCTCGATCTGGATATCTTCCGCACCGAACAGCGGGTCAAGAACTATCGCGACACGCTCGAGATCGTGCGCAAGGAGATACCCGACGCGGTGATTTGTTTACGCACGGAAGGGGCCAACGTGCTGGTCAACAACATCGACCTTACCGACCCCAACCCCCATTTCCGGCATATCTACTATAGCCAGCGGCGTTGCGCCGTGATGGCTGACATCCTCCAGAAATCGGGCATTATTAAGTACCATTCCGATTACACGACCATTCCCTATACGCCCAGCGAGCTGCGCCAATTGGTCCGCGACGGCGTCAAACAGGGCATCATTCCCGTTTACCTGCCGCAGTTCGACAACATGCGGGATATTGCCATCAATGCGGGTCATGGCACCGATTACCAGGTTGATTACAACCTTCCGGAACCTAAAAAGGGCTACATGATGCACGTGTTGACCGCGGTCTACCCCTGGTTCAAGGCCGTCTATGAGGAGGGCGGTGCGCCCGGCATCCTCTGGGAAGATATCCAATGCGATGGGTTCGCCACCGAAACCCAGAAGCGGGAAATGCGCTTGTTCGCCGGGCAGCTTAAAGAGGCGATTTCCACCCCCGCCGCCCTGGAGGCTCGAAAAGTTTCCCGGCCGCCGTCTCAGGACTGGCGAAAGAACAGTCTGGCCAAACCCAGCTATGTGCTCGAAAAATAGCCCGCCCTATCTCGGATTATTCATCGGGTTTTACCACGGAGAAACTATGAAAGCCGGGTCTCCCCGAACGGGTGTTTTTTCGGGATCA
>CAYNYK010000096.1:0-8081 GCA_964401335.1 uncultured Planctomycetales bacterium
CCAAACCCTACAAAACCCCCCCATTTGCCCAAATGGCCCCCCAAACTGGTTGTGTTAGTATTTGGGAAGAAATTTAATATGGGTAAAGGGGGGGCACGATGACCTTGTGTCTGCCCTTCAATGTGATCGAACCGGTCATGGGCAAGCTGGCCACGCAGAATTGGATGGCGTACCAGCGCCGGGCCGGCTCGACCCGCAACCGTGAGAGGATTTCCACGCACCTGAAGAAGGCGGAAGTGCATATGCGGGCCTACCTGGCGGAGGCCACCATTACCATCAACGACTTGATCAATCTCCAGCCCGGCGACATCATCCCGACCAAGAAGCCGGCGAACACGGACCTTATTGTTCAGGTGGAGGGGCGCAACAAGTTTGCCGGCCGTCTTTGCCAGTATAAAGGCGCTCGGGCGATTCGCATCACGCGCCCGGCCATCCCCGACGAACCGCTGTAAGTTGCGACATTCACGAACCGCCGGGAATCACCTCATCGAACCGGTAATTGAAGCGGCCGTCGGGGGCGGTGTCGCCGGCATCCAGCCACGAAACGATATCGCCGTTGGCCGGTACATTGTCGGCCCATTTGAAATCGAAACGCAGGGGTTGGTTTTTGCTCAAGCCCAGCAAGTTGCGCGGGATCGAAAGATGTAACGCATCGCCGTGTATACGCAGGGGCACTTGTCCCATCGATTTCCAGCGCCAACCGCCGCTGTTGCGCTCCAACGAAGTCGTGGTTGCTCCAAGGCGTTTTCGATTCACCAGAAAATCGTATCCTTCCCAGCCCGTCCGGTGATCGCCGTCGATATCGATCAGCAGCCACATCCAGTTTTCATTTTCCGGAGGTGTAAGGGGCTCGTGGGTACGGACGAGGAAGAAGAGGTCACGATCATCGCGGGCCACCTTGGCGGACACGATATCGTTACGGCCGGATTTGTTGACATATTGTGTGTGATCGGCATAGCCGGGGAAGTCGCGGTGCGGGTTATCGCCGCGATCGTCGCGGTATTCGGGAGAGACCTTTGCCCATTGGGCGAAATCGTCGTCGAGTTTAATGGTTTGGGGCCCGCTGATCGGTAAAGGCCGGCGGACGCCCTTATATCGTCGAATATAACCGACCATCTGGTAGTAATAGTTGTCGCCGTGGCCTCCTTTCATCGGTTCGATGTCACGGCTGTATTCCTGGTTGAACTGGTCGACGAACATCACGGGTTGTTTGACGCCGAGAAATTCGGCAAAACGGCCCGCGATCCACTCGTTCCAGCCGGTGATAAAAATGAAGCGAGGATCTTCCTTCAGGGCGTGTTCGAATTGCTCGGCCAGGTTGAATCCATGAAGCACCGCGCCCGGTTGGGTATCGGTTTTGCCGGCGTGGAAACTTCGGCCATGCGCCCCCGGTTCGGTCATGGCCCCCAGGCGTCCGTCCACGGCGTTCTGGGCGACGCCGACGGACATTTGCTCCTTCTGGCCGGCGGAATTGGTGAATACATGCTGGGGGTAGACCTCCAACCAACTCCACATATTCGGTTGCGCCGGGCCGTGGAAGTAATCCGCCTGTGGTTTGCGAAAGGTGAAGAACTGGCTGATGCGTTCGGCCTCCTCGTCGACCGGCGATATGCCCAGCGTGCGAGCGCCATCCACGGGTTGGCCGTCGAGCAGGGCCCGGCCGTCCGATCGCGGCTGGTTGTCGCGACTGTACCAGGCGATACGGCCGGCGACATCCGAGGCCTCGAGGCGATAGCGGCCCGCCGGCAGGGGCGTTTTGATTTTCAGGATGATCCAGCAGTTGTCCGCGACATTTGTAAAACGCCGTTCCGCGACGGCCGGGCCTTGGCTGTCCTCATGAAAAAGGCGCAAGGTTACGGCCGAATCCCTCGTGCAATAAGTGGCGAAACGCCCGGCCACCGCCTGGAACGGCTGGTCCGTCGCGAATGTTTGTCCGAGCGTTTGCCCCGGCCCGAGGCTGACAGGAGTGGGATACTTGCCGACTTGTGCCTGTAAGTACACGGAGTCGGCATCGGCGAGGATGAGCGGCTTACCCTCCCAGAGAAACCACAAATCGCGGTGGAGTCCGGGCTTGTATAGATCGTTCCATAATTCGCGGACAACTTTGGGCGGATCCCAGAATGGCGTCAGAAACGCCACCTGCGGGGTGCGTCCGCCTTCCCGACGGACTTCCGACCAGACCCGCAGCAAGGCCTGATAGTGCGGCCGATAGGTAATTTGGTTGGTCACGTCGAAGATCACAACGTCGACGCCCGCGTCGCTCAACATCTGGGCGTGCTTACGCAGGACGTAGGGGTCGTCGGTTCGGTAGTATCCGAAAATCGACTCGCCCCAGTGGTGAGCCGCGAACAATGGGCCCCAAAGCGGGCTGTCCGGTTTGTTCATCGCGTCGGGATCCTGTTGCAGGATGCGCGTGACATCCCAGGGTGCGCCTTTCTGGGCGTGCTGGCCGAGCCAAAGAAAATAGAAAATGCCGACGGTGCGGTCCGAACGCGGCGAGCCGGCCTCGGCGTATGTCGGTAGCGAACGGCCGAGGGCGTCGGTGGCGACCCAGGTGTCCGGGCAGGTGTCCCAGGTTTCAGCGGCGCGAAGCGCGGGGATGATGGCGAGACCGGCGAAAGCCACGAGTAATAACATCGTTCGGATCGTCATGGATCGCGAAAGCATTGGGCAACTCCTCCGTTATGAACACAGTATTAAGCGATAACCCGACCTCCAGAGCCGTTCATGTCATAACGCTTGGGGGACGGTGGCCGGCAACAAGTTTTTGGCCGAGACGGCGGGCTTTTTTACGGGCGCGGGCTCCGATATCCGGGTGGGGCTTGCCGGCGGCCAGGCCGATGAACAAGACGCCGATGGTTTTGGCCCCAAGCAAGCCTGCGGCGTTCTTCATCGAGCCGATGATTGAAGAAAACAGGCGGGCGAGAAAGGCCGGAGCGGACGACGAGGCGACGACCACGGCCTGTTTGGTTTTCCGTTTGTCCCGGGCCTTCGGAATGGCGGGGCCCCACGGCCAATAGGCGAAACAGATCAGTCTTTCGATGAATTTTTTGGTGACGGCCGTCACCGTGCCGAAGTTCATGGGTGAGGCGATGATCAGAGCGTCCGACCGCTCGATCTCCTCGAGGATGGCCCGCATGTCGTCCTGGGTGGGACATGCGCCGGGGTGTTTGCCGGGTTGCTGGGTACAGGTGCGGCAGTTGGTGCAGAACTCAATGTGTTTCTCGATCAGATAAATCTTTGCCACCTCGGCGCCAGCTTCGGCGGCTGCCGTGAGAATTTCATCGACGGCCGTATCGGTCACTCCACCCTTACGATAACTACCTACGATTGCGGTGATTTTCATTCGCTTACCCCCTTAGGGTAATACTCCTCCACCGGGCAGGCCGTCCCGCTCGATGGCCGGGTCCGGTATGGTCACCATCCAGATTGCTTGCGGGCGGCGGATATTCAACTCGCCGCCCTGGTGGAGCCACCAGGTGGCGAAACGGGCCTGGGCGACGATACGGTCGATCGGGTTGAGCAGATCTGGCGGTCGGCCGGCCACGGTTAAAGTGATATGCAGTTGCTGCATCGGTTTCTTGCGGAGCACCGTCATGGCGGCCGGCGGAGCGAGGTCCGGTGTTTCCGTGGGGCGTCGTTTTATCAATAGCGTAATCAGGGTTTCCACTTCCGTACCGGGTGGCACCTCGCGGCCGTACACCGCGATGAGGACATCGCCGGGACGAAGGCCGAATTTTTCCGCCGGGCTGTTCTCGTCTACGCGCTCCACCTGCAAATGGCCCGTCGGCGTGGCCAGCCACTGTGCGCCTTCGATCATGGTTCGTGGATGCCTTTCTGTCACCGGTAGTTCCTTGTATTCCACTTCGTCGCCGGGAGGGTGGCCTCGGAGGATGCGAAGCTTCATTAATGAACCCGGCCGGCGCTGTTTGATTTCGGCGGTGAATGCGCTGAGTTTCTGGTCCGTTTCGCTGAGCGCACGGTGTGGTTGGAGAATCATGGCCATCTGCAGGCTGCTGAGGGCCAGCGGCGACTGGGCGTTGAGCATGGTGGCGACGGGGCGACCGTCGACTTCCACGATCAGATCGCCTTTTTGTAGACCGGCCTCGGCGGCCGAAAAACCCTCGAGTACCCGCTCGACGCGAAGGGCTTCGATCGGCTGGCCGCCGGCGGGGTCGATCACCCCGCTGACCGGCATCGGCCCGATCCCTATAAATCCCACCTCGCCGGCCATTTGTTGCCGGAAGAAGGAATGTTCGATGGCGTGGCGCAGGGCACGCTTGATTTCGTAACGCGGTTCGATGTGATAGTGGCGAACCAGCTCGGGCAACCATTCACTCGGGCACTGATTGAGTCGCTCGGCGGCCTGGGCCCGCGCGGCAAAACGCGGATCGCCCAGTTGCTCGATCAGTTGGCTGATAAGTTCGACCGCGAGGGACAAGAGCGGTTGGGTATCCTGGGCCGGGGTCTGGGCGTCGGCCGGCGGCACGGCCATCGGCAGGAAAAGCGGAAGAATAATGAGCCATCGGTGCATCACGTTACAAAAGTCCCAGGGCGACGGGCAGGTATCAATCAGGCCAAAACAACGGACATCAGCCGCTCGCCGTTCTGCTCCAACCACCGCACTTTGCGGCAGATCATCTGTAAAAACCGGAAACCTTCCATGCGCCCGAAGGAACCGGTCGCGGCGATGGGCGTGACGGCCTCGGCGATCAGGGCCTCGATCATCAGTTGGGGCAAGACCCGCAATTGCTCGGGCGCGGTGGAGCATTGTTCCTCGTAACCCTGCAAAAATTCGCGCCAGCGGTCCTCATCCAGTTGCGGGGGCCATTGTCGCGGGTCCACCGGCCCGCCGAGGATCGAGAATTGCAGGGATCCGTTGGCCAGGTCGGTTACCGGTGGCAGCATGCGCAGTGAATCATAGTCAATGACCGCCTCGACCTCGCCCTCGTCGAAGAGCATGTTTCCGGGGTGCCAGTCGGCATGGACAATCTGGCTCGGCCATTCGTAGAACTTGGCGTCGTTAACTTTTTCGGCGGCCGTCTCATACGAATCATACAACGCGGAGACGGTACCCAACAGCTCGGTCTCCTTGCCGACCACGCTGTCGTTTTTGCCGATGCTGGAAGGTACGCCGTTCAGGCTGATACGGACCGCGTTGGCGTCGTGGTAACCCCGTCGCGAAGGCTCCCAATCGCTTTCAAAATTCTTGAGCAACTGATGGAACAAACAAAGCACCCGTCCGGCGTCATAGGTCTCCTCCAGGGACTTATCGAAGGCCGTCCCCGGTACGAACTCGAACATTTCATAGATCTGCTCCTGACGGATGACCATGGTGTCGTCGTCGTCGCGGGTGGGAACCAGGCGGGGCAGTGGGAAACCCTGTTCGCTCAGGTGACGCTGCACGCTATGGGCGAAGGCCACCTTCATGGGATGGTCACGGCCGCGGGCCCGACGTTTGAGGAGGAACCGACCCTGATCGGAATCGATGAGCACCTTGGGCGAGCGGCGCGAGCCCTTGAGCTGCTTGTCGACCCGCCGAATCGCTCCGATGTCGTATTGTTCGAGAACCGCGGCCAGTTCTTCAGGTTGAAAATCGGCTCGAAAACGGCTTGCCACCGAATACTCCCTTGGCTTCTTCAGTCATTTGCTGTGGAGTCTGTTACCAGACGGCTGTCTCCACCTTGCAGCGCTATCCCGGATTATTCACCACGGTCCTCGGCCATGAGCTCCCGTCGAGAGCCTCCGGGTCGAACGACGGGCCGAATGGAGGTCACAGAGAATCCGCCTAGGCTCCGCCGTGGCGAGCACGGAAAAAAGATGAAATAAGGACGCAGGCGAGGTATACCTCATTCTGGATAAATGCACCCTGTCCAAACCATCGCTCACTTTGTTTTCTAATAACTCCTTTATTCTCCGTGATCGCCGGGAACTCCGTGGTGAAACCAATGAATAATGCGGGCTATTCGCGTCGCGGTGTTCCGTTAGACAACCTTATCTTATTATCGTACCGGGAGATACGGGCAAGTCAAACAGCGGTAAGGGGTGTGGGGATGGCCTTATTCCTCATTCAGGCAATCGATCAATTGGCGTAATCGGCCGACACTCTTGCGGTTAAAATGCAGAGTTATGCGTGGTTTTTCCGGAAAGAGCCCCTCCTCGCCGTCGAGTGGGCCGGGGTGCTGCTCGATTTGGCCGCTGGACAGCAGATCAGCGAATTGGTTGTTGAGTCGATCCAAGAAGGCCGGGGGAACAGGCTTATTGATCCGTAAAACCAGCAGATCACCGACGTATCGGGATGAATGATACCTTCGATAAAACCGGATGATGTGCTCGGCCGCCTCTAGCGAGTCGTCGGTAAGCAGGAAAAGGTTCATGTCCTCCGGGCTGATCATGCCGCGTTGCAGCAGGTCGCTGACCACGTAATCGCGCCAGCGTGACCAGTAAGTACCGCCCGGCGCGTCGACCATGACGACCGGGACCAGTTCGGCCTTGCCGGTCTGGATGAGGGTCAGGGCCTCGAAGCCCTCGTCCTGGGTGCCAAAGCCGCCGGGGAACAGGGCAATGGCCGACGCTTCCTTGAGAAAAAGCAGTTTACGGGTGAAAAAGTAACGAAAATGAACCAATTTCGGATCGTCGGCGATAACCACGTTGGTTTTCTGCTCGAACGGCAGGCGGATGGCCACGCCGAAACTGGCCTCCGCCCCGGCCCCGACATGTCCGGCGCCCATGATGCCGTCGCCCGCTCCGGTAATGACCATCCAGTCGCGTTCGCGCATATGGCGAGCGAAGGCGTCGGCCTGCAGGTACTCCGGGTGGTCGGTCGGGGTGCGGCTCGATCCGAAGATGCTCACTTTGCGTACATGGCGGTAGGGGGCAAAAACCTTGAAAGCGTAGCGTAGCTCCTTGAGGGAGTTGGTTAGCAGCTTCAAATCGCCACGATCGACCCGGTCGCGGGCCAGCCGAGTTATAGTTACCAGCATCTGGGCCAGCAGGTCGCCGTCCGGGCCGGGGGCAAATTCGTCCACGAAGGCTTCGATCGCCCGTGCCCGGCGTATCCGGTAGTCGGCCGTGCGTTCATGGTTGTGCTCTTGGGTCATAATCGCTTCACTTTGTCTCGGTATAGGGAAAGACAAACAAGGTATAAGTTACCCTGCCGACGTATAATTGGCTACGATCGCGATAACGTAAAGTTGATCGATCCGCTCTGCTAATAAACAAAAGCATAAAGTTAATTAATATATATATGATTTAATTTTTATCCACAGACCCCATGGAATTAACATATCATCGCGCCAACGAGGCTTAAATCAGAAATAGCATATCGCCCATGCGGCTTAATCTTCAAATACAATACTAGAGTTATGCTATTACGGTGTTTAGATGATCTCAATATCGCGGAAAAGGAATTGACCCGGCGATTATCGGTTTGATGTATTGTTGAGGATGTTCTACTCATTCAGTAGGCGGCGCGCCGGCTCGAAGTAAGCCTTATCCCAGTCCGGGCCGAGGCGGTCGGTGAGGGGGTCGGCGGCGGCCTGCACGAAGGCCTGCGCATGTCGCTGGTCGCGATATTGATTGGTCAACAAGATGGTCACGCTCAGCACGGACAGCAGCAGCAAAGAGCCGGCGGCGACGGCCAGGTTGGCCCGGGCAAATACGCCGGCTGGCAAGCGCGCACGACGGCGATACTGGAAATCGGCCAGCGACCAAATGGTCGCCATCAACAGGGTAAAAATGCCAACCGAAGGTATCAGAATTCGGAAACGCTGCACGGCCGGCGGCGGGCGCCAGGATTCGCCCGGTACCGGCCAGAAAAAGGCCATCACCGCCGTCGCCACGACCAGCAGTGCCAGTAAGATCAGCAACCAGCGCGGCCGCCAATGGTCCTGAAAACCCGCCGGCGGTTGCATACCACAGCGGGCGATGACTTTGACAACCAACGGTACCCAAGACGCCAGTAAAACGCCGGCCGGTATCGTGGGGTAGGATATCAGCCAGCCAAATCGCCCCGGATTTTTGGTCACAAACAACAATATGAAAATGAGAGGAACCAAGGCTAATGTCGCGCAGATTGAGGG
>CAYNYK010000096.1:8091-21202 GCA_964401335.1 uncultured Planctomycetales bacterium
GTCGCCAGAGCGGATGAAAATCGTGGGGCGTTCTGCTCAGGCCGGAAACGAGCAACCAGAACAAAGCCATCGCCGTAAAAACCAACCAAGTGAGAACCGTGACCACGGAGGCACATGAGGAACGCATTACCCTTGCGTGTTCTTCGTCAGTCAAGGGCAGATCGCCGGTATGCGGCAGGATATTGACCCGTTCAGCGGCATGATTCTCATGCCACCGGAGGTGAAAATCCTCGATTTTACGGGCGGCTTCTTCATGCCCAAGGGCCCGTAGCGTTTCGGGGAGCACCGGTTCGGCGGCCAGCAGGGCGATTTCCGGCAGGGGCGAATCGGCCACCAGATCGGTCAGCAGTCGCACGATCAGTCGCCGCGCTGCGCGGGCATCCTCGATCCGGCCCTGGTTCGTCCATGTTTGGGCGGTTTCTTTTAATTGCTGGGCCAATTCCCGGAGGATGGACCGATAGTCGCCTATCGAAAAGATATCCATTGACGCAGCAGCGCGGCGCGGCGGCATGTCCCCGGCCGTCAGCGTGGCGTACATTAACTCACGGGCGCGTTTGAGGTGGATTCGCGCGGGTGGACCGGCGAGCAGTTGGCGGATTTCTCGCACCAGCCGGGGATTGCCGTTTTCCGGTTGGGATTCCGCCGAATCCGTCCGGCGGAGCAGGAGTAGTAATTGACCGTAATCGTAAAGGCTGTTTTCAGGGTCGATCTGTTTGAAGCGTGCGGGCTCGAAATCGCCCCGGCTTGGGTCCGACAGCAGGGCGAAAGACTGCTGCACCGCCCAGATTCCCGGATCGGTGTATAGCCTTTGAATCGCCGCGTGCAAGGCTTGCTCGTCCTCAGGCCGGTCAATCTGCGGGATCATCAAACGAATCTGCCGTATGCAGGTGTTGACTAAAGGCAAGGCCAGCAGGGCGAGCAGAAGGGAAACGATCAGACAGACCCAAGTTGCGGCGCGACGGCGCGGGGTCGGCGCGGGAACATTTTTTTTCAACCTGTTATTCCTGGATCGGGCGATACGACTTACCTCGAAGTCCGGCCCACCTGAGGTGGGTCAACCGTTGACTTGGGCGATCATTTCCACTTCCACCGGGGCGTCCAAGGGTAATTCATTGACCCCGACGGCGGCACGGACATGCTTGCCGATCTCGCCGAAGGCGACGACCAGCAGATCACTGGCTCCGTTGGCCACCTTGGCCTGGTCGGTGAAGCCCGGGGCACTGTTGACGAATACGCCGAGCCGCACGATGCGGCGAACGTGTTCCAGACCACCGGCGGCCGCGGCCAACTGGGCCAAGGCGTTCAAGACGGCCGTCCGGGCACACTCGGCCCCCTGTTCAAGCGATAAATTTCCGCCAATCTTGCCGGCATGCGACAACCGGCCCTCCCGCATCGGCAACTGACCGCTGATAAAAACCAGATCGCCCACTCGCAGATAAGGTACATAAGATGCCACGGGCGGGGGGGCCGGGGGCAGTGGCAATCCCATCTCCGCTAAATGCTGTTCGGGACTCATGTCTCGCGTGGCTCCTCGGTGGTTTGGGTCGGCTCGGTGTTCTCGGTTGCCGGATCGGTTTCGTCCCGCGCGCTCGACCAGCCCAGATCGATGTCGGCGATCTCGACCGCGTCGATTTTGCGGTGAAATTCGCTGTCGCCGTCGTCGGGTTCCTCGTCCTCGAGAAATTCGTCGTCAGCCACTTCGGTAGTGGCCACTGGCTCCGGCCCTTCCTCGGGTTCGGCCGGATATTCGTCCCGATCAATCGAGTCGCCCGTCGATTCGAGGATGGTGGTAATCGGCGTGGGATCGAGCAGGTGGACAATGATCGGGCCAAAGATGTCCGGCTGATCAACACGGACCCTCTTCTGGCGGATCAATTCGAGCAGAGCGAGGAACAGGCCGACCATTTCCCCGCGGGTTCGGCCCTCGAAAATGCTGTCGAAGGAAATGGCCGGCCCCTCGCGTTCGAGCCGGTCGAGGATGTCAGCCGCGTGTAGGGTGATCGGCGTATCGTCGTAGATGACATCGTGGGTGGTTTTTTGCCTGCCAACCGAGGCGAGCAGCTTGTTGAAGGCGGTCAGCAGGTCCCAGATTTGCACATCTTCGATATCGACCTGCTGTTCGCCGTTGCCGTCGAGCTCGATTGGCGGACGGGCGAAGCGGCGCTGGTGCAGGTCGGCCCGGCTGGCCAGTTGCCGGGCGGCCTCCCGGAAGGTGCGGTAGGCCAGCAATTGCCGCACCAGGTCGGCCCGCGGGTCCAGCCCGTCGTCATCCTCGACCTCGGGCGGCGGCTTGGGCAGCAGCATCCGCGACTTGATTTCGACCAAGGTGGCGGCCATCACCAGAAAATCGCCCACCATGTCCGGATCCAACTCCTCCAGCAATCGGATATACGCCAGGTATTGCTCCAAGATGCGGGCGATGGGGATATCATAGATGTCCACCTCCTCCCGCCGGATCAGATAAAGCAGCAGGTCCAACGGCCCGCTGTAAGTGTCAAGTTGAATCTTGTATTCGGTCATGGAAGGTATTTTAACGCCAACCCGCAAAACAAGTAAGCAGGGGGAGCTTATGGGGCGGGGCCTGGGGGTGCATATGGCATCAGGTGGGGATAGTTGTGCCGTAGAGCGGCTTATGGAATACGGCAATCACACCGCGTTGCCTTCGCCGGCAGGGTTTCCGCGTCTCTCTGGAAAATAGTCATGAATAATGCGGATTAAGATCGGCTGCGAGGATTTTGACGCCGTTGCTCGGCCAAACGCTGGTGACGGCCGACCTGGAATATCTGAGCGCGGAATGGTTTCGTTATGTTCCGCACAAAACCCTCTTCGATCTGGTCTGGATACACCGGGTGGTAAGCGGGTAGAATCCGGACCTATGAGTACGGTTGTTCGATCCAACATGCCAGCGCGCCCGGAATTGCCGGCCGGTTTGTTTCGCAACCGCAATTTCCTTTTGTTGTGGGCCGCGTACGGCATCAGCGCGATGGGCGATCACATCTCGGAGATGGCCGTCCTGAAATGGATGAACGCCCTGGATTCGCCCGAGATCACCTGCCTGCAGGCCATGATTACCTTCATGTTCATGCTGCCGTTTTTCGTGCTGGGCCCCTTAACCGGCCTGCTGGCCGACCGCCTGCCGCGTCGCGGCTTGATGATCGCAGCGGCACTGATCCGGGCCGTGCTGATGGCGAACTTCATTTATCTACTGACCTACTTCGCGGGGTGGGGGACCGTGGGGCACTTTGTTCCCTTCCTTATCGTAGGTATTTTCGCGGCCGTGTTCAGCCCGGCGCGTTCGGCGTTACTGCCGACGCTGATTCGCCAGGACCAGCTTATCCGGGCCAACGGGATGAGCAGCGGGCTGGGGGTGATCGCCACGATGATCGCCATGCTGATCGGTGGCTATCTGGCCAAACATTCCCGGCCGGAAGTTTCGTTTTACGTCGACGCCGGAACATTCGTGGCCAGCGCGCTGTTGCTCTGGGCGATTCGGGTTCCGGCCCAGGAAGTCGATCGTCCGCGGGTTGCCGTCGGTTTCGCTGCCCTGGCCGAGGCCGCCCGCTACGTTCGCAAGCATCGCCGGGTGATGCAACTGATCGGAGTCGCGGTGATCGTGTATAGTTGCGGCGCGGTGGTCCGCAGCGTCATGCCGGCCATCGTGCGCGACGCGTTCGCGCAGCCGGATTATGTACAAATCGCGAGTTTCCAGGCCCGACTCGGCGGCGGCATGTTGTTGGGCGCGTTGATTTTGACCTGTTTCGGCGATGCCCTCCGCAGCGAAGTGGCCATCACCTGGTCGCTGGCCGGCATCGGTGCGGCCATTGGGATACTGACGTTCAGCGTCTTTTCGCCCCTGCCACCCCACATCGATTACCACATCGGCGGTCTGGCGGTGATCGCCACCGGCGTTTTCGGGACCGGGGCCATGGCCAGTTACAACGCCCTGATGCAGCGCATTCTTCCTGATCGTCTGCGGGGGCGGGTGTTTGGGTTGACCGATCTGGCCAGCATGGCGGGGTTGCTGTTGGCCACCGGGTTGATCGGTATTCCCCATTGGCCTGGCATCGATCGCTGGGTGGGCTGGATGTTACTGGGCGTGACTCTGGTGGTGTTCGCGGCCGCCGTGCTGTCGTTCCGGATTCGCCGGAGGGATGCCCGATTCCCCCGCGGGATTAACCTGTGGTGGCGGTTCAACGAGTTCTATTGCAAGTGGTGGTTCCGGCTGAAACGCGAGGGTATCTGTACCGTTCCAAGCCACGGGCCGGTCATTGTCGTGGCCAACCATACCTCCAGCATTGATCCATTGCTGCTCATCGCCAGTACGCCGAACCGATTGCTGGGTTTCGTAGTGGCCGAGGAGTACTCCGATTTGCCCATTGGCAATCGTTTTATGCGCATGATCGAATGTATCCCGGTGAAACGCGACGGGCACGACGCGGCCGGCACCCGGGCCGCCCTTCGCCATCTGCGCGCGGGCAAAGCTCTCGGGGTCTTTCTGGAAGGCCGCATTGCCCGGCCTGGCGAGCAACTTGAACCCAAGGACGGAGCCGCCTTGCTGGCCCTGCATACCAATGCCCTGATCGTGCCCGCTCATATCTCCGGAACGGTCTACGATTCAAGCGTTGGTCGAGCCTTTTTCCGCCGCCATCGGGCGCGCGTGCGTTTCGGCCAACCGATTGACCTGAGCCGCTACTGGATCGATCGCGTGGACAAGGAAAGCCTCGGTAAAATCAGTCAGATGATCATGCGCCGTATTCGCGAATTGGGTGAATCGGAGTCGGTACCGTCTCAGCCATAAGCCGGATTTGTCCCTATGCTTGCTGCATGGCGTGACCAAGGGCTCTCTCCCCAACGATCTTCCCTGGAGATACCCATGCGTCATGATGCTACCGGGAAAACACGGGCAAACCCTTGTCCCGCCGCGACGGGACAAGGACCTGACCCTGCCACCCGCCGTTTTATGGATCATAAGAAAGTCGGATGCGGATCGGCGAACGCCGCGATATCTTGTGTATTGCCGGAACCTACCGGCCATGTTCTTGATCGATCTTGGCGATAATCGCCGCGAGGAGGTTCCCGGAGATATGCAGGGATGATTGCTGGGGGAGGCTGCGGAGAATCGCGAGAATTTCCGCATGGCTCCGCTTTCCCGTGCGAATACTCCGTACCAGAACACCGATCGTGCCATGCACAACGCATCCGAGCGATTCAGCAGCGAGACGAGCGGACGCATCGTCACAAAGAAGTAGAGGGGTTCCCCGGTCTTCCATCAAGGCCAGTGCCGCGATTTCACCTACGTCGAGAGACAACGAATTGGCCAGTGCGCGTAGCCGAGGACTTGGACCATTTGTTACATCCACGAGGCAAGCGCCGGGCACTTCGTCCAAGGTGAGACGCGGGCGGTGACGAACGATCTCGGACCATACTTGACGCGGAATCATGACCGCTCGAAAGTCAGACAATAGATCAAGAGCGGCTAATTCGTCGAGATGAATGATAGGTCCGGCGTCGCTGATAACCGATGGCTGGTCAATCCCGGCCATGCAGCCCCCAGTCAACATCGGCCAGGATCTGGGTCTCGATCAACTCCGGGCGGTGCGAATCGAGGAAACGGCGGAGTGCCTCGACGACCGCCTGATCCTGATCTGCAATCCAGCCTTCGCGAACCAAATGTTCCAAACGTTCGGCCAAGGCGTCCGGACATTCTATGCATAAAGTCTTCATATATATATGTTAGTAAATGAGGACCGCAGGGTCAAGCACTTGATTGCGCATGAGCAGCAGGAGTGCATCCGAAAAGAGGTGGCGCGGGGAATTTCGCCTTAATTTTCGTGCTTAACTCCGTGGCCTTAAAAGCACGGGCAAACCCTTGTCCCGCCGCGACGGGACAAGGGCCTGCCCATGCCACCCCCCACCTCGGCCATAGCTTGGGTAAATCACCATGCTTGAGTATGGTGCGAGAAGGGATTCTCGCACCAGCGGAAAACAGTACAGAGGCACTATTTCGCGACGTGTTCAGCTCTTTTCACCGGGCCGGGGGCAGCAGGATTTCGCCGTGGTCCAGGCCCAGCTCGCGATGTTTTTTGTTGAGGGTGTTGCGGTTGATGCCGAGATAGTCGGCGGCCTTGATTTTGGTTCCACCGCAGCGTCTGAGGGCCTCGCCGATCAAGGCCCTTTCCATCAGGGCCATGAACCGCGGCCAGATTTGTCCTTCGACGCCGATCTGGCCGTCTTCCACCGCCCAGTGAACCAATTGTTCGATGAGCTCGTCGGGGGAATCCGCCCTTGCGTGGGGGCGCTCCTTTTCGGCGAAAGCCCGGATGGCCGTCGGCAACAGATCCATGGTGAAATCCTCGCCGTTGGAGAGCACGACGGCCCGCTCGATGGTGTTTTCCAGTTCGCGCACATTACCCGGCCAGGAATAGCGCAAGAGCAGGTTGAGCACGTCGCGGGACATGCGGCGGAGGTTGCGATCGTTTTCCGCGTTGTACTTATCCAGGAAGCAGTCGATGAGTTGAGGAATATCCTCCTTGCGTTCGCGCAGCGGAGGCAACTGGATAACCACCACGTTGAGCCGATAGTAGAGGTCCTCGCGAAAGCGTTTGGCGCGGACCTCCTCCTCGAGGTTAAGATTAGAGGCGGCGATGACCCGCACATCGACGGAGCGTGTGCGATAATCGCCGACCCGCTCGAACTCGCGTTCCTGCAGGACGCGAAGGAGTTTGACCTGAAGGGACATATCCATGGTGGCGATTTCATCAAGAAAGATGGTGCCGCCGTTGGCCGCCTCGAAGCGTCCGGTTTTATCCCGAATCGCCCCGGTAAAAGCACCTTTGACATGGCCGAACAACTCGCTTTCCAGCAGGTGTCCGGAAAGGGCCCCGCAGTTGACCCGGATAAAGGGTTTGTCCGCCCGGTCGCTGTTGTAGTGAAGGGCCTTGGCGATCAGTTCCTTGCCTGTTCCCGTCTCACCCATAATCAGGATGGTGGCCCGAGCCCGAGCCACCTGCTCGATGGTGCGAAAGACGTTGAGCATGGGCGGCGAAGAACCGACAATGTTCGCGAACTGGTAGCGATCGTGCATGATCTTGCGTAGCTCGGATAATTCGTCGAGGAGTTCTTCTTTTTCCCGGTGGACCATTCCGCTGATACGAACGGATTGGGCGATCATGGCGGCCACGATGGTCAGAATCTCCACATCGTGATCGAGTGTAGGCTGATCGACAAACGGCTTGTCCACGCTGAGCACGCCGAGGGTCTGACTTTCGCTGGTGATCGGCAAGCAGATAAAGCTGTATGGTTGTTCGTGGTTCTTGCGTGGCCGGGTTCGGTCGAGGTAATCGGGCTCCTGGCGAACGTCGGCGATGACTCGTGGTCGGCCAGTGGTGAAGACCTGGCCGGTGACACCTTCTCCCAGGGCATAGATACCGCGAGCCTGTTCTTCCGGGGTCAGTCCGTGAGCAATCTCAATCCGCAATTGACCACTGGCCACATCCAGAATAACCAGCCTGCCCGTTTCGACACCCAGTTCGGTGGCTAGTACACGCATGACACGATCGAACACCTTCTTCATGTCGAGCGAACTGCCCATGATCTGACTGATTTCACGAAGGATATTCAGCGACATAAGCTCCGAGCCTTTATCAGCTTTCGATTCTTCCGACTCTTTTTCAGGCAGCATGTGCCACTCTCTTGTGCAGATTGTTGTATAGCATAAGGTATGCCAGCTTTATTAGGATACGATATTATCCGGCCTGGTGAAACAATAATCGACATTACGCCAAAATTCGACTATTTGGGCAGCCAACAACAGGTCCGGTTGCCTTATTTTTAGGCACCAAAGATAATTTTACGTATTTTTCCAACAACAAGCAAATAATTTTTACCCGAACGTAACAACCGTATGACCGGGTGAAGTTCGATTTGACAATCTGACCTGTTGGAGGGCAACATTGACACCGCCCATAGGATCATCTAGTTTGTCGCCTTTTCCGGATCGGTCAAACCGCCGCCGGACTCGTTTTTGCATGAAAGGCAGTCGTCAGCTATGCCAAACATTTTCGATTATGACTGGTTTACCGGTCCAGCCTACCAACGCCAGAAAGAACAGGCCCGTCTACGCTGTGCGTTCAAGAAATTTCCTGACGTACCTCGTGATCAGGTCGCCGGGCACGAGGATTTTCAGCGTTTTCTGTCCGAGCTGGAGGTGCGTACCCTGCTCTACCTTCGCGACGGGTTCAGCTACGAGATGAAGGAGATGGTTGACCTTGGGCCGCGCAGTCTGATGAGCTTCGAGTGTGAGCCGGTCGACGACCAGTACAAGGTGGGGGCCTTTGTGGTTTCCGTGCTGTTCGAGGAGATCGTCCGGGTCGAGGTCTTCGCCGTCCATCCGTCGGAAAAACCCGAGGATACGCCGATCATCACCGGCTTCCGCCACAAGCCGACGGATTCCGCGCTGCTTTACGACGATTCCCGCGAGCAGCGCGATTCAATAATCGATGCGGGTGATAGTTGCGAATGTTCCTGAGGCATATCCCGCGCCGGCCGAATAACATATTTCAGCGCCGGTAGGCTTTGAAGTTCAGATGCGCCTTCAGCTTTTCGAGCATGTCGTAGATGATCGGGCAGGTGGAAGCGCGTTCGAGGATGCCGATCATGTGGGTGGAGATTTTCCCGCCGATATAGGGGTAGCCGCGGCAGGGATCGGGTCGATCCTCGTAGACCGTGCAGCGATTACCGTCCAGGAAGGGGCAGGGGATGTCCTTGATGCACCGCTCGCCGAACTCGTTTATACCGACATAGCGTTCCACAAACTCGGTAGTAGTCAGGTCCAGACGACGGGCCAGCCGCTCGATTTCCGCATCGTTGATGGGGGGGCGGGTTTGCTTGCAGCAGGCGGCACATTGGAGGCAGTCCATCCGGGCGGCGGCGTCCCGGGCGAAACGTTCGGCGGCGGCATCGATTTTCGCGTGGTCACGTGAGGCCATCTTGAGAAAAGTGCGGAACCGCCAGTTTTCGTCCTCGCGTTCCCGAAAAAGACGCGCCACGACTTCAGGGTTTTTTTCCATGTTCTTCGCCATGTGGTTTGGGGGAATCCAATTGCTCATTCAATACGTCCAAGGCGGCCTGCAATTGTGGATCGATCATGATGCTGCGCCGGTGCGGGGCCGATGTGGTGGCCGGAGTGCTCGTCGAAGGCAACCCTTCGGTAATATAAACCTGCCGCCAGGATGCGTTCATGGCCTCCTGCTGCTCCGTCGTTAGCGGGACGACCTTGTCAGGGGTAACGCCAATGCCGTGGATTCGCTGGCCTTTGGGAAGATAGTAATAAGCGATGGTCAGTTTGACCGCGCCTTCGAGGCCGCCGCTACCCTTGATCTCGATCAATTCCTGCACGCTGCCCTTGCCAAAAGACCGCTCGCCGACCAGGACGGCCCGGCCGCGATCGCGCAGGGCGCCGGACAGGATTTCGGACGCGCTGGCGGAGCCTTTGTTGATCAGGATAACCAGGGGAAGATCGGGGCAGGTATTCTCGCCGTTGGCGTGGTAAGGCTGTTCCGGCCGGCTGCGGTAGCGGATGGTGACGATCGGGCCGTCCTTCAGGAAACGGTTGGCGATCGCGACGACGGCATCGAGCAGTCCGCCGGGGTTGTCCCGCAGGTCCAGGACCAGGCCGCGAATCCGCTGCCGTGTTAAGAGAGAAGCCATGACCTCGTCGAACTGTTCGGGCGTGACCTGCTCGAAGCTGGTGATTCGGACATAGCCGATGCGGCGGTCGGGGTCGATCAGGTAATCCCAGTCGTACTCGGCGTCGCGGGCCCAGCCGCGAACGGTGCGCACCTTGATGATTCCGCGGGTGATGGTCTTCTCCAAGGTCTGGTTCGTTTCGGGGCGAAGAATCCCGAGGGTAACACTGGTACCCGGTTCGCCCTGGATGAGCTCCACGCAGTTGGCCAGACTCAATTCGATGGTCGGTTTGTTGTTGATGTGGGTAATCAGGTCGCCGCTGCGCAGGCCCGCCTCGAAAGCCGGGCTGCCCTCGATCGGGCTAACCACGAGTGGTTCGCCGGTCTCCGACTGGACGATCTCGATACCGATACCTTTGAACTCGCCGCGGGTGCGGATATTGAACTGGTCCAATTCCGCCCGATCGAAATAGTGGCTGTAGGGGTCGAGGCGGCCGAGCATGCCGTCGATGGCCCCGCGGATCAGTTTTTCGTCAGGGACTTCCTCGACATAGTTTTTACGGATTTGGGCGTGCACATCGAGCATCGGCCCGAAGCGGTTGTATAACTGTTCCTGCTGGACGATGAATTCGGGTACCTTCCAGAGCAGCGCGCCAATGACGACGGCCAGGGCCAGCCAGATGAGATTGCGTTTGGGCATGGTCGGTTGTTTCTCCGTCGGTCGGCCGGGTGGTGCGGTCCCGCCACCTTGGCGGTCATTATAATCCGGTGTTTTTCGACGACCAGTCGGCCCAGGAAGATTGCCGGAGGTCGCTCCAGCGGTTAAGCTGAGCGGGTATGAGTCGCCACAAAATCATGAAAGCGAAGGCCCGGGCGGAATTCGAGGCCTGGGCCCATACCTATGATCGTTCGCTGCTCAATCGTTTTTTGTTCCAACCTTCCTATAGAATGTTTCTGGAAGAGTTGCACGTCTGGCGAAACGCAATTGATGCACCGTTCGATTTACTGGATGTCGGTTGTGGGACGGGAACGTTCGCGGGCATGCTGGCCGGCTCACCGTTGCCGGCCCGGATCGTGGGGTTGGATTACGCGCCGGCCATGTGTCGGGTGGCCGAGGAAAAGGCCCGGCGGACGGGGGTGGACGATCGCTTGCGTTTCGTGGCCGCCGACAGCGAGCATTTACCTTTCGCCGACGCCAGCTTCGATGTGGTGACGTGCAGCAACTCGTTTCATCATTACCCGCACCAACAGGTGGTGGTGCATGAGATGCGCCGCGTTCTGCGACCGGGCGGACGACTGATGCTCATCGACGGCTTCCGGGACAATATTATCGGCTGGGTGGCCTTTGATGTGATTATCGGTGCAGTGGAAAAACACGTGCATCATGCGCCCTGGTCGTTGATCGACGAGTATTTTCGCCAGGCGGGCTTCCGCGACATCCGCCGGCGTAAATTCAGTTTCTGGATGCCGGCCCTGCTAACCGTAGGCGTGGCCTGACGGTTGATTCACCATAAAGTCAGGGAGGATGCAGAGGTGAAAAGAGCTTAAGACAAGGCCCGGGGAGCCTGAGTCTGGAGAAAGCCCTCTGTTGATTCATTCGTCGGCGGTGACTTGGGCGGCGCGGGTGGATTTGATCGCTCCGCGTTTTTTCTTGTCGGTAAGCCGCTGGATCTTGGAGGCGCTGGTCGGCCGAGTAGCCTTGCGGGCCTTGGGCTGGGCGAAGGCCTCGGACATCAGCTCGATGAACCGGTTGACCGCGCTGCGGCGGTTGGCCAACTGGGTGCGTTCCTTGCAGGAACTGACCCGGAGGATACCGTCGGCATTGATGCGGCTGGCCAGACTTTCGCAGACGACTTTTTTCTGCTGGCTGGACAGCGACGTGCTGGCGGCGACGTTAAAAGTGAGGGTGACCCGGGTGTTGACCTTGTTAACGTTCTGGCCGCCGGGCCCCGGGCTGCGGTCGCAGACAAAAGACAACTCATGCTCGCTGATACCGACCATGGGAGTAATTTCGATCATTATTGCTCCCTTCTTTTCAAGCCGCCAATATTGATCCGGGACGCGCCCACGCTGATCGGACGAGCCACAACAATATCATTATACCACATCCCAGGCCCCGCCTCCAGCCCGGCATTGGGCCCGTTACGCCGCCCTAAAAGCACGGGCAAACCCTTGGCCCCGCGAAGGCCTGACCAGGGCCTGCCTTATAGCACCCTCTGCCGTCTCCAAGGGTCCGCACGCTCGCCGAGGGTCGTGACTTGTCATACAATAACGGCCTTGCCGGTCGGGATTGGCGATCGGTAAGGGTTTTTTACGGGGACGATTGACATGCCGGCCATGTCGGCCATCCATGAATCCATCGCCGCGGAACTGGAGCAGGTCTGCGCGATCTTCGAGCGGGAGCTGGTTTCCGAACTGCCCGCGGTGAACGATCTTTGCGCGCACATCGAGCGCTATCGGGGCAAGATGCTGCGGCCGGCGCTGGTGCTGATGTCCGCCAAGGTATGCGGCGGCATACGGCCGGAGCATTTGACCCTGGCCGCGGTGGTCGAAATGGTCCACATGGCCACCTTGGTGCATGACGACGTGTTGGACGAGGGTGATCTGCGCCGCGGCAGCCCGACGATCAACTATCTCGAAGGCAACGAGGCGGCCGTCCTGCTCGGCGATTACCTGATCAGCCATGCGTTTCACCTGTGCAGCTCGCTGGACTCGCAATTCGCCTCGCGCATGATCGCGGCGACGACCAACACCATCTGTGCCGGCGAATTGCAACAGGTCCGCCAGCGGGGCAACCTGGACCTGCGCGTCGAGGAATACCTGGAGATCATCAACCGCAAAACGGCCTCACTGGCCCGGATTTGCTGCCTGTTGGGGGCCCATTTTGCCGGAGCGGACGAGCGGAGCGGCGGCCTGCTGGCCGGGTACGGGCAGGATTTGGGGATCGCTTTTCAGATCACCGACGACATTCTGGACATCACCGGCAGCGAGGAACGGATGGGTAAGACGCTGGGCCGCGACCTGGCCAAGAAGAAGCTGACGTTGCCGATGATTCACGGCTTGAGCGCGGGCAACGGCGAACTGCGCCGGCAGCTCGGGGCCGCGTCGGTCGGCCCGCCGGACCGGGCCCGACTGCGCGAACTGTTGGAGGCCACCGGAAGCCTGGTCTACGCCCACGATACGGCCCGGCAATACATCGCCTCGGCCACCGGCCGCATCAAGCAACTGCCCCCCTCGCCGACGGCCGAGCAGTTGATCCGCGTAGCCGAAATGGTCATCGAACGGGAAACGTAAGGTTGGGATAAATCGGCTCCGTCCTTTACCTTTCAGCAGCTTGCCGACAATCTGGCATCCATTAATGCGTGCGGTGTCCCTACCTGAAAGAGTCGAGGAGTCAAGGCCTTTTTCTCCCGGGAACGCGTATA
>CAYNYK010000097.1:0-21180 GCA_964401335.1 uncultured Planctomycetales bacterium
GGGTGGCATGGGCAGGCCCTGGTCACGCGAAAGCGGGACAAGGGTTTGCCCGTGCTTCCCCGGCCGCGGAATGAAATATAAACTCTCCCTGTGTACGCAAACCCGCACGTAGGCCTTTTTGGGATGTGTCCGGGATCGGCTATAATGGTTTATGGCGCGGCCGGCGGAACGGGAAAATAACCAGGAAACAAGATATATGATTATCCGAAGATGTGTTCTGGCGGCCTTGTTCCTCCTTGGCCTTGGGCTCGGCATGGGGTGCATGTATATCCCTCCGGTCGTTGTGCCTGAAATCGATTACAGCATCGGCGATTACGATGCTTTGCTCGACCGCTACACGGATTCCCGAATCGATCACGGCAGTGCGATGCAACTGTTGCTCGACGGCGCGCAGGCCTACCCCGCCTTTCGTGGTCTGATTGAAAATGCCAGGGAACATATCCATATCGAAACCCTGAATTTCGACAACGACACCCAGCGACCGCCCGATCTGGCTCTGGAGTTCGCCCAACTGCTGGCCGACAAGGCCGAAGAGGGCGTGGAAGTGAGAGTCATCGCCGACAAGATCGCTCAGCGCTACGCCTCGACGGATGAAATCAACGACCTGCTCCGGAACAGCAAGATAAAAACCCGCTTTTTCTTCGGTCCCGGGGCCATGCCCTTTCAACGCACCCTCTATCGACAGCATAAAAAGATGCTGATCGTTGACGGCCGTACGGCGATTATCGGCGGCATGAATTACGGGAGGCGTTATCTCAGCAACGACCAATGGCGGGATACAAACGTTATGCTGACCGGCCCGGTGGTGGCCTCCGTCCAGCGCGAATTCCTCCGCGACTGGGAGGATCTGGACGGCTGCTCGATCGCCGACCCCGCGCGTTATTTCCCGCTACTTATGCCGACCGGCGATCTCGGAGTGCGTGTTCTCGATCAGCGTCCATTGGCCGAGGATTTTGACATCAATTACGCGGTCACCATCGCTCTGCATCTGGCCCGCCGTTCCGTTTTGATTGAGGCCCCGTATTTCAATCCGAGCGAGGATTTACTTGCGGAATTGCTGGCCACCGCCGCCCGCGGCGTGGAGGTATGCATCCTGACCAACGATCTGGACAGCATGGATATCGCCGACGCCTTTTATCAGGCGGCCTACTGGTTCGAGACCTTGCTGGACAACGGCATTCGCCTTTTTCTCTGGCAGCGGGCCCCTCGGACCATGCATTCCAAGGCTATGGTCGTCGACGACGACTTCGCCATGGTCAGTTCGTTTAACTTTAACCTGCGCAGCATCCTGTGGGATACGGAAAACGGCGCTATTTTTCGCGATCCGCCCGCCGTGCAAGCCGTTCGACAAATGATCGAAACCGATTTGAATACGGAGTGGACTACGGAGATCGACGCGGCCTGGATAGCCGAGCAGCCGGACGAGCTTTGGGAAACCGCCCGGCTACTGCATACGTTTTACTGGTTCTACTGACCCGCCCTTGGTTTACGAAGCTCCGGCGGCCGGTGCGCTGGTGGTGGGCCCGGCGGTTTCGGTTGCTCCCTCGGCCAGCCGGGCGTTAAGAAACAGATCAGCGACGTCGGCGTCGGCCGCGGAACGGCGTTTGAGAATATCAAAGGTGTTGGAGGCCAGTTCCCGATCGCCCGTGTAATGCCGCACAAATCCCAGGATCAGCCAGCCGTCCACATTGGCCGGGTCGGACCGGACAAAGTCCTCCAACGCCTTCAGGTGTTGGTCAAAGTCGGCCTTTTTGCCGTAGCGATCGCGCAGGTCGAAGGGGATGTTCACCACTTCCGGGGCCAGACGGACGCCCTTGCGGATGGCCGAGGCCGCCTCGGTGATATCGCCGGTCGCGAAACGAGCCACGCCGTACGCCAGAATCGCATCTACATTGTCCGCATATTTACTCATCACCTGGCCGAAAAGGTCCGCCGCCTGCTTGTAATCACCCTGACTGAAGACCTCCACGCCCTGAACCATCAATTGGCCGATTTCCTGCTCGGCGGCCTCGTCCAGAGGTTGCGGTTCCGCGGCGGCACTCGGCTCTTGCGGGGGCGCGCTTGGGCTGCTGGGTACCGGTGCGGGCGTGGTGACCGTAGGCGACCTCGCTGGCGGAGTGGTCACTCCATTGTCCGGCTCCAGCACTTCGCTCCAGCCGGAGTCCATGCCGGAATAGCTCTCCTGTGTATCGCTGACCTCCGGCGAGACCGGGCCAAAGCTGCTGCCAGCCTGAGGCGCCGTGTAACCGCTCGCGGGTGCCTGAACAATGCCGGTTGATGCATCCGTGCTGTAGGTCGGCGTTTCGGCATAACCGCCTTGCTCTTCGGCCACGGCCGTTCCCGCAACCGTCGGCGCGTAACCTCCAACCGGCGAGGTTGCGTACGGATCGACGGTGTATGCGGAATATCCGCTTACCGGATAACTGACCGGATAGCTGGTATAGACCGGAGTGGGTACATATACCGGGTAACTCGCGACGTAATACGGATAGCCGTAATAATACGGTTCGTAATAATAAGCCGGATAGGCTCCCCACCCGAACCCAAACGCGAAGCTGTATCGCGAATAGCAACGCGGATAACACGGTCGATAGCAATGCGAATAAGAATAGGGGTAGTATCCGCAATGTCGTCGCCATCGACTATGGCAATAGGTGGGATGAATACTATAGACCCCGCTTCGTCGCGAGTAGTCGCGCCGATCGCCGATGAAATAACCTCTTGATTTCCAGGAATTATCCGGCCCTCGATAATTTCGGCTCGGCCCCATGTTTCCAGGTATGCGAGCGGTCCGCCCGTCGGGAATGCCGAGCGACGAGCGCGGTTGATAGCCGCCGTCGGTCGACCTTCCATCGGAGGGACGCATGAACGTGTATCGGTTGCCGTTAACGGTGCCGGTTGACGACGGATTAAGGCGACTGAGCCGGGAAGCGGACTCCCTGGCGCCGGATGGGGCGTCCGGGCGCGGGGCGACGAACATGCGGCCGGTCTCCCGCAAGGGCTGCTGGGAGGTCCGGCTCCTACCCAGGTCCGGGGATACGATTGAAGACCGCTGCTCCGTCGGGCTTCGCGGTGTAATGAATGATCGGGTCGGCGTCGATGCCCCGTCGGTTTTCGGGGTGATGTTCAAATCGCTTCCGGAGCGAGACGGCGTCCGGGAGAGAGATGGAACATGGTTCGACGGATTCCGACTGATCGACGAGCGGTTCTGCTCGCCCGGAATGGCCGTGACATTCGGCCGCCTCGTGCTCAGCGGGCTGCTCGATACCCCGGCATCGCCGGCACTGGATCGCGAACTGGACGAGGGCGCAGCCTGCCGATTCGTCGATGGGGTAGTCAGTGGCGAGCGGGTGCCGCTGGTATGGTTTTGCGGAATGGTTACATCGGGTAATCGATTGACTGCCGAACTTCGCGACGGCATCGCGCTGGTTTCCCTGCGCGGGGTGGCGATTACCGGTGATCGGGGGGGCGTCGCGGACGATGGATTCGCCGAAGTCGCGTTTAGCCGATTTGCCGACGGTGTGTTCAGGGGTGTGCGTGTGCCTGATGCGGAATTCTGCGGTGCGGAGACGCCAGGCGAACGGCCGATTGACGGATTTCGCGAGAACGTCGATGAGTTGCCGCCACCTGGAGTGGCTGTTGCCGGCGATCGGCTTGGTGTCGCCTGGGAGGGGGCTGCCGAAGGCAGGTTTTGCCGGCTGGCCGAAGGCGTACTTATTGGTGCTCGTGTTATTGGGGCCGCACTTTGTGCGGGAGTCATGCTAGGCGAGCGACTGATGGTCGGTGCTCGCGAGGGGGTTGCGGGAGTTATGCTCCGTGGCGTAGCCGTTGGTGCAGCGATCGGCGAACGATTGCCCGAACCCAAGGATCGCGAAGGCGCGTCAAAGGCGGCCGATGAGCGGCTCGGCGTATTAAATCCACTGGAAGGTGATCGGGAAATCCGCGGAGCGGGGGTCGCGGAGCGACTAAAACTCGGGGAAGGGGCCGATGGCCGACTTATCGAAGGTGTGAAGGATCGGCTGAAAGAGGGACCAGACGATCTCTGGCTAAACGAAGGGCCGGACGAATGCCGACCGACCGATGGCGCCGATGAACGGCCGCCCGATCGGGAAGCCCCGAGCGCATCGATCTGTAATCCGGCAAACAACAGCAGGCAAGCCCAAGGAATAAGACGTTTATGATTGAATCGTCGTGACATGATATCCCTCGCTTTCGGGGGGCAAAACCCCATAAGCTGCGCGAGGCTACGCGTAACCCGCCCCGTCTGATTCTAGTCCTTATCCGCTTTTCACACAACCATTCTCAGTCCAGCAATAACTTCGTCAAAGGACGAAGATCACTCCATGTATAATCGGGTACCGCATTGCCGATGTCGCTGATCCGATCACCCCGGTTGATCCAGGCGGCCCGCAAGCCGGCCCGCTGAGCCCCGTCCACATCGCTGTGCAGCGAATCGCCGACATGAACCACCCGGTCCACGGCCCAGCCGGTCAATTCCAGGGCGTATTCAAAGATACCCGGATGCGGCTTATAACATCTGGCCCGCTCGCTGCTCACCACGTGATCAAAGTGCAGTCCCAGGTGCTCCAGAGCCAGATGCAGCTCGCATTCGTCGGCATTACTGACGAGGCAAATCGGGATGTTCAGATGGGCCAGCACCTCGGGAACCTCCTCAAACAGGGTGGGGCGAGCTAAATAGTCATTTAACACACTTATATAAGACCCGACCTCCACCCCCCCGGTTAGGGGAAAAATCGTATCAATCAGGGTATCCTGCTCAATCTGTAGCAATGTCCGGAAAGAATGCCCGTTCTGTTTCTCGATGGCCTTAAAGTATTTTAGTCCCCACTCGATAGCTATTTCAGTGGCACTTGCATCGAGGCCGTGGTCGTCGATAATGGCCTGACAGACGGTTTCCACCGCTTGACGGTCTCCCCCGACCAGCGTGCCGTAGAAATCGAGAAAAATACCCTGGATGTCGGACATCACGCCTCCCTTTATCACAATCGTTGAGAATAATTATAGCCGGAGTAGGATATTATCCCATCCATCTGGTTGGCGAGAATCTTGATATAATGAATCGCCGTGAGCAGGGCAACAGCCATTTGTGAGCGGCCGACCTACCGCGTGAGGTGGCCGGGTGTTGGGATAGGGACCATGTCTTTACGAGTGCAAAGCCTGCACGTTGTCCCCCTCGTTCTGGCATCAAGTCTGATTTTTTTGCCGGTTGGATGTCGCCGGGAATCGAACCATGAGCAAGCTGGATCCTCCGGTGCCTCATCGTTATCGGTGGCCGAGACTTTCGCGGAATTGCGTGTCTTGCACGAACGGCGTGCTTATGGCGGCATACGTGCGTATATGCCCGCCGATCAGGGCGAACCGGTGATCGACCTGCTGATGGCCGTCGATCGCCTTTTGGCCGGCAACGAGGCGGCGTTGGCGGCCATCCGAAAAGCTTGTCCCTCCTTTCCGGTGGAAAGGTTTGATCTGTCGCCGATTACCGATCGCCTGGGATTGTTCTCCCGTAATCTTCGATTAATCGAGGTCAAGGAGAACGGAACGCAGGCCACGGTGACGGTACAGAACGGCGAGCGATTGCCTTTGGAATACCTGGAATTTGTCCGTCAAGCGGATCGTTGGCTTTATCAACCGGGTCCGCCCGGCCCCCGGATCGTGCCGCATTTGTCCCAAATGACCGACGCCTTGAACAGACTCGCCCGCTCCGTGGCGGAGCGGCCCATGAGTCGCGAGGAAATCGAGAACGAATACCTCCTGAACGTGCGGCCGTTGCTGCGGCGCATCCGGGAGCTGTTCGAGGCCCAGGAGAAGGCAACGACCACCCCCGTTGGCGTAGAAGGCACACCTTGATCGTGCAGATTGAAAGGTCTGCGTTCAATTTTTATGAATTGGCGCTCTGGTATTCGTCCAGCCAGGCCATCTGGATGGCCTCCAGCTTCCCTTCGCTGGAGGCGTTGGGGTCATCGTCAAAATCCTCGAGGGCGCAAACCCAGGCGTGCAAGTCCGTGAAGCGGACCTGGAGGGGATCCTGCTCGGGTCTCTGCTCATGCAGGGCGATGGCGATGTCCTCGACGTCCGTCCATTTCCAGCCGGCCATGTGCTTCTCCCGTGGTAAGGTATCGATGTACTTTCATCTTATTGTACAATCTGTGTTCCCACGCCGCGGTCCGTGAAGATCTCCAGCAATAAGGAATGGGGAATGCGTCCGTCGATAATATGGGCCTTGCGGTTGCCCGCATCCAAGGCTCGTAGACAGGCCTGCACTTTGGGAATCATGCCCTTGTCGATGATTCCGTTGGCCATGAAAGCGTCGATCTCCGCGCGGTTCAGGCTCGGCCGAAACGATTCCGGATCGTCTCGGCGTTCCCGGATGCCGTGCGTGTCCGAGACCATCACCAGTTTTTCCGCCTGGACGGCGGCGGCCACCTCGCCGGCCGCCGTGTCCGCGTTCACGTTCAGCTTGCCGCCCGTCCGGTCCCGGGCGATCGGGGCGATCACCGGAACCGTATCCGCCTGGCAGAGAACCTGAAGGATTTTTGCGTTGACCTGCTCGACCCGCCCGACAAAGCCCACGTCCACCCGTCGGTTCTGATCGCCGGTCAGATACATCCGCTCGGCGAAGAGCACGCAACTGGTCAGGCTGTTCAAACCGATGGAGGCTACCCCGAGCGATTCCAATGTATCAACCAAACGCTTGTTGATCCGTCCGCACAAGACCTGTTCGGCGATGGTCAGGGTCCGTTCGTCGGTATAACGCAACCCCTGTACGAAGCAGGCCTCCAGGCCCGCCGCATCCATCGCCGCGGTGATCTCCTTGCCGCCTCCGTGGACAATGATTGGCCGCATGCCCACATAGTTCATGAAGGCCACGTCCCGAAGCAACTCGCGTTCGGTGGCCGGGTCGTCCATCACCGAGCCGCCCAGCTTGATGACCACGATCTTGCCGTAGTATTCCTGAATATACGGTAACGCCTCGATCAGGGTAGAAGCTTTTTCAATTGCGCGCTGCACCGTGGGTTCCTCAATAACACTTTATGTAAGGTCACTGCTCGCCCGCCGTTGCGGCCAGGCGCCCAGACGGTACGAACGGATGGGCGGTTCGTCAAGAGCCGTGTGGCGAGCGTATGTTGTCGGGTGGAACGGTATCCCGGTGTTCATCTTCCTCAGGGACGGGTGGCGCGGCCGCGATGGAGAAGGCCGGTCGCGGCGATTGCAGCGGTAAGCGGCGTATGTACAGATAACAAACCAACAGGATCCCCAGTAAGGCCAGACTGATGCCTTGCGAGACGGTCAGTCCGAAAGTGTCCACCGGATTGTCCGCTCGAACCAACTCCTCGACAAACCGCTCGGCGGCGTAGAGCGTCATCGTTAAAATCATTACCATGCCATGCCGTTTGCGACGGTTTAGATAGAGATACATCATCCAGGCCAACAGCAGCGGGCCGACGGCCGAATACAACTGGGCCGGGTGTACGGGTCGGCTGCGCAGATTCATGGTCTCGACCAAAGCCCTCAAATCCGCGGGTTTGATCTGGTATTCATCGAAATGGCGAAGCACCGGCCGGAGTTGTAAAGACGCCTCCAGTCGACCTTCGAGCTTCTTGGCTTTCTTGGCGTCTCCACTGGCCCGGGCCTTTTCCATCTCACTAGCAACTTTTTTAGAGAGTTGACGAAAATCCTCCAGTTGTTCCGAGGTTAACGCGAGAATATCACGGGAAATCGGGCTTGCCCGGCCGACATTGTCAATCGCCAGGAGCTGGGCGGGAACGGTCACCAGCCGTTCTTCCCAATGAGCGTTGAACGGGGGGCTGGAGTAAGGAAATTCGACCGCCCACGGCAGGGTTGCCGGACACAAGGCCCCCCAACAGCAGCCGAACAGGAAACATCCCACTCGGCCTAATCCCGCTCCCAGCATCAACGGTGCGGCCATCAAGTCCGCGTACAACCGGATAGGGAGCCGCTTGATCAAAAGATACAGATAACAGGCGACAAAAGCCCCGATAAACCCACCGTAAAATTCAAAACCGCCGCTCCAGATCCAGAAAGCCTGCATCGGATTGTGGGCATATTGCGTTTCCCAATAGTGGATGACATAAAAAGTACGGGCCCCGATTACATAGAAAATCAGAATCAGAATACCCAAATTCAGGATAATGTCGGGATCGGCCTTGAATTTTCTGGCCAGCCGGCCTGCCCACCAGACGCCGACCAATAAGGCGAGCATCACCATGCCCCCGTAAGCGGGGATTGGCCGGTTAAGTAGTGGAAGATTAAACAGTATGGGGTGCATATCGGGCTCGGCGGCCGGATTCCGGTATTCTTGTTCTCATGGGGCGGCTTCATTGACCGCCCTCTACGATTCTGAGAGATTAACACCTCCGGCCATCGGCGTCCATAAGTCTTCATGCCGGAGTGCCGGTTGCCTATTTGATTTTTCATAACTTGCCCGCTGCCTCATTGACAGCGCTGTACGGAATTATTATTCTACAAACGGTCTTAAGGTCAACTGTAAGGATTCCCGAAGAGGGGTTGGCGACCGAGGACTTAGATCCGGGCGATTCATCCGAAAAACACTTTGGCCACTGCTACTGGGTAAGGACTGTTCGGCGGGAGGTCGTTGTTTTTCCAACCGGCCCGGTTCATGATCGCACGCTGCGAATGAGCAGCGAAAAAAGCGATGGATGGGCAATTGATTTTCTATGCTCTCCACCTTGGGTACTGTCACCCTCGGAGCATACACGGACGGCATGAGGCCACCGTCTCCGGGTCGAGATTTTTCAATAAACCGAGCCCCATCAACATACACGGAGGCTGTTGATGGCAGGCAGGGTGTAACCACTGTGAATCGTTTTCTCGATCACGCGGTCGTGGCCGTCTTTCTCCTCAGCACGGCTTTGCTGGCCTTTTATGGGCTGCATTTGTATGTTCTGGTTTATCTCTTTCGGCGGCGCAGCCGAACCAAACGATCCGAGCAACGAACCCTTATCGAACAATATCTTGCCCACACTCCGCCCGAACAATGGCCCGGCGTCACCAGCCAGATCCCTATCTATAATGAGGCCGATGTGGCCATCCGGGTAATCGAGGCCGTGGCCGCCATGAGTTACCCTCGCGACAAACACACCGTCCAAGTACTCGACGACAGTACGGACGAGACAAAAGTGCTCGTTGATCGGACGGTTAGCCGTCTACGGCGCCAAGGTGTCGATATTGAAGTGATCCGTCGGGAGGATCGTCGAGGATACAAGGCCGGGGCCTTAAAAGTCGGTTTGGCCCGCAGCCGCCATCCGCTCGTCGCGGTCTTTGATGCCGATTTTGTCCCCCCAACCGATTTCCTCCAACGCGCTGTTCCGCTGATGGCGGTTAACCCCGAGCTGGCCTGTCTTCAAGGGCGTTGGGCACATCTCAACGCCGATGAGTCCTGGATTACCCGGGCTCAATCGGTAGGTATCGACGGCCATTTCGCGGTGGAACAGGGTGCCCGGGCATGGAATAATCTGCTCATGAATTTCAACGGGACCGCCGGGATTTGGCGTAAGGCGGCCATCGAGGATCCGGCCGTCGGCGGCTGGTCCTCCGATACCCTTACCGAGGATCTCGATCTTTCCTACCGCGCCCAACTGGCCGGCTGGAAGATCGATTATTGCCTCGACCTGCCCTGCCCCGCGGAGTTGCCCAGCACGATCAACTCGCTTAAGGCCCAGCAGCGCCGCTGGGCTACCGGTTCGATCCAAACCGCGGTCAAGTTGTTGCCCCGCATCTGGCGCTCGCCGATTCGGCTGGGCCAGAAGCTGGAGGCTACCATTCACCTGACGCATTACTCCGTGTCCCTCTGGATGCTGGTACTGGCCTTGCTGGCCCGTCCCTTGTTGGTCATGGTCGATCCCGTTCCTTATGCATGGTGTTTCCTTACCGGATGGGGCATGGTGATTTTCAGTTCGCTGGCCCCCTCGATCACCTATGGTTACGCGCGGTACAGCCTGGGAGGCGGTTGGTCCGGCTTGCGCACCGTTCCGCTCATGATCGTCCTGGGGACGGGTATGTCCATCAATAATGCCTTGGCCGTTCTTCGAGGTCTTTACAGCCGCGGAGGCGAGTTCGTGCGCACGCCGAAATCCGGAAGTACACAGAAGAATCGGCTTACCAGTCGATACCGGCCGCAGAAATACTGGTGGTTGTGGTTCACGGAAATGCTTGTCGGAGCGTATTGCCTGGCCAATTTTGCCATCTACGTTACCGCTGACGGTCGTTACGCTTTCAGCGTGTTCCTGGCCATCTATGCCGTTTCATACTTACTGATCGGGTGGATTTCGCGGCCGGACGCCAGTTTGCCGCGCCGTTACGTGGTCGCTACCGAACCCGAACCGCTACCGGCCCCGAACATGGAGCCGGCGGCCGCCCCGGCCTTCAGCCAAGTCGGCGGGTAGATATTTTGTGACGCCGCAAAATGATGGCCTCGGTTTAAGGACCGTACGAAGGCCGGCTTTGATCAACTTGCTTCAAATAACTGGATGGGAAGATGTTTTGCGTAATGTGTAAAATCGGCGTCGGTAGTGAATATGGCCAGTTTTCGACGTACCGCGACCGCACAAATCAGATAATCAATCGTCGATCCGGTTATCCCGCGCAAACGACATATGTTCCCGCATTTTGCACCGGCCTCATAGTCTTCCAAGGTCAATGGCTCATCATTAAAAGCCCGTAAAAGTTTGCGCAGGCGATCGTAAACCTGAACGTGGCGAATGCCCGAAAGCACCTCCTGTCGCACGGGTCCGATCAATACCGCTTGATTATCCTGTATCAGCCGAGACCAGGCATCCACGAGGATATGCTCGGTCTTAGAAAGATGGGTGGGTCGTCGACGGAAGGCTAAGGACCAGATCGGGGTATCCACCAGAACATTCATCGCCTTTTGCGCTCCGCTTTGTAGTCATGCCCGGGAACATAATCCACCCGTCCGGCCATTTTAAGGACCCGCAGGCGTTGGCGATGTTGAATGTATTCCCGTAACGCGGCGGTAACCGCTTCTTTTTTGGTTTTATGCTTCCCGGCCCGGCGGGCCCGCTCGATCAGTTTGTCGTCCAGATCCAGGTTGGTGGGCACGGCTAGCCTCCTTTCCTTGTTTTCCGTATTTTACACAGTCCAATGTGTGAAAACAAGCGGATTACCGATCTTGTTTTTCATAACGAGCGAACTCGTCGATCTGTTGGGCCAGACCGATGAGGATTTGGGCCTCCGCCCGGCTGAGGTTCGCTCGTGAGAGGATGTGTCGGATGGGAAACATCAGATGATCGGGTTTTTCCGGGCGCAAATAGCCGATCGTCGATAACGCATGTTGCAGTTTTTTGGTCAGACGGTTCATCATAGCCGCGTCCGCCCGCTCCGCGGGGCGGGTGGAGCGTTTCTCCGGCAGCGGGCCGCCGGTAAGCGCGATAAATACTTCATACAAGCAGATCGCTACCGCGTGGGAAAGATTCAGTGTCGGGTAGTTCGCTCCGGCGGGGATCCGCGCCACCGCATCACAGGCCAGCAAGTCCTCGCGGGCCAGGCCGTTGTCCTCCGATCCGAACAGCAAGGCCACATCGTTTTCCTCAATGCGCTGGCGGACGAGGGCGGCCATCTCGCGAGGATTCAAATCCTCGGCCTGATGGGTTGGTCCCACCCGCCGCGTCGCCCCCACGCACAAACCGACACCTTCCAGAGCTTCGTTCAAATCACGAACCACATGGGCTTCCTGAAGACGGCGAGCACCGTGAGCGCTTCGCCGCAAAGCCTCAGGCGAGAACGCGTCGGCTTGCGGATCGACGAGATACAAAACGCCGGCCTCGAAGTTTTCCATCAGCCGGGCCACCGCCCCGATGTTCCCCGCCACCTGCGGACGGACGAGAACGATACGTAGGCGGGACATGGGATGATCACCCTTTTTTGCGTCGATTAGCCGGCTGGTAACCTTTTCGGTGTGGCTCATTCAGACAGCGATGCCTACTGTTTCATCGGATTTAATCCGCGACAGCAAATCCCGATAAGGCTGTCTTGTGGCCGATTCTGGTTCAATCCAAGGACAAAAGGCGATGGCCGCCAAGAGCTTGATTGACCACTGCTTGTGGGATACACGTATATCCAAACCCAATTTATCGAATGCCGAGACAAGCGACTTAATGTTCTTGAGTTTGAATCCTACCAAGTGTTGATCTTCAAACGAGCGGTAAATGGTAAGCCAACAATCCACGCGTTCCGCATAGTGATCCACATTCTCGAAATAGAAATGAATGCTATCACCCTCCGGGGAATAGAACGGCTTGGGTTCAAACCGCGAAGGGTGGGACCGTAGGATCGATTCGATGTCTAATCTCTCGGCCATATTTTTCTATTAAACCTCGTCACCCAATAAATAGGTGCAATCGGTAATGCATGATCGCTCGCAATCCAATCCCAATCGGAAATAATGAGTCTCCGATCCATGAAAACAGCAAATGTATAACCCTCGGGTGGACTGGTTTTAACTCCTCCAACCAGTATACGGCTCGAAGGAATACCCGCTAAACATAATCCTGTCGGATCGGGAACCTCGACGTACCTTCTTGAGTCTCCCAGACTTTCATCGATCGTACGAAGCCCCTCGAACGCAATCGCCGGGGCTTCAATTACTTCCCGCACACACCATAAATCAAGTAATTTTTATTCAGGTGTATATCGGGCAAATCTGTCCAGCATCTCCATTATGAGACGAAACCGGCCTTCCTGACCCGTCCGTGGATCTATTCCTCGAAACTCCGTAAAACCTTTGGGCATGCACAAATCTCACAAAAGCCGGACACTATTATTATTATAACTTATCCAAGTACATTTATCAACTTTTAGCCATTAGCAAATCAATCACCCAACCTCAATCTGTATTTGTCTCCTACATCAACTTCTCCACCTGCCCGACGAGTTCCTTGACATGGGCGACGCTGGCCGCGAAGGCGGCCTTCTCTTCGTCGTTCAGGGGAACCTCAAGGATTTTCTTGACCCCGCCGTGTCCGAGGATGCAGGGCACGCCGACGAAATACCCGCCGACGTTGTATTCGCTGTTACAGTAGGCAGCGCAGGGCAAAACACGTCGTTTGTCCTTGATAATCGCCTCGGCCATCTGCACGGCGGCGGCGGACGGCGCGTAGTAGGCGCTGCCCGTTTTGAGCAGGCTGACGATTTCTCCGCCCCCCTTGCGCGTACGCTCCACGATTTGGTCAAGCGCCGGTTTACTCAAAAGGTGCGTGACCGGTATGCCGCCGACCGAGGTAAAGCCCGGCAACGGCACCATGTCGTCGCCGTGCCCGCCGAGCAGCAAGGCGGAGATGTCCTCGACACTGCAACCGAGTTCCATCGCGATAAACGCCCGAAAGCGGGCGGTATCGAGTACGCCGGCCTGTCCCACCACCCGCTGGGTCGGAAAACCTGAAACCTTCCAGGCCGTGTACACCATGGCGTCCAGCGGGTTGCTGACCACGATCAGTACGGCGTTGGGACTGTACTTGGCGGCCTGCTCGGTGACCGTTTTGACGATCTCGACGTTTTTGGTGAGCAGTTCGTCGCGGCTCATGCCCGGCTTGCGGGCCAGTCCGGACGTGATAATGACCACGTCGCTGTCGGCCGTCTCCCCGTAGCCGTTCGTCCCGAGAATATCGCTGTCGAAGCCCTCGATCGGCGAGGCCTCGAACAGATCGAGCCCCTTGCCCTGGGGCAGGCCCTCGACCACATCCACCAGAACGATGTCGCCGAGTTCCTTGACCGCCGCCCAGTGCGCACAGGTCGCCCCCACGTTTCCCGCCCCGATAATCGTAATCTTCGCCCGCTTGGTCATTATGAATCTCCTCCGCCTGCGATAGGTTGATGCCCGCCTCTTGTCCCGACGTGCAATCATTCATGGGTATATTCGTCGGGGATAGAAAAAGTTCCGTAGTTTGTCATGACAAAACCGATTTTTGCCGTACGATCCAGGCAGCCGTGCGGGTCAGGCGCGGCCGTTATTCAAGTACGGTCATCCTGATATCCTTGACCATGACTTTCATCGGGCCGAATTGCTCACCCGGATGCACCTGGATGCCGATGCGGCCATGATCGCTGCTGTCGTCGTGGACGTCGCCGACTTTACGCCCATTCAGCCAGAGCTGGAGATGGTCGCCGACCGCCCGGACCCGGAAGGTGTTCCACCCGTCGCGGTTGACCAGCGACGGGTCGGTATTCATGGCGATGAACATTTTGCCGCCGCAATAAAGCGTGCCGCTGTAGCAGACCGGATCCTTGTATTCGAGGATGTCCGCCTGGTAGGCCTTCTTGCCCTCCTGATAACGGAACCAGATACCGCTGTTGCAAGGCCATTCGACTCGCCAGCGGCAGGACAGCTCGAAATCCTTATAGCATTCGGTGGTGAACAGGTCGCCGGGAGCATTGTTCGGTCCCTGCCGGCCTACGATCGCGCCGTCCTCCACGGTCCATGTGGCGTTGCCCTCCGCCTGCCATCCGGTCAAGTCCCGTCCATTGAAAAGTTCGACGCACTTGCCGCCGCTGTTGCACCCGCAACAGAATACCGCGCCGATAAAAATCGCCGCCATGCACATTCGTCGCCTCATTGCGTTTCTCCCGTGTGAGAAAAATCCGTCTCTTTACAGCACAGGAGTAATGTAAGGCCCGTCGGCTCAGCGGTCCAGTATGTTACGGAGGTAGGCGTAGGCGTCCGGCGCCGTGGCGGCCGCCCGGAATATATCCAGTGTTTGTCCCCAGTCGCCCCCGGTCATTTCGTGGACGCCCTCGAAAAGGTCCAGTTCGGTCCCGTAGCGGACATAGAGAAGCAAAAAAGCGTTATTGAACGTGAAATCCTCGTAATTCTGGAACGACTCCTTATTGTGCATCAAAGGCAGGGCTTCCTCGACAAAACGGGCGCCGGCCCCTTCCAGAATCGGCTTACGAGCCTGAATTTTCTCGGCGGAGGGCTGATCGCTGGTATAGATTGCGTTCAGGTCCGCCCGTAGCTTGTCCAGAAAATCACGAAATACAGCGTCATCTTCATAGTATTGATGAGCCTCGATCACCATCTCCGAGTCCTCGCCGAATTCATGGGCCATGAATTCCAGGGCCGCGGTTCGGCCGACGAAGACGGCCAGCGATTCGTTAAAATTGGTGTCGCCCTCACGCCAAATTGTGTTGTGCAGACATTCGTGCATGATCGTGTCGGCCAGTTGCAGCCAGTCTCGCCTCAGCAGAGAGGATGCCACCGGATCGGGCAGCAACCCCAGCGTACTGTAGGCGTCCACCTCGTAGATCACCGTGTCGTATCCCAGGTCGACCAGCCGATCTCGTTCGGCCTTGGCATAGTCCAAGGTGAAAAATCCCAGGTACGGAATCCGTCCCACGACAGGCAATCGCCATACGTAAGGATCGAAAGCATCCTTGCGGCTGGCCGACAGGTTCCAGGCCAGGCTGTCATCCTCCAGCAGGACGAAGTTGCGATAGCTCTTGCCCACGTTTAGCCCGATCACTTCCTCGCCGTAATCGCGAACCCGGATTAGAAAGGCCAGCTTTTCCCGCTGATCCTCGGTAAGGTCCGGATCGTCCAAGGCGGTTTCGATGGGTACGGCCGCCGCGAGCAGACGTAACTCCCCCAGAACAGCGGCCAAAGCGTAGTCGGAGTTTGCGCAGCCGGCGATCATCGGGGCCGAGATCATACCTAAGATCATTATGGACAAGTAATTACGAAAAAGATGCATACGAAGCCTCCCCAAAAGTGGCTGTTCTTTTATCGTCTATTATAGGGGGGCGTATATGTCGGGCACTGATTTTCTCGATCAGGCGGTACCGGCTCGTTCGCGACGGGAAACGACCGGTTCCCGATGCTTGCGGTGATAGTCCAAGGAAGCCCGGACCAGTCCGGCGAACAAGGGCTGCGGATGCAGCGGTCGACTTTGGAATTCGGGGTGGGCCTGAGTCGCCACGAAATAAGGATGCACGGTCTCGGGCAGTTCCAGGATTTGCATGATCGGGTAGTCCGGGGCCTTCCCGGAAAAAATCATTCCGCCCGCCTCCAGCCGCTCGATGTATTGCGGGTCGACTTCGTAACGATGCCGGAAACGCAACCGGATTTCCCGCCCGCCGTTGAACAATCTGGCGGCCATCGTTTCCGGCCGCACCTGCACGTCCCGTCCCCCAAGACGCATATTACCACCTAAACCTTCTATTTGCTTTTGCTCGGGCAGGATGTCCACCACCGGATGGGGGGTGTCCCGGTCGATTTCCGTGCTGTTGGCATCGGCCAGCCCGCAGACGTTACGGGCGAATTCGATGACGGCCATCTGGAAGCCGTAGCAGATCCCCAGATAAGGAATCCGATTCTCCCGGACGTAACGGATGCAGGCGATCTTGCCCTCCGTGCCCCGGACCCCGAATCCGCCGGGAACGATCACCCCGTCCACTCGGGCCAGCTTCTCGGCCACGTTTTCCTCAGTCACGTCGGTGGTGTCGATCCATTCGATATGCACCTGGCAACCCGCCGCGGCCCCGGAATGATCCAGGGCGTGAATAATGCTCGCGTAACTGTCCCGGACCGAGGTGTATTTGCCGGTGATGCCTATGCAGACCTGTTCCTTCGTCGAACGCACGCGTTGCACGAAATCATTCCAAGCCTGCCGACGGGAGGCGTCGACTTCCGGTTGCAGTCGATCACGCAGATTGAGTAAATCGATAACCGTCTGGTCCAGACCGGCCCCACGCAGCATCTCCGGAATCAGGTAAATACTCTCGCAATCATGCATCGAGAAGACATTTTCGATGGGCACGTTACTGTACATGGCCATCTTCTCGCGGACCTTGGTGGTGATCGGATCCTTGCCCCGGCAGGCGATGATCTGCGGCTGAATGCCGGCGGCCATCAGGCGGTTGATGCCCAACTGGGCGGCCTTGGATTTCTGCTCGCCGAGCATCGGCGGGGCAATGATGTAGGTCAGGGCCACGAAGACGCAGGAGTTCGACCCCTCCTCGAAGGCCAGTTCGCGCACCGCCTCGATAAAATAACTGTTCTCCACGTCGCCGACGGTGCCCCCGATCTCCACGAAAACCACGTCGGCGTCGGTGGCGACGGCCAACTCGCGCAGCTTGATTTTCACCTCGCCGGTCACATGCGGGATCATCTGCACGTCACGGCCGAGATAACTGCCCTTGCGCTCCTTCTCCAATACCCGTGAGAAAATCTGCCCGCTGGTGGCAAAATGCAGCCGGGACAGGTCCTGATCGAGCATCCGCTCGTACGTGCCCAGGTCCATGTCCGTCTCCATGCCATCGTCGAGGACGAACACCTCGCCGTGCCGGAACGGGTTTAATGTCCCGGAATCAATGTTGAGGTACCCCTCCAGTTTGATCGGGGCCACGGTCAAGCCCTGGTCCTGCAGGCATTTGGCCAGCGAGCTGGAGAAAATCCCCTTGCCCAGTCCGCTCATGACCGTGCCGAACACGATGACGAACTTGGTCTTGCCCGGCTTGTACCCGGCGGGCATGGGTGCGTAAAATTCCGTTTCATCCGAGGCATAACCCAATGCGGACAACATTTTTTCCGTGCTCATATGACCATCCCTCATCCCTGCGTCCGGACGGTTTGACCCGCCTGATAGCGTTTCACGAATGCCGCATATTGCTCCGGGGTGTCGATCCCCGTACTCCTGTGTCGCACGACGGCCACGGCGATTTTCTCGCCTAGGTACAACACCCGTAACTGCTCCAATTGCTCGATTTGTTCCAATTCCGTCGGGGGCAACTGGGTCAACTGGGCCAGAAATCCCGGCCGGTAGGCGTAGATTCCCAGATGCAGCAGCCACCGCCCCGGATCGTCGGGGTGTCCGCCGCTGTCCCGCGGATAGGGAATCAGGCTCCGGCTGAAGTATAACGCATGGCCGGCCTGATCCAATACCACCTTGACGCAGGCCGTATCCCGCAGGTCCGCCTCGCTGCCGAACGGGCAGGCCAGCGTACCCATCACCGCCTGGGGATGCGTTTCCATCAACTCGACCAGCCGATCCACGTTGCCCGGGTCCATTTCCGGCTCGTCGCCCTGTACGTTGATGATTAAATCCGCCCGCAACCCCCTGGCCGCCTCCGCCACCCGATCCGTGCCCGTCGTATGGTCCGGGCGGGTCATGACCGCCCGGCCTCCGAAACCTTCCACTGCTTCGGCGATGCGGCGATCGTCGGTCGCGACCACCACGCCGCTGACCCGCTTGGCCCGCGTCACCGCTTCGTAAACGTGCTGGATCAGGGGTTTGCCGGTCTGGTTGGCGAGGGGTTTCCCGGGGAACCGTGTGGATGCATACCGTGCGGGGATGATCGCGATAACGATCAATGCAAAACCCTTTCGTTCAGGGTACAACCTTACTCATCAAAGGAACAAGGACGAATCATACCGGGTACCGTTTGCCGTGTCAAAACATGAGGAAGTGTAACGGACCCGGACAAGAGGCGGCGATCCGCCCCCCCTTGCCTGACCGGCCGAATCCGGTAGAATAGGCTTATCATGCTCGGAACCGGCGGACGGCCAGCCCGGCCGGCGGCAGTTAAAAATCGGGCGATTAGCTCAGTTGGCTAGAGCGTTCGGATCACACCCGAGAGGTCACAGGTTCGAGTCCTGTATCGCCCAATTCCCATAATTTCTAAGCTCTTGCCCCGCACTATATCGAAAAGCCGCCTCTTCCCTATCGATTTCGTTTCGTCTTAGCCTTACTCTTTTTCGACGAGGCGGGTTGCTTGCGCTGTTTCCTGGTCTCCTGCAGGGTATCCACATAGGGTTTGGTCGTTGGTTTCCCAACGGCCTGCTCAGCGGGCTCGGTACCCCTGATGCGATTTTCCAGGACCAACCGGGAAAGGGAAATGGCCTCATGCAATTTCCGTTTCAGGACATCCCTGGGGGGCAAAGCGGTCAGGTACTCAGCAATATGGATACCGGCTCTGCCCAGTTCGAACAGTTCAATTTGTTCGCTTTTCTTCGCGGCACAGAGGATTATGCCGAGAGGGGAATCAATTCGACAAAATGGCTCCAAGTCAATTGTCGGGACAGCGCCCCGACAATCGATGAGCACGAAAATCGCTCCGCAAACTGGATCATGCGAAAGAGGTTATCACGACTGAAGCCTTTGCCATACTCGATCATCAATTGTCTCGCCAATGCTGAGACAATCTCCGCCCCATAGTCCGCCCGCTTTCCCTTGAGAACCTCTTGATGAATCCGCTTACCGATCCGCCAATACAGCATGGTCATCCCGGCATTCACCGTGCGGGCAACGGCGGTACGTGCTTCCTCAATCATACCTCATATGTCGCCGAGCAATCCCGTCACGATCTTTGGCGAATTGACAGGTTTTATCGTACTACGGTTCATTCTGTTATGTACCTTTTTTTCACAAATGCCACACGATAATCACCATTGCGTTCCCGATTTAGAACAGAAAATCCGTGGATAAAAACCGCGAGTGGCGGCCGGCGACGATGTTGGAGATGATTTTTTCGTTGGGCTCGGTGGCCTTGGCGGCGACGAGGCTGCGGATGGAAAAGACGCGCAGCGCGTCGGAAACCGACAGCGTACCCTCGGCAGAATCCTTGCGGCCGGTGAAGGGGAACTTGTCCGGGCCGCGCTGGCACTGGCTGTTGAGGTTGACCCGGCAGACCTGATTGACGGCCGTATCGATGAAACGGCTGAGCTGCCGCGGATCGTTGCCGAAAAGCGCAAGTTGCTGGCCGAAAGGCGAATCGATCAGCCAATCGAGGACTTCCCGCTCATCGTCGTAAGGGACGATCGGCGTGACCGGCCCGAACTGCTCGATCTGGCAGATTTTCATGTCCGGTTTGGCCGGGTAGAGAACCGCGGGGTAATAAAGCGTCCGATCGATAGTTCCGCCGCCCTTGTTGATGATGTGGGCACCGCCTTTTTCGGCGTCGGCGACAAGCTCGGCGAGCCAGGCGGGCTTGCCCTCCTCGGGCAACGGCGTGATGGAAACCTTTTCGTCCCAGGGCATGCCGACGCGCAGGGCGGAAACGGCGTCGGCGAAGCGCATGCAGAAAGCCTCGGCCACGCGGCGATGGACGAAGATGATTTTGATGGCCGTACAGCGCTGCCCGTTGTAGGAGGTCGCCCCGAGCACGCATTCAGACGCGGCCAGATCGAGATCGGCGTCGCCCAGAATAATCGCGGCGTTCTTGGCTTCGAGGCCGAGGACGCAACGCAGCCGGTTCGGCCGCGGGTGCTGATGCTTGAGGATCGAGGCGACTTTCGCCGAGCCAATGAAGGCCAGGACATCGATACGCCCGCTGGTGGTCAGCGGGGCGACAACGGTCGGGCCGTCGCCGTAGACCGTATTGACCACGCCGGGTGGGAAGGATTCGGCGAACGCCTGTAAAAGCGGCGCGTGCAAAAGAACGCCATAACGCGGCGGCTTGAAGATGACCGTGTTGCCCATGATGAGAGCGGGGATCAGGGTGGTGAATGTTTCGTTGAGCGGATAATTGAACGGCCCCATGCACAGGACCACGCCCAGGGGGCTGCGCCGAACCTGGGCGACAAAACCCTGCTCCACGGCGAATCGCGAGCTGACCCGGTCGAGCTCCTTGAGCGATTCGATCGTGTCACGGATGTAATCGACGGTACGGTCGAACTCTTTACAGGCGTCGGGCCAGGTCTTGCCGATCTCCCACATGAGCAGCTTGATGACCTGCTCGCGGACGGCCTGCATGCGCGGGATGAAATCCTGAACATGGCGGATGCGTTCGGCGACGGACATGGTAGGCCAGACGCCGCGTCCGCGATCATACGCCCGGCAGGCGGCCTCGAGGGCCTGGCGGGCCTCGTTTTCGGTAAGCAGCGGATAGTGGCCGAGTTTGTGAGGCCTGGCCTCGTCGGATTCCACGAGACAGATCGGCGAAAGCACCTCCTGACACGCGCCGGCCCATTCGATTACCCGGCCATCGATCAGATAGCGGGCGGCGTCGTAATAATCCATGCGGTGTTGGGCGGGAACGGCCGCCGGCACGGGAAAAACCGGTGCGGGTGAATCAACGCGGGTGGACATGATCAACTCCTTTGAATGAATTTTCGGTTTCCTGAACTACACGCCCGGTCATCGCCGTGATTGACCTGGTTTTATGTCCACA
>CAYNYK010000098.1:0-5597 GCA_964401335.1 uncultured Planctomycetales bacterium
CGCTCTTGTGTATCATGTCTCTTGCTCATGCCCCCATCATGCCACGCCGCCCCCGCGGCGCATAGATGGGGTTCGTTAAGCGGACACGAACAACAAAGAGACAATCGACCTGCCAAGATTGTTGTGATACGATGTGGAATGGTATGCCAGCATCTATTGCCGAAGCTATCATAACAAATAGTGGATTCCCAACGTATAACGAATGCTATGCGCAATGTACGCAATACCCATCTCAATAGCGTTATAAGCTGTATTATCTTGGTTTGAGGTAGATAATAAATGAAAAAATGTAAAACAATATTCATATTGATTACAATCGTATTACTTAGCATTATGGTATTATCTAGATATTATATATGTCAATGCTTTTTATTAAGGTATGTCGTATCTGTTGAACATGGTTCTTTTGGTTTTAGCGTCAATCCAAAAATATTTCCGAGTCGAATAATAGTATCTCCAGCATATAAGAAGATATATTTATGGAAGTTGCGACCAGAATATTATAAAATAAAGTGTCATAATGGTAATATTTATATCATATTTATCCCCATTTGGATGATGATATTCTTGATGACAATAATAACAGCTATAGTATGTTTCTTAAATCGACGAGGTGGTAAAAGGGGTCACTACTGATTTTCGATGGTAGACAATAGCAAACGACGGGTGAGGAATTAGGAATTCGGGGGACACCACGAAGAAAGTTGATAGTAGAGAGAGGAAAGGGGGCAGCGAAAAGTAGTCAGTAGTCAGTAGTCAGGAGGCAGCGGACAGTAGGCAATAGGCAGGAATTCCGTAGAGGCCCACCCAGGCCCGGCTCCGCGGGGTCCGCTAAAGCCCGCCCAGGCGAGGCTCCGCTGCGGCGAGCGAGATTCCGCCTTGGCGAACTCCGACGTGGCGAGCGAGGCGAGCGAGGCAAGCGGACCATCGGCAGCAATTCCGCCGTGGCGAGCTCGCCGTGGCGAGCCTGACAGTCTAACAGCCTGTCGCCGGTCTGGCCTCGCTGCCTTGCTCACTTCCTTGCCCGTCAGGGGCGGATAAACTCGGCCGGGCGGGGAAGAGTTCCCTAGCTTGCCCGCCAAGGCGAGGTAAACTGCGTCGGGCTGGTAAGGGGTTTCTTACCCAATCTCTTCGTCCCTTCGTCGCTCTGTCCCGCCGTCTCTATTACGAATCCTGTCCGTTACGCAAACGCCGTGACGCCTTGACGAGGCCGGGCCGTCAGGTAAGCTGGATAACTTGGATTATTTATCGGGTTTTACCACGGAGACCCGCTAAAGCGAGGCTCCGCCGTGGCGAGCACGGGAGTCACGGAGAAGAAAGAACTTAGGTTAAAAAATCGAGGATGGATATAGTCGTAGAGTGCATATAAGCCATCTGGACGGAACATGCATTTTATCTATCACTTAAGCCAACCTCCGTGTCTCAGTGTCTCCGTTGTGAAATATCCGGGATAGGAATCTGCCATGTTCCAATTGCTTTTCAGAAGACGGATTGTGTTTCGGATTGTGCTGGGAGTGGGGTGCGTACTGATCGGCGTACCGCAGGTCCTGGGGCAGCGGCATGTCAAGCGGGAAAACCTTCGGGAGCAGGTGAACAGGCAGATCAAGACCACCCTCGATCAACTCGAACTGGATCACCAATACGCCGAGGCCGAAAAAACCCTGGCCGCCTTGTTTGATCGGGTGGTGGCTTTCGGCCGGGTGGCCGAGGCGGACCTGTTTCGCGAAGTGGGCTTGGCCCTGCGGATGGTGCGACAATTGGGGGATGCGGCCGCCGACGAGCGAGATTCGCTACTGGCTTTTCTGCGGGCCAATCCCCAACTGGCCGCTAATATGGCCTTTTTATTTCAGCCGGCCGACGAGGACGCGGCCGAGGTCTATTCCGCGCTCAGTCAGCTCCGCAAGGTCCGGGAAGAGCAACTGGAAAAAAACGCCACGCTGACGGCGGCCATGTGCGTCGTCCATGACCGAATGGCGGCGCGGTCGGCCACGGCCGGCGCACCGACGGCCAGCCCACTGGAGCTGTTCGATTATTATACCCGTAACGAGAGGCAATTCCCTTTGAGGCCGCTGGCGGACGTGCCTCCCGAATTGCTGGTTTATGTGGTCGATGTCAAAGCGGGGATTGATGAACTGGCCTGGGCGGCCGAGCGGCTCGGGGACATCCCTTTGGATGGCCTGTTTCAGCGTCTACTGCTGGCGCCTCGCCCGCCCTTCGTGGTCCCGCCGCCTCCTCCAGTGGCGGCGAGCACCGGACCGCAGCGGTTCGAGGACATTTTGAAAACGGGAGGGTCCGATCAAGAGCGGGCCTATCTCGTTTCCGTCGTCGGCAAGGCGATAGGTATTCCCAACGTCTCGGTGACCCTGGAGGTGGAGAAACTGAGCTATTCCTGGGTTGGTTTTCTGGACACGCGCGGCCGACGGGCGTGGTGGAATTTCGATATCGCCCGTCTGGTCATTCCGCCCATGTTATACGAGGTGGGCGGGGAGATCATGAATCCACAGACGAATCGAAAGATCACGATCCAGACGCTTTCGCTATTGGCCGGGCTGTTAACGCTGAACCCAGAGGACAAGCAGGCGGCCATTGCCATGGTTGACGGTGTCCAGCGGCTTGTCGAATTGGAGACACTTGGTGAAGAATTCAACCCACCCCCCTTGGACGAAAGCCGCACGAGTCGGCGTCCCCCCCGCCCGCGTCAAACGGATATCAAGGGCCAGTTGGACCTGCTCCAGATGGCCGTCGATGTGTCCAACGGGCTTTATGCTCCCGCCTGGAAGACCGTGAGTGAACTGGCTCGGGCGGGCAAGCTGGACGGAGTCCAGATTCGCCGTTGGGTCGAGTTGGTCAACCGCACTTGCGGCCGGGAATATTCCGACTTCACCCTCGAACTGGTTCGACAGATGGTCGCGACGGTACCGGAGGTCGAGGGGCAGAACGAATTGTGGGAAATCACGTTTCACACTTTCCAGACGGTCCGCCCCGATCTGGCCGCCGATGTGCGGATCAGCCAGGGCGAAATGTGGGAAAAAGCCGGCGACTATACCCAGGCTTTAGAGTGCTACCAAGATGTGGTGCGACGTTATGCGAATACCGGCCCGTTTATCGTCAAGGCTTTGGACAAGGCGGAACGGCTTCTGGTCCAGACCGGGCAATTGGATGCGGTGGCCGACCTTTACGGCCAGGCTTGGGAGCAAATCGGATGGCCGCCCAAGAGCGATCAGGCGGTCAAGGAAAGCACCACCTGGTTCAAGGTCGGCATGATGTACGCCGACCGGCTGGATAAAGCCGGCCGTACCGATGTGGCTCGCCAGATTCGGCTCCGGCTGACGGTACACTGAGACCGGCGGGGGGCTTCGGTCCGTCTTTTTGCGTACCGCAGAAAAACCGGCTAATATTCCTTTCATTGAAGGGCAATATCACGAAATGACAAGGGTGCTGCGTCGATGACTCTTGAGGAACTCCGCCAACAAATTGATCAGATCGACTTGAAACTTGTTGAATTACTCAACGAGCGGGCCAAGATCGTGGTCGAGGTCGGCAAGCTGAAAAGCACCAACAAGGGGCCGATCTACGCCCCGGATCGCGAGAAAGCGGTCCTGGACAAGATCTGCAAGGCCAACCGGGGGCCCTTGCCGGATCGCACCCTGATGGCCATCTACCGCGAATTGATGAGCGGGTCGTTCGCCCTGGAAAAGCCCTTGCGGATCGCATACCTCGGACCGGAGGGGAGTTATTCGCATCTGGCCGCGGTAGGTAAGTTTGGGGCCTCGGTTGAATATGAACCGGTGACCGATATCCGAGGGGTGTTCGAGGAAGTGGCCCGCGAGCATGCCGACTTCGGTATCGTGCCGATCGAAAATTCCGTCGGCGGAGGGGTGATTGACACGCTCGATGCCATGCTGGAAACCGACTTGAGCATCTGCGCGGAGATTAACCAGCAGATACACCACAACCTTCTGGCCAACTGTCCGATGGAGGCGATCGAGCGGGTGTATTCCAAACCGGAGGTATTCGCCCAGTGTCAACGCTGGCTGAGCGAAACGAATTTAGTGGGTAAGACCATCGCGGTAGCCAGTACCTCCAAGGCGGCGGAGATGGCCTGCAAGGAAGAAAACGCGGCGGCCATCGGCAGCACGCTGGCGGCGGAGCTTTATGCTCTGAAAATTGTCTGCGACAACATCGAGGACAACCCCAACAACGTGACCCGCTTCTTTGTGATCGGCCGGGAGGCCAATAATCCTACCGGCGACGATAAGACCTCGCTGGTCTTCACCACCAAGGACGAACCGGGGGCGTTGGTCACGGTCTTGGACGCTCTGCGGAACAAGGGGATCAACATGTCCTTCATCGAGTCGCGGCCTAGTAAAAAGCGAAATTGGGAGTATTATTTCTTCGTGGATGTGGTGTCCCACCGCACCGACCCGAAGTTTGTCGAGGCGGTCGAGGAGGCCCGCCGGTCCTGCCTGCGGCTGAACATCCTCGGTTCCTATCCTCGGGCGACCGACGCCCTTTTGTCTTTTTGAACAGGCGATACAATAGAGGTTTTTCCGCCGGGCGAATCCCGGCGAAGGGAGTATGTAATGCGACGCAAATATGTGGTCGGTAACTGGAAGATGAACCTTTTATTGTCCGAGGCCACGGCCTTGGTTGAGGGGCTGAAGGCCGGCTTGCCCAAGAACCTATCGGTCGATGTGGGCGTATGTCCGCCTTTCGTACTGCTGGCCCCTTTGAACAAGGTGCTGGCCGGCTCACCCATCAGCCTGGGGGCCCAGAACTGCTATTTTGAGCCCAAGGGAGCCTTTACCGGCGAAATTTCGCCACAAATGCTCAAAGATGTGGGTTGCAAAACGGTTATTATCGGACATAGCGAGCGACGGCATATTTTCGGGGAAACCAATTCCTTGCTCAAAAAGAAGATTCAAGCGGCCTTGGCGACCGGCTTGAAGGTCATTTATTGCGTCGGCGAAAAGCTTGATGAACGGGAGGCCGGGCGAACCGAGGCGGTCCTTCACGAGCAGCTTCACGAGGTACTTGGGCCGGAGATTGGCCTGGAAAACGTAACGATTGCCTATGAACCGGTCTGGGCGATTGGTACCGGAAAGACGGCCACGGGCCAGCAGGCTCAGGACGCCCACGCTTATATTCGCCGGGAGATCGAAAAGCTGTATAATAGCCAAACCGCCCAGGAATTGCGGATTCAGTACGGCGGCAGCGTGAATGCCGCCAACGCCCGCGAGTTGATGTCCCAACCGGATGTCGATGGTGCGCTGGTGGGTGGGGCGAGTTTGAAGGTGGCTGATTTCCTGGGGATTATCCAGGGAGCGATGGCCGCGGCGAGCATTTAGAACGTGACGCCGACCTCTTTGATACGAGATCAAGAGCGAAAGGAACAAGAATGATCGACCTCTTGGCTGATATGACATGGAAACACTATCTGGTTGGCATCCTGTTTATTTTGATCTGCCTGTTTCTGATGCTGATCATTTTGCTGCAAAAGGGTCGCGGCGGCGGCTTGTCGGGGGCGTTCGGCGGCGTGGGTGGACACAGTGCTTTCGGGGCGAAAACGGGTGATGTGTTTACTTGGATAACGGTCG
>CAYNYK010000098.1:5607-21026 GCA_964401335.1 uncultured Planctomycetales bacterium
CCTTGCGGCGGCTTTTGTTTTGGTCGCTTGTATCGGCACGTTTGTCTATGTCCCGCAGCCTTTGGCGACTACGCCGCCGGTGAGCGTGCAACCCAGCGGTGGTACGGGCGGCCCGGTGCCGTCCGGGGGGCAACCCGCGACTCAACCGGGTAATTAAGCCGCGTAGACAGTTGGATTGGGCCGTCTTACGTATCTGATCCGGCGCGGTGCAGGAGTTCGCCTGTCCTATGATCCTTTCCATGACCGGTTATGGCGATGCCCAATACGCCGACGGCGAAATTGCTTATGCGCTGGTCATCAAGAGTGTCAACAATAAGTATTTCAAGGCCAATATCAAACTCCCGGAGCACTTGTCCATTTTCGAGACCGAGGTGGATAAACTCCTGCGTTCCCGCCTCAGCCGGGGCAGCGTCAATTATTCTCTACGTGTGCTCAACACCAGCGCCGATGCCGCCCAGGAGATCAATTTGGCCGCCCTGCAAAGTTATCTGCGGCAACTGGGGCATGTCTCGGCGGGGGATAACGTACATATCGATCTGGGGTCGATCGTGGCTTTGCCCGGGGTCTGCCAGCCTCCCGAACTGGACGAGGCCGAGCGCCAACAGGTCTGGCTTATCATCGAAAACCTGACCAATCAGGCGATTGATCGGTTACTGGAAATGCGCCGGGTCGAGGGCCAGGCTTTACGCGAGGACCTGCTTGGCCAATGTGTGCAGATTCGGCAGGAACTGGCCGCCGTTGTGGAGCGGGCCCCCTTGGTTTTGCGAGAGTATCAACAGCGCCTGTTGCAGCGGGCCAATGAATTGATCGGCCAGGCCGGCCTGCCGCTGGAACTGGACGACGTTCGCCGCGAGGTGGCCTTGTACGCCGAGCGTAGCGACATCAACGAGGAAATCTCCCGCCTGGGTTCGCATCTCGACCAGTTCGCCAAGCTCTGCGACAGTCGCGAGCCCGCCGGCCGCAAGCTCGATTTCCTGGCCCAGGAACTTCTGCGGGAGGCCAATACCATCGGCAGCAAGGCCAACGACGCCGAGATCGCCCAACATATCGTGGCCATCAAAGGGGCTATCGACCGACTGAAGGAACAAGTGCAGAACGTGGAGTGAACACCAATCCGTATACCCAAGGGAGCAAGAACATGCTTCTGCACAGCCTGAAAATGACTAATTTCCTTTCCTTCGGGCCGGATAGCCCCGCTTTGGAACTCGGTCCTCTGAACGTATTGATCGGGCCAAACGGTTCGGGGAAATCCAATCTTTTGGATGGAATCGCTCTCTTGCAGGCTGCGCCCAAGGACTTGGTTTCCGTGATTCGCGAAGGCGGTGGAGTCCGCGACTGGTTATGGAAAGGCGCTTCCGGAACGCCGACGGCCTCTGTCGAGGCGGTGGTCGATAATCCCCAGGGCTCCATGCCCTTGCGGCACATCTTGTCGTTTACGGAATCGGCTCTTCGATTCCAACTGGTCGATGAAAGAATTGAAAATGAAGCACCTTTCGGAGAGCATCCGGAACCATATTTTTATTATCGATATGAACACAATCATCCGGTATTAAATGTCAAGGATCAGCGACGGGAACTGCGTCGAGAGGACGTTGATCCTGAACAGTCCATACTGTCTCAAAGAAGAGATCCGGAACAGTATCCTGAAATCACTTATCTGGGTGAGGCGTATGCGAAAACCCGAATCTACCGCGAATGGTCTCTGGGACGCCAAACCCCTCCCCGCCTGCCACAAAAGGCCGATTTGCCGAATGACTTTCTTGCGGAAAAAACAGAAAATTTGGGGCTGGTTCTCAACCGGCTTCGTCGGGAAACCGTGGCCAAGAAACGCATATTGGAAGCCCTACGGGCTCTTTATGAAGGCATCGATGATTACGATGTGAGCATTGAAGGTGGGACGGTACAACTGTTTCTGCAGGAAGGTCGCATGACCATCCCCGCGACGCGATTGTCGGACGGTACCCTGCGTTTTCTCTGCCTGCTGGCGATTCTATGCCACCCCGCACCACCGCCGTTGATCTGTATCGAAGAGCCGGAGTTGGGGTTCCATCCGGATGTATTGAATACTCTGGCACAGTTAATGATCGAGGCATCCGAGCGAACTCAACTGATCGTTTCCACTCATTCCGACATCCTGATCGATGCCCTGTCCGATATGCCGGAAGCTGTCGTCGTTTGCGAGAAGGTCGGAGATTCGACCCAGATGAAACGATTGGGTCGGAGCGAACTGGGCGATTGGCTGAAACAGTATAGCCTGGGCGAGATTTGGCGCATGGGTGAAATCGGGGGAAAGAGGTGGTAAGCGAGATACGTATTTACATCGAGGGCGGTGGAGATCAACGAGCCACCAAGGCGGCGTTACGCGAGGGAATCGGCAAATTCCTGTACGCTCTGCGGGAACGAGCCAGACAGCAAGGCGTCCGCTGGAATATCGTGGCCTGCGGGGGGTGCAACTCCATGTTCGATGCTTTCAAAACCGCCATTCGCCAGCATGTGAACGCCTTCAACGTTCTCCTCGTTGATGCCGAGGTTCCGGTTTCGAAAGAACCTTGGGCGCACCTTCGCGAACATGATCGTTGGTTTATGGATAGTATGCATGATGATCAATGCCATTTCATGGTGCAATGCATGGAGGCTTGGATTGTCGCGGACGTAGATGCGCTGGCCGGCTTCTATGGGCAAGGTTTTCGGCGAAACGATATTCCCGCCGTGCGGAATGTGGAGGAAATGGATAAAACAACGCTTGCGGATTGCCTGAAGGCGGCCACCCGGCAAACCCGGAAAGGGGAATATCATGAGACCCGGCACGCCCCCCAAATCGTCGGGTTACTGAACAACGATACCGTTTGTCGGAAAGCCTCGTATTGTCGTCGGTTGTTCGATACACTGATTCGTGTGCTGGAAAATGGCTGAGGAGAATGGTTCATCCAGCGGGATATCTCGGCCAGCAAGAGAATGAAAGTAAAATTATTAAGGTGATGCTTGGGTGATCGGCGCGGCGTATTACTGATTATCAGTGGGCCCAGCGGGGTGGGTAAGAGTACGGTCTGTCGTCGGTTGGTGGATCGGCTGGGGGCGTTTTTAAGCGTGTCGGCCACCACCCGCCCACCGCGGGAGGGGGAGGTTGAGGGTCGCGATTATATCTTTATGTCTCGCAAGGAGTTCGATGAGCTTATTGAGCGGGGGGGCTTTTTAGAGTATGCTGAGGTGTACGGTGGAAACCTTTATGGCACCCCGGCCGAGCCGGTCGAGCGGCATTTGGCCGCCGGCCGGGTGGTGATCTTGGAGATCGAGATTGAAGGAACCTGCCAGGTGGTTCGCCGTTATCCGGAAGCGGTCACGGTTTTTATCCTGGCGCCCAGTGCGACGGAGCAGAAAAACCGTCTGACGGGTCGGCGGAGTGAATCGCCGGAGGCCGTGCGCGAACGGCTTGCCAAGGCCGATCGGGAAATCCGTCATGCCCGGGAAACCGGGGTTTATCGTTATTTCGTGGTTAATGAAACCGTGGAGGACACGGTGGAAAATATCATCCGTATCGTGCGGGAGAACCAACAAGCATGATCGACGCCCTTAAAGACGACAAAATCATCAACATGGCCGGTGGACGATTCAAGCTGACCGCCCTGATCCAGAAGCGCTGGGTGCAATTGATGCAGGGCTCGCGGCCGCTGGTCGATCCGAACGGCCGTAACGAACTGGAAATCATCGTTCAGGAAATCCTCGAAGGTAAAATCGCGCCGGATTTCTCCGCCCCGCCGGATACGGAAGGCGAGGAACGTGCCTGAAAACCATGCCCAACCCGCCGGAGGGGACCTGGCCGGCTACGAGGTGGTGGTCGGCGTCGGCGGGGGTATTGCTGCCTACAAAACCTGCCAAGTGGTATCACGCCTGGTGCAGCGCGGCTGTGGCGTGACCGTGGCCATGACCGATGCGGGTACGCGCTTCGTTACTCCTCTGACCTTTCAATCCCTGACCCATCGACAGGTTTTTACCAGCATGTGGGCCGTCGAGGGTTATTACGACCCGCAACATCTGGCTCTCACCGAGTCGGCCGACCTGTTTCTGGTTGCCCCCTGTACCGCCAACCTGATCGGCAAATTCGCCGGCGGCATCGCCGACGATTTAATCAGTACGTTAATGATGGCCCGCGATTGTCCGGCCCTGCTGGCCCCGGCCATGAACACGCGCATGTGGGATAATCCGATCGTGCAGCGCAATGTGGCTGTGCTGCGTGAGTCGGGCTACGTCTTCGTCGAACCGGCGGAAGGCTGGCTAGCCTGCGGAACCGTTGGTCGCGGCCGCATGGCCGAACCGGAAACGATTATCGACGCGGTCGTAGCCCTGCTGAAGCAAGGGGCCCCGCGGCGAACGGTGTAACGACAAGAACGCCGAAGCGTTTGATGGAGAGAGGGAGGGATCGAGAGACGGAGAGACGGAGGGAATGAGGGATGGAGGGAATTCTGATCGCGGAATCAATTATTTGTTTTATTTTCTCTCTGTCGCTCTGTCGCTCCTTCTCTCCGTCATGTCCGTGCATGATGTAGTCTTTGTCCTGGTGGGTTATGCCTAAGGGGATTCCTCCGTTGCATATTCTGATCTCCGCAGGGCCGACCCGTGAATATTTCGATACGGTAAGGTTCATCTCCAATCCCAGCTCGGGTAAAATGGGTTATGCCATTGCTCGCGAGGCGGCGCGGCGAGGCCACCGCGTTACGTTGGTCAGTGGTCCAGTGGCGATCAAGCCGCCGCCAGCGGTCAGGGTGATTCCGGTGATGACCGCCGCCGAGATGGCCCGGGCCTGCAAGCGGGAGTATAAAAACGCCGATGTCGCGGTCATGGCCGCCGCCGTTTGCGATTACCGGCCGGCCGAGCCTGCCGATCGCAAAGTGCCTAAAACCGGCCGAGCGATACGGGTCCGGCTGGAGCCGACCGAGGACATCGCCGCAGCCTTGGGCCGGCGCAAAGGCCGGCGGCTGCTGGTCGGATTTGCCTTGGAGGACCACGATCATTATGTTCATGCGGAACGTAAGTTAGGCAGGAAGAACTGCGATCTGATCGTGCTGAATGGACCGGAAAACGTCGGGGTCGAGCGGGTGGTGGTGGAATTTTACACTCCGGCTGGCGGCTGGTCCGGCCCCGTTCGCGGAAGCAAAACCGTGGTTGCCCGGCGACTCGTACGGATGATCGAGTCGTTGTGGGCCTCGCGCTGAAAGGCGGGTGGGTCATGTCGAATATGTTTGAGGATTTTCGTCGCCGTATCAGTTATGTGATGTCGCTGCCCGAACGCACGTTTCGGTCGCTGGTGGCCGTCGTCGGTGGAACGACCACCGTGCTGAGCGAGGCCCTTTTCCCGGAAGTGCTCCGCAAAACGACACTCTACAAGATTTTTGTGGGCGATACCCAGCGTTTCATGATGGCCAAGGTAGCCCAGATTCAACAGGAGGGCGCTACGGCCGAGGGTCCACAGGGGCCGCCGCCCGACTATCTTCAGCGCAAAATGGTCGGGGGCATGCTGGAAACCGCCGGGCTGCTGGCCATGCACTTTTCGCCGTTGTGGGTTTTCGCCCTGGCCGGCGACGCGGCCGCCGGCACCGACGTGTTTTTCCGTCGGCTGGTGGCCCAGTTGAAGGCCAACGGAGTACTTCCGGTCGACATGCAGGTGCAAGGGTTGTCCGATCTGCTGGAGGCTATGCAGGATACCTCGCGCAAGTCGGTAACCGCCGTCGATACGCCGCCGCTGTCCCGCGAGGAGGTCGCCAAGCTGGCCGAGGAAATGACTGAAAGCTATCGGCAAATGTTCGCCAAGGCCGGGAATCTGGTCCCGCGCATCGAGGATATCTGGGCCCGGATGGAGACCCTTGCCGACCGCGACAAGGTTTCGTTGGAGCGATTGGGAGGCATCCTGACCCTCGACGTGGCCGAGTGGGGCCGCAAGGGGATCGGCTCGGCCCTGGCCGTCGGGCAGACCGGGGCGTCGCTGTTCGGCGAGAAGATTCTGGACAGTTACGTCAAGACCCTCGACGCCATCGCTCATGAGGGCGTCGCCAAATATGTGGGCGATCGCATGAAACCGTTTATCCAGGCCGCTGCGGCCCATTTCCATCCCGAAAAGAAAACCCTGACCGAGGCCCTCTTCGGTGGAAAAAAACCCGCCGAACCCGCCCAACCGGCCATTCGCGTGGAAATCAAGGTGGAGGATGAATCGCCTTCGCCTCCGCCCGCGGAAGCGACAAATTCGGGATAAATTCAAGATGCGGCGAGCCGATTTGAGCCGGGCCATTTGCCTTGGTTACGGATATCGTCGGCACGGCCTTTGCGAGCCGCGATGTCCGGAATGCGGTCGAGCATTTAATCCTGAAGATCAAAACACTTTCCTGGATCGGCGGCGCCCGAATGTCTGGTTTCAAGATATCAAGCAAGCGGGCTTTTGGGCTTATTGGGCCAAACCGCCGCCCACATGGCAAGTGCTTGTTGTGTTGTTTGTCACCTTGATTTTTCTCGAAATGACAAGCATCGGGGGTGGGTTTTATGGAGTATTTGCGGTCAGTTCATATCCGCGTATAAAAATTCTTCTCTTGTGCGGATGGAAAAACGGAAAAACCGTCTGGGTTGACAGGCATGAAGCAGACAAATCGCGCAAGCGGAACCCCCCAACCCGATCACCTCAACGGTTTACGCTCAGAATCCTACCTTGACCGGCTCACGAGCGATGGCCTCTTCTATTTCAAAGTATTCCCGCTCGGTAAAGCCGAACATGCGGGCGATGATATTGGATGGGAAAGTGCGGATGCGATTGCTCAGATCGCGCACGTTGGCATTGTAGAAACGCCGGGCCCGCTGGATGCGGTCTTCCGTGTTGGTCAATTCTTCCTGCAGTTTAAGGAAATTTTCGCTGGCCTTCAGGTTGGGATAGGCCTCGGCCACGGCGAACACCTGGCGAAGCGCCCCGACCAGTACGTTTTCGTCCTTGGCCTGCGAGGCGGGCGAGCCATGGTTGGCCATGGCCGTGTTGCGGGCTCGGATCGCCCTTTCCAGGGTGTCCTTCTCGTGGGCGGCGTAGCCCTTCACCGTCTCCACCAGGTTGGGAATCAGATCATAGCGCCGTTTCAATTCGGTATCGATATTAGACCACGACTCGTTGCACGCGTTAAGCGTACGCACCAGCCCGTTGTACATGCCGATAATCACCAGCAGGATGAAACCCAGGACCGCGACCGGCAAAAGCAATTCAATCTGTGCCGCCATCGTTAACATCATGATGCCGCTCCATGCAATTCGCGAATGACCGACTTGGGTAAGCGATTCAGAACGCCCTCGATCACTTCAAGGGCCGCCACAAAATCCCGCGGATCGAACTGTTTATCGCGGTACGCCATCACATGACGGCCTTGAAAATCGAGAGTAAACACCGGACGATCCAGAAGAAATTCCATGGTGGCCTGGTGGATGACATCGAAGGCCCACCTTTTGTCCGGGCTTTTGACGTAAAACTTGCGGGAAAACTCTGCCGACTCGAAATCAATGTCGTCCCAACCGAAGAATTCGGTAATTTTGTCGAGAAAGTTTTCCGGACGGATAAACAAGGGCTTGAGCGGCAACCCCGAATCCACCATCGCCGCCGAAAAATGGTGATGATGAGTGGTCCGGTGCCCCTTGGAATCCGTGGAGTGCGTTTCGTAATGGTAATCGAATGCGCACACCTCATGCTGCCGGACGGTGCCTTGCATGATATTGTAGGCATAGCGGTTCTCTCCCTGGCGAAGACAGGAGAACGCCGCGAAGCGATTATCCATCCCCCGATCTTTCCTCGGATCGAAACTCAAGCCCAGGGATCGGGCCCACTGAGCCAGCGCCTCGCGCCGTTTTTGGGCTTGTAAATGCCCAATTACGGCCAGAACGATCACCGCGATGACTGCCACGATGATCAAAATCTCCGCTTGTGCCGGACAGGTCAGCAGCATCAATGTTTAACCTTTATGAAAGTAAGTCTTAACCCGAAAGAATGCTTCATTGCCTGACGGATCAGAAAGCCGATGGTGCCTTTATGGGATGATCCTATCGATAATCCATCGATCCGGCAATTGCTCCATACCGTTGACCATGATCCCGGCCGTGGTAAGGAAAGGGCGAAAAAACCGGCGCTGAGCATTCCGGCCTGATCGGGTGGTCTTTCGATCTGATCGTGTGGCCTTCCAGCCTGAGCCAATGGCACCTTCAAACGGAGTTTCGGCGTCAAGCCCGGACTCCGTTTGTGGGTGCCTTCGCGTATCAGGCGATTTCTCGTGGTTAGCACCCACAAGCTCCATACCCCACTTCGGGCATGGTGGTTTCAAATTATGGATGAACCCTTATACTTTCGTCCATGATTAAAGTTTGCCGACTTCAGAAACGCTTCGGTACCCTGACCGCCGTGGATGGGATCGACTTCGAGATCGAGCCCGGTCAGACCTTCGGCCTGCTCGGGCCGAACGGAGCGGGGAAGACGACCACGATCCACATGCTCGTCGGCCTGCTTCGCCCGGACGGCGGCGAGATTCACATCCACAGCGATTCCGACCCGACCCGGCCGGAGGTACGGCGGCACATGGGAGTCGCCCCGCAAGCCTTATCGCTTTACGAGGATCTGACGGCCAAGGAAAACCTGGCCTTTTTCGCGCGGCTTTATGGTCTGCGGGGGCGGAGGTTATGCGAGCGGGTGGCGGTTTCGTTGCGACGGGCGGGCCTGTTCGAGCGTCGAAGGGACCGGGTCAAGACCTTTTCGGGCGGGATGAAGCGGCGGCTCCATCTGGCCTGTGCCTTAGTGCATGAACCCTCGGTTTTACTGCTCGACGAGCCGACCATCGGTGTCGATCCACAGGCCCGACATCATATCCTGGCGGACATCGAGACCCTCAAGCAGGAAGGTTGCACGATCCTGTTCACCACGCATTACATGGAAGAGGCCCAGCGGCTGTGCGACCGGGTGGCCATCATGGACCAGGGACGCATTCTGGTCATGGATACGGTTCCCAACATTCTCGCCCGACACGGCGGCCGGGCCGTCGTGCGGGTGGAATTGGATCATCCGCCCAAGGATCCAACCTTACTCCCCGGTCATGTCGAGGGGGCATCCGTGATGATCGAGACAGATCAACCGGTTGAGGCCATCAAACAATTGGCCGCCGCCGGTGTTTCGATTCGGGATCTTACGCTGCATCAACCGGATTTGGAAACGGTATTTCTCAAACTCACGGGGCGGAGGTTGCGCGACTGATGCGAACGATTCTTATCATCGCGGGTAAGGATTTGCTGCTGCGTCGGCGCGACCGCCTGGGCTTTTTCTGGTGGATGGTGGGTTTTCCGCTGATTATCGCGGTATTGATTGGTACCATCTTCGCGGGAGTGTTGGAAGGACCGGCCGAACCGATGGCCGTGGCCGTCGTGGATGAGGGGTCGAGCGAATCAAGCCGCGCGTTTCTGAAGACGTTGCGCGAGGCGGAAGGGCTTTCAATTCAGGAAATGTCATCGGCCGACGCCCGGCAGGCGGTGCGCCAGGGCCGGTTGAGCGGATTTATTGTCTTACGCAAGGACTTCGTCTGCTCGCCGGCGATTTTGTGGGGAGCGCCGCTGCCTCTGGCGGTCGGGATGGACCCTTCCCGCGCCGCTGAGTCGGCCTACCTGAAGGCGATGCTGCAACAGGCGATCATCCGGCATCTGCGCGATCAGTGGGTGCCGGATGCCGCGGGGCGCGAGGCGGTGCGGCTGGGGGAGATCGAGACGATCGCTCTCGATTCCCGGCCGGCGCGGCCGCGATCCTCTTTCGAGATATGTTTTCCGCTGGGTATCCTGTGGGGTCTGATGGGTTTGGCGGCGGAGTTTGCGATGGGGATCGTGCATGAGCGTGAGGCCGGCACCTGGTTGCGGCTGCGGGCCGCCCCGATCCGACGGTCGCAGGTTTTGTGCGGTAGCGGAGTGGCGTGTCTGGTGGCTTGCCTGGGGGTCATGATATTTCTGCTGGTGGTCGGGCGGATGTTTTTTGATGTGCGCTGGCAGAGTCCGGCGGCGTTGTTGTTGGCCTTGCCCTGTATCGGTTTGTTTTTTGTCGGACTGACGATGTTGCTTTCCGTGTTGGGCCGGACGGAATCTTCGGTCGGTGGGGCGGCCTGGGCGTGCCTGCTGGTGATGGCCGTGGTCGGCGGGGGGATGGTGCCGCAGATGTTTATGCCCGATTGGATCAATGTGATCGGCGATCTCAGCCCGATTAAATGGGCGATCCTCGCCTTGGAAGGCGCGATCTGGCGTGGTTTCAGCGTGGCGGAAATGTGCCGGCCGTGCGGTGTGCTGCTGCTGCAGGGTTTGATTTGCGGCGTGGCGGGCGTGGTGATTTCCTCGCGCTTGTCGTTATGAGCCGACGGCCGCGGGGTATTCGAACCGTTGTCTATTGCGTAAGGAGGCTTGGGTTGTGTTTGTGAATCCTCGAGGTGGCCGGTGGTTGAAACGTATCGGCCTGTTTGGAGTACGCCCTGAAATCGGTGTGGCACCGGCGTCTCGCCGGTGCTCATCGGCCTTGCGGAGCCGACGCGATGGAGTATCAGGATTTGCCCTTTTGGCCTTTTGCCTGCTGATCGGGTGCGCGGGGCCGAAGGCCCAGGAGGAGTCGGCGAAACCTTTCACCTTCGTGCAACTTTGCGATACGCAGCTTGGGTTCGGCGGGTATGAAGAGGATGTGCAGGCTTTCAGCGCGGCGGTCGAGAAGATCAATACGCTCAAACCCGATTTCGTGGTGATCTGCGGTGACCTGGTCAATGTTATGGAAGATAAGGCCATCGCGGATTTTCAACGGATCCGGTCGGGTCTGGCCATGCCCAGCCATTGCGCGCCCGGCAATCATGAATTGGGTAACCAGCCGAGCATCAAGACGCTGGCCCGTTACCGTGAGACGTTCGGCGCGGATTACTACTGTTTCACGCATAAAGGTCACGAGTTCGTGGTCGTGAACACGCAGTTGTGGAAAACGCCGGTGGAAGGCGAGACGGAGAAACAGGATGCCTGGCTAACGGAAACCCTCGCGACCGCCCGTCAGGCCGGACGGCCGGTTGTCGTGGTTGGACATATTCCATTGTTCGTGAAGGAACCCAACGAGCCGGATGAATATTTCAACCTGCCGCTGGATAAGCGGGGTGCATTGCTCGATCTCTATCGGGAATACGGCGTGGTCGCGGTGCTGACCGGACACGCGCATAAGACTTTGATTAACGAATATCAGGGCATCCTTTTGATAACGGGGGAGACGACCAGCAAGAATTTCGACCACCGTCCGCGAGGGTTTCGGCTCTGGACGGTGGACGGCCCGAACGGCTTGCGGCATGAGTTCGTGCCGCTGCGCGAAACGCCCGAGCCATAAAATCCGGACGATATCCACGGCTCAGCGACATTCAGAGGCGGCAGCAATGCCCGGGGCGGTGGCACATTCCTCGAAACGCTGTCGGTCGTATTCATCCACGTCGTTATCCCGGTCGAGCAATGCGCCGGCACATGCGCTATCGGTCTGGGCGATGTCCCGGCCGGTATAGCACCGTTGGAAGAAGGCGAAATCGTCCTGGTCCACGTCGCCATCATCATCGTAATCCACGTCGATCGGACCGGGCGGCATGAACTGCACCTCCAGCGAAGGGTCGGCCATCCCGACCAGGCCGCCGCCGCGCAGGACGATCTGGTAGTCGATGAATAGATTTGTGCCGATGATCCCGTCGAGCGTGCCGCCTTCGGGCGAGGCCACGTCCAGCAGCACGACGGGGACATTAGTGAAACTCAGCCACTCGCCGAGGGCGGGAATCTCCACGCTGTCAAGGTAATAACCTTTTTCAATGGAGATTTCGCCGTTGACGCCCTGGATTTCAACGAGAAAATCAGGATGGTTCAGATCAAGGCGTAACCGCGCGGCGATGCGTTTACCGACGACGCTGACCTGCGCGCCGGTATCGAGCATGAAGCGGGTCTTGTCGATCGCGCTGTAGGCTCCGTCATAAAGGTCCACGCTCGATACGAAAAACAGGCTTTGCGAGCTGACCCCGATGATGACCGACGGAGTCTGTGGCGCGCCGAAGCCGTCCGGACAACCGCCGAAAAGCTCCAGACAGGGAATGTACTGCACGGCGGCCCCGCCGAGCGGGCGCAATTCCAGTGGAACCATGATGGGATATTCGGGTATGCTCGGATCGTCCACGTCGAAAAATTCCACGTTCGGGCCGGTATAGGTTTGATTGTTGCGGGTGACGGTGAGACGCTGGTCGTTATGAATAACGGAGGCGAAATAGACGGCCATCGGCGCGCCGATGGCGGTGGGCAGGTCCGGTGCACCTCCCGCCGGCGGCCGGCCGACGGCGACGGAAAGATTGCCTTCCCCGACCATGCCGGTTGTGCTCAACAGCCCGCTGACCGGATCGATCGCGCCCAATCCGTCGATGAACAGGCCGAAAGGCATACTGACCCAGGCGTCTACACTGCCGGTGACGCCGGTGATCGCAACCGTCGATCCCGTTACATAATCCGGTACACCGGAGAACAGGCCGAGGGTAGTGGCCGCGGCGTTGCCCAGGACCGATACGCCGGCGCCTGTATCCAGCAGGCCGATCGCATAGTTGTTTTGCGGGTCGGCGGTCAGATAGCTTCCAGTGACGTAGGTGTAGGGGATGGCGTTGAGTTCGAGCTCGGCGCTTTTACGATTGGTGGCGGTGACGGCCAGCCAGGGGACGAATCCGTCAATGGGCGGGGATTCGATCACCAGGGCTTGCAGGGGAGTGCCGGTGGTTGACGCTCCTTCCAGACGGGCGGCGGCCTGGGGCGGAAGCATCTTGCGATAAAACTTTTTGGCCGAACCGGACTTGTGTGCCTGTTGGCGGGTTTTGCCCGGATGATAAACCCCGCGTATGCGGGTTCCACCGGGGCCTTTCCAGTCAACCTCTTGCCATTTTCCGGTTTCGGCCCCGGCCGCAAGGCTCAGGAAACACAATACCGACAGGCCATGATAAAAGCATCGATACGGGCGTTTGGGTTTATGCATTTTCGCACCCCCCGAAGAAGACTGATTTCTTTCCCCTTCCAGCGACTCTCCTAACCATTTTAGCATTTTCAGGTGTCGAAATCACGCTTTTTCCCAAACGCCGAAAGCGGGCCTGTTTGACGGCCGTAACTGGCTGGTCGGTTATATAACACGTTTGGGTGGACCATTTCCCCGGGCAGGCGCGGAGCAGGGGGCGGACAAGTGAGCGAGTGAGCAAGTGAGCAAGTCAGCAAGTGAGCGAGGGGGGGGAGCGGCCCGCCGGGGCTGATCGCTGATCCATGAGCGATGCCCTTTGATCCCCTCGGACAAGAAACGGGTGAAGCCCGCGATATTTTTAATTTATCGATTGACTGAGCTATCCTGATATTGTTACAATGTGACCATCGCTTTAGTTTGGCGGCCGGTTCGGCCATTGGCGTTTTGGGTATTTGTGGGAGGCAACCATGTTTTGTTCAAAATCGTTTCTCGGGCGGGTCGCTTGTGTCGCGTTGCTGACCTTTGCGGCCGTCAGCTCGGCCCAGACCATCTGGTACGTCGACGATTCCGCGACCGGGGCCAACGATGGTACAAGCTGGGCGGATGCGTTCACCAGTGTGCAAGCGGGCCTGAATGCCGCAACCGACGGCCAGCAGGTGTGGGTGGCGGCCGGCACCTATGACGAGAACATCACCCTCAAACTCGGCGTGGCCCTCTATGGTGGCTTCGCCGGCAACGAAGACCGGGCCACGTTTGATCTGGCCGACCGGGACTTTGCGGCCAACGAAACGATCCTGGACGGCAACCAGGCGGGCAGTGTCGTCACCGTGCCGGAAAACGCTACTGCGGACACTTTAGTTGACGGCTTTACGATTGAATATGGGACCTTTGGGATTTACTGTTTGTATGGTTCACCGACAATCGCGAATAACGTAATTAAAGACAATGGTGGAAGCACCGGTGGCGGAGTTTATTGTCTTTCATCTTCCCCAACAATTACCAATAATACAATTATAAGAAACCATGCATCCTTTAGGGGCGGTGGAATCTACTGCAGTAGCCCAACTTCATCAAGTGCGGTAATTGTCAATAATAAGATCATTGGAAACACCACGACACGCTCCGGAGGAGGTATCTATTGTTCGGGGGGCTCTCCGATAATTGCCAAAAACATTCTAATGGGGAACGTAGCAATTGGAACCTCTGGCGGAGAAGGAGGTGGACTTTGTTGTTCTGGTTCCAGTTCAAGTTTCCAAATCGTTAATAATGTGATTATTGGAAACAGGGCGGACTATGGGGGTGGGTTGTATTGTCATAATATTCATTCGTTCTCGAAGATTGCCAATAACAAAATGATGGAAAATGATGCATTTTTCGGAGGCGGGCTTTACGTTAATTCCTCGCCAACCATTACCAATAATACGATCACGGCAAATAGAGCATCTGTTGGCGGTGGAATCATTTTCTATTCTGGCTCGCCAGTAATTGCTAACAACATTGTCGCTTTCAACTTATCGGGCATTTATAGCGGCAGCTCAGCTACGCCAGTTCTGCGATGCAATTGTGTATATAATAACACAGCCTATAATTACGATGGCATAACCGATCCAACGGGTTCCGGCGGCAACATCTCGGCGGATCCAATGCTGGCCGACCTTTCTTACGGCAACGTGCATATCCAATCGAATTCACCTTGCGTGGATGCAGGGAATAACACCTATGCCTTCGGGGACTATGACCTAGGCGGTAGACCCAGGATACTGCCCGCCAATGGTACAGTGGACATAGGGGCCTACGAATTCGACGGTACCATCTGGTCCGAGGGACCATACATAATTGTTCGAGTCGCCCCCGATGGCAACGATACTAACGATGGCTCGTCATGGTTGCAGGCGAAACGTACCGTGCAGGCGGCAATCGACGCCGCTAGCATCTTAGGCGGCGAAGTTTGGGTCTCAAAAGGCACATATTATGAAAGAATAATCCTGCATCCATACGTATACCTTTACGGCGGTTTTTCTAAAACGGAAAACGCCCGAAGCGAGCGAGATTGGAAGACCAACGCGACCGTTCTCGACGGTCAGGCCGGTGGATCCGTAGTGACCATTCCGTCCGGTTTTCAAGTTAGTACGATTGACGGCTTCACCATACGGAACGGCACCGGGACACTTGATTATAACATTTCGTCTCGCTTTGGTGGTGGGATCTACGCCGAAGACTCCCCGATCATTGCCAATAACACAATTACGGCCAATAGCGCAGATTCGGGTGGAGGTGTCGTGGCTGCATCCGCCACAATCACTAACAACACAATTACCGGCAACAGTGCCTCGTCCTCCGGCGGAGGTATCTATTGCGTTGGCTCAGCAACAATTATTAATAATACAATTACGGGAAATGT
>CAYNYK010000099.1:0-20917 GCA_964401335.1 uncultured Planctomycetales bacterium
GGAACCATCGACCAGAAGACCCGGCAGGGACTTGACAAACCCGGCTTCATAGAAGGTTACGAAGGTCCCGCCCAAGCCCGGTTTCGCCGGGTTTTGTGGTGCCGCACAACAACCACGCGGGCGAGATTCCCCCAAGGTGAGCCCGGCATAAAGATGGAATAGGGGCGGAGGCGTGGTGCGCCTGATGCTGAATTCATACACCCTTTTGAAACATTCGCCCCCTTTATTCTCTCAAATAACTCCTTGATCTCCATGAACCGGACAGTAAACCCCATGACTTCAATTAAATATTGAAGTTAAATTGGGAATTGGGGGCGGGCCTCTATGGTGAATTATCCGGTTCATCGCTCTGCCTTGCCCAAATTACGTGTCACACCCCGCCAGCCGGGGGGCCTTGCCGGTAGGGTTTCAGGATTAACCCCCACGTGAAAAACTGCTAGAATACTCCGTCCCGATACGCCGGCGGAGGACGCCACGCGGGTTACGGAGCAGGCCATTATGGACAAAATCAGTCTTTCGGTTTTTTTCCCCTGTTACAACGAGGAGGCCAATGTCGAGCGGACTACTCGGGCGGCGTTGGCGGCCTGTCGGACCATTACCGACGATTTCGAGGTGATTATCGTCAACGACGGCAGCCGGGACCGAACCGGCGAGATCGCCGATCGGTTAGCGGTGGAGCATTCCGAAGTGCGCGTGGTGCATAACAACCCCAACCGCGGTTATGGCGGGGCCTTGCAGGCGGGGTTTCTGGCGGCCGGCAAGGAATGGGTGTTTTACACGGACGGCGACGGGCAGTTCGATTTTCAGGAAATCCCCAAGCTGCTGGCGTTGCTGGACCGTTACGATATCGTCAGCGCGTACCGGATGGACCGGCGCGATCCGCTGATCCGCAAGATGAACGCCTTGGCCTGGACGACTTTGTGCAATCTGTTGCTGGGCACGCGCTTGCGGGACATCGATTGCGCGTTCAAGATTTACCCGCGCCGGCTTTTCGATGAGATCACCATGCACAGCGAGGGGGCGTTAATCGATGCGGAAGTGCTGGCCAAGGCGACGCGGCGCGGTTATCGCATCGGGCAGATCGGTGTTCACCATTACCCACGGATGGCCGGTACGCAAACCGGCGCGCAATTCAAGGTGATTGTCCGGGCGTTCAGGGAGCTGTTCAAACTACGGAAAGAAATCGTGAACGAGCGATGAGGATGGCTGGTTTAACAAGGGCAGTGGGGCTTATGGCGTTGGCGGCCGTTTTGTCGGCCGGGTGCGAAGCGCCTCCGGCGGCCGGGCCGTCATTGGCCGGGGGTCTGATGTATCCCGACGCGCCGGCTGAGGTCCGCGATCTCCGTCAGAGCAACTGGCTGCCGGTGACCGGGCGTATGAGTGCCTATGCGCGCAAGCGGCATCTGCCGCCCGCTATCACCCCTCGCACCCTGTTCGTGGAGGAGTTCGAGGGGGTTTCGGAGCAGCAGATTATCGGTTGGCGGGTGATCGGCTCGGCCATGGTCAGCCCGGTGATGCTGGATAACGCCAAGGGGCTGGAATTGGTCGTTCCCAAGACGGCTACCGGACGCTGCGGACTGGAGAAAAATCTCGATACGACACCCCTCGCCGGGCGCGAGGTGCGGCTGGATTTACGTTTTGCCTGCCGATCGGCCCGACGGGTGGATGCGTTGGAAAAAATCACCTTTGCCTTGCGGGCTCGTGATCGCGACGGGCGGGATTATGAAATACCGTTGCCGATCGCGGCCGACATCACGCCGGGGTGGGAAACACAAAGCTGGTGGCTGCGGTTCGAGCCGGAACTGAGCTCGTTGACCATCTGCCTGTATGGCGAGAGTCCGGGGGCGATGTTGACCGTGGATCGGATCGTCCTTACCGAAGCGAACACGGTGTTTCAGGGCACGCCAAGCATGGCCGAACTTACCCGTCGCCAGGCGGCCGCGGCAGTGGTCAATGTGGTGCGCGGCGGAGATTTTGAAGTCGGTTCGAGCGGATTTTACGGTTGCCGCCTTGGTCGCTGGCCGAACGGTGAGGAACGAGCGGCCCCGCTGCGGTGGGCTTTCGACGGAGACAGCGTTTCCGGCGACAAATCATTGCTTATCTATCTGCAAGACGAGATCGCCCGCGTGGTTTTTGGCCCGTTGAATCTTAATCGGCTGGCCATGGCGACCGCCGAGGCGGGAAACTGGTATCATCTCAGTTTCCATGCCCAAAGCGAGCGGCCGGTGAAACTGTCGGTGGTGTTGCGTACGCGCGGGCGAATCCTGGGCCGTTCGGTGTTTGAGATTTCCGCCGGATGGCGTCGCTATACGGGGCGTTTTTATGCGACGGCCCAATCGTTCGAGCAGGTTTGCGAATTGTCCTCCGCTGAATTGGTTTTTGATTTCGCGGGGGCGGGCGCTAATGAGTCGGAGCTGTGTCGTCTTGACGCCGTATGTCTGACCAACACGCCGGTCGAGACCGCTTATGTTCGCGCCTCGCCGGTGGAGTTGGGATTGATCGGCCCGAGTGCCGATGTCGCGGACCTGATCAACCTGGTGAACGAGGGTGAGGCGGTTGGTTTCGGCATCCGGATCATCAAGGATGCGTATCAGAAAAATCTCGCCGGGCAGGCGACCACCACGAGTCCCGCGTCCCAAGGCACGGCGGATGAGCCGGAACCGGCGGGTTCGGCGGCACCGGTTGGGCAGTTGGCCCTGGATATTCTGGATGCGTGGGACCGCGTGGTCTGGACGCGGACGAGTTCGCCGCAGGTTCCGGCGGGAGTCCCCCACGATGAGAACATCAGTTTGTCGCTTCCGCGGGGTTTTTACCGAATCTGGGCCACCCTCTGGGATGGCGAACCGGGCTTATCGACCATTCTTTCGCAAAGTACGCTGAGCATAGCGGTGATTTCCCTTTATGATCCCGTGCCGTTAAACAACGTGTTCGGTCTGGCGGCGGACCAGGTCAATCTTTCACTGCGTACAACGCAGTTAGGTGCGGGCTGGGTGTATATGGAGATGCCCGCCAACCGTTTGCGGGTGACGAGCAATGAATACGACTTCACGATCTGGCAGAATATCGGCGGGCTCAGCCGCATGGCCAATCTGCAACTGGTGGCCGGTCTGACCTTGCCGCGAAGCCGTCCGGTCTGGGAGTGGTTTGTTCGGCAAATGCTGGTGAATTACGAAGCGCCGCTGATGGCGGTAGCCTTGGCCCCCCCGGCCATTTCCGCCCAGCCGGGAGAGGAATTCGACGAGCAGCTTTCCTGGCTTCGTGGGCTGTTGACGGAAAAATTTCCGGGCGCGATGTTGATTCGCTATCAGACCCTTGATGCCGGCGCCGCTTTACCCGCGCATGCCGCCGGGGATGTGATGGCGGTGTCGTCCTTCCCAACGGCCATCCCCGAGAAGAGTGAACCGGTGCTGGGGTCGCTGCGTTCCACCATGGGGAATGCAAAGCTGGCAAACCTGACCGTCCCCGTACGGCTGGGTGGCTACACTCTCCAGACCATGCAGGCGGTGGAAGCGGCGGCCCCGGTGATGCAGCGGCTGGTCGACGCGGTGGACCCGTTGCGCTCGGCCTCGCGGATGGTACGGTCTATATTGATTCAATCGGTGGCGGGGATTCGATTTGTCGGCTGCGATGCCGTGGCTTTGTCGCCATGCCGTTCACTCTACGACGATAGCCATCGCCGCCTGCATGAACCGGATTATTCCCCGCGTCCGGCCTTGGTCGCGTTCGCGCGGATGAGCAGTCTGTTGAACGATGCGACGCTGCGCCGGTGGATCGATCTGCCGGGCGGCGGGCGTTTGTTGTATTACGAGAAGGACGATGGGCGGGCGGTGGTGGCGGCGTGGCGGCCTTTCGGGTTGATGCCCGAACGGTTGCGCCTGGCCGGCGTAGGCGATAGCGTACAGGTCTTGGATTGCATGGGCGGAGTCGAGCCGGTGGTCTATGAGGGAGATTTACGGATCATCGAGATCAACGAGATCGTCCGTTACATTGTCGCCCCGGCCGAGCAGCGGGCGGCGTTGGTAAAGGCCCTGGACGGTTTGCTTTCGCCGACTTTGGCGGCGGGGGAATCGGGCCGTTGACGCCAATAGGGGGGCGGGTATGATTTTCCATGTTATCCCATGTATTCAAAGGACATCAAACAGGAGATAGGTCATGAAAAGGACGGGTGCATGGATGCTGGTGGCCGGCGCGATGCTTGGTTTCGCGATCGGTTGCGCGGACAAGAACAAGAACAATGAGCCGGTGGCCGTGGCCCCGACGCAGGAGCCGTTGCCCTCGTTCCCTGAGAATCAGGTTCCGCCGCCCGAGCCGCAACCGATGGAGACCGCGCCCCGCGTGACCGCGCCGCCGGTGGATACCTCGGTGCGGGTGGAGCCGGCGCCCGAGGCGAAGGCGAAGAGCAAGCCGCAGCCCAAGGAAAATTACGCCGCGCCGAAAAAGGCCCAGCGCGTCCACGTGGTGCGGAAGGGTGAAACGCTCCAGAAGATTTCCCAGAAGTATTACAAGACCACGAAGAACTGGCAGCGTATTTACCAGGCCAATCGGGATGTGCTCAAGGACGATCCGAACATGATCAGTCCGGGCATGAAGCTGGTTATTCCGGAATAACGGCCGGACCTGAAATCTCCCCTGAGAGCAGCACGGTGTGGCCGGGCGGTCGGCATCGTGGAACGAAGGCATCCATTGGGCATGCGCGTGAATCCTGCATCGGCCAAGCGACCGGTTATTGACAGCCACACGCGGCCTGCCGGACCGCCTCTTCCGCCAGCGCGCAGCCCCTTGGATAAACCCGTGCAGTATCTTCGCGGCGTGGGTCCGCGACGAGCGCGATTTCTGGAGGGTCTGGGGGTACGAACCGTCGGCGATCTGATCGAATTTTTCCCTTTCCGTTTCGAGCATCAAACCCGGCCGCAGGCCATCGATACGCTTATTCTGGATGAGCCGGCCACGATCGTGGGCGTGGTGGAATCGGTGCGCTGTCAGGGCCAATTTCGAGGCAGCCGTATCCAGGCGGTGGTCAGCGACGGCACGGGCAGCGTGTACGTCACATGGTTTAACATGCCCTATTTGCGTGATCGGCTGGAGCGCGGACAGGTGCTGCGTCTTTTCGGGCCGGTCAACGCTTACCGTGACCACGGGCAGTTGATCAATCCTCGCGTGGAGTGGTTGGATGCGGAGGCGGACCCCGCCAGTTGGAACTACGAGCGTTTGACGCCGGTGTATCGGGCGACCGCGGGTCTGACCTCGCCGCAAATCGCCCGCCTGGCCGAGGCGGCCTTGGCCGAGGCGCTGCCGGCGGTGCAGGAGTTATTGCCGGAGACACTGCTGGCTCGGCGGAAGTTTCCCGGTCGGCGGGCGGCGGTCGAGAGCATGCATCGACCGCGTGACGAGCGACAGTGGCAGGTAGCGCGAAACCGACTGGCGTTTGAAGAATTATTGCTCATGCAGTTGGCGGTGGTCTTGCAACGTCGTTGGGCGGCGGCCCATGCCCGTAGTGTCGCTTTGCCGGTCAATGAGGAAATTGATCGGCGGATTCGCCGCCGGTTCCCGTTCAAACTGACCGCCGCTCAGGACCGGGTCATCAAGCAAATCACCGCCGACCTGGCCCGTGAGCGATCGATGAATCGCCTGCTGCAGGGCGACGTGGGCAGCGGTAAAACGGTGGTGGCCTTGTACGCCGCGCTGGTAGCCATCGCTTGCCACGCGCAGTGTGCGATCCTCGCGCCGACGGAGGTTCTGGCTACCCAGCATTTCGCGGGGATTGAGCGCTATCTGGTGGGCAGCCGCGTTAACCGATGCCTGCTGACCGGACAAACACCCAAGGGTCGGCGGGACAAACTGCTCGCGGACATTGCCGACGGGTCGATGCACCTGATCGTTGGTACGCAAGCCCTGCTGGAACGCAAGGTGCGTTTCCATTCGCTCGGGCTGGTGGTGGTGGACGAGCAACACAAATTCGGCGTGGCCCAGCGGGCGGCATTGCGGGCTTCGCGCACCCGCGGCCCCCAACCGCAACAGGTGGTCATTCCACATTATCTGGTGATGACGGCCACCCCGATCCCGCGGACGCTGTCGATGACCGTGTTTGGCGATCTGGACGTGTCGATCATCGACGAGTTGCCGCCCGGGCGTCGGCCGGTGGAAACGCGGATCGTCCGGCCGGCGGAGGAGGGCCGGGCATGGGCCGAGGCCCGCCGGCGGGTGGCCGCCGGTCAACAGGTGTATGTGGTCTACCCGCTGGTTGAGGAATCCGATGCCCTGGATTTGCGCGCGGCGACGGTCGAGGTGCAGCGGGTGGAACGCGAGCTGATGCCCGGGGCTCGTGTCGGCCTGCTGCACGGGCGGATGAAAAAAGAGGACAAGCAGAAAGTCATGGCCGCCTTCGCCGCCGGCCGGCTCGATGTACTCGTGTCCACCACGGTGATCGAGGTCGGCGTGGATGTACCGAACGCGACGGTCATGATCGTGCAGCACGCCGAGCGGTACGGGCTTTCCGCCCTGCATCAGCTTCGCGGGCGGGTCGGGCGGGGGCGTGAAAGCTCGATCTGTTTACTGATGACGGACAGCCGGGGCGAGACGGCCAATCGGCGTTTGCAGATTCTCTGTCAAAGCAACGACGGGTTCCGGATCGCCGAGGAGGATTTGCGTCTGCGCGGGCCGGGCGAGCTATTGGGCACGCGGCAGCACGGCTGGCCCGAGTTTCGCGTGGCCAACCCGGTCGCGGACGTGGAGCTGTTGATGCAGGCCCGCGACGAGGCTGCCCGGATCGTGCGGGAGGATTCGGGGCTGCGGCGGCCGGAGCATGCTCGGTTGCTGGCGGAGTTACGGCGTCGGTTTCGCGACAAGGTGGCGTTTCTTGACGTGGGTTGATGCTTGTGGCTTACAGAGGCGAGATCGCCTGTAGTTTTTCGACGGCCTCGCGGCTGCCGACGACGATGAGATGGTCCTCGGGGGCGATACAATCGTTGCCCGAAGGCGAGGTAATACGGGTTTTCCCCCGGCGGATACCAATGACCGTCACGCCATATTGGTGACGAAAGGCTAGTTCGGCCAGGCTCTTGCCGACGCGGGGCGAGTCGGGAGCAATAACGACATCACCGGCGGCAAAGGTGTTTTCCTCGGCCGGGGTCTGTTCCGTATGTCGTTGGTCCAGATACTCCACGGCACGAAGGACATTCTGAGGGTCGCCCAATAAAACCAAGCGATCGCCGGGGAACAGTTGGAAGTCGGGACCGGGATTAAAATAGCTTTGTCCCGCCCGGCTGACCACGAGGACGGATACGCCGGTTTCCTGTCGGAGCGGGATATCCGCCAGTTTCTTGCCGGCGAACACGGAGCCGGGGCGCAAGCTGATTTCCTGCAAACTGGCGGGCCAGTCCACCAAGCCGGGCAGGGCGTGTACCGCGCCGGTCAATTCCTCGGCGGCCTGCTCCGCGGCGTCGCTGAACGGTTGCAGGACGACATGGGCCCCCAGGGCCCGCAACGGCTCGACTTCGGGTTCAGATCCGGCGGCCACCGCCACCCGGCCGCCAAACCCGCCGGCTTTCAGGCCGTGGAGAAGAGCAAAGTTCATCGCCTGATTTCGGACCGTGCTCACCACCCATCCGGCCGAATGCAAGGGAAGCTGCGTAAGGGTTTCAGGGTCGCTCACATCGCCGTACAGAACCCGCAAGCCCATCCGGCGGCCACGTTTTAACGATTCCGGGTCGAAGTCGACGGCCAGAATCTCCCGTCCGCGCCGCTTAAGTTGAGTGGCGATAGCGCTCCCGTAGTTGCCCAGCCCCAGAAGGATAATCAAAGGGTTGGTTAAATCGCCGATGGCCGCGCTGTTTTCCGTGGTTTCCCGATAGGGATGATTCCTTTCGAATACGCGAAGAACCGGGGCCAGGAAGTCATAAAGCGAACCCGAATGCAGAATCATGTACGTCGAGACGCAGATGGTAACCAGCCCGACGAGGGTAATCAGGTTCATCGCCTGGTTATCGATATGCCCCAGGCTCAGGCCCAGGGCCGCCAGAATGAGGGAGAATTCGCTGATTTGTGCGACGGTCAGCCCGCAAAGAAAACCGGTGCGTTTGCGGTAGCCCATAAAGGCCATGATGATCATGACGATCAGGGGATTGCCGATTAACACAAATAAGGAGAACACCGCCGCCTTGCCCACCTCCGCGCCCAGGGCCGACAACTCCAGGCGGGCCCCCAGGTCGATAAAAAAGAACAACAACAAAAAGTCGCGCAAAACGATCAGGCGGGCGCCGATCGAATCGCGCTGCTCCGTCGAGGCCAGGGACATCCCCGCGAGAAATGCGCCGACTTCCTTGGTGAAGCCGAATTGCTCGGCGATGGTGGCCATCAGCACCGCCCAGGTAATGGCGAACAAAACCAGCAATTCCTGCGAGCGGGCCAGATACGCCAGGGTCGGCGGTAAAATCCAGCGCATCAAAGCAAGCAAACTGATGATAAACACCGCGGCCTTGCCGACAAGCCAGAGGATTTGCCGGAGGAAGCCGACCTCTCCAGCCGTATCGCCACCCAGCGCGGTCAGGGCGATCAAGGCTAGAATCGCCACGATATCCTGTACGATCAGGAAACCCACGGCGATCCGCCCGTGCAAGGCGTCGATCTCTTTCTTGTCGGAGAGCAGTTTGACGATGATGATCGTGCTGGAAAAGGTCAGGGCCACGGCTACGTAGGCGGCGGCCATGACCGACATTTCAAATCCCAGGGCGATCAGGAAGCCGACCAGCGAGGTGAACAGCACCTGGCCGATGCCGGTGGCCAGGGCGACCGGTCCGACCGTGCGGATCATCCCGATGTCCAGGCGCAGCCCGACGACAAAAAGCAACAGCGATATGCCGATATGGGCCAGCAATTCGATCTGGTCCGGTCCCTCAATGACGTGCAGGCCCGCCGGGCCGACCAGAATACCGGCCAGCAGGAATGAGATGATCAATGGTTGGCGGAACTTATGCCCCACCGCCCCGAAGACGGCGGCCAGAAACAAAATGATGGTAATCTGATAAAAATGATCTTGCAGCATGGTCGTTCCATATTTTTTATAGCACGTTCGGGGTGATTATCATACCGGAGACGGGTATTTCCTGGAAATCCAAGGTCGCAACCCTTTTCAGAAAGAGCGTTCTGCCTTATTCTGCGTGTCAAAGAAGCCGGCCTTAACAGGCGGGGTTTTGCAAAAGGGAGCGAACATGCAGGGACTCGATGATCTGAAGTATGATGCTAACGGCCTGATCCCGGCCATCGTCCAGGATGCGGAAACCGGCGAGGTGTTGATGATGGCCTACATGAACAAGAACAGCCTGGCGGATTCGATCCGTACGGGCAAGACCCATTTCTGGTCGCGTTCGCGGAAGAAATACTGGATGAAGGGAGAATCCAGCGGTCACACCCAGGAGATCGAGGCAATTTACGTCGATTGCGACGCCGATACGCTGCTGATCAAGGCCCGGCAGCATGGGGCCGCCTGCCACGAGGGGTATCGGAATTGCTTCTTCCGGCGGTACGAAACCGACGGCGAATGGAAAGTCTGCGCGGAGCGGATGCTCGATCCGGAGAAGATCTACGGGAAAAAAGGTTAGCCTCAACCCTCCCTATCGCATGATTTTCAGCCGATCAGACGTCAGCGATATTTGCTATCCACTCGATCCATGATCGATAAGATGATCCTGAGTCTTCCGAACGTGAAGGCCCTTTTTTATTGATGTAACACGATGAGGGTCAGGGAAGATCGACTTCGAGGCTTGCCAGTTGTTCGATGATCCGCGCGTTGATCGGCGGCATGTCGAGTCGGCGCAGCTCATCGAGGCCGACCCAGCGCAGTTCGAGAATCGCCGGCCCACAGGGTGCCGCCTGTCCGCCGATTCGTCGACAATAAACGGGATAGAGATGAACGGGGCATGCCCCTTGATTGTCCGTCAAACCATCCAGACGGCGTAGGGGCTGAACCATCAGGCCGGTTTCCTCGCGGGTCTCGCGGACCGCCGCCTGCTGATACAAAAGGAGCATGAGTTAATATCAGTAGTGCCATTCGGGACACCATACTCATTTCTTGCCCTCATGTCGAGGGTCACCACTGGTATTAGCCTTGTCGGCCTGCTTTCGCGGCCTTCCCGGATATGAGTACCATCACCCATTATCCGCCCTACCACGTGCTGCCCTTTTACTTCATTGCCCCGCTGACGGAGCGAAAGTATCGATTCCGGGGCGACTTGACGGCCGCGGGTTGCAGAGTGCCTGCCGGCTTTTGATATCAATCCTTTTTTCGACCCTCGGGATAAAGCATACCGGAAAGCCGAGGGGTGGGCAAGAAAATATCGCACGTGTAGATGAAATTGTCATGTAACCATCGGGGATACAGCGATCGGCCTGGGTTATCTGTGATTCCCCCGTCGGCGGCAGGCACAAGCCCGGATTATTCATCGATTACGCTGAAAAACTCTCATGCCCCGTACCAACAAAGTCCCGACATCAACCAGCAGAAGTGTTTTGTATCGCAATTCGTCATCGCTCCCCCACCTCGAAACGAGGTGGGCCACCCCATTTGCTCAAGTCGAGGGTTTTTCAGCGCAATCATTCAGCGGGGCAACTCCTCTTGACAAAGAACCGATTTATCCTATTATCCGGATTAAAGGATGGATGCCTTGGAATGACTGGAACCGACCTGTTATTCAAATCTCTGGCCGACACTACCCGGCAGCGTTTGCTGGGCGTGCTGGCCAAACATGAACTCAGCGTCTCGGAGCTGGTCGAGGTTCTGGACCAGCCGCAATCCACGATCTCAAGGCACCTTAAAGTCTTGCGGGAGGCGGGTTTACTGATCGATCGACGCACCGGGGCCACGGTTTTATACGCCGCTCGGCCGACCAGCCCGCCTCATGCGCCAAACGAAGCTAAACCGGGCAACGGACGGATCGAATTACGCGATCAGCTCCTGGAATGGGTCGGCCGCGAACCGCTGGATAAGGCCGCACAGGATCGCCTTGAGCGGGTACTGCTTCGTCGTGACAATAATGGAAAAGGGTTTTTCGACACCCTCGGGGCCAAGTGGGATCAGCTTCGGATCGAGGCTTATGGCCAGACGTTTCATCTGGAAGCCCTGACCGCCCTGCTGCCGGCCGACTGGGTAGTGGCCGACATCGGTACGGGGACCGGCTATCTTCTGCCGATGTTGTCCGACCGTTTCAGCCGGGTCATCGCCGTCGAACCGGCCGGGGCCATGCTCGAGGCGGCTAGAAATCGTCCGGAATTGCGGGCGGCCACCAATGTCGAATTCCGCGAAGGGGCCTTGTCGGCCCTGCCCATCCGCGACGGCGAAGTCGATCTGGCAATCACCTCGCTGGTCCTGCATCATGTGCCGGACCCGCGGGCGGCCATCGCGGAACTGTTCCGCTGTCTCGCTGGAGGAGGACGGCTGCTGATTATCGAACAAACCGAACACGACAACGCCGATTTTCGTGAACGGATGGGCGATCAAAATTGGGGGTTTTCGCCGGAGGCGGTAGCCGCCTGGCTGCGGTCGGCGGGGTTCAGCGCGTTGCGCTTCCGGCCGCTGGCAACGGCAAACGGCCACGGCCGTCATGCCCTCGACGCGCCTCCGCTGTTTGTAATGACGGCTGAAAAACCTGATGATACGCGAAAGTGAACGTATTATGATCTTAGAATGCATCCTAAAACCCTATAGCGCCGGCCCCGCCGGGCCGACAAGCACCGGCGAGACGCCGGTGCCACATCGGTTTTAGTACGTGCTCTTATTATCCTGGAGAGTGATGGACTCGAACGACGAATGACCTCAGATATCAAGGAGTGAACAAAAATGGCTACGTCCGTACAGGATTTCAAAGTCAAGGATATCGCCCTGGCCGACTGGGGCCGCAAGGAAATCAAGATCGCCGAGACGGAAATGCCCGGCCTGATGGCCGTCCGCGAGGAATACGCGAGCAAGAAACCGCTGGCCGGCGCGAAAATCACCGGCTCGCTGCACATGACCATCCAGACGGCCGTGCTGGTCGAGACGCTTATCGAGCTTGGCGCGGAGGTGCGCTGGGCGAGCTGCAACATTTTCTCCACCCAGGACCACGCCGCCGCCGCCCTGGCCAAACGTGGTGTTCCGGTTTACGCCTGGAAGGGCGAGACCCTGGAAGAATACTGGGATTGTACGCTTAAAGCCCTGACCTGGCCTGACGGAGACGGGCCGACCGGCATCGTGGACGACGGCGGCGACGCCACGCTGCTCATCCATCGCGGCCGCGCCCAGGAAGCCGAGTTCGCCAAGACCGGCAAGCTGCCGGCCATCTGCAAGGACAACAAGGAAATCGAGGTCATCGATAACCTGCTCCGCCGTCAACTCGAAAAAGACCCGCAATTCTGGCACAAAATGGCCCCGCGGATCATTGGGGTCAGCGAGGAAACGACCACCGGCGTGCATCGACTCTACCAGATGGAGAAAAACGGCGAGCTGCTTTTCACCGCCATCAACGTCAACGACTCGGTGACCAAGAGTAAATTCGACAATCTGTACGGCTGTCGGGAAAGTCTGATGGACGGCATCAAGCGGGCAACCGACGTGATGATCGCGGGCAAGAAATGCGTGGTGTTGGGTTATGGCGACGTGGGTAAAGGCTGCGCCCAGGCCTTCCGCGGACTCGGAGCGACCGTCTACATCACCGAAATCGATCCGATCTGCGCCTTGCAGGCCGCCATGGAGGGTTATCAGGTGGTCACCATGGACGAGGCCTGCGCCTGGGGCGACATCTTTGTCACCGCCACCGGCAACGTCGATGTCATCACCCGTCAGCACATGGACCGGATGAAAAACGAGGCCATCGTCTGCAACATCGGGCACTTCGACAGCGAGATCCAGGTCGATGCGTTGAGCGACTTGCAGTGGGACGAGATCAAGCCGCAGGTTGATCACGTGATCTGGCCGGACGGCAAGCGGATCACCATCCTGGCCAAGGGGCGACTGGTGAACCTGGGTTGCGCGACCGGGCACCCGAGCTTCGTGATGAGTAACAGCTTCACGAATCAGGTCATCGCCCAGATGGACCTCTGGGAAAACCGGGACAACGACAAGTACGGCAAGCATGTGTATACGCTGCCGAAGACCCTCGACGAGAAAGTGGCCGCCCTGCATTTGAAGAAGCTCGGGGCTCACCTGACCAAGCTGACCGAAAAACAAGCTCGGTACATTGGCGTACCCGTCGAAGGCCCCTTCAAGCCGGATCATTACCGGTATTGATACGTTGTATCATGTGCCGATTAATGCTGCGGCAATCCCTGGCAGTGGGCGTAAGCCGGTAGGAACATGAGGGAGATGGAGAGGGGGCCAAGGTGTACTCCGAGCGGGGCCGAGAATTACATAGATAAAACGCGAAAGGCCATGAGTTATGTCGCTTATGTGTCGGTCTTGGTATTGGATCGGGTTGTTCCTTTTTGTTCCCCTGATATCGAGTGGTTGCCGGGCGGGCGGCGCGGGGAAGGGGGATTCGCAAGCGGTCTATCGCCCGCGGGTGGCCGTCCAGTTGTATGTCTGGACGCAGGAGCGCAGGCGGCGAGACGTCAACCCGACCGAAGATCTTGACGCCATTTTCGCTGAAGTGCGGGCGGCCGGCTTTGATGCGGCCGAGGGGTTTCTCGACTGGTTCGATTCCGGCGCGGCGGCCGCCAAGGTCACCACCCTTTTGGAGAAACATCACCTGCGCATGGTTGGCGCCTACAGCGGTGGCGTATTTCTCGATGAGCAGGAAGGGCGGAAAACCATCCAGGCCATTCTCGATCGGGTGGAACGGGTGAAAGGTTGCGGCCTGGAGTTTGTCGATGTGAATCCCAACCCTCTGCCGGAAAAGGCGGCCAAAACGCCTCAACAGTTGGCCATTCAAGCGGACATGCTGAATCAACTCGGTCGCCGGCTCAAGGAACGGGGCCTCAAGCTGCTGGTTCATCACCATGACGCGGAGATCATGCATGGGGCGGCCGAGTATCGGTATCTGCTGAAGCACCTGGCCCCCACCGTCGCCGGCCTGTGCGTGGATACGAATTGGATCTATCGTGGCGGGGCTGACCCGCTCACCCTGCTGAAGGAAGCCGGCCCACTGGTCCGCGCCCTGCATCTGCGGAATAGCGTGGACGGCGTCTGGAGCGAATCCTTCGGGCCGGGGGACATCGATTATCGGCCGATCGCCGATTATCTTCGCCGCATAGATTTCAACGGCTGGCTCATACTCGAACTGGCTCACGAACCCAAGACGGCCATTACCCGACCTCTATCGGAAAATGCACGATTAGGTAGGGAGTATCTTGAATCGATTTTCCTTCGTGGCGAGTAAAGTCAGCCCGTCGAACCCGCCGTTTCATGGCGTGACGATCTCCGGCGGCCGCTCCATCCCGACACACTCGGCCAGGTAGGCAGCCAGATCCTCCAGTTCGAGGCGAGCGTGCTGATCGACGGAAGTCTGCACTTCCGGTTTCAACTCAGGCACATTGGACGGCAGATGGACTTGGTATTCGATATGCACGGCGTACTTTTCCGGCGATGGGCGAACCAGTAGGCGCACGATCACCGGCCAATACTCGAAACGTCCGGGCACCAGCCGATCAGGCACATAAGATCCGAAAACCACATAAGCCCGCTTCCATAAACCCCGGCGAAACTCCAGCTTGTAACGCTCCCGCGTCGTGCAAGTGTAATCGCCCCTGGGATAAGCTGAGAAAAAAGCCTCTAACACCGCGATGATCTTGTCGTACGGCGGCGTATCGATGCGGTACTGCCATTTGTAGCTTTTATTCATAAGCCCAGGTCATTCCTCGCGAGAACCCATCAACAAACCACAGGGAGCACCGCCGGCCGACGCCGGACAGGCCGATAGTATAGACCCGGCCCGATTCGCCGAAAAGCGCAAAAACAAATGGTTCCCTGATTAGCCGGTAGAGTGCTTGGTTTACAGGCAAATCTTCCGCACGAGGGTAATGTGCGGCTGGGCGCGGAGTTCGTCCACCACCTCGTCCGGCACGCCCTTGCCCACCCGGATCAGGAACATGGACCGCTTCTTCTCCGTGCTGTGGGAAAACTCGAAGCGGCTGATCAGGATGCGGTGCTTGTCCAGGATGGTCGAGATGCCACTGACCACGCCGAGGCGGTCATGACTGCGAATGGCCAGGAATGTTCCCTCGGGAACGACCTCGAAGGGGAAATCGTCGACCAGCGCGATCCGCGGATGCGGACCGGGAAAGACCACTCCGCCGATGGTGAAGCGGTGCTTGCCGGCCGTGAAGATGAATTTCACCGCGTTCTCGTACCGCGTGAAACTCGGGTTTTCCGTCGTGACCACCTGCAAGCCCGCGCTGAGCGCCCGCTGATCGGCGTTGACGTAGCTGATGTAATCCATCGAATGCTTGAGGTACCCCTTGAGGAACGCCAGGCGCAGGATCGTGCAGTCATGCTGGGCGATGTCGCCGCGGTAGGAGATTTCCAGTTGCTGCGGCTTGAAGTCCATGAACTGGGCGGCGAAGGAGCCCAGCTTTTCCAGCAGCACGGCGTAGGAGGTCATCAGGTCACCTTCGAGCGAGCGAATCTGCGGCATGTTGACCGGGTAATCGACGATCCCGCCGCGCAGGGCCCGCGGCACCTGCACCGCGATGGTTTCGGCGATACGGACCTGGGCTTCGGGCGTGGAGGCCCCGATGTGCGGAGTCATGACCACGTTGGGCAGTTCGGCGAAGGGATTCTCGCGAGGCGGCTCGGTTGACCAGGTGTCGATGCCGGCGGCGGCCACATGTCCGCTTTTCAAGGCGTCGAGCAGGGCCTGCTCCTCGATGATCCCCCCGCGGGCGGCGTTGATCAGGACCACGCCGGGTTTCATCCGGGCGATGGTTTCACCGTTGATCATGCCGGTCGTCTCGCGATTCTTGGGAACATGCACGGTGATGATGTCCGACTCGCGAATCAAGGTATCGAAGTCGCTCTTTTGCGCGCGGTGACGTTCGAAGACCTCGTCAGGGATATAAGGATCGTAGGCCAGCACACGCATCTCGAACCCGTTGCAAAAACGGGCCACCCGATGTCCGACGTTGCCCAGCCCGATGATTCCGACCGTCTTGCCCATCAGCTCCGGCCCGCTGAAACGGTGTCGGTCCCAACCCAGGTGACGCATCGTATCGTTGGCCAGGGTGATTTTGCGCATGGCCGCCAACAGCAGGGCGATGGTCAGCTCGGCCGCCGAGTTGGTGTTCTTACCCGGCGTGTTCATCACCAGGATGCCTTTTTCGGTCGCGTAATCGACGTCGATATCGCCGATCCCCACCGCCGCCCGGACAATCACTTTCAGGTTAGGAGCGCGGTCGATCAATTCGCGATCGATCGGGGTTTCCGATCGGGTAATGATGCAATGGTAAGGCTCGATCATCTGCTTGACCTGATCGAGCGGGATATCGGGTTTGAAATCCACTTGCAGATCGGGTTCCTTGCACAAGCGTTCGACGCCCGACTGGTGAATCGCCCCGGTTATCAGTACACGATACATGACACGATCCCTTGCCGTTCATTACTTATACAGTAGTTTCGCGGGCATATGATGGAGAGACGGAGCGACTGAGAGAAGGAGAGAGAAATCCCACCTCGCCATCTCTCCATCCCTCCGTCTCTCCGTCCCTCTTCATCCCGCCAATACCTCGGCGATGGCCGTACAGAGCCGGTCCATGTTGCCCTGCGTCATGCCGGCCACGTTCATCCGCCCGCCGCCGACGATATAGATGGCATATTTGTCGCGCAAGGCCTGCACCTGCGCGTCATTCAGCCCGGAGAATGAGAACATCCCGCGCTGCCGGGTGATAAAGTCGAAATCCTGCCGGACACCCTTGGCCTTGAGGGTCTCGACGAACAAGCGGCGCATGCCGTTAATCCGATCACGCATGGCCGCCACTTCGCCGACCCATAGCTTATGGAGGTCGGCATCCTGAAGCACGGTGGCCACGATCCCCGCGCCGTGCGCCGGCGGGTTGCTATAGATGGTGCGAATGGTGATCTTGACATGGCCGAAGGCCTTTTCCGCCGCCGCCGAATCCTCGCCCACCACGGTCAGCGCTCCGATCCGCTCGTTGTAAAGCCCGAAGTTCTTGGAGAACGAGCTGATCACCATCATTTCCGGCACGCGGGCGGCCAAGGCCCGCACGCCGGCGGCATCCTCGTCCAACCCGTCGCCCAGGCCCTGATACGCGAAGTCCACCAGCGGCAACCATTTCTTCCGTACCGCCATCTCCGCCAGTTGCGCCCATTGCTCCGCCGTCGGGTCCACCCCGCTCGGATTGTGGCAACTGGCGTGGAATAAAACCACCTCGCCGGCGGCGACTTGTTCGAGGGCCTTGCTCATGCCGGCGAAATCCAGACATTTGCCGGCCGCGTCGTAGTAGGGATAGGTTCCAACTTCCAGGCCCGCGGCCTTAAAAATGCCGTGATGGTTAGGCCAGGTCGGCTGGCTGACCCAGATCCTTTTGGCCGGCAACTTGGTCTTGATAAAATCGCCGGCCACCCGCAGCCCGCCCGTACCGCCCGGAGTCTGGGCCGTGCGCGCCCGCCGATCGGCGAGAATCGCGCTATCCGCCCCGAAAACCAGCTTTTGCACACAGGTGCCGAGTTCCGGCAGGCCGGCCATCCCCAGGTAGTTTTTCGTCGTTTCCCGCTTGAGCAGTTCGGACTCCGCCCGCTTGACGCTGGCCAGGATCGGGGTCTTGCCGTTTTCGTCCTTGTAGACGCCCACGCCCAAGTTGATCTTGTCGGGACGAGGATCCTGATTAAAGGCTTCGGTCAGGCCGAGAATTGGATCGGTCGGGGCCGTTTCCAGACGCTCAAACATGGGTCACTCCGGTATCAAATCTGTTCAAATTGTCACCCCCAACCGACCCTGTCCGGGCCGCCGGTAAGGCCGGGCCGACCGGGTTTGACAGTTTCAGGGTGTGCTCTTAACCGCACAAAAGCCCAGAGACCACGAGTCCCTGGGCTTGTTTTTCGGGTCGCAAAAACAGGATTTTAGTCGTTTCCTTCTTGTTTCTCAAGGGCGCCGATTGGCCCTGGGGCCGGCGGGATCCGTGACAGAAACAACGGGGCAGGGGGAGACGGGGCGACTGAGGGACGGCGGGATAGAGCAACGGAGAGATTGAGTAAGGAACCACTACCAGCCCGACGCGCGAGCTAGGGAAAGTATCTACCAGCCCGCGGCGCAAGCAAGGGAATACGATGGCGAGTAAACAAGATAGCAAGTGAGCAAGGCAGCGAGGCCAGGCCGGCAATCCTCCTCGCTCTGCCGAAGGTCCGCCTGCCCCATTGTGGCGGGCCGCGACAGAATCGCTGACTACTGACCGCTGAACGCTTATACCGTCTATATCCAGTAGTGCCCCCTTTTACCCTCTTCGGACTTTCCAAATATCGCGGGCGTCCATCCATGATTCCGCCCTTGCACGTGACGCCCCTTTACCTCATGGAACCCCTGACGGAGCGAAAGCACCGATCCCATGCCGTCTTTGCGGCTGCGGGCTTCAGAGAGTCTGCCGGTCGTTGGGGGCGATCCGTTTTCGATCCTCGGGATAAAACATACCGCGGAGCCGAGGGTTGGGCAAAAAAAGTCGCCCGCGTAGATGAATATTTCATGTAACCCTTGGGGGGAAAGCGGTCGGCTTGCGTCGTCCGTGATTTACCGTTCGGCGGGATGCGCTATGCGTGCATGCCGAAACCCTATGCCCGTCATAAGGCTTTACGCCGCTTTGCCGGTCCGTATCGATATGTTATCTTCTGCAATCTGGGGGCATCGGTATCCGGTGACTAAAACAGGTGCGATATTTCCTCAATGGGGTGTTTGGATGACGGATAACCACAAAATCGCTCGACGGGATTTGCTGGGGAAGGGGCTGGGCCTGGCCGCCGGCGCGCTGCTGACCGGCTGCGGCGGCGGGCGGCGGGTCGGCATGCTTGGCGAGCCGGCGATGATCGAGTCGCGGGAGAAGGTTTCGTCGGACGAGGTGGTTCTCGGCCTGTATCCGCGTACGGAATCAATGAACGCTCGAGCGGCGGTCCGGGAGGTCTGCCAGCGGCTCGACTGGTCCTGGTTGCTGCCGGGCGATTCGGTGTTCATCAAACTCACCACGAACGGCTCCAAGCCGCATCCGGCGGCCACCTCGCCACAGGCCGTGCGCGCGGTTGTGGCCGAACTCCAGGCACGTGGAGCGGGACGCATCCTGGTCGGCGATCAGTGCGGCGTGGAATATGTCCGGTCCTGCCCCGGCGGAAAACGTTTCAGCTCGACCCGGGAACGGGTTCGTCAGAACGGCCTGTACGAAAGCATCATCGCCGCCGGGGCTGAGCCGTACTTTTTCGACGAACAGGATTACGAAACCGGTTATATACCTGCCACCGCGCTACCGTCCAGCACACACTGGTCCGAGCCGCCGCGACTGGCCCGGATCATTCAGCAAGTCGATCATATCATCTATCTGCCGCGGCTGAGTTCGCACGTTTTGGCCGGCTATACCCACGGGCATAAAATCGCCGTCGGCTGGATGCGCGAAGACAGCCGCTTCCGTATGCACACCGAGGCCGACAGCTTTCATGCTAAATTCGTCGAGGTCAATTACGTGCCGGAGTTGCGCGATCGGCGTCGGCTCGTGATTACTCTGGCCGAGCGCCTTCTGCTCGACGTTGGGCCGGACAAGGGCGAAATCATCGACCCCGAGGCCTCCATCGTGATCGCCTCATCCCATCTGGCCAATCATGACACGGTGGCGACGGCCGTGTTCAGCTACGTCGATCGCAAGACGGCCTTCGGCCCGACCCACATTATTCCACCGCCCTACGGCGACCTGGCCAACTTCTGCAACTGGTATTTCGTCAGCACGATGGTACCGCAAAAAACGGGGATTCCCTGGGGCCGACCTGATCCGTGGACGTATCGGCCGCTGGCCCGACACCATTTTGAAAAAGGAATCGCTCACGATCTGGCCCTATCCCGGGCTTATGAAATCCTCGGCGGCGTGCCGGCCTCGATTGCCGTCCGGCTCGCGGGCGGAAGGCCGAAGACCGAACTGCGGACGTTTCTTGAACAGCACGACGGCGGCCGCCTGCGCCTCTGCGAAGGTTAGTTTCTTGGATTTCGCGCGGCAAATGCTTGATCTTTTTCTGCTTGATCGCTTGGTGCTAAAATCGTACCATGATGGTAATTGTATAGGTGAAAGATAAGCCCAACGATATAGAGAAGAAGGCTTCCGTTTTTTCTTCTTCTCACGAGAAGAATCCCGAATGCATATTCACGTCGTCTGTGCGGACGGCGAAGCCAAGTTTTGGCTAAAACCGGTTATCGAGCTGGCAAAAAACCATAACCTTTCCCGGGCTCAATTAAAAAGAATCGAACACGTCATCGAGGTGCATTATGAACAGTTCAAAAACGCCTGGGAAGAACGCCTCGGCAATTGAAATTACCCATATTTCCCGTCATGGGATTGGGTTACTGGCCAAGGATAAAGAATTATTCATGTCTTACGAGGATTTCCCCTGGTTCAAGGACGCGCCGGTTGGAAAAATCCTTAACGTCGAGGAACTTCATGCCGGGCATTATTACTGGCCGGATTTGGACGTCGATCTCACCGCGGAGATCATCGAGCACCCCGAACGATTTCCCTTGAAGGCGAAATGAACCGGTTCGACGGCGCCGTTGGCATGGATATTCAGCGATCAAATCATTCGCAATAGCCCCTGTTGCGCGGTTGGGTTATACTTACATGTCTGATGACTGCGGATTTTAACGAAAACGACGATGATATCTTGCTGAGTCCGGAATTGGCCGAGCGTCCGCTGGACCTCGACGATGCCCAGACCCAGCACGCCACGCTACATATCCGCCGCCGCCTGCCCGGCCGCCGG